>DHNY01000003.1:0-6495 GCA_002409625.1 Anaerolineaceae bacterium UBA5404 | reverse complement strand
AAAAGAAAAAGTGAGCGCGCAACTCACCTTGCTCGGACCGGTGTCCCCAGCGGTCTGCTTAAAAGAAAAAGTGAGCGCGCAACCCACCTTGCTCGGACCGGTGTCCCCAGCGGTCCACTTAAAAGAAAAAGTGAGCGCGCAATTCACCCTGCTCGGACCGGTGTCCCCACCGGTCCACTTAAAAGAAAAAGTGAGCGCACGCCCACCCTGCTCGGACCGGTGTCCCCACCGGTCAACTTAAAAAAGAAAGAGTGAGCGCGCAACCCACCCTGCTCGGACCGGTGTCCCCACCGGTCCACTTAAAAGAAAAAGTGAGCGCGCAGAGGATCGAACTCTGAACCAACGGCTTAAAAGGCCGCTGCTCTACCATTGAGCTACGCGCCCATCTCGGACGAATTGCTATTCTATCACCTATCCCTCCTTTTCGTCAACTAAAATGTCCTCTTTTTGCAGCTCAATTCTAAATTCTTCCCGGGTTTAAACCACCAGTCAAGCACTATTTTCATCCGAAGCTCTTTCCTCCATCGGCTTCCTTTACTGATATCATTAAGGCAAACAAAATCGAGGTTTCATATGACAGAAAAAACCCAAAAAGAATATGGCTTGTGGCAATCGCCAATCACCCCAGAAATGCTGAGTGGCGCAGTGCGCTTAAACGATGTGCAATGGGCACGTGGTGGCGAAACCTTGGTATGGTCTCAATCTTTTGGCGGACAAACCACGCTTTATGCAAAGCTTCCAAACAAAACAGCTTACCCACTGACTACTGAAACCAACAAACCCGGCGGTGGCATCGCTTATGGTGGCGGAGAGTTTTTTGCCGCGGAAGACCTTGTGGTATTTTCCGATAAAAACGGTCGCCTCTACCTCAAAAGCTATGACGACGAACCCGCATTTCCACTTACACCCGGCTTTGGCGCAAGTGCATGCCCTGTTCTTTCGCACAACAAATCTTTTGTTGTCTACGCGCATAGTTATGACGGCAAAGACTTCTTGGCAGCAACAAAAGTGGATGGGCATAGCTGGCCGGTTATCCTCGAGCAAGGCGCCGATTTTTACCTCAACCCAACGCTCAGCCTGGATGACAGACATCTGGCTTGGATCGAGTGGAATCATCCCAATATGCCCTGGGACGGCACAAGCCTAAAGCTCGCCAGGCTCGACCCAAAAACTTTAACGCTCAACGACATCCAAACCGTGGATGGTTTTGGAAAATATGCCTGCTACCAAGCCACCTTTTCACCTTGTGGCAACTATCTCGCTTGGTTAGCAAACACAGATGAATTGGACGACTTAATCCTGCTGGACATCAAATCAGGCAAAAAAGTCACCTTAATCAGCCAAAAAAGCCTCATCCAGCCTGCCTGGATTGCCGGTCAACACACCCTGGCATGGGCGCCAGACAGCTTAGCCATTTACTTTATTGAAAATGAAATGGGAAAATTGAGCCTGAAAAAACTCGACCTACTCAACCTCAATAAGCCAGAAAACAAGCTGGAAACCGTCCAGTTGGGTGATTTTACCCACTTGGATCAAATTGCCATATCCAACAAAAACAAAATAGCTTTTATTGGTGAATCGTATTATCAAGCTGCCCAAATCCTAACCCAGGATGATGAAGGGCTGAAAACCATCAGGCAAAGTCAAAGCGAGGAATTGCCCAAAGAATGGTTCCCAAAACCTATGGCTTTTTCATGGCAAGGTTCTGATGGCGCCAATGTGCATGGGCTCTATTACCCACCCACCAACCCCAACTTCACAGCCCATGGCGCGCCACCGGTTATCACGATGGTACACGGCGGCCCCACCGCGACAGAATATGACTCTTTTGACATGACTAACGCCTTTTTTACCAGTCGCGGATACGCCGTTTTCAGGGTAAATTACCGCGGTAGCACCGGTTATGGCAAAAGTTACCGGGATGCCTTGCGAGGAAATTGGGGCATAGTTGACCTGCAAGACTGCCTTGAAGGTACCCAAGCCCTTGTGCATGCAGGTATGGCTGATCCTGAGCGTTTGGTCATTATGGGTGGCAGCGCGGGTGGCTTTACCGTGCTTAACGCGCTTATCCATCATCCCGGCTTTTTCAAACTGGGAATCAGTCGCTATGGTGTTTCGAACCTTTTCATGCTAGAGGAAGACACTCATAAATTTGAGTCTCATTACAACACCAGCCTTTTAGGCAGTCTCCCCGAACATCATGACCAATGGCAAGCGCGTTCACCAATCTTCCATGCGAATCAGATCAAGGATGCGCTACTTATCTTCCAAGGCTCAGTTGACCCGGTTGTCCCGCAAAGCCAAAGCGATAGCCTGGTGGAACAACTTCAAGCCAATAACGTGCCCCACTTATACCGTGTCTACGAAGGTGAGGGGCATGGCTTTAGGCAAGTCGAAAACATTGTCGATTACTATAAAACCATTATCAGCTATTTAACGAGCATTTTGGCACCAACCCAACAGGAGGAATGATGACCCAAACAAACGCAGAAACCCGCACTTATACCGCATCAGACGGGCAAAAACTTTTCACCAAAATATGGGGCAAACCGGAAAACGCGAAAGCTTGCATTCTGCTAGTGCATGGCTTGGGCGAACATATCGAACGCTATGAACACCTGGCTGCCACGGCACTTGCCCGGGACTATTGCTTAATCGGTTTTGATCAACGCGGGCATGGTCAAACCGAGGGAAAGCGAGGTGTTATTGTAAGTCCTAAACGCTTTATGGCTGACTTAGATGAAATGCTTGGCTACGCGCAGTCGCTTACCCCAGATAAACCAGTTTTCCTCTATGGACACAGCCTTGGCGCGCTTGAAGTGCTTTATTACTCTTTAACAGCGAAACCAGACATCGCCGGTGTTATTGCCACCAGCCCACCTCTTGACACCGCTACTACGAGCAAATCGCAACGTTTTTTGGTTGGCATGTTGAAGAAACTTTTGCCCAATCTCACCGTGCCCAGCCAATTAAGCACCAATGACCTTTCGCGTGATCCAGAGATCGTAAAAGCCTATGTTAATGACCCCTTGGTACACGATCAGGTAAGTGTTGCCTTGGGCGGTTTCCTGATTGATGGCGCGGAATATATCTTGGAACATGCCGATGAATGGCAACTTCCCCTTTACCTTGCCCATGGTGATGCTGATGCTATTTGTCCTTACAATGGATCAAAAACTTTTATGGGCAAAGTCAAAGTGGATGCGCCAATAAGGTTCAAAATGATCGAAGGGGCATACCACGAAACCCATAATGAGCCAGATAAAGCGATATTTATTTCTGAAAGACTCGATTGGCTGGATGAACAGCTTAAAAGCTAAAGACAACCGTAAACCTTGTGGAAGCAATAATTGTTTATAACAACAATTTGCCGGAATCAACGCAAATCTATCAGTTTTATCTTGCATTAGGATGGGAACCCGAGCTCGGAAAGACACCTGAGCAACTTTTTAAAGCGATGCAAGGTAGCTGGTATTTGATTTGTGCTTGGCACGGAGAAACCTTGATAGGCATGGCAAGAGTAGTCTCTGATGGCTATCTAAACACCTACCTCTGTGGATTAGGCGTGCTTCATGACTATCGCCACCAGGGCATTGGCACAAAGTTGACTCAAATGGTCATAAAAGCCTGTGAGGATGAAGGTTTAAAGCCTCAATTCTTTTGCGAGGAGCATCTCATTCCATTTTATGAAAAAATGGGCTTCTCACATTTTGCAGCGGGCATGAAAAAAGACTGATTTTTCATCAGTCTTTCCTTTTTGTAACATATTGTTTTAATTAAGGTGTTAGCTTAACCAATTTGGCTTGAACCACGTAGCGCGCGTCTGAATAATCATAAGCGCAAGTAAATAGGCTAACAAACCGGTCATCGTCATTGATTCGCACATTACTCTCGAATGTTGAGCGCATAATCGAATTTGCCACAAATTCCCGTTTTTCTTCTATGCTGTTCATGGTTTGATGCAAAGAATCAATATCGTGGGCTTCTACGACATAACCAGCAAATACGTCCAGGCGAAAAGTGTCATCCGGCGTAAAAATGTACAAAGATGGATGTTCATCGTAATACCATTGTTCCCGGTAATACTCTAAAGGCGCGAACATGGAATCATCCAACATATTATGACCAAAAAGCACGGTTGTATCATCACTAAAATCAGGCTTGTTCTTATATTCCATAAAAATCGAACCCAGACGATTTGGGGTTTTATCGGGCAGACGGGTTAGATAAAAGTAATTATCTGGTCCAAGCACAATAGGATAGTTGATGTTTTCACGTTCCATAAAAATCCAGCCCACAATGTCTGGATTCACGCCCTTGAGGTAATCAAAATCGATCTCGATGAGTTGTTGGACGCGCAAAAGGTCCAGCTGATCTGCGGTTAAGGTTGGTACCGGCGTTGGGGTCGTTTTTGGCATTCCTGGCGCGTTTGTTTGAACCGGAATAGAAACTTGTGTCTGCATATAGTTTTCTGCAATTGCTGTAATGGATACTTGCTCAACATCTTTCACCACAACAGCCATTTTGTTCATATCTGCGTATGCTTTGTTACCCTTCCAATAAGGAATTGTTTCTTTAAAGAAAAGGGATCCAAACACAATAAAACTAGCCAATAATGTAAAAGCAATAATGGTTAAAAAGTGGTTGCGTTTCGCTTTTGGTTTAGCTTCTGGTAATGCTTCGTTTTCGTTTTCTAGCTTGGTATCTTTTGTTTCATTTTTCATGGAAAATTCACTTTTCTAATAACGGTCTTCTACAAAAAGAATTCTATCTTAAAGCATAAAGCTGGGGCAAATGCCCCAGCTTTACATTCAAATAACCTTATTTCTTCTTGCGTCGCTTTGCGACAGTTACAGCGCCAAAGCCTGCCAAGGAACTGAGTGCCAGCACACCGTAAAGCAGGGCGTTGCTCGCATCGCCAGTGTAAGGTACCTCTGGTGGTTTCACACCAATATAGGTGTTCGTGATCGTCAGACCAACCACACTCTTCGAGTAGTTAGCTGGGACAGCCACTTCATCAACCGTGTAGGTGTAAGCCTGGCCGAAGCTATCCGTTTTGTCCAAGTCTTTCCAGGTGTAAGTCGTGTTGGGATGCACCAAATCAACTGGGTTGCCATAAGCCGCACCGTTGCGATAGAGCTGCAAACGAATGGTTGGCTTGTCGGCAGGTCCACCCTTCCAAACCTTGGTCGCAGTAACGTCAATCTTGGTGATAACGTAGGTGTTGGTTACCGTTAAACCTTCTACTAATGCAGTGTAGTTGTCTGGTACCGTCGGCTCTTTAGCATAATATTCAAATTCTCTGCCGCTTGGATCGTGCTTCGCCAGTCCTTCAAATATATGACTCAACACAGTCTTTGTTGCCGTGAACTCTCCAACTTTTTCGTCGATGATAGTCGTTCCATCTACTTCCACGCCTTTTCGCCACAGTTCTATTACGGTATCTGGTTTTGGACCATCCTTCCAAACCTTGGTAACCGTTACGTCAATCGCGTTCGGATCGTCATCTCCACCAGCTCTGCTGTTGGTTACAACAAATTTCGGCGCTTCTGTTTGATCTTTTTCTACCGTCACACTTTCAGGTTCATATGTCGGTATATAGCCATGTGTTACGGTTTCTTCAATCGTATACTCGCCATAGTACAGATCTTCAATGGTAATGGTCTCGCCAGCTTTGATCGTCCTGCTCGTCTCGTTTCCGTATTCGTCTGTTACGACAACAGTGAATTCCAAGGGTGCGTTTATTCCAATCGGCGCAGGCGGTAATTCGTTTACCAATACTTTCTCGATTTGCAACGAGCCTGCTTTGTCGTCACCTGTGACAACTGTGTTGGTTATCGAGTTGTCCTCAAAGTTGTACTCTCCCAGATTCCAGTTCGCGTTGCTCGGTTTATCAACTTTGAAGGCTTCTTTGACATAGAAGGTATAGGCATTACCATCGATATCGGTTTCTTCTAAACCGGTCCAGCTGGCGGTGGTTATTGTGCCATCAACCTCTTTTGTCTCAGCACCTGGAACGGCTTCGTCTGTTCCGGTGTCCGTCTTGCGCCACAATGTCAATACCAGGGTCGGTCGGGTGACAGTTGGGTCACCTTCCCAGATCTTGGTGAAGTCTAATTTGCCATCTTCCGGAATCTTGTAGCTGTTCGTGACCGTCAAGCCACTTTCGGTCTTTTCGTAGTTCGCAGGCGTAAAGTCGTTTCCATCGGCATCCACCTCTTTCACACGGAAGATGTAGGCATTGCCGTTGATGTCCGTCTCAGCCAATCCAGTCCAGGTCACTGTCAATGTACCATCGACCAATTCCTTGATCTCAGCACCAGGAACTACTTCAAGTGTGCCACCCTCAATCTGACGCCACAGTTGGAACCAGACCGTCGGACGCTCACTTGGACCATCCGTCCATACCTTGGTCGCTAGAATTGGTGATGCAAGGTTTCTAGTGTTGGTGATTACACCAGTCGCCTGATCAATGCTCTTCGTGTATCCAGGTAC
>DHNY01000010.1 GCA_002409625.1 Anaerolineaceae bacterium UBA5404 | reverse complement strand
TCATAGCTACCATCATCCAGAACAAGTTCTACATCAGCCAAGGCGTAGGGTACAGGACCTTCACCTGGGACTTCGGAAATTTCGAACACAGCATCTTGCGAACCAGTGTTGCGGAACACAAGTTGCTTTTCAGCTTTTTGATCAGGATAAACCTGGGCGTAAAGGAGTTCAGGTTCAACTACCAAACAGGGGCTGTCATGGCGAACACTGAGATCAACAACAATGTCTTCACTGTTGCCCAAGACAACGCCTTCTACCTTTGTAGTGACATAACCTTCTTTGACGACTTCGATGTCATAGGTGCCCTTGATGACCGAATAGTTGTAATAACCATTTTCATCGGTTTCTGTGCTCTTGGACAGTTCGCCATCAAGATAGAAGTTAATTGTTGCTTCAGCCAGCGGAGCGGGGTCGACGTCGCATTTTTGGGTCGCGGTTACTGTACCCTTAAGGTTGCCGTAGTTGAACGGTCGCCAGACATGTAAGGTTACAGGAATGGGTGGGATTTCTTTAGGGGTGTCGGTCGTGAAGTGTAGTTCCGCAAAGTAATCGCCAGGTTGTTCGATATCTTTAACTGTGAAGTGCAATTGGATATCCTGATATTCGCCAGCTTCAATTAATCCTTCGATAGGATCTTCATCAAGCCAGGGTACTTCTCCACCACCACCAGCTCCGCCAGCGGCGATTGCGAGGAATGCAACTTCATTGTCGCCAGGGAAGGGACCAACTAAGGCAGAGTTACCCGTTTCTGTATCAATCACGCGAAGTTGACCATTACCACCGCTACCGTAGGCAGCCCAGTACAGGATCTTGTTTGCTTCGTCATAGTCCATACCCTGAGCATAACCAGCGCCAAAACCGAGGGAACCAACATCCTTTGTTTCGTTGGTAGCAAGGTCGTAGCTGTAGAGATGGTCAGAAACGATATCAACAACAAAGATCATGTTTTTGTCAGGTGCGTAAGCAATATCAATACCACAAGCAATTGGGGTGTTAGCGACTAATTCGGTCGTGCCTTCTGGAGTAATTGTGAATATTGCTGTGTAACTGGAGCAGTTAGAAGAGCTCCCATAGAAGAATCCTGGTCCACCACTGATACCTTGAACACTTGAAAGTCCAGAGGGTAAGGTCAAGGGTCCAATAGGTGTAACAGCGCCAGTTTCGGTGTCAATGGTGACGAAATCATCATTCTCAGAGACAGCATAGATCTTGGAGAAATCTGAGCGCAGGAAGTCACCAGCATAATATGTTACTGCCATTGGTGCAACTTGTTCCCAGGTACCGGGAATTTCGAGATCTGGGACACGATAGAGCGTATCATTCGATCGGACTTCATTAGCATATGCCATAGAACCGCCAAAGAGGTTGATGGGTTTGCTATGGAAAGCGCCAAGTTCGGCAGTTGCCTGGTTAGTTCTTGGGCTTCGATCGACCAGAGTCGTCAAGGATTCAGCAGGTTGTGGAGCAAGTTCACCTTCAAAAGCGGGGATGCTGAGAGGAACAAAGCCCATATCGCTTTCTCTTAGCGACCAGTTGCCATAGGCAGCACCACGGTTGTGGAGTGTAAGCGTATCGTATTCATCATCATCATGCAAGTAAATTGAGCGTTCAAATGATGTTTGAAGTGGAACAATCCATCCAGAGCCAATGCGGAAGATTTCTTTGTTGACTGCATCGGCTGTGATTGTGCGTTCTTCGACCACTGTACCGAATTTGTCCTTGGTCACGGTAAATTCGATGTTTTCTTCAGCTGCTTCCATTTCTTGGAAGAAATAGTACAAACCATCAGGTGCAGTTTCGTGTGGAGCAGGTGTGGTCATTCCGAAAGCCAATGGTGTGGCAACCTTGGCATCGTGGATGACAACATCAGAATCTTCCTCGTTGAGGTCATACACAAAACCAGCCACTATACCACCAGGAACTTTGCCGCAGGGAATTTCAATATTTCCAAGAGGTTCGGAAATCAAAATATCCACATCATCAATGTACCAACCCAAGCGGTTTCCGGACGAGTCCGCCCTAAACTGGAAGCGTAAGTGGAAAGTATCGGTAGTATATTGCTCTGGGATAATCAGCTCATTCATGGTGTAGTTAGTGGAACCAGTATCAACGCGTTTGTGGTTTTCACCAATTTGAGTAAACGTTGTACCGTCACCAGACACCCAGATGCTACCGTAATCCCAGTCGTAACTGGCACTTTCAATTTGCATCCAATCATACCAACGAACCAAAACACTCTTGCCAGCATGTTCATGAAGATCTATTGCCGGTGACGTAATATAGGAGGTGGTAGATTGAGTATATTCACCTGCCAAATTTGTAGCCCAAACATTAGGGGACGAATATGGAGCATTGGGTCCACTTGTCGGTGCACCTTGTTGCCACTGATTAGTACCAATAATAGAATCGGCAGTCCATACTGGCTCATCTTCAGTATCAAACTTGAAAGCTTGAGCAAGAGTAGGAGGAGGGAGAGGGATGGCAGCAACACCAATATCATCGATGTACCATCCAACGCGGTTTCCGCTGTAGTCAGACTTGAAATGGAAGCGGAATTTAAAGTTAGCAACAGCATAGCTTGGATCTAACACGATGAGTTGCTTGGTATATTCACTGCCGGCATCTTGACGAGGCGATGGACCCCATTTGGTATCCCAAGTGGCGCCGCCATCTTTAGAAACCTGGAACGAAGCAACGTCCCACGTATAGCTGGCGTGTTCTGTATAGAGCCAGTCCCAATATTGGATAACAGGTGTTCGGCTTGAATCTGCGCTTAGATCGATAGCGGGTGATTCCATCCAGCTTAATTCACTGGTGTTGTAGTCACCTGCGGGATTCGTGGCAATGCCTTTTGTTCCACTACGGGCAGCGTTGGGTCCACTTGTAATGTCACCCCAAGCCCAGGATGAGTTTGTGCCACCGCTAACAAATTCCCCATCATTTCCTTCAAAAGTGTAGAAATGAGGGAAATCAGGCGCGTAACCAGGAGCAACACAAGCGCCAAGAATCATCAGTTCGATGTTCTTAATGACGGCAGCAGTGGGTGTAAATGTTTCAGTATATTCTTGATAACCTGGTAATTGAGCCTGTACCTTTAGGGTGTACTCAACATCAGATTCAATCATAACTTCATATGCACCTGTAAACGGGTCGGAGTAAAGAACGGTTTCTCCACTTGCACTTGTCAAAGTGATCTTTGCGTACAAGGGGTAGCCATGTTTGTTGTCGGCGTCGATGCCTCCATCGCGAATAACGCCTGACAATTTAACCTCTGCAAGAGGTGTTTCCGATTGAACAGGCACCTCTTGTGAAACGGCGCTCCCCGCAAAAACTGCCGTTGGCACAGCGCTTAGCAACATGCCAATGACAATGATTATGGAGAGCAGTTTGGTAATTGTAGTATTTCTCATTTCACATCCTTCCTTATTATTTTTATTGTTAAATTTGTAAAAACTGAAAAAGATTGTTTGTAATATTACTTGCACCTCCTGAGTTTTGAGGATACTACCAATAATTGATAAAAAGTTAGACTGGAGTTACCAGCTAAGTTGCTAAAGGATATTGATAATATCTTTGTTTTTTAGACGCCACCTTTCTTTTTAAGATGGTTTTTCTCATAAATTGACTTGATTTGGTATAGCAAATTGCTTTTAACGTTTCCATTTATCGCTAACCATTTTGGACGTTCAAATTATAGGGGTTTATCCATAAAGTGTCAAGCAGTATCAACATGAGCTTTCTTAGGAAGCTTGCTCTAGAATCCGGTCTTAAAAAAAGCATTTTTGCCCGTAATAAACTGATAAAGGATGCTTTTTCAGTGATTTTCCAGGTCTATTTGATTTCTTTCGATTTATTGATTTTGCTTTCGAGTCGTTTTTTTCGATGAAACAAAGCAAACAATTGCGCATCAGTAAAACTGGAGTCATCTTGCATAATGCTGATTGCCTTTAAGGTTATTGATTGTGCTTGTTGGAAATCTTTGCTTTTATGTTCATGATGTTTTGCTAACTGGATCAATGCTTCTAAATTATCTAATTCCGCCGCACGAATCCAAAGCTTCAGTGCGTCATCATAAGCCTTGTTTCGACGAAGAAATTGAGCGTGTTCCAACAGGTATTTGATGAATAATTCCTGACTGGTTTCTGATTGCAAAGACTGAGAATAGAGGAGATCGGCTGTTTCGAAATCTTCTAAATGATTGAACACTCTGGCTGCAGAAAACATGTCGTTTGAATGTTTTAAGTCATCTGATTTGGGGTTTTCGAGAAGGCTAGCCACTTTGTTAAAAAGGGCTGACAGGCTGACAACGTCTTCCTGATTATGATAAAAAACGCCTTCCAAGGGACGCGCATCGCCGGTGCGAAGGTAGTCTTTGTAAAATTCAGGCGCTAAATAGCCGGTGACTTCACCGCCTTTTCGCTGAAATTCCAGGATGTTGCGCTCAATATTGGCGAGATTGCATTGAGTCAACCGTAAACGCCATAACTGTCGGCTAATCGTTAAAAGATCGATGTGATATACATCCACAAAAGGGCTAGGAATACGCTGTAAGATATGGCGCGTGTTCAAAATGGGAATATCAAATGCTTTGCCATTGTAGGTAACCACAGCCTTCATATCCGCACAAAACAGGGATAAGGCATGCAAAAAAGCGGCTTCTTCTGCTGGATTACGCAGAAAAAACTGTTCTAACAAAAAGTGATGGTCAATAAATTTGCCTACACCCACCATGAATGCCATCGTGCCAGTGCCACTGGAAAGACCAGTTGTCTCTGTATCCAAAAAAACAAGATTTTTGAGGCTTACCAGATCTTTGTCAGGTATTTTTGCCCATTGGAGCAAACGATTAAAATAGGTATCAGGCGCTAATTTAGTGTTACCTTGCGCGTAGTTGTAATCAAATGTTTGTTTGACTGAAAGAATAGTTCCTGCTAGCGTGTGCGTTTCTGAACAATTTAAAACTTTTTCAATTGGATAATGCGTTTTGGTATGCTTATGCGGTTCATTTGGCATGCCTAGTTTTACGCCCAGTTTGCGTAATTGTTCGCTCAGATCCTGCCAATCTTTCATTTCAAACCCCGTAAAAGGGCTATTCCTTCAGATTTTCCCCCATAACCCAACTCACCAACTGGACCAACACAAGCCGGACAGCCATCAGAGCAAGGGCAGGTTTCAATGGCTTCAGCGGCACTTGCTATCCAAAAATCCTTATGCTCATAAAGTTTGCGCGAAAGACCAAGCCCGCCTGGCATGCCGTCGTAAACAAGAATGGCGGGCAAACCATCAGCCAAAACGGATTTGGCTTCGGATAGCGAACCAATGTCTTCTTGATCACACATGATGAGTAATGGCGCCAGGTTTCTTAAGGCATTACTGGCAGCAGCAAGCCCGCTGCGAATACGCACATTGACTTCGGCTAAACTATGACATCCAGGGCAAAGACTTACCAGGTTGCTAGCTCGGTTCGCTAGCTCTGGATCAGCAAAGGACTTGAAAGGTTGAATGTGGTGCACGTGTAATTGACCACTTTCAAAAGTTTTCCCACAAGCACGACATCGATTTGCGTCCCGTAGAATGATTTTTTCGCGAATTGTTTTCCAATTAGCGCCATAGATGTTTTGAGTGGCAGTCCAATTGCCTTCATCTTTCAATTGGTCAATAAAGGACTGTTTCAGGCTCATCCAAAATCCCACTGTTTCCAATTCTCCGGGCGGTAAGCTAAGCGGTTCAATGCCAAGCACTTCATTGGTATGCCAGCGAAGTTTTTTGTAGCTGTTAAGTTCAAATTTTAGGGATAAATGACCATAAGAACTGCTATAAGTTTGATGTTGTTCTTGCGTAATGACTGAAAAATCCTCGATGCTGGTGCTTAAATTAGGGATTGTGTAATATTCACTGTTTACTGATTCCAAAAAACAATTACCCTTTTCAATATCCAACTCTTGGACCTCAAAAACGCCAGCATCATGCAGATAAATTGCTCCAGGATGCACAAACCAAGAAGCCGATGCGGCATCTATCTCGCCAATAAGTTGATAGTTTTGTGCCGTACCAAGCTTGAGGCTGATCACTTTTGGCGTGCTAGAGCGCAATGAAACACTGGCAGAGGGGTAGTCATCACTTACAAAGTAGTATTTATCATTTTGGAGATTTAAGATGGCTTGTTCTTTGTAAAATGCTAAAATGCTGCGTAACAAATAAGGGTCAACCTGCCCAAAAGGTTCATTAGCGCTAAAGGGTAGCTCGAATGAGGCACATAAAACATGCTGTGTGAGGATTGATAGATTGTCTGGGTCAATGAGGGCGTTTTCAGGGTTTTGATCGATGATGTATTCAGGATGCCTGGCAAGGTACTGGTCAAGCGCGTCAGGCGTTGGAATAAGCATAGCCATTGCGCTTTGGTTTTTCCGTCCTGCTCTACCTGCTCGTTGTTTTGTGGTTGCAATTGAGCCGGGATAACCTACGAGAATGACAGATTCAAGATCACCAATGTCAATTCCCAATTCCAAGGCAGATGTCGAAACAACTGCCTTTAAGTCACCTTTACGGAAATCACTTTCAATCTCGCGTCGTTCTTTTTTCAAAAAACCACTCCGGTAACCACGCACCTTGTTTTTGTCTTGAATTGGGAGCTTGTCACGCAAGTAGGTTAGGATCATCTCAACCGTTCGGCGAGTGCGAGCAAATATCAAGGTCTGGTGCTCGTTTTCGATTAGTTCCTTAATGAAATTAACGCCAGTAATGAGGGCACTTTTACGGATGCCAAGTTGTTTATCAACCATGGGTGGGTTGTAGATGATGAACTGTTTTTCGCCGTGCTGGGAACCATCTTTATCGATAAGATGCACAGGTGATTCAATCAGTTTTTCTGCCAGCTCCTGAGGGTTTCCAATTGTGGCAGATGTAAGTACAAATTGCGGGAAAGCGCCATAAAACGCGCACACTCTTTTGAGTCGGCGCAGGACATTGGCAAAATGAGAACCAAAAACACCACGATATATATGGGCTTCATCTATGACAACATAGCGAAGATTTGATAAAAATCGGTGCCAATTGGTGTGATGTGGCAGTATCGCCTGATGCAACATATCGGGGTTAGTCTTTAAAATATTAGCCGTGTTGCGTATAGGTTTGCGCTGACTTTGGGGTGTGTCACCATCATAAATTGCAGGACGAATAAATGTTTGGAGGTTAGATGACTCGATTAAGTCCTGAATGCCACTGAGTTGATCTTGTGCCAAGGCCTTTGTGGGGTAGAGGTGAATAGCAGTGCTTTTAGGGTTTCTGGAGAGGTCGTCCAGAATGCGAAGATTGTAAGCCAATGTTTTTCCACTGGCCGTTCCGGTTGAAATGACAACATTTTGACCGGACTCCAAGGCTTCAAAGCTTTCTAATTGATGGGAATAAAGATCAGTGATGCCCAGGCTTTGCAATCCCGCCTTTATGTTTGGATTCAAGCTTGCAGGAAATGGACGCCGATCAGCATCAATTGCAGGAGTCACAATCCAAGCGCTTACATTGTCTGCAAAGGCTTGGGTTTGTCTCCATTTATTGAGTAATTCGCTTAGATCCATCTAGGATTTTACTTTTTATTGGCGTGCTTTTTCTTTATCGCGCTTGCGATAAGCATATCCATAATGGGATAAATCAAATTTCCTAAACTTGTACCCAAAAAATAAGTCATCTTGGCATTAAAACCGGGAACAATGGCGTATTTACCGCGTGCCATGCCTTTGATAACCGCATGAGCAACCGTCTCAGCACTAATGGGCTTATCAGAATCAGCCAAAACGCGCGTTTCGTATGGTTTAAATTGATCTTCCCAGGCTAATTGGGGTGTGTCTGTGTCTGGTGGATAAACAATAGAAACTTTGATGCCACGCGGTTTCATCTCGGCGCGCAAGACATCAGTAAAGCCCCTCACCGCAAATTTTGCGCCAGAATAGGCAGCGTATCCAAAAACACCTAACACGCCAGCCAAGGACGAAAAATTGACAATATGCCCGCTACCACGTTCTAAAAAGTGGGGTAACAAAAGCTTAGTCATGCTGACGGTGCCATGAAAATCAATGTCCATGGTCCATTTGAAAATGTCTAAATCCAACTCTTCCACGTAGCCAGGTCGGGCGACACCAGCGGCATTAATCAGGACATCTGGTACAGGATTGTTTTCCAGATATTCAGGAATGATTTGAGATAAGGCTTCAGTATCAGCAACATCAGCTGATATCGTGTTAATCACTTGTGAGGATTGGCTGCCTAATGAGCGCAATTCCTTGACGGCGGCATCCAACTTATCTTGGTTGCGAGCCAATAAGCAAAGGGAGGCTCCCATTTGCAGCAATTCGCGAGCAATGCTCAAGCCGATGCCACTGGAGCCTCCAGTTATCATAACCATCTTATTTTCAAAATACTTTTGTGCCTTTTTCATCTGCAGCTTCCACAATTATGGCTGGAACACGAGCCACATTGAGAGGCGTTTTGAGTTAAGCTACGGCCACCACTATAAGCATTCACCAGAGATGGCATTCTCTTAACCTCATTCTTGCCACATTTTGGGCATTCAATCGCGCTGTCAGCCTGGCTAAATGGGCGCAAGACTTCAAAACATTGACTGCAGGTTTGGCACTTGTATTCGTAAAGCGGCATTTTTCTCCGTAATTAGGCGTATCTCTGGCGAATTGCCGGGATGAGATACTCATTAATAGCGCGATCAAATTCATAGTCTGGTTGCCAGTCCCAGTCCTTACGAGCGGCGCTATCATCAATGTCGGCAGGCCAGCTGTCAACGATGCCCTGGCGGTTTACGTCAGGTACAAAGTCAATATCTGCATTGGGGAATGCGGCTCTGGTGACTTCATAGATTTCGCCGGCAGTTGGGCTAAAGCTGGTGACGTTATAAACTGTTTGGGTTAGTCTTTCGCGATCTGCGGCATGCAGCATAACCAATGATTTAATCGCGTCAGGCATAACCATGAATGGTAAAGTTGAATCAGGGCGCACGAAACAGTCATAATGCTTATTGCTTGCGGCAGCGTGAATCATTTCAGGGCCATAGTCACTGGTGCCACCTGTTGGCATAGTATCAGCACTAATTAAACCGGGGAAACGAACCGCTCGAAAATCAACAAAGGGTCGCTCTTCTGGCGCATAGCTAAGCTGCTTGTAATGGCTGCTGAAATAGCGTCCGAGGTTTTCGCAATAGAGTTTGTTGATGCCATACATCGTGGTGGATTGCACGTAGTCATATTCTTTTACTTTACCAGCCTGAGCTTTGACTTCAAGGTTGGGTATGGCATGAACCGCAATTGAGCTTGGGTAGATAAATTTAACGGGTCGACCGGTTTTTTCCATCTTTTTGACACACAGTTCGAGCAAGTTCATGGTGCCGTTGACGTTAATGTTGTGGGCCAAAACTGGATTGTGCTCGCCTTTTGTTGAAAGGATAGAGGCAAGATGGTAAACGGTGGTGATATCGTATTTTTCGAAGAGTTCGGTTAAGCCTTCCAGGTTTTGAACATCCATTGCCATTGGATGGGAAACCAAAGGTCGCAATGCTTCTGCCAATGGGCTGCGACTAAAGGCTATAATTTTCTTGTAACCAACTTTAGCCAGGTGATTGATAAGTCCATGACCAACTTCACCATTTGCGCCAGTTATCAAAATAAATTCTTCGTTCATAAAATACTCCTTTGCGAAATATGTTTTGTTTTTAATTTAATGCGGACAAATGAATCCCTCTGCTTTTCACGCCGTTTAGGCATAAATTCAGAGGTAAATCATTCACTGTCCTTGCTAGCTGATAATATACCACGTTCCGCTTATAACTCATTGATTTCATGTAAAATCAGGGTATGACTACGACAAATAAAATATCCCCTCTTTTTCTCATTTTATTAATCATATCAACCATGGTCGCTGGCTGTGCGATACCCGCAATTCAAACTGACCTGGATGCAGATGTGCTTTCTTTGTGTTCAACAGGGCGCATTACCCGCATTCATGACATCCAAGGTCTTGGACACCGCTCACCGTTTGAAAACAAAACAGTCAGTTGTATCACTGGACTAGTGACCGCTATTGATGGGCAAGGCTTTTACCTGCAGGATCTCGTTGAAGATAGGGATGAGCGTAGCTCAGAAGCGCTTTATGTGGCTTACCAAGTTGGGACATCGATCAAAAGAGGAGATCATGTTTTTATCGAGCAAGCCCGCGTACAAGAATACAACCCTTCCATTAACCAATCCAATTCTTTGACCATTACCCGCCTAATAAACGCCAAATTGCGTGTAGTTAGAACTAACAACCTCTTACCAGAGCCGGTTTTGCTGGGGCAACATGGCAGAGCTATTCCTAACAAGGTGATTGAAAATGATGTAAATGGTTACGTCGGCAAAGATCGTGGTTTATTTGACCCCGCGGAAGATGGCATGGACTTTTTTGAAAGCCTGGAGGGAATGCTCGTTCAAGTCGATAACGCAATTGCCATCACCAGTACCAATCGCTATAACGAAGTCACTGTTTTGGCTGATTATGGCCAAAATGCAGATGTGCTTTCTGAGACTGGGGTTTTGGTTATCAGAGAGGATGACTTCAATCCCGAACGGATCATGCTGGATGATGCCTTTATTCAAATGCCACAAATCTGGCTGGGGTCGCGTTTTACACAACCCATAGTAGGTGTAATCAGTTACGACTTTGGCAATTACCGGCTTTTACCAATCACTAAACCGGTATTCACCCAAGCGCAAAACACATTCCACAAAGTTGAGATTCCTGGCGAAGAATACCTTTCTATTGCCACTTACAATGTTGAAAACCTCGCTGCTACTGATGATCTTAGCCGTTTCACTCATTTAGCTCATCATGTCGTCAATGGTTTATTGTCACCGGACATCCTTGTTTTGCAAGAAGTGCTGGATGATGATGGTGCGGTGAACAGCAAAATTGTCTCAGCAGATAAAACGATCAACCGCATGCTTCAAGCTGTTTCTGCTAAAGGCGGTCCTGAATACTTGGCGATTAGCATTGAACCCGAAAGGAATGCCGACGGTGGCATCAAAGGCGGCAATGGAAGAGTGGTTATTTTCTACCGGCAGGATCGCGGATTAGTGTTTGAACCTGTAAATGAGGCTGGTCCCAGAACAGAAACGGAAGTTATCAGTAAAGATGGAAAGGCTATTTTAAGCCATAATCCAGGTCGCATTTGGCCAAATAATTCCAGTTTTAGAAACGCTCGTAAAGCTTTAGGGGCGCAATTTGATTACCAGGGTGAGAAAATTTTTATTATTGGGCTCCATTTGAGTTCAAAAGGTGAAGATGGTCCTTTGTATGGAGAAATACAACCTCCACCAGTGCCATCTGAAAATCGAAGGGTTGCCCAGGCAAAAGCGGTCAATGGTTTTGTGAAACGTATTTTACAAGCAGAACCTGAGGCTCATATTGTTGTGCTGGGGGACATAAATGATTTTTATTGGTCTGATACCGCGAAGACATTGACTGGTGATCAACTGAAAAATACAACAATGCTATTGCCCATCCAAAATCGTTATAGCTACATCCATGAAGGCAATGGTCAAATGATGGACCAAATCTTTTTGAGCGAAAGCCTTAACAAAAATGTAAAACATTTTCAGGTTGTGCATCTTAATACTGGCGAGTTTGAATTGGATGCCTTTAGTGATCATGACCCGGTAATTGTCTACCTGGAAATGGACTAACATACCTTTTAAAACCGCATTTCGTACAAAATCGTTTAACGATTAAGAGCAAAAATCAACAAAATCCTAAAAATCTTGTTATGATGATGTACAATAAACACGAAGCGGAAAACAAAAGGAATGCAAATTCAACGATTTTGCTTTTTCTGCTTGTTTTTCGAGTAAAATGATTGGCAGTAATTCATATAACCTGAATTCTTAGAGGAGTGAGGTTTTAGTGGAAGTACCCAAACAAAATGAACCCCAAGAATCTATCGATGCAAACGAGAGTTCTCATCTAGACCGATCTGAGTATCCTGTTCCCGATAATACAGAAAAACAGCCAAAAAGAGGCTTAGGCTTCCAAAGAGTAGTAGATTTAGTCACCGCTTACTCGTTTATTACCCCTGCGTTGATCATCATCTTCCTGTTTGGACTGTTCCCAATCGGGTATGCCTTTTATATGTCCTTAATTAACTGGAATGTCAGAAAAGGCGCCTTTATCGGCTTTAGGAACTACCTGGAAATTTTCGGTTCATGGGAAAACCTCTATTGGGTTTTGGGCGGTGTGGTCATCTTGATCATTGCCTTCATCGTGCAAGGGCGAATAGAAAAAGCCAAGAATGAATTCAGCAAATATAGTTGGCTGGTATTTCTGGGTATTGCCGCCATCGCAGGTGTGCTTTTTTCAAAGGGTTGGAGCGCGATGATGGAGACGGGTGATAAATCCTTCTTGCAATCCCTGGTTAATACCCTTTATTATGCCTTAGGAACTGTGCCAACCCAGATCATTATTGGCATTGTAATCGCGTATTTGTTGTACCAAAACATCAAGTTTAAAGAAGGCTTTAGGCTTTTGTACTTCCTGCCTTACATTACGCCCGCGGTAACCACCTCTGTTATTTTCCGCATTATTTTCAATCGTGAGGCTTACTCCATTGCCAACCGATTTATCAAGTTGTTTGGAATGGACCCTCTCAAATGGCGTTTTGAAAGCAAACCCATTATGCAGTTATTAGGGTTCAACATTGAAGGTTTTTGGGCTGGACCAAGCCTGGCGCTGATTGTCATCATGATTTTTGGTATCTGGTCTTTTGTTGGCTATAACGTCGTCATCTTTTTGAGCGGTTTAGGAAACATTCCAAAAGAAGTCTATGAAGCTGCTGAAATTGATGGTGCTACAAAATGGCAGCTCTTCAAAAACATTACCATACCCTACCTTTCACCCATCACTTTTTACCTGACACTTATTTCGCTGATTGGTACGTTCAAGGCATTCAACCACATTTATGTGCTCAAACTCCCATCAGCAGGGGACTCGGTGGTGACCGCGAGTGTTTATATCTTTGAACGGTTCTATAAGTTCTCTCAATTTGGAAGGGCAACGGCGATGTCCATGGTGCTTTTCCTGATTATCCTTGGCTTAACTTTCATCCAAAACAAACTCATGGCAGAAAGGGTTTTCTATGGCTAATCAAGATGTTCTGACACAACACATCGGTACAATTAGAAAGACAAATCCAGTAGCCCGCATTATCGGCAAAGTAATGATTTATGTCGTATTAACTGTGGGCGCGCTTGTTAGTTTGTTCCCATTCTTTTGGATGATTTCTCAATCTTTGATGACCTTGGGCGAGACCTTACAGATTCGGTGGTTGCCTGCCGCGCCACAATGGGAAAACTATGTTGAAGCCTGGAGCCGTGCACGTTTCGGCGAGTATTTTCTGAACAGCACCTGGGTTACCCTGGGTACGATTGTGGGTTTGTTGATTACCTCTATTCTGGCGGCTTACGCTTTTGCCCGCATTAAGTTCCCTGGCAGGGAGGTGGTTTTCACCTTATTCCTGGCAACCATGATGGTGCCAGAATCAGTAACCCTCATTCCAAACTTATTCATGATTAGAGGACAAATCATTCCTTGGGGTAACTGGAATGATACCTTTTGGGTCTTAACCATTCCGTTTATCGCGAATGCCTTTAGCATTTTCTTGTTAAGACAATTTTTCCAACAAGTGCCGAATGAGCTTTGGGATGCGGCACGCATCGACGGTGCAGGACATATGCGTTTCCTAACCCAAATTGTCTTGCCAATTAGCACGGCACCTATTGTTACGGTGATACTTTTCGCTTTTACTGGTGCTTGGAATGCCTTCTCATGGCCGCTTATTGTTTCTGGAAGAAAATGGCGGACCTTGATGGTAGGCTTGTACAACTTTGTCTCAGAAGCAGGCACAGAAACGCAGCTTTTGATGGCAGGTGCGGTGATCAGTTTAATACCGATCATCATCCTCTATATCTTTACGCAAAAACAGTTCACACAAGGCATTGCAACGACTGGGCTAAAAGGATAGAGTATAATTGTAAACAGACAGGTAAACCATTAGCCTGTTTGCAAATTTTCTACGTTCAAACGGAGGTTCTGAATTAACATGAGAAGAAAAGTTTTTATCGTAATTGCGATGATGCTCATCGCAGCTTTCGTCCTCAGTGCTTGTGGTGCTGGTGGCGAATCCACTAAGACAGAAAAGATTGATTGGACAGACATTACACCTGCCAAAGAAATCACTTTCTGGCACAATCATAGTGGCGATCGCGAAAAAGTGTTGAATAAAATCGTTGACGATTTCAACAAAACAAACGAGTATGGCATCACTGTTAACGCCGAAGTTGCTGGTCGCTACTCTGAAATCTACACCAAGATGATGACTGTTTTGAACACAACTGATGTTCCTGACATTGTTGTCGGTTACCAAAACCAAATTGCGATGTACCAATTGGCAGACGCAATTTTCGATATGAACACCATTATCGACGATCCTAAGTTTGGTCTCAGCAAACAAGACAAAGGTGACTACCTGGAAGCCTTCTTTGCGCAGGATGTATACTCCTTGTATGACAACCAACGCCTTGGTATCGCTCCAAACCGCTCAATGGAAGTTATGTACACCAACCTCGAATGGCTGAAAGAAATGGGCTACGAGGGTGCACCCAAGACCCCTGAGCAATTCAAAGAAATGGCATGTAAAGCTGTTGAACAACCCTTCTCAAAGGGCACTGGCGACGCCGAATCAACTGGTATGGCAATGCGCATGGATGCATCCAACATGGCCAGCTGGGTCTTTGCTTTTGGTGGCGACATCTATAATACGAAAGCCAATCAATTCCAATTTGACAGCAAAGAAGCTATTGCTGCCATGACCTTCCTCCAAAGCTTGGCAGCTGAAGGTTGTGTTCGCATTGTTGATGGATACAACGATCAGGTCCAATTTGGTGCTGGTAAATCCCTCTTCACCGTCGCTTCAAGCTCTGGTCTCGGTATTTATTACCCACAGGCCATTGAAGAAGGCGTTGGCGAAATGGAATGGGACGTTGCCCCATTGCCCAACACTGGCAAGATCAAAGCCAATATTTACGGTGCAAGCGTTAGCATCCCCAAATCAACCCACGAGCGCGAACTGGCTGCTTGGATCTTCCTCAAGTATTACACCAGCCCTGACGTTCAGGTTTACTGGGCAAAAGAAACCCAATACTTCCCTGTGCGCAAGAGCGTTGCAGACAAGATGACCGATTTCTTTGAGACCTATCCTCAGTACAAGACCGCTTGGGAATTGATCCAATACGGTACATTCGAACCTGCTGTTCCTGGCTACGATCCTATCCGTGAGGAAATGAACAAAGCCATGGCAACCATGATCGAAGATCCGACCAATGATGTGACTGCAGTTATGACTGCTCTCAACACAACCGCTAACGGTATTCTTAACGAACAACTCGAACAACTTAATATC
This sequence comes from Anaerolineaceae bacterium UBA5404, assembly GCA_002409625.1. Lineage (GTDB taxonomy): Bacteria > Chloroflexota > Anaerolineae > Anaerolineales > Anaerolineaceae > Mesolinea. The sequence goes on along the minus strand of DHNY01000010.1, from coordinate 203,643 downwards.
GAAGAATAATCGTTCTAAGAGAAAGTTAATAAAATCCCCTCTCCGGAGGGGATTTTTCAACTTAAATGATGTATAATAATTGAGCAAGGGGATGCCAGGTCTCGACGGGAGAGGCTGGTTCCGGATTGCGAGCCGAGAGGTACCGACCTCGTAAAATCAGTACAAAACAACAAGTGCCAATCGCACAAGCTACGCTACTCTTCCTCTCGCTGCATAAGCGAAACTGAAGGTGGCTGACCTCCAAAGCTGAGGTCACGTCTCCCGGGACCGTTTGTCTGACCGGTCGCGGTAAAGATGTCATAAAAGTCAGAATGCTGCTTAGCTATCCGTGAGCTAAGCAAAAGAGGGCTTTAGGGCTCAAACGGATCGTTTGATGTTTATTCAGTCAGTTAGATTGCATCAAACTAAACCTAATAACTGACTACGCTCGTAGATATTCGAGAGTCTAATCTTTCGGACGCGGGTTCGACTCCCGCCATCTCCACTAAAAAATGCCATGAAACATGGCATTTTGTCTTTAAAGTGGCAAACAGGAAAAAACAATTAACGAAATTATCTTTTTTTGGGAGGAAAAGGGAAAAATTTGCTGGTTTGTTTTTTGTAAGCTTCCCAATCCACACGTCCTTCATATTTCTTTTCGAGCAAAGGCACGCCAGAGACAAAAAATAAAAAGATTGTGATTATCAAAGGACTAATAATCAACCAAAACCGCGTATAGTCCACGCTTAAACTTATGGCGAAAATCCCCCACCAAATTAATGACTCGCCAAAGTAATTTGGATGCCGGGTCCATGCCCAAAGTCCCGTAGTAATGAGTTTCCCTTTGTTTTCTGGTTTGGATTTAAATTGCCTTAATTGCTCGTCACCAACTACTTCAAAAATGAAACCAATCAGCCAAACTCCAATTCCGATATAGAGCATAAGATTGAATGATGGCTTTGTAACTTCGAGATTTGTAAAAACTATGGGGAAGCCAATAATCGCATTTAACACAAATTGGAACATATACATGCGGAAAAACATGTTTAACTCGAAGTTATTTTTCCATCGCTTCCGCATATCCTGATAACGAAAATCTTCCATCTTACCGATGTTGCGTCGAGCTAAATGCCAAGTTAGCCTGATGCCCCATATGGCAGTAAGGATTGTTATTATAGATCCAGGTATTGATTTTGTGCCAAGTAACCAGGAAATTAATCCTGAAATAACAAATCCAAGACCCCAGAATATATCGATAATATCGTGTTTTTTCGCATGTTTCCCAATAAAAAATGCAATACAGAAGTATACAAATAGGATTGCATAAACAATTAAGTAATGATTCATTTTGATTTCTCCTTTTCAATGAATGCGACCGCATAAGAGTTTTCTCCTGAAAAATTTGCGACAATTGATGAGATATCACAAACATATTCGGGCTTCATGCCAATTCTTTGTTCAATTTTGCGTGCTGCATCCAAAGCTCTTTTTTCGTCGTTGACGTGCACAACAGCATATGATTCAACATTACTTTTTTGAATTTTTCGCATCATCAATTTATCGCTTCTGTCGCGGGAAAATGAAATACCGGTAATTGTTCCTTCGCCAGCGCGGTTGATCGTAACGAGTGGTAAAAAGCCAATTGCTTGAAGCATGTTACCAATGCGTGTATTAAGTCGTCCGGATGCAATCATTGCTTTTAGATTTGGAAGACCCACTAATATTTTAGTTCTAGCCCGTAAACTTTCTAATTCATCAGCAATCTCATGCAAACTCGCGCCTTGTTGCAATCGTCTTGCAGCATGCAATACTAAAAGCCCTTGCGCGCCAGAGTTTTGCTTTGAATCTACTAAACGTACAGCAGTAGTGTTTTTTCCAACTAAATACTCTTCACAACGGGCATAAATACCAGACATTTTTGATGAAACGGTAATAATCAAAACTTGTTCATAAGCCTTTAAAATAGGATCTAAAAAGTTTTGAATTTCGCTCAAATTAAGTTGACTGCTGGTTAGTTTTCCTGCTAGTTTTTTGACCCTGCTAAATGAGATAGTCCGCTTATCTTGGTATGAAACACCATTAGCCATAAGATGAATGGGCAAGGTGTAAACATGGGGTCCTAGTAACTCTTCTGGAACATCTGCAATCGAATCGGTGACCAGGGCAATCTTACCGGGATGAGTTTGTGCCAAAGCTTGTTGCATGTTCATGTCATCACTTTTAACCTCTCTTAGTACGCCAAGGTTTTCAACAAGGTCTACCATTTTTGAAGCATTGTTTGTGTGTAAATGAATGCGTGCCAATTGACCTGCTTGAGATACAACCAGCGTATCGCCAAGCGCGGTTAAATCAGCCTTTACCTTTTCACTTATGGGTTTATCGTCCGTCAGATCCAATAAAACTTCAGTACAAAACCGATACTTGTATGGCTCAGATCCAGCATGGATCATTTCATTTTCCTCAATTTCCGGCAAATCCATAAAAGTTTGGTTTTCTACCGGTGCTTTGTCCATTAATGAGCTGAGAAAACCATCGGCGAAGTAATAAAAAGCCATTGCGCCTGCATCTGGTGCCTTCATCGCTTTTTGTTGGGGTAAAATTTTGCTACTATCTTCAACTGCCTGTTGTAATTTGTCCATAGCGGTTTGACTAGCTAATTCAAATTTGATTCCTTTTCCATCAGCGTGATGAAAGCCTTCTTTAAAACCATACATTGCACTTAAGATGGTTCCTTCGCGGGGATTTTGCAATGATTGGTAGGCGTTGATGTAACCTTCAGAAAACATCAAAAACAATTCTTTTAAGGATAAAGCTTCCTTGATTTCCGCCTCCAAATTCGTGTAAGCACGTTTAAATCCCGCAAAATATTGGGAAAAAATGGCACCGCTACTTCCTCTTGAAGCGATCAACGACAGCTCACTTAACTTGTTTAATAGATTTTTAAAATTTGAAGCTGGTAGTAATTGTTTCCTAATATGTTGCATCATAAAACCCAAGTTGTTTCCTGTGTCTTTGTCTGGCACAGGAAAACCATTGATGCGATTGAGTTCTTCCCTTTTATTAATAATGCCGACAGCTCCGCTAAGCAAGGCTTTATGAAATTGTTGTGGAGAAATACTCATTTCCATTATAAAAACTCCTTGTGATTTACATGATTTTTTTTTAAAAAACTTATTTATTAGGAATTTCATCTATTTCGGTAATTGCATTTTCCATGGAAGATCCAATCAAATCCATTGTGTTTTTAAAAACAACCTGGCTTATTTTTGAGAATAACTCAATTTCTTTTGGCGAAAGTCCCCGAAAACAAAAGCTCTCCCATTCCGTCATAACTTTTTTTACTTCAGGTATTAGCTTTTGGGCTTTATAAGTTAACACATTATCCTTTTGTCGTTTATCAAGTATTCCAGGCTTACGGAATAAAAGTGCCTTTTTTTCCATTTTGTGAAGTAGTTTGCTGACGTTCCCTTTATCAGTTTGAAGCAAAACCGTAAGGAGGGATTGAGATGAATCTGGTTTCCCATCCAGTGCAAGTAATACAACCATTTCTTGCCAGCACAAAGAATATGGTTCCAGCATAATATCCAATGACATTTTTCCGTATTTATGGGTTGTGCTAATATCGCATATTAACATTAGTTTTTCCTTGTTATAGTTGTAGAGTGCAACTAAATATACCTACATTTTACCCGATAATCAAGTGAAATTTGTTGCAAAATCGAATTAGATTACATGCAGGAGAATAATTAAAAACGGTTGTGTTGTACAGCAATTCTATTTAAGTTAAATCAAGAATAGAATGGCAGCATTATCTATGAATCAGTAAAAAAAATATGCTATTAATGGTCTTACAGCATTTGGCGAAGGTCGTCCTCACTAATCGTTGGTACACCAAGCTCTAAAGCTTTTTGTAACTTAGATCCGGCGTCTGCACCAACCAGAACAAAATCTGTTTTCTTACTCACAGAGCTGCTGGTTTTGCCTCCATGCAGTTCGATAAGACTTTTTGCTTCATCACGACTCATACTGGGTAAAGTGCCGGTGATAACAAAAGTGAGCCCAGCGAGTGGTTTTGGTGTATCAGATTGCGGCTCGTCCTCTATCATCGGCCAAACACCATAAGATTTTAAACTTTCTAAAAGCTTTTTGTTTTGCTCTTGGGCAAACCAATGGGCAATGGATTGGGCTGTATTTGGTCCAATGCCAGGGATGTTTTGCAATTCGTCAGTGCTGGCATTTGCTAAAGAATCCAGGTTTTTAAACTGTTTTGCCAGATCTCCGGCACTAACTTCGCCAATGCCATGGATGCCTAGCCCAATAATTAAATGTTGCAAAGATCGCGATTTAGACTCTTCGATTGCTCTGAGCAGGTTGTCGGCTTTTAAATCACCAAATTTATCCAGTTCTAGTAAATCTTCTTTTTTCAAAGTGTAGAGATCAGCGATTGATTTCACCAAGGCCGCTTCGGTAAGTTGGATGACTATTTTTTCACCCAGACCGGCAATGTCCATCGCAGCGCGTGAGGCATAATTTTCCAAAGTGCGGTTAAGTTGGGCAGGGCAGTTGGTGTTTTCACAATACCATGCCACAGCTTCAGGGTCTTTGACAAGCTCAGAAGCACAGCTGGGGCAGGTTTCAGGTGGGGAATAGGGCAGTTGCTGACCGTCTCTTTTTTCTGGAAGAGATGCCATGATGTAAGGGATGACTTCTCCAGCGCGTTTGACCAAAACGGAATCACCTAAGCGAATGTCTTTCTCAGCGATGAAATCAAAATTGTGTAAAGTGGCTTGCTTGACCAAAACCCCGCCAATCATGACGGGTTTAAGGATGGCCAAAGGGGTTATGACACCCGTCCGGCCAACGTTATTTTGAATGTCAAGAAGAATTGTTTCAACTTCCTCACCTGGATATTTGTAAGCCACAGCACCGCGGGCATCTTTGCCAATATACCCAAGACGGTTGAAAAGGCTTTGGTCGTTAATCTTAATCACAATACCATCTGCCTCAAAAGGCCATTTATGGCGTTCTGTGGTTTGTGATTCGCAAATGGCGATTGCCTCATGAATATCCTTGGCATGCCAGCGAATACTATCAACAGGCAAACCCAGATTTGCGATGTAATCCAGAATGTCAGCTTGGCTTTCTGGAATGGGTTCGCTTGAGCTTAATATTTGGTATATAAAGAGCTTTAAAGGGCGTTTAGCCGTGACTGCAGGGTTAAGTTGACGCAAGGACCCTGCTGCAGTGTTTCGCGGGTTTAAATAGGTTTTTTCGCCTTTGGCTTCCAATTCTGCGTTGAGTTTTGTGAAGTCTTCTTTGAGGATTAAGGCTTCTCCGCGAAATACGATATGTTCGGGAGCAGTTATGCCGGGTTTAACTGGGATGCGTAAAGGCAAACTTGGGATAGTGCGCAGATTGGACGTTATGTCTTCACCAATCTGACCATCACCGCGTGTAGCACCAAGCCGAAAAACACCGTTTTCATAATGCAGCACCACCGTTAAACCATCCAATTTGGGTTCAAGCAAGAAATCCGCTTTTTCAACTTCCGCATCGAGCCTTACTAATCGCCGATACCATTCCATTGTTTCCTGAGGACCAAAACCATTGCTTAAGCTTAGAATGGGCACAGGATGTTGGACTTTTTGAAAACGCTCTGATGGTTTTGCACCTACTTTTTGGGTTGGGGAATCCGGTGTAATGAGCTCCGGATGCGTTAGCTCTATTTCTTTCAAACGATTAAACAAAAGATCATATTCGTAATCAGATATCTCTGGTTGGTCAAGCGTGTTATAGAGATAGTTGTGATAATTAATCTGCGAACGCAGCTCTTCTAGTTCCTGCAAAAGATGTGGGTCGGGTTGATCAAAAGGCAAAGTGTCCATAGCACTCCAATCGACAAAAAACGGTTAAAACAAAATGTCCCCGGTGGGAATCGAACCCACATGACTGGCTTCGGAGGCCAGTGCCTTATCCATTAGGCCACGGGAACAAGGATGATGATTATACACAAAACCAGCGAACATGGTTATTTTAACTTCTCTATCATTGTCGGAAATTCCTCAACCAACTCTAGTCTGATTTTTAGGCTAAACTGATGCTTATCTTCTTCCGTTCTAGGCACAATATGCATATGAAAGTGAAAAACAGACTGTAAGGTGAGTGGCCCGGCATTGTGGAAGAGTTGCAAATTTTCAATATCCAATTTAAGCCGGTAAAGTTCGGCAATTTTCCTTGTTGTGCGCATCACGTCAAAGTAAAGATTGTCTGGTATATCGTATATGTTTTCATAATGCGCTTTGGGAATCACAAGGGTGTGATATCTGCCAATGGGTTGTACATCCAGGAAAGCATAAGTTGTTTCATCTTCGTAAACTTTCCAGGAAGGAATTTCGCCCTTGAGAATTTTGCAAAAGATACAATTTTCCATAGTTACTCCTCAAAAATTAGTTGAATTCGTTCAATTATGACGTCGGCTGGGTCGACTTTAATAAAGCTCAAAAGTTCATCAGGCCTTCCGTTGTTTTCGGCTGTTGAGCTCATTTGTAAAGTCAGGACGCTTGCTTCTGGGGTGATTTCAATTTGGTAAGATTCGATCATTGGCTTAATATCAACGGTTTTCTTGCGTCGAATAAAAGGAATAGTTTCTTTAGAAATTAGACCATTAAAGCCTCGTATTAACTCTTCTTGCGCGTAGCTAATTGGTATAGTGATGCGATATACACTTGATCTAAGACTGGCTTGCAAGCTAGGGCGTTTATTATCAATCTCTTCGATATCAATAATTTGAATGTCTTTTGGTAAAGACTCCTGAAGTGACTTCTTGATCTCTTCCAGTTCGACCGGGCAATTGAGCCAAAAATCCAACACTTCTGCAGAACTCACAAAACCAAGCGGCAATGCGGAAGCAAGGTTGAGCCTGATTTTAGGTGAAAAACCTTGACTATAACGTAAGGGTAATCCGGTACGGTTTAAGGCGCGTTCAAAAAGCCTTTGGAGGTCAAGGTGGCCGATGAACCTTAAGCCTTCCAGTTTTGCAAAACGAATGCGTACCCGATAGGGTGTAATTGGGTTCATGGGCACCCCCAATAAACATCTTCATTGCTTGGGCGAACCTGAGCAAAGCAATCCAGTATGCCACATGCGTAACACCCATCCCGACAATCCTGTCGGGTTTCACCACGCAGGCTCATTTGATAGTCTTCAAGTAAGAAATCTTTAAAAACGCCAGCTGAAATGTGATCCCAAGGGAAAGTTTCATCCAATTCCCTCTCGCGGTTGGTATAAAAATGAGGATCTACGCCACATTCTTGAAAAGCCGCATACCAGTACTCTTTTATAAAGCCTTCGTCCCAGGCATCAAACTTTGCACCAAGCTGCCATGCCTTTTCAATCACTTTGCCGAGTCGCCTGTCCCCACGAGAAAGCCAGGCTTCCAACAAGGTTGAATCAGGACGATTATAAGAAAGCTTGATTTTTGCCTGGCGCATGCCATCTCGTAAGAAATCGATTTTCTCTTGTATGGAGACCGGATCCTCCGAGATTGCCCATTGGAATGGCGTATGCGGTTTTGGGATGAAGGTGCCGATACTTACATGCACGCGCACCCGATTTCCCCGCAATCTTCTGCCAATTTGAAGCACTTTTTGTGCCGTTTCAAGGATGGCTTCAAGATCTTCCATACGTTCGTCAGGCAGTCCGATCATGTAATACATTTTGAGATTTAACCAGCCATGATTAAAAATAGTTTCAACTGTTTCAAAAAGGATTTTGTCATCCAGAGGCTTGTTGATAATGGCACGCATCCTATCCGTGGCAGCTTCGGGTGCGATGGTAAAGCCACCGCCAGGTTTTAGATCTTTAAGCTCATCCATTAAGTCAACGGAAAAAGATTCAATACGCAATGAAGGCAAGCTTACACTAAGCCGTCGACCTTTGTTTTGGTCGTAAACGGCTTTGGACATATCTAAAATTTCGGTATGATCGGAAGAAGACAAGGAAAGCAAACTCAATTCTTCGTAACCGGTGGCTTTTACGCCACTGTCAATGGCTTTGAGCACATCAGCAACTTTCCTTTGTCTTACCGGGCGATTTACAATGCCGGCATGGCAAAAACGGCAACCACGGGTACAACCACGCATAATTTCAACCGCGATGCGATCATGCACAATTTGTATATTGGGAACAATTTGTTTTTTAATGGGTGGTGGCAATTGCGGTGCAATACGTTTGTGAACTTGCTTTGGAACCCCTTCGTTTTTTGGGTCCACTGATTTTATGGTGCCATCTTCAAAATAGGTCACATCATACAAAGATGGCACATAAACACCAGCAATTTTCGCTAAAGCCAATAGCAAAGACAGTTTATCCAGGTTTTGTTTCTTCCATAGCTGATAAGTTTCAATAATCTCGAAAATGACATCTTCGCCATCGCCAATCACAAAAGCATCAATAAAATCGGTCATCGGCTCAGGGTTGAAACAAGCCTGTCCACCGGCAATAACGAGGGGATAGCTTTCATCCCGTTCAGAAGCGTGTAAAGGCATGCCGGCAAGGTCGAGCAAATTGAGAACATTGGTGTAGATTGATTCGTATGGAAGCGTTATGCCTAAAATGTCAAAATCAATGATGGGTCTTTTGGATTCCAACGCAAAAAGAGGTATTTTTCGCTCGCGCATGGCGTCTTCCATGTCGTGCCAAGGAGAAAACACGCGTTCAGCAAGAATGTCTGGTCGATCGTTGATGATTTCATATAAGATGGCCAGCCCCAAATTAGCCTGACCAAGATCATAAAGGTCAGGGAAGGCGAGGGCAACGCGCGTTGAGCATGAGTCCCACGCCTTGAGCACCATGTTGTGTTCACCACCCACATATCGACCCGGTTTTTCTACATGATATAGAATTTTGTCTAAGACTTTCTTGTCAATAATTGTCAAAATATCCTCTAATAAAATCGTTCGGTTTCGTAATGTACTAAGTCAATATCACCACGATGCGTTTCAATAAAATCTAAAAGCTGGTCATGATCACGGTGCAATTTGTTGGAGTCCAAGCTCATTTTGGCGATGCAAATTTCTGCGAATTGATGATCATCCTGCCGATCTGATTCTATAACCGAAACATTCTCTTTTTTTAATTTATTCAGTAAATTTGCCAGTCTTGAGCGTTTTTCTTTTAAACTCGCGCAACCGTGCAATCGAAATTGAAGCTTTACCACAAAATGAGAGCTCATCTTAGACCTTTGCCGATGCCACCGGGTTTACCAGGTTACCAATACCATCGATGTTGATAGTGACAATATCACCTGGCTCAAGCATACTGACCCCAGCCGGCGTTCCAGTGAGGATAACATCACCCGGCATAAGCGTCATAACTGAGCTGATAAACATCAGCAAACGGTCAATAGAAAAAATCATATCACGCGTTGAAGCCATTTGGCGCATAGCAGAATTGACGTGGCAAGAAATAATAGCATCGGCAGGGTCAAAATCAGTTTCAATCCACGGTCCCAACGGGCAGAAAGTATCAAAACCTTTTGCGCGAGCCCATTGTCCATCCCTGGTTTGCAAATCCCTGGCAGTAACATCATTCGCAATGGTGTATCCAAAAATAACATCTTTTACTTCATCCAAGGTCAACCAGCGTGCTTTTTTGCCAATGATGACCGCTAATTCGGCTTCATGTTCAACACGTTGTGATTGAGGCGGGATAATGATATCTTCGCCGGTGGATAAAAGCGAGGACGGTGGTTTTAGGAATAGCAGGGGATATTCTGGAACCTCTGATTGCATCTCTTGGATGTGGTCCAGGTAATTTCTGCCAACAGCGATAATCTTGCTGGGTTCGCAGGGTGGCAAGAGCTTTACTTCGGATAATTTCTGCTTGGCTTCGAAGCGTCGGTATTCACCAAAGGGGTTGCCTTGAATGAATCCAATGCGGTCTTCATCGATCCATCCAAATTGCGGTTTATTTTCGTCTGAAAGAAATCTTGTTATTCTCATTTTTGATGTATAATAGGGTCTCCCGGGCGGATAGCTCAGTTGGTTAGAGCGTTTCTTTTACACAGAAGAGGTCGCAGGTTCGAGTCCTGTTCTGCCCATTTTTATAACAAAATTATACCAAGTCAGTGTTCAGATTTCCTGTTTCTAAGTAATCTTCCATATCTAAGAGTTCTAAGTCGCTTATTCCGGGTGCTTTTATCCCACGGTTACAGTGAGATCGGTATTCACAGGTTTTACAAATTTGCAACTTATCCGTCCTAAAAAATTCATGTTCTTCCAAAGCAAGTATTTCATCGGTTAAGAGCATAAAATAATCACGGCTCTTGGCAACTTCTGGCGCGGAAAATGTAAAAGTAATTGGTGCATCCACTTGGTTGAGCTCTAGAATATGAAAATGAATTGGAAAATTACTTGAGAGTGCCTCTGATAATACGAGAGGGTAAAGCTTTGTTTGCACGCTTTCAAGTAGCGTTTTACGGCTGGGGATTTTACGAGACGTTTTCCAATCATAAATATGATAAAGTCCATCAACAAACTGCAAAAGGTCCATTTTAATCGTAAAAAGTTTTCCATCAATGTTGGCGTTGAGTGTTTTTTCCGGGTTTAGTTCTCCATCCAGTTGGGCGAATGGGCTGAGTAAAAAGCTTGAAAACCATTCCAACACGCGCGGGTCTGGGTCATTTTGTGCCATTTGGACGAGTAAATCCTGGTCAAAGCCTATAAAATACTGATGTAAAAGCTGGTGAAAGCGAATGCCTGCATTTCTGTCCTCTTCATAAACCAAGGCATCTGAGGTCAATTGCGCAGGCCAGAGCAGCCCTTGAATGTAACGTAAATAAAATTTATAACGACACCTTAAATAAGTGTGCAAATTGCTTTGGGAAAAGCTAAAGTCCGCAGGAATATTAGTTTTCATCTTGCCATCTTTCCCGAATCTCTTTTATTGCTAAAGCTTCTGATTGATTGCCATATCTGCCTGTATTAAAACTACCGGTAAGGGATTTTTTCGCCCTGGTGATGCCAACGTAGAGTAGGCGAATTCTTTCTCTGGCAACATCATTGCGGTCAATCATTGTTGCTACACCAGGCACGTAGGCAGGCTGAGTGGGGTCTATTAACGATAAAAGTTCAGCCCGAATTTCAGCTTGTCGGTTTCTAGGCTCCACAAAAATCTGGCGTTCTGAGATGAAATAATCTTCAGGCAAAGCAGAAGGGAAATCAAAGTTATTTAAGGAACTTAAATAGACCTTATCCCATTCCAAACCTTTGGCTTTGTGGTACGTAGCTACAACAACTTTGCCTTTATGCAAATCTGGGTCAAAGCCATCTTCAGCATCATTAAAGCTAAAAAACGCTCTGTTGTTTTTGGCAATCTCTTTAAGTTCGTTAATAACCTCATTGATATTCCACTCAGGTTGGTTATTCAATATTTGTTTGACCAATTGGGATATTTTATGAATTGTTGCTAATTCAACAGGATCCAGTGATAAATCCTGGGCAATTGTGATAATGGTTTGGTCTAAAGGTAATACTGTGGCTTTATGCCATCGGCGCATGGTATGAATAAAGTGGTTCATGAAATCATTCGCCAATTCTTCTTCGTACATGTCTTCGAATTCCACCAAAAATTCTGGTGATTCGTTGTAAAGAAGTGTTTCTACTGCCTTCTGCATTTTTATGTAACGTACACATTTTTCAACGACGAGCCACACTTTTTCATCGTCCTGATATTGACGAAACAAAACCTTAAAGGCACTTGATAAAAGCGTCGGATCTGAAGGTTCTTGAAGCGATCGAAGAAGCCGGTATATAGCCCCAGCAGAAATTCTGGTATTTTCCGGATTGCGCATCAAAGCCTGCACAACAGGTATCCTGGCTTTATCAAAATCGTCTGCCAGTTTGGCAACTCTTTTGTTTATAGGCGCCAAAACTGCCAGCGTATCATCCGGATGTTCTTCAAGCCATTGTTTTATATCCGCAATAAGAAAATCAATTTCCAAATCGCTGCTAAAACGTTTGTTTTGTAGGTCAATCGCTGGAGAATTGCATTCGGGATTTTGTTGGGGATCACCTGGTTTGGTTCTTTCAATTAATGGGTGGGATAAAGCGTCACGAGTGATTGGATTGGGATGGTAGTATTGTGACCATTCATTGAGTGTGTTGGCGAGTGAAATAATTTGTGGACAAGATCGACCTGATTCGGGCAATTCTTCACGTTGCACGTCTGCACGTTTTATAAATTCGCGAAGCAATCTTGGGTCAGCATTGGTAAAGCTTTCGTTAATGGCTTGGTTTGGATCACCAACCCGAACCCAATTTTTTTCTTTGCTTGTAAGTAAAGTTAATATCGCTTCTTGCACTAAACTTGAATCCTGAGCCTCGTCCTCGAGGATGTATGGCCAACGATATTGAAGTGATTTTAAAAGCTCCTCATCGTTATGAAGGCTCATCCAAGCCAGGCGGATTAAATCATCAAAGTCAAGCGCACCACGATAATTTAACGCAGCTTGATAGGCTTGATATATTTTTTGGCAAATCAGCAGTAAAGAACTTGGCGTTTCAGCATTATCGATAAGCGTTTGAACCTGATCAGCTGATAGAAGATGATCTTTTGCCGTCTTTATAAACCTCGAGACAACATGATAAATCTCATCCCGTAATTCGGTTTCTACTTTTCTTGGGTTGTTTTTAATCCTAAATGATTCCGAAACAAAGCTATCAAAAATTTCCGGCTCTTGGAGCATTTGGTATTGCACTAAATCTTTTAGAATTTCAGTACTTTCACTTTCATCGATAATTGAAAAGTCATTGCTTAAACCAGCCAGGTCGGGTCTTTCACGGATGATATCACTTGCCAAACCGTGTAGCGTTCTCACCTTGTAGCCGATACCTTCCATAATCCCCTTACTTGAAAGGATCTTGCCAATTCGCGCGCTAAAGTTATCTGCCGCAACGTTAGAAAAGGTTACGATTAAAACTTCCTGGTCAAAAGCTAAATCACTTTCAAGGACAAGTTTGGCAGCCAGATGAGAAAGGGTAAAGGTTTTACCGCTGCCAGGCACGGCAGAAATGCCCATCAAACCGCCTTCATATGCTAAGATGCGCTCTTGAGATTCGCGTAATCGAATATTAGTCATCTTGCATTTCCTTTAAGGCTCGTCTAAAAAGTGCCTGGATGTGCAATGTAAGAAGACCTTTTTCTTCCATGCCTGATTCACTAAAATCGGAGTTTGCCAAAAAAACTTCCTTACGGCAGCGATTGAACAGACCATGCAGCGTTTTTTCTAAATTTTCGCGGCTTAGTTTTTGGTCATGCTCTGCGGTCCATTTTTCACCGACTTGCCAGCGACGGCTAAGCACAATCGGGTGGGTTAGGGGCTGTTCGAGGCGTTCATACCAGCCTGAACTGCCAATGTTTAGCCAATACTGATAATCAACCGCTTGATTAAGTCCTAAAAAGCTCATGACCGGTGTGATTAAGATGGCGTTTACATCGTCTTCGCTTTTATCATCAACGAAGGTTGCCGCCAATAAGCCGGATTCAACACTTTTAACAAATTCTTTTGCCAATTCGCTTTGATCTATTTCAATTTGATAACCGAACGAAGCTCTAAACTTTTTATAAGATGTAATAAGTTTGGCGGTTGTGCTTCCACTTTCAAGGTTAAGATGAAAACCAAAGCCAGGTTGTGAAAGCAATTCACCGAAAAGCCGACTGAAGAAATCATCCAAAAAATTAACGCCCTTGTTTTCTTCAATCCAATTTGTTAATGTCAGATAGCGGTCTTTTTGTTCCTCATTCAATCGATCGCTTATTTGTTGTGGTAAATCAGCCAGGTGGGGCAGTTTGCCTGATTGCGTGGATTGCATATGTTTTGTAATGAGGTGAGCGCGTACCAAGTCAAATTCTGGAATTGCATGAGCCAAAACGGATGTAATGCGGTAGGTATCAAGACTCAAGTCCCATTCAGGATGAGCAAGAATTGCAAATAAAATCAGGGTTTGGATAACCGGTTCATCTCTCAAGGAGGTTGAAGGGCGCAATGAGCGAAGATTTATGTTGTTTTTTGCCAGCTCATGCCCAAGCGTAAAAATGGTTGAATCTGAAACAAAAGGTGAAATGACGACAATCCCGTTTGGAGATACGCCACCATGTACTTTTTCTGTTATGTCACGCGCAACTAGTTCCAATAATTCGGGATAAAAACGTACTCTTTGATCGGGTTGTTTTATAAAGGAGTGGATATCTTCAAGTTTGAATTGTAAAGGCTTCCGATAGTCAATGATTGTCGCAGCCATCTCGCGTTTTTGAAAGGCATCTTGCGTATTGTTTTGTAAATGGATGCTTTTTTCAGCAAGCGTTTTAAACCTGGAAGCGGATTGTGGATCAGCGCCTAAAAAGCTGTGATAACCCGCCATATCATCTTGAATAACCAAAGCAGATTTGAAATCTTTCCACCAATCCGCAATAATATCGTGAACATAAGGGGGATCTTCTTCGGCATTATCGTAAATTAAATGCACATACTGGCGGTTAAGATACTGGCGAAAAATAGGATTCGTCCAAAGCAAATCCTTAAAAAGCTCGACTTGTAAGGAATAGTCCAACAAATTATTTTGCAAGCAAAAAGCGCGAAAGGCATTGACCGCTTCTTGGGCGTCTTCATAAACTCGTTTTTGGCTCTCTTGGCCAACCCAGGCTTCGCTCAAACGTTTGCCAATTTCGGTGTATGGAAATCCAACAATGGCAGCTTTATTTAAGTTATCAACAAGTTGACTGAGCAGACGGTTTCTGGTGAGGCTAACCGTCGAAAAATAGCCTTTCAAAATCATCGGATCAACAATGCGACCCATGTAATATTGGGATGTCTCCAAGGTCAAGAAACTGGGTGGTTCGTAAGGTCGGTAAAAACCGGAGATATGACCAATAAGTGGCCAAAACAAGTTGACCATGCGTCGAACAAGACCACTCATGGTAAGAATGCTGACCTCTGATTTACGATAGGTTTTTACTTGTTTGAGGGCTTCTTGATAAGGAGATGCAAGAGAGCGTTGAGAAACTAAAACGAGGATTCCCTCAGGTTCACCTTTCATTTCCGAAAGCAAATACTTGAGTCTTTGACACCCAAATCCGGTCTTTCCTGAACAGGCTTCACCATGCAGAAAGATTTTATTGTCACTACTCAAAATTGTGCTTAATGCAGCATCCATTAATATGATTATAAATGACTTAAAGCAATTTTCGCGTTTTGGCATCCTTAGTAAATTGACTTGGTATAATAAACGCGCAAAATAACTTTTAGGAGTAAATAAATGAGTTCTTCTCTGGCACCATTTTTTAAAGCTAAAGGCGTGGCTATTTTAGGCGCTTCCACTAATCCCAAAAAACTAAGCTATGGCATTGTCAAAAACTTGTTGACTTATGGCTTTGAAGGAAAGATTTATCCTGTCAATCCTAACGCCGATGAGATTTTGGGACTAAAGGTTTACCCATCCATCACTGATGTTCCCGATCCAGTTGAATTAGCTGTGGTCGTTTTGCCAGTGACCATGATTATGGAAACCATGACCGCGGTTGGCGAAAGAGGCATTAAAGCAGCTGTCATTATTACCGGTGGTTTTAAAGAATTAGGCGCGGAAGGGGCTGAAATTGAACGCAAGCTCAAAGAATTGACCAGTTCTTACGGTATGCGCATTATTGGACCAAACTGCGTGGGCACGATGGACATGTATACCGGGCTTAATTCGACCTTTATCAAAGGCATGCCCGACGCGGGACCAATCGCCTTCGTTTCACAATCAGGCGCGCTTGGCGGTGGTGTTGTTGATCTTGTTCTGGATTCGCACATCGGTTTTTCCCATTTTGCCAGTTTAGGAAATCAAATGGATGTCAATGAAACTGATATGATCGAGTACCTTGGCGATGATCCAAATGTAAAGGTTATAGCTGTTTATACTGAGGGGCTTACAGACGGGCAACGTTTTATCAAAGTTAGCAGAGAAGTTTCCCGAAAGAAACCTATTGTTTTCCTTAAGGCTGGCAAAAACGAAGCCGGCGCTAAAGCAGTCAGCTCCCATACGGGTTCTTTAGCGGGATCCTACGCTGCTTACCAAGCCGCATTGAAGCAAGCTGGTGTGATAGAAGTGCAAACTCTAAGTGAACTTTTCACTGTGGCATGGACTTTGGGCACCCAAGCTTTGCCAAAGGGTAAACGTGTTGCGATGACAACCAACGCCGGTGGGGCAGCCGCATTGGCAGCCGATAGCCTTGATTTTTATGGCTATCAGCTGGCTCAAATTGCGCCTGAAGTACAAGCAAAATTGCGCACAAAGCTAAACCCAAGTGCTCAGGTTTCTAACCCTGTGGATATGCTTGGTTCGGTTTCTCCAGAAGATTACCTTTGGAGTTTGGAAAACTTGGATGCCGATGATGGTGTGGACGTTTTGATGCCTATACTTGTGCCACAAGCATTGGTTGATACCCCGGCGGTTGCTCAGTCTTGGATTGAAATAAATAAAAAATCCAATAAAACGCTGATTGCTATTTTGACTGGTAAAAAGAGTACGCTGGAAGCTGAACAAGCGCTCAATAAAGCCGGTGTGCCGGTGTTTGCTTATCCTGACCAGGTTGGACCAGCCTTGAAAGGTTTGTGGGATTACAAAACCTTTTTAGCTGGTAAGGCTTTTGAAGCGGTTGAGGTAAAAGATGTAGACACTAACAAGATGGCAGCTGCGATGAAGTTGGTCGGTGATCGCAAAGCGGTTGGTGAATATGAATCACGTATCATGCTCGAAGCTTACAACATTCCCAATGTGCCTGGTGACCTGGCAAGAACGGCAGAGGAAGCTGTTGAAATCGCAAAGGAATGTGGTTTTCCAGTGGTACTGAAAATTGTTGCTGAAGGTCTATTGCACAAGTCTGATGCGGGGGGCATTAAGCTTAACATTCAATCTGAAGAAGAACTGCGCGTAGCTTTTGATGATTTGTTGGCGCATATTAAGAAGGTCGCTCCCGAAGCTAAGATCGAAGGAGCTATGGTTGAGAAAATGGCAGCCAAAGGACAGGAAGTGATTGTGGGCATGCGCCGTGATGCGACCTTTGGACCAATGATCATGTTTGGTATGGGTGGCACAATGGTCGAGCTTTTGAAGGATATCAACTTCAAAATTGCACCGTTGTCACATGACGACATCCAAGATATGATCGACAGCACAATTGCTGGCAGATTGCTGAAAGGCTTTAGAGGCTCTAAACCCGGTGATAAGAACGCTGTTGTTGATGTTATCGCCAGATTGAGCCAATTAGCAATAGATAACCCGCAAATTGATGAAATTGAAATCAACCCCTTGATTGTCTATCCTGATGGGGAAGGCGTTGTTGCACTGGATAGCCGAGCTATTTTGAAGTAAAGCAATTTGCAGGAAAGAATGGTAGAAGCAAAAGAGGCTGTCACAAAGGCAGCCTCTTTTTTCTAGCCAACGAAGGGAATCGAACCCCCGACCGGGCGCTTACGAAGCGTCTGCTCTACCGACTGAGCTACGTTGGCGTGTGGCAAGATTATACCAAAGCTCTAAAAAAAGTAAACCTCAAATTTTCATTAAAAGTATCCACAAATTACACAGTCTTTTGGCGTATTATTTAGTTTTTCCTTGCGAAACTGGTTTTCTTTTCAGTATGGATTTCTGAATAAGCAGGTTCTTTTATTTCTTCCAAGAAAATACGTCTGTGACCATCGTGTCCAGGTAAATAAATTTTATCGCCAGAATTATGCAAACAAATGTAGCCACCGGGTTTTAAAAAGGGTTGCCATAATTCGTAAGCGGATCTGGCACCTTTAGGCGACTGGTCGCCATCCAAAATCAACATATCTATTGGTTCCGTCCACTGGTTTACAACTGATTCGGCAGTACCTTTGTGAACGATCACATAGTCTTCTAAGCCTGCGTTTTGTATATGTTCCCTGAATTCGTCGAGAATGGGTTGGTCTATTTTGTTGGTTATGAGTTTATAAAATGGTACCGAAAAGGCATCACCCGATCCATCAAAGGGATCAACAACGTGGACAACCCCATTTCCAATGATTTTGCGTACGCCAGCCATAAGCACGGTTGAACGCCCCAAAAAGCATCCAATTTCTACGATGACGGCGTCTTGAGGGAGTTTCTCTGTTATCCTGGCTTTATAGCTTAATTCATCATTATCAACCCAGCCTGGAATGCTTAAAGCATGTTCCATATAGTCTTCAAGTTTTTCAGGCATACCTGCTGAACCGGGTTTAGATTTCTTTGATTTTAAATTTTGAAAAAATGAAAAGACCATTGCTCTACCTCATCTTAGTTTGTTTTGTTTTGTTTAAGTTTATTTGCCCTAAAAACAACATCTTTCCCGAATTTATCTTTGAGCTCATCAATGGCTTGGGTTAATTCTTGCTTTTTTAGAGGGCTTTCGTCAAATAATTCCAATTGCGCGTAAGGTTCTTCGAGGTTTGATACGCCCACACCCAAAAGTCTAACTGGACGCCCGGGTGACAGGTTTTTGTTGAGCAAATCAAAAGCATGCTCAAATATTTCGTCGCCAACATTGGTCAATCGACCCAATGCTTTTTGGCGTGTAAAAGTGGTGAAGTCAGAATACCTTACTTTGATCGATACAACTTTTCCAGCCTGGTTATCTTTTCGTAAACGGTACGCAACCTTGTCAGAAAGTCGCATAAGTGTGTTTTTTAGAAAAAGGATTTCCTCTGAGTCTTGTCTGAACGTTGTCTCATTACTAACCGATTTGGCTTCGTGGTCGGTATGCACCTCTGAGTGATCAATGCCTAAGGCACGTTTTTGCATCACTTCTGCATATTTGCCAAAATAAGTCTTTAATAGTTCTGGATCAGCATCAGCAATATCCCCGATGGTTTTGAAACCGCGTGAGCGAAGGCGTTCTGCGGTTTTTGGTCCAACACCCCACATTTCCTGGATATCAAGTGGCGCCAGGAATGCCGCTTCTTTGCCTGGTGGAATAATGTTGATTGATCTTGGTGCTTTACCAGTGCGAACACGGGATTTGCCGATATTATTTGCGATTTTAGCAATCATTTTACTGGTTCCCGCACCGATTGAAATGGGAAGTTTGGTTTCGCGGTCAATCCGGGACTGGATATCCTGGCAGATGGATTGGATGGGTAATTGGATATCAGAAACATCAATAAAAGCTTCGTCAACCGATACTTGTTGCACCAGCGGGGTGATTTCTTTTAGGATATTCATCACTTTTCGTGAATAAGTGCTGTATGCAGGGTGGTCGCGTCTTACAAAGATTAAATCTGGGCATAGTCTTACGGCGCGACCGGATGGCATCGCAGTACGCACACCATACATACGGGCAGCATAAGACGCAGAAACAATGACCCCACGACCTTGCGGACTGCCTCCAACGACGAAAGGTTTTCCAACAAGACTGGGGTCTAAGAGTTCTTCGACTGAACAGAAAAATGCGTCAAGATCAAGGTGTAATATTTTTCGTTCGGTCATATGATTTTCACTGGCTACCAGAGCTGCTTGACACTAAATATCCAGGTTGCGCACCTCTTTGGCATGCGTTTGAATGAAACGACGTCGGGGGGGTACTTCTGCACCCATAAGCATTCCAAATGTTTGATCTGCCTCGGCAAGGTCCTCAATGTTTACCTGGAACATGGTGCGATTTTCTGGGTTCATGGTTGTTTCCCAAAGCTGTTCCGGGTTCATTTCACCAAGACCTTTGTAGCGCGAAATATTCACACGTGAAATACCACCAAATTCTTTGATGATTGCCTCTCGTTCATCTTCATCATAGGCATACTTAATGTTTCCACGAGAACTTATCCTGTACAGTGGTGGTTGTGCGATATACAGGTGACCTTCGTGGATGAGATCAGGCATGTATCGGAAGAAGAAAGTGAGCAACAAAGTGCGAATGTGTGCACCATCAACGTCCGCGTCGGTCATAATAACCACCCGGTGGTAACGCAAACCTTTAAGGTCAAAACTTTCTCCAATGCCTGTTCCCAAAGCGGAAATCATAGCGCGAACCTCACGATTGCCTAATATCTTGTCGAGTCGGGCGCGCTCGGTGTTTAAAATCTTTCCCCGAAGCGGCAGAATGGCTTGAAAATGGCGGTCACGGCCTTGTTTGGCAGAACCACCTGCAGAGTCACCCTCAACGATATAAAGCTCAGTTTTTTGTGGATCACGCTCTGAACAGTCTGCAAGTTTGCCCGGCAAGGTCATGCTTTCAAGAGCTGATTTACGAATGACCAGATCGCGCGCTTTTTTGGCAGCATCGCGGGCACGCGCGGAGGTGAGACATTTTTGTACAATCGCGCGTCCAGCAGAAGGATTCTCATCCAGGAATGCGGCAAAACTTTCGCCAACAACCTGTTGCACGTAGGTTTGAACTTCGGGATTCATCAGCTTGACTTTCGTTTGGCTTTCAAACTGCGGGTCAGGGTGTTTGATGCTAATAATTCCTGTCAAACCCTCGCGGGTATCATCGCCACCAAAATTAGCTTCATTTTCTTTTAGCAAGCCAGTTTTTCGGGCGTAGTCGTTAATGCTTCGGGTTACAGCGGCACGCAAACCGGTGAGGTGGGTGCCACCATCGGTGGTGTTGATGGTGTTTGCAAAGGCATACGCCGATTCAGAATAGGAATCAGTGTATTGAACGGCAAATTCAATGCCAACACCTTCAACATCTTTTTCACCTTTGATAATAGGGTGGACTGGCGTGCGGTTTCGATTTACGTATCTTGCAAAAGAGGCGATGCCGCCTTCGAAGTGAAAGGTTGTCTCTTTACCAACTCGCTCATCAATCAGTTGAATGCTAACCCCTCGGGTAACAAATGCCATTTCTCTGAAACGATTAACTAAAGTTTCAAACTTAAAACTTGCTTCTTCAAGGAAGATGGATCGGTCAAAGCGAAAAGTCGTTTCGGTGCCAGTGTAATTTTCTTTAAAAGTACCAACAACTTTGACATCACTTTGAGGGATGCCCTTTTCATAGCGTTGATGATAGATTTTATGGTCGCGTCGAACGGTTACTTCACACCATTCAGATAACGCATTTACAGCAGAAACACCGACACCATGCAAACCACCACTAACTTTATAGCTTCCGCCGCCAAATTTCCCACCGGCATGCAAAACAGTCATAACAACTTGTAGGGCGGACACTTTCTTTTCCGGATGAATGTCCACAGGGATACCACGACCGTTATCTCGAACGGTAACACTTTCATCATCGTGAATAATGATTTGAATCAGGTCACAATAACCAGCCAAGGCTTCATCAACTGAGTTGTCGACAACTTCGTAAATGAGGTGATGTAATGCTTTTACGTCAGTTCCACCAACATACATGCCCGGGCGGCGTCGTACAGCTTCAAGTCCTTCAAGAACTTGAATATCCCCTGCGTCATAATGTTCAATTTGTTTACTCAATGTATTACTCCATTTTATTGCGCCACACGATCTGGCTCAATATCGATTTCGAAAACTTGTGATGCACATTTTTGTGCATCGAGAAAAAAGTAAAAACTTGCGACTAAAATGATTGTCGTTATAAGGGCGTGACCAACAGCGCCTACGATGAGCATCCATGACCCATCCTTGGGCAGATTCCAAAGCATGTTACCAAAAAAACTGACTCCAATGGCGAGCAAAAGGAAAATAGAAGATTTGCCTCTGGTTTGCCTAACAATGTGCCTGCTTTGCTGTAATGCACTTTTGAAAGTCATATTGTTAAAAACGATGCCATGCGGTGTAAACACGACTGGTATTAGCACGGAAATCAACAGCATCAATAAACCGATAAGAAGCAAACTTCCAAGCATTGGAATAAAGACTGTGGCAAGACTGACAATAAACATACCTGGCAAAAAAAGGACTAGCAACAGAGCAAAAAATGCGAATGGTATTACCAGAAAGTTAAGAAACACTTTTGCTGCTTTAAATCTGTCAGCTGGCTCTGGTTTAACTAGAGTAGCCATGGCAATTGACTTGTAAAAGAAAACGGTTATGCCAATGCCGATCAGAGAAAGAAGGGCAAAAAACAAAAAAACTTGACCAAAGGAATGCGTTTCAACGACCAAGTTGTTTCTAATCAGAAAATCCTCAAAAATGCGATCTGAGTAAAGTGAGGGTAACCCTATTGGCTTGGTCCTCAAGACGGTTAACAGATTGTAGTTTTGAGCAGCGGTTTTCATTTGTTCGATAATGAGCAGCCATTGTGCTTTCAAATTCTCTGCCAAAGGTGGTAAGGGCATATTGTTGATAAATGTTTCAAACCATTTTGCGATCTTTATTTTTGGTCCAAACAAAAACAGCAAGTCTAAAAATAATGGGAACAAAACAAGGTAAATTCTTTGTGAAACTGTTTGAAAACCTTGTTTAAATGCCTCGATTATTTTAGGCTGTTGCATCATGATTTGGCTATTTTCCATAACCTTTAAATTATACCATCTATCGAGGAAAAACGACAGTTTTGCTTCTCATAATCATGATAGAATCAGCTGTGATGGATAGCAATAAAACCAAGCCAGCTCTAAGACAATTTAGCATTGTGACTGCTTTGTTGGCGTTGAATTTAAGCATCTTTTTTTTCCTTCCTGCTGAGCCGGCAAGTGTAAGCCTTAATCTATTTGGGATAGCATTTACTTTTTCTGCCATTCAACTTATTCCCTTTTTTATTGCCGGCATTAGTGTTGTTGGGTCTTATTGGGTTCTCATAACCAACCCTGATGTTTCAAGAAAAGCCTGGCTTGTGCGGCAGGTTGTTCCTAATATCGTTTTACCAACAATTACCATCCTCATCTTTGCGCTCATATTGATTCAAACGGATAAAAGTTTGGCATGGTGGGGTATTTTTGCGATAGGGCTATTTGCTTATACGGTCGTTTTTTACTCTGAATACCAGATCCTAAAAGAGAGTGTAAGCGGCAGCACTATTTTTTCCGTTCTACTCATAGCATTGGCACATGCCTTATTTTTGGCTTTTGTGATTGCTTTACGTGCTTCAGTCACACGGTTTTTCATTTTGATACCTGGCATTATGTTAGCATCTGCCTTTGTTTCGTATCGGACAATTTTTCTTCGAAGTGAAGGAAAATTTCGCTCATTTTGGATCGCAGTAGTTGTGGTGCTTTGTACTCAATTTGCCATTGCCTTGTATTATCTTTTTATTACACCCAACCAATATGGTTTGATTTTGACAGCAGTTCTCTTTACAGGCAATGCCTTGGTTACCAGGATAGGACAAGGCGATCGCAAACACCTTTATATAGAGCCATTAGCCTTGGCGCTGTTTATTGCTTTATTAATTCTTTTTACAAAATTGGTTTAATCTTCAGAAAAAGTCTTGTAATACAGCCAGGCTAAGTTTCGTTGGTGCAATGCTTCAGCAATGCCACCCAGTAAAACCCGGTTTTTGCCACTTTCTTCAATATCTTGTTCAGCTAAAAACTCATAGGGAAAACGTCTTCGGCTTGCCGTTTTTACCAGCTTTTTGACTTTATTAAGATAGTCAACGTTGGCTTGAATTTTTTCATCAATTTCACCGCGGAGGATAATATCGCCATGTCCTTGAATGATATTTTCAAGCCCCATCTCGCCGTAGCGAACGAGTGTTTCCATCAGAACATCAAAATCACCGCCGACGAAGAAGGGAACCGGCATAAAAGAATCACCTGCAAATAAAATGCGGTCTTCTTCTAACAAGACTGCCACTGAGTCATCAGAATGACCTGGGGTGGCAAAGATTTGGATTTGTTTTTTGCCAATTCTTAAAAAGAGACTGCCGTTAGATACGGTAATGTCGGGTGGCATAATGCAAATATCTTTAAAATCTGCGCCACCTTCAATAGCCTCTGCCAGGGCAGTCATAGAGCGTTGAATCATGTGTTTACGACATAAATCGTGCCCAATGATCGTAGCATTTGGAAAGAGGCAATTTCCCCAGCTGTGGTCGGCGTGATGGTGGGTGTTAATCACATAACGTACAGGGACCATAAGTTCAGATTCGAGGAAATGTTTGATGTAAGGGGTTTCTTCGGGCATAAGCGTATCAATAAGGACAGCCCATTGAGGTCCGATGATTGCGCCAGCCGTTACACGGGCATATACATCGCTTTGGAACCAATATACATTTTCAGAAACGCGTTCTTTTTGCATCTTTAGACCCGATTTAATACTCAGGACAATAGAATAGCATAAGCGTTAATGAATGTCAAAAAATCGTCAATATCAGGCGTATTTTTGTGGACTTGTTCTTTTGTTATAGTGTGTTTTTGCGTGTATATATAAAAATGCCAATTACAGCAAACAAGAGAATTGAAAGCCAAAATGGCCATCTGGGAGCAGCTTTTTCTTCGTAACGATCAGATTTATCGGTTGTTACTGGCTTTAATGTGGCAGTTGGCGTTATAAGTTCTGCTTGCTCTGTAATAATTGGCTCTTCAAGTTCATTGGTTGCAATGGCTTGCGGGCTTGATTCGGGTGATGGCGTTTCAGTTCTTGACCCACTTTCCAGTGTTTTAGTACCACTTTGAGTTGAATAACGCATTGTTTGGGTCATGAAAAAGGCTGTTAGGGTTTGGTTCTGGACGTTACGTGTTAATTCAGGCAATGGCGTTGCTGTTCTAATTTGCGCGGGTCTCGTGTTCGTGGATGTGTATCGATAATTAAAACGCGTTGGGGTTGGTGTATTCCGGATGGGGTATGGTGTAGAGGTGGGTCTTCCTGGCGTTCTTGTTCTGGTTGGTGTTGACGTGCGCGTGTTTGTACTTTGTTGAGTTAAGGTCACCGTTGGTGAGGATGTGGGTGTATGGGTAGGTGCCTCTTCAGATGTTGTTTCAGAAACAGGTCCGAATTCATCTTGAACGCTTGTCTCGTCTGAGAAAGCCTGAAGCTTGTAATAATAGGTTGTTTTAGCCAGCAAATCCATGTCGGTATAAGAGTAATTTGCGCCTGTTTGTGCATCACCTTCTCTTGAAAAACTTTCTTCAAGTAAAGTGTAGGGACCCTCTAATGTTTCGGAGCGTAAGAGACGAAAATGTTTTACATTCGCTTCGCTAAAACTGATCCAATTAAGGGTTATCGAAGAACTACTCACATCCGACGCTTCAAAACTTTTTAATGCGATTTTGTCAAACCCGATTGTAAATGGTGTGTAATCCATATCAAAGTCAAGACTTGGCCGGTTACTGATTGGGCGAGAGATGTGAGCTGCGATTGTCTTGGCATTGATATTACATTCAACCGGTTGCCCTTCAAACACAGATCCTTCTTCGCGACGCGCGCCGACATTATCATAGCCATAAGTTTGGCTCCATTCAGGGTCATACCACATCAAAGGATATTTAGAAGCTTTATCGGAACCGCAATAATATGTGGATTCGACCACTTCCGCGCAATCCAATCCATCATATGAAAAACGGATGCTCACAGTTTCAGGTTTCGCACCTTCATCCATGAAAATATCATAATAATTGCCACAGGCTGACAACTCATAGGCGCTGGGAATACTCGACTCGAATGGGCGGTTAGGTCCATGATTAACCACAATCAAGGTGCCTTCTGCAATATCGGCTTTGGCAGAAAAACCCTCAAGCACAGGTTCGGAGTAGGCAGTTTGCAGGGTTATTCTCTCAGCAGCAATGCCTGTGGTCATCATTTTTGGCTCCGCGCCAAGCCTTTTTGCGTCGTTGATCTTACATGCCAGGCTTGCATTGGATGGCAATATGCCATCACCCCAATAGTTGTGATTAGCATTTCCTTTTACTTCAGTGCCGCAACTGACCTGCACACCGTTATTATTGTTGTTAACAATCCGATTGGCAGTGATCTTGAGTATGGCGGAGTTGGAATCCTGGGATCGTATTGCTGCAAATCCACTGTTGTTTTCGATGTTATTAAACAAGAGGGATAAATTGCCCGTATTATCGTTAAAAATGATTGCGTTTTTCCCATTCCGTAGGGTGTTGTTTCGGATGGTAACAGCTTTTGGCGAGTCAACCAGTATTAAATCCCGAGAGATTTCTGTGCAGATACCGTCATCGATAAGCAGGTTTTGGAGGGTCACTTCATCAGTAATATTCAGCATGGCATTGTTACAGTTGGTGTTAGAGGTGTGTATTTTCGCACCTTCCATGCCATTTATTGTTACCGGGTAATCGAGTAAGACTGTGTTTGATTTGATGCGATATTGACCTATGATGTTAATTTTGACACTTTGCAGGTTGTTTTCTTTGGCGTGCAGCATGGCTTGGCGTAAGCCAGTTCCAACGCCATCCGATTCATCAATGGAAGGGTCATTGAAAAAGCAATTTGTCTCACCGTATGAGATGCAGTCTTCCTTGGCGTTTGCTACATATAGATCCGTTTGGAGTAGTTTGTTCTGTTTCAAGGTTGCAGAAACATCGCTACTTACCATCAACATTATTAAAGCGCCAAAGATAATAGACAACGTAAGTATGAGATTTGATATTGAAATTCGCTTTTCCATGTCGGGATATTATAACAGTTAATGGCATTCATTTTTTTACTATGCTAAAATTTCGATATGAAAATGCTTAAGAATAACAAGCTGGAAATCGATTGGTTTTTCCTTATCAGCGGGATGGGTGTCTTTATAGTGGGTACTCTTTTTGCTAAAAATAAGCTTTCCAGCTGGGATTTGCTCAGTTTTTTCGCAGCCTTAACCTTTTTTGTTTCAATTTATTTATTGCAAAGAATTGCGCATAGCTTGTCAAATCCTACTGTGGTTGAAAACACACGTATTAGTACAGGCAAGAAAAACATTAAAGCTATTCAATACATCCCTGCTTTGTTTTTACTCGCGCTTATCTTTACTTGTCTTTACTTTTTGTTAAAACAGCAAGTTCTCATTGGAATCAATTTGATTTGGCTTAGTTTAATTAGCATCTTAACTTTTGTGCAAACAAGCCAGGCTTTACATAATTTGCTAAAACCCGTTGAGTGGTTGCTAAAGAGCCTGATTATTTCACCGCTAATGCTTCTTCTGGGTATATCAGTGCAGGCTATACCCGTTGAAGGCCTGCATTATTTGCTGGCGTTGCCGATTTTCTTTTTATCATCTGCTTCATTTGTTACCTTTGAGTTTCCCAAGTTCGACAATGCGCCAAACGAGAATAAAAACGGCTTAATTGCGCGAACAGGTTTGGACCAAACGCTCCAATTACACCGCATTTTGGTTTTAATGGCATATGCCAGTTTGCTGGCTTACCTCTACTTTTCGGGCACTTTTAGAAGCCATTGGACTCTCATTTTGGTTGCGGGAATTAGTTTTTTCCAAATGGTTTTGCTCAATCGTATTATTTTGGGCATGAAACCAAACTTTACACTGATAAAAGCAACCGCTGTTATGCAGGTTATTAGCTTTATCTACTTACTGATCATCAAGTTTGTTTTTTAACGAGAAAAGGAGATACATATGAAACCACAAATTGGTGATATCGCACCACAATTTGAATTAGAAGATCAAGAAGGAAAGACCCACAAATTGTCAGACTACCTGGGCACACCTGTTGTGCTTTACTTTTATCCAAAGGATAATACGCCAGGTTGCACCGCACAGGCTTGTAGCTTTAGGGATAGCTTTGCAGAATATCGTCAGAAGGGCATTACCGTATTGGGCGTAAGCAAAGATAGCGCTAAATCTCACGCCAAGTTTCAAGACAAATTCAGCTTGCCTTTTACCTTGCTTGCCGATGTTGAACACAAAGTAGCTGAAGCTTATGGCGTTTGGGTGCAAAAGAAATTTATGGGGCGTGAGTATATGGGTATGGAACGCACAACCTTTATCATCGACAAAGATGGCAAAGTTGTGCATATTCTGGAAAAGGTCAAACCCCAGGATCACGCAAAAGATGTTTTAGCGTTGTTTGAATAAAAGACAATAACCAGACTATTAGGTGCCAGCTTGCAATGATCTTATGTTATTGCAAGCTCAGCACCACCTTGCCAGTTTCCCAAAGCTCTTCGATGTCATAGAAGTCCCGAGCGTCTTCTGAAAATAGGTGCACGACAACAAAGGCGTAATCCATGACGACCCAGTCTTCGTTATTTGCGCCTTCGATTACCGGATTGTAACCCGTATCTTGCTTGACCTCTTCATCAATAGATTTAATTAAGCTCCGTAGTAAGCGTGGGCTGGATGCAGTGGCTATAACAAAACAATCTGTAAAGTCGGACACTTCAGAAATGTCCAGAATGAGAATATCTTCAGCGAGTTTATCCTCAAGGATGTTAGCAATTTTTCTTGCAAGTTCAATTGGTTCCAGTGTTCACCTCAATTAAGTTCTTTCTGAGTTTATTTTAGCACTGATTTGTGGATTATTTTATAAACCGGACCTGTTGGTTTTAAAATGCTTTCAAACAAACTCATATGATCAACTTTTAATGTACCAAATCTAGTTGTTTCATTTTTTGATGCTAAAGCCCTTATCATCTCGGTCGTTTCTTGACTAGCGCGTTCATTAATCCGGGCAAGCGTGACATGAGGTGAAAATCTTGGCTTCTTTATATTATCTACAATGCTTATTCTTCGAATGGTTTTATTGTAAAGAGGTCGCAAAAGGTCTTGATTTTCCACGCCAATCCAAATCACTTGCGGTCGATTTTGGGTAAAAAATAATCCTAAGCCATAAAATGACAAACTAAATGAGTCAAAATCCCTTGCTACGAAATCAAGTTCCTTAATTATTTTTGGAATGAGTGAGGTTCTTGTATTCCCAAGGAAACACAGCGTGAGATGTAAATTCTCGGCTTTAGTCCATCGGATATTGCGATTTTTTGCTAGTAGTGGGTTTTCATCTTTCAACAAAATGGCAGAATCTTTAAGTTCCTGGGATAGTTCCAGGGCAACAAATAACCTTTTTTCATTATTGGATTTAAGCATCATAAAACATTATCTCATAACTTCAAAAATTTGTAGCATTGTGGTATAAATTAGTTACCCTGCTGTGCTCGTGATGCAGCAAATAAGTTTTGGGCCAACACCTAAAAAAAGGATCCGAACTTATTCAGGAGACGTGATAGACGTAAGTAAGTCAAGACCGAACCCGATAGTAGGATCATCCTGCTTAATCGCAGGTTCAAAACCACCCTGCACACGGCATAGTGGGGCTTGCTTTATAAAACATTAATAAGCATCTAAATATCCTATGAAGAAAACCTTTCTTACCCTCTTTTTATTCCTATTGTTAGTCCTAAGCCTTAGTGCTTGTACTTATTTTCATCAAGGTAAAATCAGCCAGGACAAATTACCCTGGGTGCATTCCGGACAGGTCTTAATGGAAGAGGATTTTTCAAAACCTTCCACCAACTGGGAAGAAGTGAATAATGTTTACGAGCTCAAACGCTATTCTGATGAAGGCTATTTTATGTCCATTAATCCCGCGGATGGTCGGAGCGTATCAAGCACCGGCAAGGTTTTTAGTGATGCCAAATTTAGTGTTCAGGCACAAAAAGTAACCGGACCGATTAACACAAATTACGGGCTTGTTTGTCGATATGTGGATAAACAAAACTTTTACGCTTTTGTCGTCTCAACAGATGGCTATGCTGGTATTTATCGTGTAAAAGATGGCAAAACTTCGATGCTTTCTGGTGATAAATTTATTTATTCTGACGTAATTGCCCAAAATGATGGCGTAAATACCATTTTTGCCGAATGTAATGGCGATATGCTTAGCCTGGGGGTCAATGGAAGTGACCTTTTGACAGTCAAGGACGAGCAATTCACTATTGGCGAGCTTGGGCTTTTTCTTGAAACTTCGGAAGAAGGCAGCGCTTCAGCCGTCTTTAACGACTTTATTGTTGTAAAACCCTAATGAAAGTCTTTTTTGATATGGTTGGTTGTCGGCTTAATCAAGCTGAGATTGACCTGTTAGCTATGAAACATATGTCGGTGGGGGATATTGTTGTCAATAAGTCGGAAGAGGCGGATTGTATTTTCGTTAATACCTGTTGCGTTACTAAAAAAGCTGCAGCAGATTCCCGCAAAATGATTCGAAAATACCAGCGCCAAACGCAAGCAACCGTTATTGGCATGGGTTGTTGGCCCAGCGCAATGCTGGAAGATGCGCTTGAAGTGCTGGAAGCAGACGAAATTCTCACAAATGATGCCAAGTTTGAATTGCTTGACTATCGGCTTCTGGATTTGCAAGACATTGACCAAAAACCGCTGCTTGGTGAACGTCAACGCACGCGGGCTTTTGTAAAGGTGCAGGACGGTTGTTACAACCAATGCTCTTTTTGCTTAACGACCATCGCCCGTGGGTTACCCAAAAGCGCGCAAATTGAAGACATCCTCAATTACATAAAGAAACTTGAAGACCTGGATACTAAAGAAATCGTGCTAACAGGTGTGCAGTTGGGGAGCTGGGGAAAAGACTTAGTGCCAAAACAGAGCCTTAGTGGATTAATTGAGGTTTTATTAAAAAATAGTAGCATTCCTCGCATTCGGTTATCTTCAATAGAGCCTTGGGATATTGATGAAGCACTTATTTCGCTTTTTGATGAGCCCAGGCTTTGTTCTCATTTACACATACCAGTTCAAAGCGCATCTGATAATGTGCTTAAAGCAATGCGAAGACCTATTAACAAAGCGAGACTGTTAGATCTGTTTCAAATGATTCAATCTCGTATGCCACACCTAGCCTTAAGCAGTGACATTTTGCTGGGTTTTCCTGGCGAAAGCAATCAGGATTTTCAAGAAACAATGGCTTTTATTCGGGAATCTGGCATAAGTGGGGGACATGTGTTTAGCTTTTCGCCTATGCCAGGAACATATGCAGCGACAATGCCACACCAAGTGCAACAAAGCGTTGTAAAAGAGCGCAACCAGCTTGCAAGAAATCTTTTATCAGATTTAGGGTTGATCTATCAAAAGAATCGTTTGAATACAACGGATGACGTTCTTTTTGAAAGCAAACTGCGCATAGATGAAGAGGCTTACTATTCCGGTTTAAGCAAAGACATGTTGAGAGTGTTTGTAAAAAGTGAGAGAAACTTGAAGAACGCTATTCATCGGGTAGAATTAGAGACAATAAACCCAAAAGGGCAGTTATTGGGAAAACTGGTAACCGCCTGATTTTTTGATGCCTTTTTATGCTTTCTGCTTGACGCGAGGCGTAATTCGGGTAGAATTCAAAGGTTATAAATTTGACTACTGCATCCTGTTGGTAGGACCACGGGATATGAAAGGATTTTTGAAATGACGAAACGAACCTATCAACCAAAACGACGCCGTCGCGTCCGTGAGCATGGTTTTCGCGCTCGCATGAAAACAGCTGGAGGTCAGGCCGTCCTCAAGCGACGTCGCTTACGTGGTCGACATAAGTTGGCTGCCGTGGCAAACAATCACGTCAAACGCGTAACCTGGTAACAAAACAGCTCTTGTTTTGTGAACGATGTTCCAGTCAGATATCGGATCAAGAGTTCCCAGGAAATTCTGGAAGTAAAGAATTTCGGGGAATCTTTTTCTGATTCAAACTTGGTTTTAGTCTTTAGGCAAAATGATTTGGGTTTTTCCCGATATGCGGTGATAGCAAGTAAGGCAGTTGGTGGAGCGGTTCAACGAAATCGATGTAAACGAAGGTTACGAAATCGAGCCGATCGCTTTATTCAGAATTTAGCGCAAGATGTTGATTTACTTCTGATTGCCAGAATACCCCTTTTGAGCATAACGCCAAAAGAGCTGGATTTATCTGTAAACCGTTTGCTCACGCGCGCAAAGCTCTGGACTAGCGAATGACTCCGGCAGAAAACAATGTGGCAGAAACTTACCCCGACCCGCCACTAAAAGATCTAAAACTCAACATCAAAACACTACCAAGATACCTATGCTTACTTATCATAAAAGCTTATCAACGTTGGATTTCGCCGGCAATTTCGCAAAACGCTTGCAAGTACTATCCAACATGTTCGCACTACGGATACCAAGCGATTTACAAATATGGCGCGCTGAAAGGCGGCTGGCTGGCTGTTAAGCGCATCGCGCGATGCAATCCGTTTAGCAAAGGCGGAATCGACCCGGTTCCTTAAAGAAGGAGATGAATGAATAAAAAATACCTGAAAGTCATTATATTGTCCCTGCTTAGCCTGATATTACTTGCAGGCTGTGCTACTGGACCGAGAGCAGAAAGCACAACTGGATTGGCTGCCAATGAAAGCCACCTTTTTGTTTCTCTGGCTAATAAGATTTACAAAGTTGAATTGGAAACTGGTTTGGAAATATGGCGTTATCCATCTGACAACAGTCGCATGATGGTTTATGCGCCGGTTTTGCTCAACGATGAATATTTCACTTATGGCGATCTTTATAACACCCTGCAGAGAGTGAATTTAGAGACACCCACCCAAAAAGTATGGGAATTCAAAGAAGCCAAAGGCTGGTATCAGACCAAAGTGGCAGAGTCAGATGGTGTTATTGTCGCTCCGAACACCGACCGGAATGTTTATGGTGTCAATGCAAAAGATGGCACACTGCTTTGGACCCATGAAGATAAGTTTGCTTTTCTTGCCGAGCCAGTTATCGTAGATGGTAAGGCGATCATCAGCTCACAAAATCATGAGATCCTTTGGTTGGACCTAAAAACCGGAAAACCTGAAGAAAAGTCGTTTGCAATGAAAGGCGCAGTCATTAGCGCGCCATATTATGATGAAACCTTGGGTTACATCTTTGTAGGCAGCCTGGGACATGAGTTTGTTGCCATTGATGCTAAAACTCAAAAGGAAGTTTGGCGCTATGAGGGTTCAATTCTCAAGCTTTCAGGTATCTGGGCTCCACCCATTATGTTGCAGGGTCAATTGATTTTTAATGATGACCTTGGAAACATCATCTCTGTGGATCCTAAGACCGGAGCTGAAAATTGGATCATTGCTGAGCAAGGTAAGATGCTGGCAGGACTTGCAGCAATTGGCGAGGATGCTTTTATTGTTGCCTTGGAAGACGGCACAATTAGAGGCTTTGACGTCAATCGCAAACCTCTTTTCCCTGAATTTGATATCCCCAAAGGCAAAATCTACACTACACCGTTGGTAACGGATGAGATGTTTATCATTGCCCCAATGGGTGCTGAATTCTTGGTTTACGCCTATCCGATTGAATACACTGGTATGACCAAATGGGTCTACAAACCAGCAAAAAAATAAGGAGATAGAACAATGAACATTTGGGAACTTATTTTCATACAACCGATGACCAATATTCTTCTCCTCATCACCATGCTGGTGAAGAACTTTGGTATTGCCATTATCTTGTTTACCTTGCTGATCAAACTGCTCACAATGCCCCTCACTGCCAAGATGGTGAAATCCCGCAAAGAGATGGCTGAGCTGCAAAATGATCCGCATTACAAGAAAATTATGGCTAAATACAAAGATGATCGCGAAAAACTGGCCATGGAGCAACAACGAATGTATAAAGAAAAAGGGATTAGCCCCTTTAGTTCGTGTTTGCCAATGTTTTTACAATTCCCGATCATGATCGCTTTGTACCAGTCAATCATGCGGGTGATGGCAAGCACGCCTGTGGAATTGCTCAAGCTTGAACGGATCGTTTACCCATTTCTCGATATCAACAAGATTATCCCGGTCCAAAACCGCTTTTTGTGGATGGATTTAGGGCAACCTGAACGCTTAAATGTGCTGGGTATTGGTATTCCGGTTTTGGCCATCCTGGTAGTTATTACCACTTGGTTACAAAGTAAGGCAATGGAAGGCCCAGATGCAAACGCGGATCCATCTACCGCTGCGGCTACGGGAAGCATGAACAAAATTATGCCCTTGTTTATGGGTTACATTGCTTACCAATTCTCCGCTGGTTTGGCACTTTATTTTGTAACATCGAACCTGACTACCATGCTGCAATATGCATTGATGGGCGAAATGAATTGGAAGAGCTTGATTCCCTGGGCTAAAAAAGATGAGCCGGCTCCTACAAACAAGGTTGTTGAAACAACGCTTGCCGAAGAATACGAAGATGAAGAGGAAGATGAAGAAGTGGTGCCACAATCACCCAGACCTTCTGCCCGCTCAGCAGCTCGAAAGATGCGACCAAAAAAGATGAAGAAGTAAGTGGGACTTTTGTCCTTTGAAAGAGAGTAATCATGACACAAAAAAGAGCATCGCTTGAATCAATCGCCCCAACGGTTGAAGAAGCGATCGAAAAAGGATTAGAGCAGCTTAATCTCAATCGTGAAGATGTGGATGTTCAAATCCTGGATGAAGGTAAAAAGACTATTTTTCGATTTGCCTCACGCCAGGCTCGAGTCAAGCTTCTCGTAAAATCCGCGGATGTAGAATTACCTTCGCATCCGGATATTAAGGTGATTAACAACGAAAACGAAGCCAATCAGGAAACGCTTGTTGTTGATACTTTAAGAAGCATCATCGACTATCTGGATATTGATGCTAAACTGCAAACCAGTGTTGAAGAACAAGATGATGACCGCCGCCCGGTTATCAAAATTAACATTGAAGGCGATGATTTAAAGTTTCTAATTGGTAAAAAGTCGGAGGTTTTAAACGCGCTTCAGTACTTGCTTAGTTTGATGGTGAGCCACAAAGAAAGCCAATGGGTTCCTATTCAGTTGGATGTCCAAAATTACCGTGGAAGACGTGAAGGTGAAATCCAAAAAATGGCACGCTTGATTGCTGATCAAGTGGTTGAAACGGGCAAAAGACAGTCCCTTGAACCCATGGGAGCCAGTGAACGGCGCATGGTGCACATGGCATTAAGAAAAGATGACGCTGTTTACACAGAATCTGTGGGCGAAGAACCCAACCGGAAAATTTTCATTTATCCAAAGAAGTAGGCAAAACGATGCGCGCGGTAGACATAATCACTAAAAAACGCGATAAACTGGAACTTTCCAGGCAAGAAATTAACTTTTTAATTGAAGGCTACACGCGTAATGAAATTCCCGATTACCAAATGGCTGCATGGGCTATGGCAGTCCAGCTGAACGGCATGAGCCATGAAGAAATTAGCCATTTAACACTGGCCATGGCACATTCTGGTGATGTGCTTGACCTTTCATCATTAGGCACATTAATAGTCGATAAACATTCAACCGGCGGTGTGGGCGATAAAACGACCCTCACGATTGGACCAATCGTGGCAGCCTGTGGCTTGGATGTGGGTAAGATGTCTGGACGTGGTTTAGGATATAGCGGTGGCACCATTGACAAGTTGGAATCCATACCTGGTTTTCGCGCGGAACTCAGCACTGAAGACTTTATCGAGCAACTCAAGCGGATTGGCATTGTTGTAGCCGGTCAAAGCCTCGATTTAGCCCCTGCAGACGGCAAACTTTATGCCCTACGCGATGCAACAGGCACTGTGCCATCCATTCCGCTCATTGCCTCGTCAATTATGAGTAAAAAGATTGCGGCTGGCGCTGATGCCATCGTTTTGGATGTTAAAGTCGGCGAAGGCGCTTTTATGAAAAACCTGCAGCAAGCCCAGGAATTAGCTGAGGTTATGGTCGAAATTGGCAAGCTAAGCCAACGCAGAGTCATTGCCTTGCTAAGTCCTATGGATCAGCCATTAGGAACGGCTGTTGGTAACGCGCTGGAGCTTGAAGAAGCCGTACGCATGCTTCATGGTGAAGGACCTGAGGATTACAAAGAGCATTGTCTTTCTGTTGCTTCTTACATGCTTCTGATTGGCAACAAGGCATCCACATTGGCTGAAGCAAGAGACATGGCAATAAAAACCATTCTTGATGGCAGCGCGTTTGGGAAAATGCGTAAGCTTATTGCTGCCCAGGGTGGCGACCTTGCTTACATCGATGATTTGAACCTGCTACCTAAAGCAAGCTATCAACAAGAAATCACAGCTGACACTTCCGGCTATATTGCTGAAGTCAACGCCCAAAATGTTGGCGAAGCCTGCGTCATTTTAGGTGGCGGAAGAGCCAAAAAAGGCGATTTGATTGACCCTGCTGTCGGCGTAATGGTTCGTGTAAAAGTGGGTGATAAGGTTGAATTGGGTCAAAAGCTGTTTGATGTCCATTACAACAAACCAGAAGCAATTCAAGATGCTATTGATAAATTGAAGGATTCAATACGCATTGTTGAAACGCCGGTTGAACCACCACCGCCTCATTTAGGCGTGATAGGATTGTAAAAAACAAAACCCGGTTCGCCGGGTTTTGTTTTTGAAGATGAGGAAGAATGTTAACAGAACGAAAAGATATTAGAAATGTAGCCATCATTGCGCATGTTGACCATGGCAAAACAACTTTAGTTGATGCGATGCTAAAGCAAGCGCGCATTTTTAGAGATAACCAACAAGTAGAGGAACGTGTTTTAGACTCCAATGAGCTGGAACGCGAAAGAGGGATCACAATCCTCGCCAAAAACACGTCCATTTTGGTGCCAAATCCTCAAAATGGTGAAATGATCCGCATCAACATTGTAGACACGCCTGGTCATGCTGATTTTGGCGGTGAGGTTGAGCGCATTATGAACATGGTGGACGGCGCCTTGCTGATTATTGACTCGGTTGAAGGACCTAAACCCCAAACCCGATTTGTGCTCAAGCAAGCTATCGAAAAGCATATCCCAACCATCGTTGTCATCAACAAAATTGAACGACGCGATGCTAACCCGAAAGATGCGCTGGATAAAACATTCGATCTCTTTGTTGAGCTCAATGCTGACAATGAGCTTTTGGATTTCCCAATCATATACGCGGATGGTCTGCAGGGAAAAGCTGGTTTGGATCAACATTTGGACAATGATTTGCATGCCCTTTTTGAAATGATCATCAATCATGTCCCTGGCCCAATGATTGAAGAGGATTCGCCATTTCAAATGCTGGTGACCAACCTGGGTTACGATGAATACAGTGGTGTTACCGCAACGGGTCGGATCCATGCCGGCAGAATAAAAGTTGGCGAGCCTATTTCACGTATAAAACTGGATGGCAGCATCGAAAAAACAGCCGCCAAGTATCTTTTTGCTTATATCGGACTCGAAAGGGTTTCCATCAAAGAAGCAAAAGCTGGCGATATTATCACTATTGCTGGATTGAAAGACATTCAAATCGGTGAAACCTTGGCAAGTTTTGATACCCCGGTTGCATTGCCAACCATTGCGGTGCAAAAGCCAACCGTTAGAATGAGCTTTGGTGTGAACACCTCTCCGTTTACTGGTTTAGAGGGAAAATACTCCACAAGCCGTAAGATTTGGGGACGTCTGCAAGAAGAAATTAAAACCAATATTGCTTTGCACGTGAGTGAAACTGAGCAAAAAGATGTGTTTTCCGTTTCTGGTAGAGGCGAATTGCATCTGTGCATCCTCATCGAAACCATGCGACGGGAAGGCTATGAATTTCAGGTCAGCCGCCCTGAGGCAATTATCATCACCGAAGAAGATGGCACGAAAACAGAGCCTTTTGAAGAGTTGCATATCGACGTAAACCCAGATTACGTTGGGGTTGTCATTGAAAGTTTGGGCAAACGACGTGGGCGCATGGAAGAAATGAATAACAATACCGATGGCACCGTTCATTTGCGTTTCACCATTCCAACCCGCGGATTGCTCGGTTTTCGCTACCGTTTTCTCAATATGACTCATGGTCAGGGCATCTTAAACAGCTTTTACATTGGCAACCGACCCTTGGAGGGATCTATTGAAAGCCGCGAAAACGGATCGATTATTGCCATTGAAGCTGGTACCAGTTCTACTTTTGGGCTTAAAAATGCTGAGCAACGCGGCATCTTGTTTATAAAACCCGGTGTAGAGGTTTATGAAGGCATGATTGTGGGTGAAACAGGTCGCTCTCAGGATTTGGCAATTAACGTTGTCAAGAAAAAACACCTTACCAATATGCGTCAGTCCATCCGGGATATTGATGAAAGGCTAAAAGTGCCCCGTGAAATGAGTTTGGACGAGTTGGTGGAATACCTGGCTGAGGACGAACTTTTAGAGGTTACGCCTAAGAACTTGCGATTGAGAAAACGAATCTTGAACACGCATGATCGATTGCGATTCCAAAAGACAGGTGAAGGGCAGGAATAATGATAGGGGTTATAATACCAGCATGAAAAAAGACTTTACTGAGACCCAAAGTAACGATAGAACAAACCTAAAGTTCAATTTTTTGAAAAAGACAAGCAAAGATTGGTTTGTTTTATTTATTTGCATCGTCATTTTCGCTTTATTGGCTTACGGTTTTAGTTTTTTGAAAAAGCCAATCTTCGAAGCACATGCCAGTGTCACCACCAATATTCATCTTCACAAAGAAGGTCCAGTGACAGAGTTTATGTTGGATTCGCAAGTCAATCACATTGGAGATCTCTTTTTTACACCCTATATTACGGGAGAACTGATTGCACAAGAAGCCAAAGCTGGACTTGATTTAACTTTGGAAGACATGAAAAAAATGGGTCAAGTTGAGCGAAGAATGCTCGCCAGCCTGATAAAGGTGCGTCATGAAAACCCAGAGATTGCAGCCCGCATCGCGACGAATTGGGCGAAAATCCTCAAGGAAGCAGCAGAAACAGCTTATCCCTATGCTGTCGAAGCATCAGGCGCGAAAAACACGCTAATCCTTCTTCAAAATTGTGCAAACCTCAATGAAGGTGTCACATTAGACGCGTTTTGTAGCAGCATGACAAAGGCGGAATATGATCAGGCATTGTCTGAAGCTGAAAGCATACTTGTTGAATTAGGAGACAAAACGCTTGGGTTGAGTGAGTATTTGAACATCAGCCATTATGAGCCTGCATCGGTGCCTGCAAAACCGGTGAGCTACTCACGCGGTTCAATGACATTAGCAGGCGCTGCATTGGGTATGCTTATTGCTTTTGCCTACTTCTTGTTTAGGGAAAATAATGCTTAGAACAAAGCTTGAAGAAATTCGACGAGTACTTGTTTCAATAGCCTTTGCTGCATTGTTCTTATTTTTGCCAATCAGTAGCCTTCCGCTCATTTCAAAACTGTTTGGAGGAACAGCAGTAGCACCCTTGTCTGTTATTCCTGCATTTCTGCTCGTTTTTATCTTAATCATCCCTACATTTTTTAAACAAAGATTATTTTCACGGCAGTTTTTGCCTCTCTTGTTTTTTTTCATCTTTGCTTTGATGGGTTCCGCACTCGTGTTCTTGCGGGAAGTTCCCAGCTTCCGATCAACACCTTATATGAGAAGCATTCTTGAAGCAGTGATCACCCTGTTAATGGGCATAACTTTTTATTATCTTTGTGCGCATTTTTTAACAACAAAAGAAAAGTTTAATTATGTCCTTCGATGGATGAATATTGGCGCGATAGTCATGATTGCGTTTTCTGTCATCCAATTTCTTCATATGAATAACGACATCTCAACATATCCAGACTGGCTTTGGAAAATGACCACTGCGATTTCATCATCAGGAAGAGCGTATCCCCGTAGAATTAGTGGCTTGGCTTTTGAACCGAGCTGGTTGGCACACCAATTAAACATTCTTTACTTACCCATTTGGTTAGGCTTTAGCCTTAAATCTTATAGTGTTTATAAAGTCCGGTTGTTTAAGAAAGTAAGCATTGAAAACATACTTCTCCTTTTTGGATTAGCCTCTCTCTTTTTCAGTTATTCAAGAATTGGGTGGCTCACTTTTGTTGGTTTAATGGCTTATTTGATATTTAAAGCTGCAAAGTATTATCTTGACAAAATTGTTACTCACCTGGAAGAAAAAAGATCCGTTTCATACGGACCATGGCAAAAACGCTTTCTTAAGCTTTCAGGATGGATTGTGATTATTCTGATCACCATGGGCTTGGTTGTTCTTGCCGCCTTTATCATGAGTAAAGTTAATCCGCAACGCACAGCTAGTTTGCTGGATTTTCAAGCCATGCAAGAAAAAGGTGTGCTTGGCTGGGCAACATTAATCCAAATAGCGGAAAGGCTGGTCTACTGGATTACAGGTTTTAGGGTTTTCCAACTTAACCCTCTTTTTGGCGTTGGACTTGGCATGATTGGCTATTACTTCCCATTGAATGTTTCTTATTTTGGGTATAAATTACCTGAAGTCGTTAGCATGCTAAACACAGATCGGTTTATTCCAAATGCAAAGAATTTATGGTCTCGCTTATTGGGTGAAACTGGCATAATTGGTACAGCATTGTTTGTTTCATGGCTTTACCTCCAGTGGAAATCTGCAACCGAACTTGAAAAGCAAGGTCGTGATCACTTTTTTGAAACCATGGGATTGGTTGGGAAGCTCTTTATTGTGTCCTTTGTTGTAGAAGGATTTAGCATGGACACCTTCGGGTTACCCTATTATTGGGTTGCGTTTGGCTTGGTAGTCGCCGCATGGCGCATGTATAAAAACGCGCAGGTTATTGAGATAGAAAAGCAAACAGTTTAATATTGTTTTCTAAATTATCATCAAACTTAACAGATTTAACAATGACTGTTTGGCTTCGGATTCTTGCCTAAAGGTATCTTCAAAAAGGTTTATGGCGTCCAGTTTGTAAGATCGCGCGGCATTCAGGGTTTGCGTATCAATATCATTATCGCTTAGTAGATTTGTAATCTTGCCAATCACATCATCTGGAAGTGGGGCAGGTTCATTCCATAAATCGAGCATTTCTTGGATATTATTCAGTCCAATCAACAGTGGGTAGGTTTTCTTTTTTGTCATTATATCGGTACTGACAGATTTCCCTGTCTTGAGTGGATCGCCCCAAATACCCAAGTAATCATCCTGAATTTGAAAAGCAATCCCGATATTTTTGCCAATTGCGCGTAGGTTTGTGAGCTTTTCTGTTTCAACCTGATTAATAATGCCTGCCATTTCAAATGCCAGGGAAAACAGCCTTGCCGTTTTATAGGTAATCATTTTCAGGTATTGCTCAAGTTTTACGATTGCCATTTTCTCATAACGCATATCCAAATGTTGCCCGCGCATGACATCCAAACCTGCCAAAGTGAAGGTTTGATTGAGCAGAATACCTTGATGCTCATCTAGTTCATGGTTGTTCTGATTAAGAATAGAAAAGGCAGCATAGGACATAAAATCACCCGTGTTTATGGATTGCTCCATGCCATATTTTTGCCACATGGCTAATCTGCCTTGGCGGAATTCCCCTTTGTCCTGAATATCATCATGGACTAAAGTGAAGTTGTGAAAAGTTTCCAAAGCGATTGCAGAGGACATGGCTGCCTCTTCAGTGCTTCCCAAAGCCATTGTTGCCAGGATATGCATGATAGGTCGCAAGCGTTTTCCACGTTGTTCTCCATCTGCGTGCCATCCAAAATGATAGCGAACCATTTCGGTTAATTCCGGTTCAGTTTTGCCACATTGCGTCATTAATTTGTCTTCGAGTTTAAACTCAAAGCGGGCTCTTATTTCATTTATCATGGTTTAGTCCTCTAAGGTAATGGTAGAAAAATCGATATCAGAAATAGTGGAACAGTGCGCGTTGAACATAGCAATGCGCAACTCCTTGATGATGCCCTCTGTGAAGCTATGTAATGCTTCAGGACCTTTGTTTGCGCTTCTAATGAAGGGTAGTGCCATACCAGCCAGGTTTGCACCAAGAGCGATTGACTTGAAAACATCAAAACCGGATCTAATGCCACCAGAGGCGATTATCTGCCCGTTAATGCCCTGCTGCCGATATCCCAGCAAACAATCCACGGTAGGCAAGCCCCAATGTCCAAATTGTTGGGCTAAATGGCGCATAGCTGGGTCAGGTTGCCTTTCTGCTTCGACCAATGCCCAGGATGTGCCACCAAGTCCGGCACAATCTATTCCTGTAACACCCAGTTCAAGCAATGCTTTGGCAATATGTGGATTTATTCCTGATCCAACTTCCTTCACAAAAACTGGAACTTCTAACTCAGCACATAGCTTCTCAATTTTTGAAAAAAGTCCTGTGAAATTGCTATTTCCTTCGGGTTGGAGCGCCTCTTGAAGTGGGTTAAGGTGCAAATATAGCGCATCAGCCTGAATCATGTCAACAGCACGACGGACTTGATCGATGCCGTAGCCATAATTTAACTGTACCGCGCCCAGATTAGCAAAGAGCAAAATAGAAGGTGCAATTTCTCGCACCTGGAAGCTTGCTTCAAGTGCGGGGTCTTCTATTGCGGCGCGTTGAGAACCCACGCCCATTGCAATTTTAAAATGCTCTGCGGTTTCCGCTAATAAGGCATTAAAACGACCGCCCTCAGCGCTACCACCAGTCATTGATGAGATTAATATCGGTGCAGCCAGCTGCTTGCCCAGGAAAGTAGTGCTGGTGTCGACTTGTTTATAATCCAGCTCTGGTAAAGCTTGATGCTTGATGCGGATTTTTTCAAACCCGGCAGATACACTTGATACGACCTCTTTCTCAAGGCAAATTATCAAATGTTCATCTTTTCGGTGAGAGGTTTTGCTAACTTTTTCCATATTTTCGTGTTATCATCTATGATATCTTAAAACAAGATATTATGACACGGAACATTTTAAGGAGCTAGGAACAAATGGCAACAGAAAATACTTTTGAATTAGTTAAAGAAGTGGTTATGGATGTCCTCAAAATTGATGGTGATGAACTCACCATGGAAACTCGCTTTATTGAAGATTTGAAAGCTGACTCAATGGATCAGTTTTTCCTCATTGATGGATTTTGCGAAAAGTTTGACATCAACATTGATGACGAAGCAGCCAGATCTATTCAAACCATTGGTGACGCTGTAAAAGCTATTGACGAAGTCATTGAGAAATAAAGCTAAAGCAAGCAAGTATATGAGCTGGCTGAATTAGCCAGCTTTGCTTTTTAATATGCCGGGGATTTCCTGCATGCGGTGAGCGATGCGCACACCCGATTGTGCAAGGACCTCAATTTTCTTTTGACTGTTGTGTTGAGGGTCAAACATACAAATTTCAGTATGTCCGATAATTTGTGCGGGGTCGATGCTCTCACCGGCGATATAGGCGTAAACCGGTTTGGTAATAGATTCGAGAATGTGGGTGGCTGCAGTTTCTTCCTGTATGTCGCCAGGTTGCCCGATAATCAAGATATTATCTGTGTGTGCATCCATTTCGAATAAGTCCAGGCATTCAACAATGCTGGTACCAGACATGCAATCTTCACCAAGCCCAACCGCGGTGCTGACACCGATACCGTTTTCAAACAATGTCTGCAACACATCATAGGTTAATGATCCGGCACGGGAGATTACGCCTAAACGACCTTCAACGGCAAAATCCACCGGAAAAACGCCTGCCATAGCCTTTTCTGGTGAAAATACACCTGGCGCGTTTGGACCTATCAGAATAGCTTCATTATGCTTTAGACGGCTCCGAATCATAGCGGTGTCTTTTATCGGCACGCCAGCAGAAATACAAATGATGTTTTGAATGCCGGCATCCATGGCTTCAAAACAAGCGTCCGCAGCTGAGTAAGCTGGCACAAAAATGACGCTGGTATCTGCGTCTGTGTTTTTTACGCATTCCTGGACAGTATCAAACAAGGGCACTTTACCTTCCAATGCCCAACCGCCACCATACGATGGAGCAATTCCACCGAAAACATTGTTGCCATATTCATGCATTCGCCTGGCAAAGTAAGATCCTGCTCTGCCGTTAATGCCTTGGACAATAATGCGTGAGTTTTGATCAATGAGAATAGACATTTTAAGACTCGA
This sequence comes from Anaerolineaceae bacterium UBA5404, assembly GCA_002409625.1. GTDB lineage: Bacteria > Chloroflexota > Anaerolineae > Anaerolineales > Anaerolineaceae > Mesolinea. The sequence continues at coordinate 159,984 of DHNY01000010.1, read as the reverse complement.
TTAGTTCCTTGGTTCTTTTCACAGCGTCCTGGAGATCGTCAACCAAGCTAATATTTTGCTGATTGTAGAGAAGTGCTTTGGCATCTTCGCAATGGGTGCCTTTTAAGCGAATGACGTAAGGCAAGGTCTTATTCGTTTCCTGGTTTGCCGTTAAGATACCTTGGGCAATAAAATCGCAATCTTTTAAGTGACTAAATACATTTACTAAAATAGCTTCAACAAAGGGGTCATCCTGGATGAGCTGACATGCGGCATAGATGCTCGAAATTGTGGCACTGGGGTCCAATATTAGGACCATCGCCGGTTTCAATCCCTGCCGGATAAGCTCGTCAACCGTTGAACTGGCTAATCCTTGACCGTTTGACATAACAGCGATGTTTCCATCCAAACGAACCAGTTTATGGTCAAACTTGCGGGCTTCTGCTTGGGCAAAACTGGTTATAGCCGGGTCGAGAAAGCCGGCAAATTCTCGTTGCCTATAAAGAGAGTTGTCATCTATGAGAAGTTTGCCATCCAGGACGATAGCATGGCCATCTTTGTCAAATACCATGGAGTTAATTTCAGCCAGGGTGGCATCATATTTGTCGAAAACAGTCCAAAGTTTTAAGGCAATTTGTTCGATTACTTTCCACTTGGCAGGATCAATCCGCAAATTCGCGCAGGCCTGGCGCACCATAAATGCCTGTAATCCCAACAAGGGATCAATATCTTGCACATGGCTATACAAGGGCGATAAAGGGAGTTTGTCTTCGAGGCTTATGCCACCTTCAACGGATAAAACAAAACAGGGGTTACCGCTGCCAGAGTCGTAGAGAACAGCAATAAAGAGTTCGTCTTCAACATTAATGGCTTTTTCTACCAAGATGTTTTGGATGGAAATCCCACGAAGTTTGATACTTAAAATATCGCTGGCAGCTTTTTCAGTTTCTTCATCATTGCGTATCAGTCGAATGCCACCGGCTTTGCCTCGACCACTAACCAAAGACTGCGCCTTTAGAATAACTGGATATCCAATTTCTGATGCGGCTTGTTTAGCCTGGGCAGGGCTTGAAGCTAAATAAGACGCGGGTAAGGGGATGCCTTCGCGCCTAAAAATAGCTTTGGTTTGAAATTCGTGTAATTTCATGCCCTTGTGAAGCAAACAGGTAAATAAACCAGATAAAGGCCTGATATTGTTCAGGCCTTTATCACTATGGATTTACTAAAAACTGCGCAAGAACTCTTCTAGAGCTTCGCGGGAAATGCGATATGCGCTACCAATCTTGCGGGCTTTCAGATCACCGGCATTGATGGCAGACATAACGTCTTCTTCAGTTACGTTGAGATATTGTGCCACGTTCTCTGGGGTTAAGAGTTCCGGCAAAGAAGAACGTTGTTGCTGTTCAGCAGGCGGCGTGCTCTGAGGAGCTTGTCCCTGAGCGGGTTGTTGGGCAGGGGTCTGTCCTTGGAAACCTGCCAATGAGCCTGCCAAAATTTGGCCAACGCCCATACCAGCACCAATACCTGCGGTTAAACCTGCGCCACCAGATGGGTTTTGGGCAGCATCGCGCATGGCATCAGCGGCTTGCAACTGCATGTAGGTTTGCATATCCAGCATACCCATATCACGCAGCTCAGCAGCAGATTTGTCAGATGGTTTGAGGTTGCCAATGTAGAAGGTTTTGAGGGTTAAACCGAGAGCCAGGAAATCATCCTGTGCTTTGGCTCGCACCGCTGCACTAAGTTCATCGGTAAGTCCAATCAAATCCAAGACGTTCTTGTTGGCAGTGGTTTCGCCCAAAACATCCTGAAGTTTAGAAAGCAACATGGTGCGAAGGCGGTTTTCGATATCCTGTGTGCGGTATGCATGCAGTTGACCTACCACCTGGGTTACAAATTGTTGCGGATCAGAAACCTGGAAGCTATAACTGCCAAAGCCTTGTAACAGGGCAACGCCAAGACCAACACCAGTATTGCGCACGATGATGGGTTGGGGAGTTCCCCATTTTCTGTCGGCGAATTCGCGCATAGAAACATAATAGACTTCCGCGGTGAACGGAGTGCGATCGCCAAACAGTTTACCCAGCAGACCAGTCAAAATGGGTATATTGGCTGTGGTGATGGTGTGTCGGCCAGGACCAAGCACGTCTAGGGCGTGTCCATCGCGGAAGAAAACTGCCGCCTGGGATTCGCGAACAATTACTTGCGAACCAATTCGCAGATCTGCCACACCGGTTTCTGGGAAGCGATGGACAATTTCGTCCACCATTTCGCGCGGATATTCTACAACATCAAAAATTCTTGCCATAAAGTCCTCCTAAAGCTTATTGAATAGCGATGCCCTTCATGATATCGGAGCGTTTATTGAAGGCTTCGATAGCTTCCTGGGCATGACTAATGAGATTTCTAATTGCCGCAGCTTGACCATCGGTGCCGATGGAGCTTTCGACATTATCAATTGCGCGAGCGATGTCTGTGTTCTTATCGAGCAACATGGCATCAAAGCGGTAAACAGTTTCAAGCTCAGCTTCACGGATGCGAATGGCATCAAACAAGCCAGCGTAACCATAAGACGCAGTGCGTACACGGTCAATGAATTGGCGCAGTTTTATAGCCGCATTCTCAAGTTCACCAACCGCACCTAATTCGCCAGCAGAAATCAGCGAGCGTTGCACACCTGAAATGCGCTGATATTGAACTTCATACTCTCTGGCGATCATTTCACGCAAGAGTTTGTCGGACTTTCGGCGATCGTTTAGCGCAATATATCCTTTGAAGCCAGGGATCTTAGCGATAAGCTTCTCCAAACCGCCCTTATACTCATTGATTTTGTCTAAGATATCAGTCATAGCTCTCCTTTATCATCAATTATGATTTGGTTTGATTATATGATAATCTGAACAAATGAGACTATACTACAGATTATCTACTGTCTTTTTTTGACTGTTATTCATTATAATTGATTTATACTGCAAATTCATCGGAGATGCTATGCGGCGAGGCTCAAACAATCCTTGGGGACCCTTAGAATATATTCTTCTCATCTTACTCGTGTTGATGGTACTGTTCACGATTTTTTCGCTGTTTTGGCCAGCCATAAAACTTTACTACGAAACGATTTTGCAAAAATAAACCATGAACGAAATCAAACGCCAAAAACTAAATAACACGCTTCATAATGGTGTATGGCGACTTGTAGATTGGGTTTTTCCACCAACTTGTCCTGGTTGTGGCATCGAAGGTGAGTTAATTTGTGAGACTTGCGAAAGTAAGATGCCACGATTGCTTGGTAAACGCTGCAAATTCTGTGGGTTGTCCGTAACTGGGGCAAACATTTGCGGGAGCTGCCGCGGTGAAGATCATTCTTTTGAAGCTTTTCAAGCTTATGGTTTTTATACAGGGGTGCTCCGCGACGCTGTTATGCGATTGAAGTATCAAAATGACATTGGTATTGCCCGAAAACTGGCTGAGTATCTTGAAATTTTGGTTCTCTCAAGTAACTGGACCTTTGATATCATCGTTCCAATACCCTTAAGTTCCCAAAAGTTAGAAGAACGAGGCTATAACCAAGCCAGTCGATTGGCGAAACCCTTAGCTGCTTTGCTTGAAAAACCATACCGACCGGATGCGCTTACTCGAATCAAGGAAATAAGTTCCCAGGTTGGCTTAGACAGACGCTCCCGATTAGAGAACGTGAGTAATGCTTTTAGAGCAAATCCCAAAATAGCTAAAGAAAAATCTATCCTGCTGGTTGATGATGTTTTCACGACGGGTGCAACCTTGGAATCAGCTGCATCTGAATTAAAAATGGCAGGAGCTAAAAAGATTTATGCCTTAACCCTTGCCAAAACCAGTCGGTTTGTAAAGAATTTTGAATAATCGCTTTACATTGTTGTATAATGGTAAAAAATAACGGAGGTTCCAATGGCACTGAAAATTGATATTTACACCAAAGAATTAGAACTGACCGATCGTATCCATGATTATGCAACCAAAAAAGTAGGCAAGCTAGACAAGTTTCTAAGCGAAATTGATGAATGTCGCGTTGATTTGGGGCATGCAAAAACAGCTCGCAATGCCAATGAGCGTTTTATTGCCCAGGTAACCATTCGCGGACGTGGTTTTATCTTACGCGCTGAAGAACGCGCTGATAATATTTTTGCAGCAATTGATGCGACGGTTGACAAAATGACCCGACAAATCGAACGCTTCAAAGGCAAAAACTGGCGACGACGCGATGATGGCACATCCAAATCCTCACTGGCTGTTGAAGAGCAAGTCGAAATTGAAGAAGCTCCAGAACCGGTTATCGTTCGTCGCAAGAGCTTTATTCTTACCCCTATGGATGAACTTGAAGCCATGGAACAATTAATGTTGCTCGGTCATGAAGACTTTTTCGTTTTCTACAATGCAACAACCAATAAAATCAACGTGCTTTATCGCCGTCGCGATGGCACCTATGGTTTGATTGATCCCATCATTGGGTAAAAGGTATTTGCTGAATAGGGCAGCTCTTTACTTGGGCTGCTCTATTTTTATCATTTCATAAAATGGGTAAAGATATGGCTGAACAAGCAAAAAATCAAAACACCAATCAAGATGAAATCAGAAATGCTACTGAGATGATGTTGAATGCCATTGGCGAAGATGTCAACCGGGAGGGATTATTACGAACACCAGACCGGGTTGCCCGTGCTTATGAGGAAATTTTCAGTGGATACTTCATCGATAAGGATGCGTTAATCAATGAAGCACTTTTCGAAGTTGAATATGACCAAATGGTTTTGGTTAAAGACATAAAATTCTACAGCATGTGCGAACACCATATTTTGCCATTTTTTGGCAAGGCACATGTCGCGTATCTGCCCAAAGGAAAAGTATTAGGGTTGTCGAAGATACCCCGAATTGTAGAGATGTTTGCGCATAGATTGCAAGTTCAGGAGCGATTAACCCAACAAATAGCCACCTTTATTCAAGATACGATTCATCCCTTGGGCGTAGCCGTGGTGATTGAGGGGCAACATCTTTGCATGATGATGCGTGGCGTGCGCAAGGAAGAAGCCATTATGACAACGTCTGCGATGTTGGGTGGCTTTAGAACCCACTTAGAAACCCGGTTGGAGTTCCTCAACCGCATTTCTTAAGCCTCATTTGGCTTTTTATGGGGAAAATAAAATTCAGTAAAATTCTAAATTAAGAAAAGTCTTCAGCTTTTCGAGTCATTTCAATGCCTACAAGGCGAGTATTTGCCACGCGATGAGGCTTTTCAATGCGAATGGTAATTTCTTTTAAGTCAAAAACTTGAAAAAGTTCCCTCAAGATATGATGCGCAAGCGCTTCAAGCAGATGATACCTCGTTTCTGAAACAATCTTCTTAATGTGTTTTGCAATAGCTGAATAGCTGTTGGTATCCTCAACACAATCCGATTGTGCGGCTTTGTTAAAATCAGCGACAGCCTTCACATTGATGAGTAGTATTTGGGGAACAGAACGCTCATCTTCTTTTACGCCAATATGGGCAATCGCTTCAAGGTCTGTAATTAATAAAGTATCCATAAGTATCCTTTTAACTCAGCTAATGTATTCGCCGCCATCAATAATAATATTATTGCCTGTCATAAAATCTTGTTTGAGGATGTGAATAAGGTTTTGAGCCACAATTTCACCGCTTCCAAGGATTTTTAAGGGCACGCGTCGTTCCGCAACCGCCTGCATGTCCAAATGTTCATACCCAGCCAGAGACATCATCAGCCCTGGACTAATTGCGTTAACGGTAATTCTGGGAGCAAGCTCCATAGCAGCCAGTTTAGTCGCTTCCCATAAGGCAACTTTAGTCAATCGATAGGCAAAGCGGGCTGGTTCGCTTTTAAATACTTTGGCATCCACAATGTTGACAATCTTACCCTGTCCATTATCAGGAATTTGTTTTGCAAAGGCTCTCATCAAAAAAAGTGGTGCAAAGAGATTGATGCCAAAAACTTGGTCTAATTGCTCCTTATTGATGTCCAATAAGCCACCTTTTGGAAAAACACCCGCATTGTTTACCAGGATGTCTATTTGGGGAAATGTTTTATTGACCTCTTCAAAAAAAACTGGAATGCTTTCTAAATCGCTTATGTCGGCTTTAAATAGTTCGACTTTTACGCCTTTACCGCGCAATTCTTTTTGTAAATGCAGTGCTTCGCTTTTCGACCGGTGATAATGCATGGCAATATTGACACCATTTTTTGCTAGCTCAGTTGAAATGGCTTTGCCAATACGTATTGCGCCTCCCGTGATGAGCGCTGTCTTTCCTTTTAGTTTCATGTCAAACTCCTTAAGAGGGCTTCCTGATAGTCGCCGTGGTAAAATTTTATCATTATTGACTATACAACACTGGAGACCCCTATGCAGAAGATTGATATTGAGCAAGCCTTAAACACCATACGATTTATCTCAGCCGATGGTGTGCAAGTTGCCAATTCCGGACATACCGGAATGCCCATGGGCGCAGCTGCCCTGGCATACACGCTTTACGTGCAACAAATGAAACATAACCCTAAAAACCCAAGCTGGGTAAACCGCGATCGCTTTGTGCTTTCAGGCGGACATGCCTCAATGCTTTTGTACAGCATGTTGTATCTCACTGGTTATGATATAAAGCTTGAGGATCTCAAGCAATTTCGTCAATGGGGTTCGATAACGCCTGGGCATCCTGAATGGGGTATGACTCCTGGCGTTGATACCACCACAGGTCCACTTGGACAAGGTTTTGCGGCTGGTGTGGGTATGGCAATCGCTGAGGCACATCTGGCAGCCACGTTCAATAAGCCTGGTTTCGACCTGGTCGATCAATACACCTACGCCATTGTGACTGATGGCGACCTGATGGAAGGCATTAGCTCTGAAGCGGCTTCATTGGCAGGCACTTTAAAACTCGGTAAGCTTATTTATTTGTATGATTCCAACAAAATCACCATTGAAGGTAGCACCGATCTGGCATTTACTGAAGATGTCGCCAAACGATTCGAAGCTTACCATTGGCATGTGCAAACGGTTGAAAATGGTCATGATGTTGAAGCGATAAATCACGCCATAGAACTTGCCAAAGCTGATGAAAGACCCTCTATAATCATCTGTAAAACCCTCATTGGTTATGGCTTACCCAATAAGGCGGGCACATCTGGCATTCACGGCACACCGGCCGGCTGGGAAGAGCTCAATCTGGCAAAACAAAATGCCGGCATTCCAGAAGAACCGCTATTTTATGCAACTGATGACATTTTGGCTCATTTCAGAGAGCAAATTAAGCTAGGAGAGAAGGCACAGTCCGAATGGGATGCCTTGTTTACGCAATATCGATTGGCATTCCCCGAAATGGCTGAGGAATTTGAAAGAAGATTTAGTAATCAACTTCCCGAAGCTTGGGATGCGGAATTACCCACATTCCAAGCCAGCGAAAAAGGGATGTCCACACGGGTTGCCTCATGGCACACGCTTCAAGCCTTGGGCGCGGCTTTGCCTGAGCTGATGGGCGGTTCGGCTGATCTTGCCCCAAGCAATAACACATGGATGGACGCTTATGAGGCTTTTTATGCAGAAGCGCCTGAAGGACGCAACCTGCACTTTGGCGTGCGAGAGATGGCTATGGCAGGCATTGCCAATGGCATGTACGTGCATGGCGGTATGAGACCTTATACGGCAACTTTTTTGGTGTTTTCGGATTACCTGCGCGGTTCGTTACGGGTTAGTGCGCTTTCCAAAATGGCAAACATCTTTATTTTTACCCACGATTCAATTGGTGTCGGCGAAGATGGACCCACACATCAACCGATCGAAACCTTAATGAGTTTGCGCTTGATCCCAAATCTTAATGTCATTCGGCCGGCTGATGCCAATGAAACGGTTGAAGCCTGGAAACAAGCTTTATTAAACAATGAAGGACCCACAGCTTTGATCCTGACCCGACAAAATCTGCCAATTATTGACCGTTCACGTTTTGCCAGCGCAGAAAACCTGGCAAAGGGCGCTTATGTTCTTTATCAAAGCGAAGCAGGCGAGCCTGATTTAATCATCATCGCGACCGGTTCTGAAGTTTCTTTGGCAATCGCTAGTCTGCCAGAATTGGAAGCAAAAGGCATCAACGTGAGGATTGTATCCATGCCGAGTTGGATGCTCTTTGAGAAACAGGAGAAAACTTACCGAGATGAGGTTCTGCCAGCGAGTGTAATAAACCGCTTCTCAATTGAAGCCGGTCGCACAATGGCTTGGGAACGTTGGGTAGGGCAATATGGTGCAAGCCTTGGCATTGACAACTATGGGCATAGTGCCCCGGGTAATGTTGTTTTTGAAAAATTAGGTTTCACGGTTGAAAATGTTGTAAAGCAGATCGAATTGATGATGGAAAGAAATCAAAGGAGTTAGGTCGATGAACAATGCAATTCAAACAAAAGCGCTTGGTCAATCCATTTGGTATGACAATATCGATCGCAAGGATCTTGAAAGCGGTGCGATGCGACAGCTCGTCAACCAAGGCAAGGTTTATGGGGTCACCTCGAACCCGAGCATCTTTGAAAAATCCATTGGGCAGGGAAGTGCATATGATCTAAGCCTGCAATCGATGGCTTGGGCTGGATTAAGTACTGAACAAATTTACTTCGAACTGGTTAAACAAGACATTCAGGTTACTGCCGATATTTTTGAAGAGCTTTACCAAAAAACTGAGCATGTTGATGGCTATGTGAGTGTCGAAATTGACCCAATGTTCGCCGATGACACCGAAAAATCGATCCTTGAAGGCAAAACTCTGTGGGCACAAATAAATCGCCCAAACATTATGATTAAAGTGCCGGCAACAATTGCAGGGATCCCTGTAATCCGGGCATTGATTGCTGAGGGGATTAACGTTAACGCCACACTTATCTTTTCTGTTGAACGATATCAAGAGGTCATGGAAGCTTATATTCTTGGACTGGAAGATAGGTTAAAGAAAGGCTTGGCCATTGCTAATATTCATAGTGTAGCAAGTTTCTTTGTTTCGCGCATCGATACCGCCATTGATAAACTCTTGGATGAAAAAATCGAAGCAGGGTCTTTGGAAGCCATCGACCTAAAAGGCAAGATTGCTGTTGACAATGCGCGAATGGCTTATCAGGAATTCAAAAGAGTCTTCAGCAGTCCACGATTTGAAAGCCTGGCACAAGCAGGCGCCCAAATTCAGCGACCCCTTTGGGCTTCAACTGGCACCAAAAATCCAGCTTACTCAGATTGCCTGTATGTGGATGAGTTGATCGGTCTTAATACGGTTAATACGATCCCGACACATACCTTGGAAGCCTTTTTAGACCATGGTCAAGTTGAACCAAAAATTGAGCATGAGCTCAAAGAGTCGATTAAACGGCTGGATATGCTCATCGAGCAAGGTATTGACTTGTGGAAGGTAACCGAACAACTTGAGATTGATGGTGTCTTGGCTTTTCAAAAAGCGCATCAAAGTTTGCTTTCTGTCATTGAAAACAAACGCGTTCACTTTTCGGCTGATCTGGGCAACTTAAGCACAGACCTAAAAAGTGCCATGAAAACTGCCAGTGACGCTGATTACATCCAGAGGCTTTTTGACAATGACCCAAGCTTGTGGACATCAGACCATAGCCAGCATGAGGAAATCAGGAACCGCTTAGGCTGGCTGTCGCTTCCTGGAAAACAATTTGAGCTCATTGACGATTACAAAGCCTTTTTAAAACAAGTTTTAGCCGAGGGCATCACGGATGTTTTTGTACTTGGCATGGGTGGGTCTTCATTAGCGCCGGAAGTTCTGGCTCAGGCTTTTGAAGGTATGATTCCCACCGGACATGGCTTAAAACTGAGAATAATTGATACAACCAATCCAAAAGAAATTTTAGCGCAATGCAAACAAGTTAATTTGGAGCAAACCCTTTTTGTTGTCGCAAGCAAAAGCGGAAGTACCAGCGAAACCATGGCAGCGTACCACTATTTTTTGGAAGAAGTCGCAAAACACATCCCTTATGGTACGGGTAATCGGTTTATTGCCATCACCGATCCGGGTTCGTCATTAGCAGAGATTGCTCAACGTGATGAGTTTCGTTCGGTATTTTACGCGCCGCCAAACGTTGGTGGGCGATTTTCTGCGTTTACACCTTTCGGCTTAGTGCCAGCAAGCCTGATTGGCATTGATTTAGAACCTTTACTTAATAAAGCAGCCTTTTCTGACCGACTGAGTCAAATTCCGATTGCTCTGGCAGCGAATGCGAATGCCATGCTGGGCTTGCTTTTAGGTAGCGCGGCAAAGGCAGGCCGCAATAAACTGACCTTTATCGCTGAAGGTTTTGCCGCCCATCTGGTGCCATGGCTTGAGCAATTGATTGCTGAAAGCAGCGGAAAAAATGGCTTAGGCATTTTACCCATCGAGGGTGAACCTGAATTAAACTCTTTTGATTACCCAGAGGATCGTTTGTTTGTCTACTTCGAAGTGGATGGCAGTCAAGCTGAAAGGGTAGAAAAGCTGCGTAAACAGGCTTATCCCATCCTTGGCTTCAAACTGGAAACGCCTTTTGATTTAGCCCGTGAATTTTACCGCTGGGAATACGCCACTGCCATTGCCTGTGCTGTTTTAGGTGTGAACGCCTTTGACCAACCAGATGTCCAAAGCAACAAGTTGGTCACCAAAGCCGTCATCGAAAAATATAAAGAAACCGGCAGCCTGGAAATTGGCGAGCCTGCCTATCAAAATGATCAAATATCTGTTTACGGAAAATATTTACCAGAACTTGAAACCTGCGAGTCCTTGGAAGATGTCATTGATGCATACGCCCAAGATTTACAGAAGGGTGGCTTTATCGCTATTAATGCCTTTTTGCCCAGATTAAGCGACGAAACTCAAAAAATGCAATCTTTGAGAGCCCGCTTGCTGAACCAATATAATGTTGCAACGACACTCGGTTTTGGACCCCGCTTTTTGCACTCAACCGGTCAGTTCCACAAAGGTGGACCAGATGGCGGTTTTTACATTATTTTTACCCAGGAAACCAAAATGGACATCAACATTCCTGGCGAAGGCATGACTTTTGGAACCTTGCAGTTGGCTCAAGCCTTGGGTGATTATGATGTTTTGCGCAGTCTTGGCAAAAATGTTATTCGCATAGATTTGCGTTCCAACGAGGAATAAGCGATAAAGTGGCATCTTTAGACAAAGGGTATCGAAAGTTTCTCGCCGTAGATCATGGTGACAAGCGCATTGGTGTCGCTGTCAGTGATGAAACCTTAAGCTTTGCTCGAGCACTTTGCATTATCGAGCATGTTTCCCGTTTAAAGGATGCCGAAGCAGTGATAGCCTTAGCTCTAAAAGAACAATGCACAGATATTTTAGTTGGTGTTCCTTATGACAGCGATGGTGGTGAGGGTCCTCGTGCCAGAAAAGTTTTGCGCTTTGTTAATACCCTAAAGGAATTGACGACCATGCCTGTGCACGTTTGGGATGAAAGCGGCAGTTCAATCACTTTACAAAACCTGTCAATCACCATGGGGCAAACCGCCAAGAAACGACAAAAACCATCTGATGACCGGGTAGCCGCACTCATTCTGCAAGATTTTTTGGACCATCACAACTTTGATGAGGCGCAAAATGCCTGAACCCAAAAATGCAAAACCTAAAAAAGCGGCTGGCACGCTATTAACCATAGCAATAGTGCTTACCCTTGTTATCGCTGGGATAGCGATTTACTTTCTCAAAAGCGCAGAAAAGCAGTTTGGCGCTGCAGATAAACGCTTACCGTTACCTTCAAAGCTTAAATATGCTTTTTTACTTAATAAGAACGCTGATGATTTGAACAAAGCAAACTTTTTCCTTGATGGCAAAGAACGGAAGTTTTTTATTGACCAAAGCGACAGCGTTCCTGACATTTGCGGGAAACTAGCGACTGAAGGTTTTGTGAGCAATGCCCAATCAGCTTGCCAATTATTCATTTATTACGGTCGCGATCGCAATATGCGACCAGGTTCTTACACCATTGCAAGCGGTCAAAACACAATCGAAATCGCCAAACGAATTGGAAACGAAACCTATCGCGACATCAGCCTCCGTATTTTTGCGGGTTGGCGGATTGAAGAAATAGCTTCTGCCATTGATTTTTCCCCTTTTTCTTTCAGCGGCTCAGACTTCCTGGAAGCCAATAAAGCACCTTCGCAACTTTATAAGGATAAATTCGCTTTCATTCCTGAAGCTAGTCTTGAAGGCTTTATTTTGCCTGGACTCTACTATTTCAAACCAGACATCAGTCTTGGTGAGACCATCTTCACACTTTTAGAACAGTTTGAGACGAAAGTCGTTAAAAGTGGTCTTGACACACAAATTGAAGGGCAAGGTTTGACCTTAAGAGAAGGTTTAACCATGGCATCCATCATTCAACGGGAAACCCTGGCAACGGAAGAAATGCCCTTGATGGCATCTGTTTTTTACAATCGGCTACGATTGGGCATGCAACTCCAAACTGACGTAACCGTACAATACGCGCTTGGATGGGACGAAATTACGAACACCTGGTGGAAAAGTCGTCTCACATGGGATGACCTGGCGGTGGATATGCCCTATAATACCTATCGGTATTATGGATTGCCACCTGGACCCATTTGCAGCCCCAGTCTGGAAGCCATTCAGGCTGTGGCTCAACCGGAAAGGTCAGATTATTTGTTTTTTAGGGCTGCATGTGATCAATCTGGCAGACATAATTTTGCAATAACATACGAAGAACATCTTAATAATGGATGTGATTAGGTGAAATATGATTCGATTAGGTATTGATATTGGCGGTTCGGCAATCAAGGCGGCATTGGTTGACATTAAAGCTGGCACTTTTGCTTCTGAAAAAGTTCGGTTTAGATTTACAAACGAGTCTGAACCCGAAAGAGCGCTGGAAGGCATTAAAAAAATGATTAAACGATTGGACTTTGATGGTCCAATAGGCGTGGGTTTTCCCGGTAGATTAAGAGGAACCAGCGTCGAGAATGCGCCAAATTTGCATCCGGAATGGCGGGGAAAAGATCTGAAAACATTTTTTAGCGCTGGTACTGGCTGTAAAGTCAGCATCCTAAATGATGCAGACGCTGCTGCTTTGGCAGAGTTACGAATTGGAAACCCAATCATCAAGCAAACCCATCGCACGCTCTTTTTAACACTGGGAACAGGAATTGGTTCGGCCTTAATTCTGGATGGGAAAATATGGAAAGATACAGAGCTTGGGCACCTCCTTTTTCATGGACAATCAGCCGAACATTACGGATCTGCAGCCGTAAAAAGGATCGAGAAACTTAGCTGGAAGCAATGGGCATTAAGGTTAAATGAAGTTTTAGAACGTTATGACTTTTTATTCAGTCCCGATCTGTTTGTTTTGGGTGGCGCGATTAGTTCAAACCTGGCAAAATTCCAAAAGTATTTAAGTTTCCCTGAAGAAAAAGTTATTAGAGCAACTTTAGGCAATGATGCTGGCATTATCGGTGCGGCAATGGCAACAGAATAAATCTAATGAATATAAGCGAAAAGCTCTCCCAAAAAATGGAGAGCTTTTTTGATTTATTGATTTGCTTAACTACTCAAACGGCTGTATGTAAAGTTTAGATCCCTGAATTTCTTCACCAAAAGATCTGTAATCGCGCCGGGTTTCATGCGCCAACGCCAATTTCCAGCCGCGATGCCCGGGTTATTCATGCGCGCTTCTGAATCAAGGCTGAGAATATCTTGCATCGGCACCACACAAAGAGTCGATACTGAACGGAAAGCAGCTCGCATTAACGCCCATGAAATATCCTCATCTTTGAAATCAAGGTATTTGTGCATAAACAACTTGTTTTTAAGTTCTGCTTGCATATACCAGCCTTTGGCGGTTTCGTTGTCATGCGTTCCTGTGTAACAAACGCTATTAACCGGGTAGTGATGGGGTAAAAATTCATTTTCTGGATCACCATCAAAAGCAAATTGCAAGATGCGCATACCGGGAAGATTAAAATCTTCGCGCAAGGCAACCACATCCGGCGTAATGTAGCCAAGGTCTTCAGCGATAATGGGCAATTCTGGGTAGCTTGTTTGGAAGGCTTTAAATAATGCCTCACCAGGTGATGGAATCCACTCGCCGATGATAGCATCCTCATTACCAAAGGGTACATGCCAGGCAGAGATAAACCCTCTAAAGTGATCAATACGTACCAAATCGACTAATTTGAGGGTGGCTTCCATTCGTTTGAGCCACCAAGCGTAGTTTTCGGCTTCATGAGCTGGCCATTGGTAGAGTGGGTTGCCCCAGAGTTGGCCTTTAGGTCCAAAGGCATCCGGTGGAACACCTGCAACAAGGGTTGGTTGAAGTTTGCTATCCAGCAAGAAAAGTTGTGGGTGAGCCCAGGCATCCGCGCTATCAAAAGCGATCACAAAGGGCATATCGCCAATAAGCTGAATGCCGTGTGCCTGAGCATATTGCCGTAGTTTTAACCATTGCTTAAAGAAAAGAAACTGATCAAATTTATGTCTGAAAATTTGCTCTGCCAATTGTTTTTTAGCATTTTCCAAGGCTGCGGCTTCACGAAACTTCAATGATTTTGGCCATTCAGACCAGGCAATACCACCCTGGCTTTGTTTGATAGCCATAAACAAGGCATATTCATCCAGCCAATCCAAATTGTCATCCACAAAGGACTCAAATTCCTTCAAGAGCTCTGGGGGCATGCCATGCCTGATAACCTTTTGGCTCATTTTATCTAACAAAGCCGTTTTCCACGCAATAACCGGTCCAAAATCGACAGATTCAACACTAAAGTCAGGAAGATCACTAAGATCTTCTTTTTCAATGAGTCCTAACTCCAAGAGTCCATCGGGGCTAATCAAGTAAGGATTACCGGCAAAGGCAGAAAAGCATTGATAGGGTGAATCGCCGTAGCCTGTTGGTCCCAGTGGTAAAAACTGCCAATATCGCGTGCCACTTGCTACTAAAAAGTCAATCCAACGATAAGCTTCTGGGCCAAGGTCACCAATGCCATAGGGACCCGGTAAACTGGTGGGGTGCAACAAAACACCTGAGGCGCGTTCTTTAATCATGTTTATCCTTCTTCCTCAGTAATGGTGTCATCAGTTTCTGATGGATTTAACAAAGAATAATAGGCTTTTGCATAAAGTTCTGCTGATTGTTGCCAGCTAAAATCCTGAGCCATGGCATTGCGTTGAAGTTGTGTCCAAATAACTTTGTCCTTAAAAAGGTCTAAAGCATGGCACAAGGCATTGGCGAAACTTTCTGCAGAAATATCATTTGCCAAAAAGCCGGTTGCGTTTACAGGTGATGTTGTGTAATCGATGATGGAGTCTTTTAAACCACCGGTGGCGCTTGCAACGGGCAGATTACCATAACGCATGGCGATCATTTGTGACAAACCACATGGTTCATAGCGAGAAGGCATTGTAAAAATATCACCGCTTGCGTATAGCATTCGTGCCAGGGCTTCGTCGTATTTCAAAATGGCAGAGAATTTACCAGGATATCTTTCCTGAAATTCGAGGGCACGTTTTTCTATTTCTGCATCGCCGGTGCCGAGTAAAACAAACTGCCAGGGTAGATCTTTGATGAGTTCAAGACTATCCAGCAGGATATCCAAACCCTTTTGATGGCTAAGTCTGCTAACCATGGTCATCATCGGATGCTGATGCCCAACTTCTAATTCCAAAGCTGATTGTAAGTTCAACTTATTGAGCACACGATCATACAATCTTTCTGAGCTAAAGGTGTTGGGCAGTGTTTCATCAGTAATAGGATTAAAGCTTTCAGTATCAATGCCATTCAGGATACCGATAAGCTTATTGTGGTGTTTTTGCAAGTAATCTTCAAGCCCACAGCCATATTCCGGCGTCGTAATCTCTTTAGCATAGCCAGGCGAAACGGTTATGATCAAATCCGCGGCTGAAATGCCCATTGGTAAAGGCGTAAACTTTGCCCAATCCGGTAAATCGCCATCTGTTGACGGGATAAAACCCAACTGGCTCATCGCTTCCTGAGACCCCCAACCGTTAAAAGGCAGGTTATGAATAGATAAAACGGTTCGCACGCCATCAAAAAACGGGTCTTCAGCGTATTGTTGCTCCAAAGCATTTATGGACAAAGCCGTGTGCCAATCATTGCAATGCAAAATATCTGGTTTCCAGTCAAGGTATTTGGCAGCTTCAAGCACCATCAATGAAAAACTCGCATACTTTAAGCCATCCAAACGCCAATCGCCATGATAAACAGGGGATTGATGGTTGATGAACTCATTATCGAGCAGGTAAACCTTGGTTTCTCCAATCTGAGCAAGGTAAAATTGGCATTCCAAGTCCTTACCATCCATTAATGGCAGTTTAAAAGAGCCAATGAGACGATGATTTGGATTATACTTCTTGACCTGGGAATGGAAGGGCATGAAAATACGAAGGTCTAAATCCACGGATGAAAGCGCATTAAGAGCACCAGGAAGCGCCCCGGCAACATCGCCCAAACCGCCTACTTTGGCAAATGGGGCAGCTTCAGCACTGGCAAACAGGACCTTAATGGACTTTGTCATAAATCACCTAATCCCTTTCTAAAAACTGAAAATAATCCTCATTGATAATTTGACTGGTGTCTAATTCTAAAACATCGGCGAGATATTTGATGAGATGTGTCTTCTCGTCAGCATCTTGCCGGCTCCAGGTGCGGCTCTTAATCTCAACAAAACAATCCTCATTTGGCTTAATGATCCTATCCACATTGATAAAGAACTCAACATCTTTGAATCTAACCAAATATCTGCGCCGGTTCTTTTCGATTTCCAATGAGTGGCTGGGTTTGAAATACTCAATGTAGAAACGTAAACTATGGGTTGCAGGAGCAAAATAGCGACTCCGCGACAGCAAGCCTTGTTTGATAAACTCGCCACCTTCAGGGTCACCTTCGCCAATGAGGGTCAGTCTGCTGCGCACATTTATGATTTCGCCTCTCTTGTTTAGGAATTCATCTTCACGATATCGCAAAATTCCCTGTGAAGGATCCTCAAAAAAGAAATAGGTGTCATATTCATGGTAATGCCGTGTGCGGATAATCTGAATTTCTGGTTGGTTGAGATTTTTGAGAACGCTTTCAACGTCCTTAACCCGCACTTTGGCTTGCACTTCAAAGCTCTCTTCTTCAGAGAAGCCGCCAATAGCCAACAGTTTGGAAAGCACAGACTCTTCACGGCTGGTCAAAAAGGCATCAATCTGTTCTGCTATCGGTGCGGCTTGGCGAATGAGCTCTGCTTCGTCAATTGTCAAAAGTTCATGGTCTCGCATGAGCCATTGACCTTCAACCATCACATCCGTCACATCAGTTGCTTTGCTGGCATAGACGATCTGAGCGTAGACATTCTCAGGGTCACGTCTAAAGTGAGGTTGATTGTGCATTGGGTAAAGATCGATCAAAATCAAATCTGCCCGCTTACCAAGTTCGAGACTGCCAGTAATCTCAGCCATATGCAAAGTTTCAGCACCAATTCTGGTGACCATTTCCAAAACCTGTTTAGCCGGCAAGACGGTGGGATCTCCCGCAACGGGTTTGGCAATTAAGCTCGCCAGGCGCATTTCCTCAAACATATCGAGGTCATTGTTGGATGCTGTTCCGTCCGTTCCAATGCCAACCTTTGCACCCATTTCCATCATGCGAGCGATAGGTGCAAAACCTGAGGCTAGCTTGAGGTTGGAGCTTGGGTTGTGGGCAATGCCTGTGCCAGCGCGTAGCATGGTGCGGATTTCTCCGTCGTCAACATGCACACAGTGCGCCGCGATCAGTTTTGTATCAAGCATACCCAGCTTCTTGATGTAGGGAACAACTGGCATACCTGTTTCTTTACGCAGGTTTTCAACTTCTTCGATTGTTTCCGATACATGGAAATGGACGATGGCGTCGTGCTTCTTTGCAATCTTAACCACCGCTTCGAGTACCTCTGCAGGACAGGTGTATACCGCGTGTGGAGCAATGGCAGGAATAATCAGATTATGATCTTTCCATTTTTCGATCAATGCCTCAGATAAAGCCAGAGAATCTTCGAAGGACGCAGCATCCGGCGAGGGGAATTTCAATACGGTTTGTCCCAGCACGGCACGCATGCCAATTTCAGCAGTGGCTTGGGCAACTTCATCTTCAAAATAATACATGTCGTTGAAGGTTGTCACACCAGAGCGAATGAGCTCAGCACATCCCATTTGAGTGCCCAAGCGCACAAATTCCGGTGAGACAAATTCACGTTCCACGGGCATCATGTAACCCATTAGCCAGACATCCAGCCTGAGGTCGTTAGAAAGACCCCGCAAAAGAGTCATGGGTATGTGCGTGTGCGTGTTTATAAGTCCTGGCATAAGCACTTTGCCGCCACAGTCAATAGTTTCTTCTGCTTGCCATTCCGCCAGGATTTCATGCTGATACCCAACGGCGGCTATTTTTCCGTCCTTTATCGCAATGGCACCAGGCTCAAACTGATTCGATTGCTCATCCATAGCAAGGATATGTGCGTTTTTGAGAATGGTTGCGCAAGTCTTCATAACTCTCCTTTTAGCAGTAGTCTTTAATTTTGCGTCTCACAGAATCGAGAGAAGCGCTAAACGCCCATAACAAACCATCTCCTTTTGGACCGGCGTAAGAGCGATCATCATCCCAGAAAAAGTCCTGCGCAAGCAAAGCCTGGTATAAGTTCTGGGTGTCATCTTTTTCGCTAAATCGAATACCTAATACGATGTCAGCATTCTTTCTTTCTGCGATTTCAGTCATAAGTTGTTTAAGGGTTTCTTCGGAAATGAATACGTCCAGGTTCTCACCGTAAAAATGGTCTTCACCGGCATGAATTTTGAGCTTTGAGCTAATCAAACCTTTGGTGCCACTTTCGATGACTGCCAAACGTAAATTGTGTTTAATCAATTTCTCTGCGATGGCTATCTCCAGCGTAGTTTCGTTCTCGCCATAAATGTATTCACCCAAAAGTTCATGGATATCATCAATAACCGGTCGCATCATCGCTTTGGCTTCTGCCGAAGAAGCAGCTTTGGCTGTTACACGGATATCCGTTCGCCCAGGGTATGCCACCAAACCCACGGTGGGGTTGCTGTATGTTTCCATGTGTCCAATAATTTCGTCAATGGCGGATTCGCCTTTAGAAATGGTGTGAATAACCCATGCTTTTATGATTTGCTCATGAAGGTCATAACGTTCTTTCAAATAGTCAATAACAAAATTTTCCATCAAAAATTGCATTTCGCGTGGCACACCTGGTAAAGCAATGATGGTTTTGATACCTAACTCAACATAGAAAGCCGGCGCAGTGCCAACCGGGTTGCGAATGGCAATCCCGTTGGCAGGGATAAAAGCCTGGCGCTTATTGTTTTCAGTTGGAACCCGATTAAAGGTTTTGTAACGTGCCACGATATCATCCCAAAGTTCTTCGCGATAGACCAAAGGCACGTTAAAGACATCCGCAACCGCTTTGCGGGTTGGATCATCAACCGTTGGACCCAATCCTCCTGTGCAAATTACAACATCCGATCGCATGAGAGCCGCTTGGAGGGAATGGGTGATACGGTTGGGGTTGTCGCCAATAGTCGTCAGGCGGTAGATATCCACGCCGATGTCTCTTAATGAACGAGCAATATATTTTGAATTAGTGTCTTGAATTTCTCCCAGAAGGAGTTCTGTACCGATTGTTACAAGTTCTGCTATTGTCATACTATCTCCTAATGATTCCGATAATTCTATCCTATAATCGCTCATTTTGAAAATTTTTAGGCTTGATTGTATACTTAAAGCATGGCAAAGACTTATCGTCAGGCAATTGGAAGTTGGGGTGAAGATTTAGCCTTAAACTGGCTCATCGATAAAGATTATGAGCTTATCCAACGCAATTTTAGGCATCAAAATGACGAAATTGACCTTGTTATGCGTAAGGACAAGGTGATTGTGTTCTTTGAAGTAAAAACCCGACGATCTGACTCATACGGTTTGGCGGAGTTTTCGATCACGCCCAAAAAGCTCTCTGCTTTGTTCAGGTGCATAAACCATTACCTGGTTGAGCAAAAACTTGAAGATATGGAGTGGCAATTGGATCTGCTTGTTGTAGAAAAATTCAACAAGGATGAAGATGCCGAGATCCTTCACTTTGAGCGCTTGGGGGAATATGATGACTAAAGCAAGCGAAAAAGCGCCTATCATTTACATCGTTGGGGCAACCGCATCCGGCAAAACTGACTTGGCTATTCGCCTTGCAAAACATTTGGAAACCGAAATCATTTCCGCGGATTCGCGTTACCTCTATAAAGAATTAAACATCGGCACTGCCAAACCAACTTTAGAAGAAAGAGGGCAAATAAGCCATCATCTTATTGATGTAAGCAGTGTTCAACATATTTGGAGTTTGGGTGAATATCTAAAAGCGGTGGATCCGATTATCCAATCCATCCACAAACAAAACAAAATAGCCATATTGGTTGGAGGCACCGGGCAGTACTACCGGGCGATTGTAGAAGGCTGGCAACCGCCAGAATTGCCTCCAAATCCTGGTTTGCGGTCTGCAATTGAAGTGTGGGGCGATAAAATTGGCACTGACGCTTTACACCAAAAATTAGCGCTCATTGATCCCTCTGCTGCGGTGAACATCGATGCTCGAAACGTCAGACGCACCGTCCGTGCCTGGGAAGTGATTTTCTCGACTGGTAATCTTTTTTCCGAACAAAGAAGCCGAAGCGAAAGCCCTTACAATACCCTAACAATAGGCTTGGATTGGGACCGTGAGAGTCTTTACAAACGCATTGATCAGCGTATTGATCTCATGCTTGATGAAGGATTGCTTGAAGAAGCTCAAAACTTAATTGACCAAGGATTGGCAGATTTTGTGAAGAAAATTGGTGTAATTGGCTACGCTGAAAGCTTTGCCTACCTCGAAAATGAGATTGACTTCGACACCTGCAAAATGCTCATCAAACGCCACACGCGCCAATACGTGCGCCGGCAAGCCAATTGGTTCAAGCCTTCAGACCAATCGATCCATTGGTTTAAAGCAACAGACCCAGCATACTTTGAAAAGATGCTGAGTCTGATTGAAGAAAACTTTGCTATACGACGCTAATCAGTGATAATCACCGGTATACCGTGCGTCTTTGGGTGAGGTGATGGGAAAATCTCATCAAACTCTTCTTTGGAAATCGTTTCTTGCTCAAGCAGCTTTTCTGCGACTTCAATGAGCTTGGCTTTATGCTCAATGAGGATATTCTTCGCCAGCTGATAGCTTTCGTTGACGATACGGGCAACCTCAGCGTCAATTTTTTCCGCAACGGCTTCGGAATAGTCGCGTTGTTCAGAAATTTCACGACCAAGAAAAACGAGTTCTTCTTTTTGTCCATAAACCATTGGACCCATTTCTTCACTCATGCCAAGGCGGGTGACCATAGCTCGGGCAAGTTTTGTAACGCGCTCGATGTCATTGGACGCGCCGGAGGTGATGTCATTTGCCATGATCTCTTCAGCAGCCCTTCCACCAAGAAGTCCAGTAATCTCCGCCAAAATCATCTTGCGGGACTTGTAATTTAGGTCTTCAACGGGCAAGGCAAGGGTAAAACCACCAATCATGCCTCTGGAGATAATGGAAATCTTTTGAATGGGATCGCCCTCAGGTAAGGCTGCGATCACAATAGCATGGCCAGCCTCATGATATGCAGTTAGTCGTTTTTCATCTTCGTTCATCAAGCGGCTCTTGCGCTCAGGTCCTGCGATGACGCGTTCAACAGCTTCTTCGAACTCATCGTTTCCAATCACCTTTTTGTTTCGACGGGCAGCCAGTAATGCCGCTTCGTTGACCAGGTTTTCAAGATCCGCACCAGCAAAGCCAGGTGTGCCACGGGCAAGCACGCCCAGGTCAACCTCATTTGAAATTGGCTTACCACGTGAATGCACCTTGAGAATCTCTTCTCTGCCTTTCATATCGGGCTTGTCCAACATGACACGGCGGTCAAATCGACCAGGGCGGAGCAGGGCAGGGTCTAAAATGTCAGGCCGGTTAGTGGCAGCAATAACGATGACGTTGGTATCTGTTCCAAAACCATCCATTTCAACCAAGAGCTGGTTCAAGGTTTGTTCACGTTCGTCATGACTACCACCCAAACCGGCACCTCTTTGGCGACCGACAGCATCAATTTCATCCACAAACACGATACAAGGTGAGCGTTTCTTGGCTTCATCAAAGAGGTCACGAACCCGGCTGGCACCAACGCCAACAAACATTTCAACAAATTCTGAACCGGAAATGGAAAAGAAGGGTACGCCAGCTTCGCCGGACACAGCTTTTGCCATCAAGGTTTTACCCGTACCAGGAGAGCCGATTAGCAAAACGCCCTTTGGAATTCGGGCACCAAGCGCCATGAACTTTTGTGGTTCCTTGAGAAACTCCACAACTTCCTGCAGTTCTTCTTTGGCTTCATCCACACCGGCAACATCTGCAAAGGTGACTGTTGATTGTTCACCGCTAAGCATGCGGGCGCGCGATTTACCAAATTGCATGGCGGCATTGTTGGATCCTTGAGCTTGTCTGATAAAAACCCAAAACAGAACGCCCATTAAAATAAAGGGCAGGAAATTCATCAAACCGATAAAGAAATTTGACCAGAAACCAGGGACTTTAACACGGATTTCCAGCTTAGGATTTTGCAAAGCCTCTTCTGTGGCTCCCAATTGGGTAAGCTGATCAAAAAGACCCATTTTAGGATCAAGGGTTGATTTATGACTTTGCTTTGGATCATCATAGGTGATGTACAATGTGTCGCCATCAGCCTCTAATTTACTAATTTTGCCCTCATTCAATTGTGATGCAACACGATTAATAGGGACTATCTCTGTGCCCATGGATTGTTCGCGAAGCCCATAAAAGGTCATCGTCACAATTGCCAAAAGCAACAGAGCGGATATTAAAAAGGATTGTCGTCTAGGTTTCACTCGAGCCTCCAGGTTCGATACTATCTGTCTTTTTCAATTATACCAAGGTGGGTAATGTTCTCTAAGCGCTCTAACATGCCTAAGGCTTATTCTTACGGTTTTCTTACATGGGCTTATTTGTGGCAATAACCACAGCCAATGTTTGGATCTTTTACCGTTTCCAGTGTTTTGCTACAGCTAGCTTTAACTTTGATGCGTTTTTTAAACCAGGATTTGCCGATATAAGTTGTAAGAACTAAATTGGGACAGCTATTATTGCGTTGGATATCTGGAACGGGGCAATCCTTGCACAGTACCGAAGTCCATTGCTGTTTATCCATGGGACTAACCAAACCGCGGCATTCTTCAAAATGACGGCCGCGATAATAATCGCCATAGAAAAAGCGACATTCGCGGCCATAGGGTGTTTTCATCTTGGTTTTACTTTTCTAAATCAGTCCAGCGTTTATACACGTGTAACATAATCGCCGGTGCGAGTATCAACGCGAATGGTGTCACCTTCGTTTACAAAAGCAGGTACTTGCACTTTGAGTCCGGTTTCAACTTCAACTTGTTTGGTTAAGCCAGTTGCAGTGTTACCTCGCGCAGCAACCTCAGCGGTTGTTACCAGCAAATCCACCGTTGTGGGGAGCTCAATATCCAATGCTTCGCTCCCATAAAAGGTTAGTTTGGCTTCCATGTTTTCTTTCAGGAAACCTTCTACATCCTCAACCAAACTCTTGGGAATGGCAGGTTGATCAAATGTTTCCATATCCATGAAGTAGAAGAAATTATCATCACGGTATAAATATTCAACACGGTGGTAATCCAAACGAACTGATTGGATACGATCACCAGAGATAAAAGTCATCTCCAAAGTTGTGCCACGTCGCAAATCACGGGCCTTGATGCGAATCGTTGCCGAACCCCGGCCTGGTTTGTTGTGGGCATACTCTAAGACGCGATATAAGTTACCATCCTGTAAGAAGATAACGCCTTTTCTTAAGTCATTGACATCAATCATATAATCCTCTTTCTTGCTCGCTAAAGCGTCAAGATTATATAACAACGGGCACGACTAGGCAAGTATTTAAAGAAAACGCCAAAAAAGTTGTTTATCATCACCTTTCGCGTAACTATTTTTGTCCTTGGCAGTTAGGTCTTTATAAGCCTATCAAGGTGTATAATGTGCTTATTAAGATTTTATCTGGAGAATACAATGGTAGAGATTATTCCGGTCTTAAGTAAAAAAAACAAAAAAGAGTTTGTTGAATTTCAATACGCTTTGTATGAAGACGTGCCTCAGTTTGTGCCACCTTTTAAAGCTGATGTGTATATGCAGCTTAACAAAGAGAAACATCCCTGGTACGAGCATTCAGAATCAGATCAATGGATCGCCAAGCGAGACGGCAAGGTTGTGGGGCGCATTGCTGCGTTGGAAAACAAACGCTTTAATGACTTCCACAAAACAAAACAAGCCTCTTTTTACCTCTTTGAAAGCATCAATGACCAAGACGTTGCCAACGCTTTGTTTGATACCGCAATTGCCTGGGCAAAAGCACGAGGATTGAACAGGCTTGTTGGTCCTAAGGGATATGGACCATTGGATGGTTATGGCATTCAAGTCGAAGGTCAAGAATTCAGGCAAATGATGAACATGCTAAACTACAACTTTGCCTATTACCAAAATTTGGTTGAAAACTATGGTTTTAGCAAAGAAGTGGATTTTGTTAGCAGTTTTGTGAGACCCCAGGAATTTGAAATGCCTGAAAAGGTTAAAAAAGCAGTTCAGATTGTGGCTAAACGTGGCAAATTGCGCATTAAGTCTTTCAAAAACAAACGTGAAATTGTCAAATGGAAAACCCGGGTCAAAGAAGCTTATAACAACGCCTTTGTGGAAAACTGGGAGTATTACCCCTTAACTGATCGCGAACTGGATTATGTGCTCAATAACGCTTTGATGATTGTGATCCCAACCATGGTTCAACTGATTTTGAATGGACAAGACGAGTTGGTTGGCTTTGTGTTACCTTTCCCGGATATTTCAAGAGCCATGCAAAAGAACAAAGGCAAGTTAGGACCCATTGAAATCCTGCGCCTTTTACGTGAAATTAAGATAACCGATTGGGTTTGCTACAACGGCATTGCTATTTTGCCCGAGTACCAAGGCATGGGTGGGAACGCTTTGCTCTTTGACACCTTGTTAGCCGCTACCAAAAAGCACCCATCCTTTGTCAATGGGGAGCTTTCACAGGTTGCTGAAACCGCCGTGCAAATGCGCAAAGACTTGTTGAATCTGGGGGTCAAACCCTACAAAAACCACCGGGTTTACCAGATTGAAATCAAGTAAGCCTGCAAACAATTGAAACATAAAAGCTCCGATGAGAATTCATCGGAGCTTTTTTAAGCGGGTGATGGGATTCGAACCCACGAATGTTAGCTTGGGAAGCTAATGCCTTACCACTTGGCAACACCCGCGACATCTCCATTTTATCGCATTTTCAGTCTGGGTAAAGTACAATCTAGATATGCAACACAATAAACGCTTCAAAGACACGCTAATTTTCTTAAAAGAGCGGAAAATGTCCTTTTACGCAGCATTTGATGGGCTTGCCTACGCTCTAAAAACGCAAAAGAATGCGTGGATTCATGCGGCAATCACAATCTTTGTACTTGTCCTGAGCTTTTTGTTCAAACTGAGCCTGCAAGAGTGGATTCCCATACTCATTGTTATCAGCCTTGTTTGGATAGCAGAATTACTCAATACAGCACTCGAAGCAATGGTTGATATTATTTGCCCGGAAACACACCCTTTAGCCAAAATTGCCAAAGATGTTGGCGCGGCATTTGTTCTGATTGCCGCCATTCTGGCTATCATTATTGGGAGTATAATCTTCATTCCAAAGATTTTGGAGATTCTTTTCTGAGGCATTGAATAATCTCGAACTTGCATTTCAGAAATAAATCTGTATACTTTTTGAGACTAACTGGAGGAAACGAATATGATAAACGAACCAATTAATGTTACAGACGCTGCTTTTCAAAAAACCGTTTTGGAAAACGAACTGCCCGTAATCGTCGATTTTTGGGCACCCTGGTGTGGACCATGTAAGATGTTGGGTCCAATCCTGGATAAAATGGCCAAAGATTTTGCCGGCAAATTGATTGTTGCCAAAGTCAACACCGACGAAAATCAAGAATGGGCTGGCAAGTATGGTGTGCAAGGCATTCCAACCATGTTGATGATGAAAGACGGCAAGATCGTCCATCGACAAGTAGGTGTGCTTCCTGAGCCAATGCTTCGCGATACCATCAAAAACTTCTTGGAAGTAGCCGGCAGCAAAGCCTAACAAAAATTGATAATAGAGCTAATTAAAAAGCATCCACTTTGATAAGCGGATGCTTTTTTCTTTTGAAAAATTTACAGCTTTTATGTGCTAATCGCCAGATATACGTTCGATATCTGCGCCTAGTGCGCGTAGCTTTTCATCAATGCGAGAGTATCCTCGATCAATTTGTGCTACATTGCGAATAACGGACGTGCCTTCAGCCGAGAGAGCCGCAAGCACTAAAGCTGTTCCAGCTCGAATGTCCGGGCTATCCAATGTTTCACCACTTAGTGGGGTAGGTCCGTTGACAATACACCGATGTGGATCGCACAAAACAATTTGAGCGCCCATCGATACCAATTTGTCAATAAAGAACATACGGCTGGGATACATCCAGTCATGAAAAAGGACAGTTCCTTTGCTTTGCGTGGCAATCACAATGGCGATGCTCATCAAGTCGGTTGGGAAGCTCGGCCAAGGCATAACACTGATTTCTGGAATTGCATTACCCAAATCGGGTTCGATTTCCAACCTTTGTCGCGCATCAACCAAGAGATCATCACCATCGTACTCAATATCCACACCCAAGCGCTTTAGAACCAACTTTATCATGCTAAGATGTTCAACACCTGCATTTTTGATGCGAATACTGCCTCGGGTCACCACCGCGGCACCTACGAAACTGATCACTTCCAAATAATCAGGTCCAATGGTAAATTCACCACCATGCAGCTTTTCAACGCCATGAATAATCAAGGTGTTTGAGCCGATATTCTCAATTTTGGCACCCATTGTGTTAAGTAGATGGCACAGTTCCTGGATATGCGGTTCAGAAGCCGCATTTCGGATGATGGTTTTGCCTTCTGCCAGCGTTGCAGCCATAATGGTGTTCTCGGTTGCAGTTACACTAGCTTCATCCAGCAAGATATCAGCACCTTTTAAGCCTTTGGCACTGAATTTGAACATGCCTTGCTCGACTTCAAATGTCGCACCAAGTTTTTCAAGCGCTAAAACGTGGGTATCAACCCTTCTGCGACCAATTACATCACCGCCAGGTGGGGGAAGCTCCAAAGAGCCATAGCGGGAGGTCATCGGTCCCGCAAGCAGAATTGAAGCTCTGATTTTGCGGCAAAGTTCGGGGTCCAAATCTGCAGGGCGAATATCCTTGGCATGGAATTCCCAAGAGCTGGAGTTTCCAACCTGCCGAATGCTAACACCCAGGCTCTGCAATAGCTGGCGCATGGTTTGAACGTCGCGAATATCGGGCATGTTATGCAGGATGACCGGTTCTTCGCTCAATAAGGTTGCCGACATTAAGGGCAGAGCCGCATTTTTGTTACCTTGCGGAATCATCACACCCGAAAGTGGAATGCCTCCTCTAATAACGAATCTGTCCATAAACTGTCCTTTCTCAAAAAGTCAAAAACTAATCCTTCAAAATTTTAGGACCAGATTTTGTAACACTTTCTGAAACTGAATCTTCGTATTTTGCAAAGTTCTTGATGAACTGCTCAGCCAAACCATTGGCTTCGGCTTTATAAGCTTCATAATCTGCCCAGGATTTTTCAGGGTTGAGCACGTCATCGGGCACACCAGCAACCTCATTCGGAATTTCGATATTGAAAATGGGATGCGTGTGGGTGGGTGTATCGTCCAGAGAGCCACTCAAAACGGCTTCAATCATAGCGCGGGTTAGAGGTAAAGCGATGCGTTCGCCAACACCAAAACCACCACCAGCCCAGCCAGTGTTCAAGAGCCAAACTTTTGTTCCGTGTTTTTCCAGTCGTTCTGACAGCAATTCAGCGTAAATTGAAGGTTTGATGGGCAAGAAAGGCGCACCAAAACAGGTTGAGAAGGTTGCCTGGGGTTTATCACCAAGACCTCGTTCGGTTCCGGCGAGCTTCGAAGTATAACCGCTCAGGAAATAATACATCGCCTGATCGTTGCTCAAGCGTGCCAAAGGTGGCATTACGCCAAAAGCATCAGCGGTTAAGAAGAAAATGTGATTGGGATGTCCGCCTTGTCCGCTTGGCTCAAAGTTTTCGATGTAATGCAGTGGATAGCTGGCACGTGTATTTTCTGTAATGACGTTGGAGTTGAAGTCAGGGTTGTGATCTTCGTCCAATGGCACATTTTCGATCATCGCGCCAAAGCGATTGATGGCTTCCCAAACCAGGGGTTCATACTTAGGATTGATGCGAATCGTTTTGGCATAACATCCACCTTCAAAGTTGAAGATACCGTTATCGCTCCAACCATGTTCGTCATCGCCGATTAGAGCACGTTCCTGGTCAGAAGAAAGGGTGGTCTTGCCAGTTCCGCTAAGACCAAAGAAGAGTGCCACATCGCCGTTCTTCGCCTTGTTTGCTGAACAGTGCAAAGAAAGAATGCCTTTCTTGGGCAAAACATAGTTCATAAAGGTGAAAACGGATTTTTTAATCTCGCCTGCATAACGGGTTAAACCGATTAACACGGCTTTGTCATCAAAGTTGAGCACAACCATTGCCGGTGAACGCAGTCCATCAGCTTCAGGATCTGCCGAAAAATCGTTTGACACATAAATGGTCAAGTCAGGATCAATGTGAGGCTCACCCTTGTGGGGGATAAACATGTTTGAGGCAGCCAAACTTTGGGTAGCATTATCGGTGATAATACGAATGCGAGTGGCATGCTCTGGGTCAGCACCTGCTAAAACATCACGAACATAAAGTCGTTGCGTGTTCATTTTAGCGAGGAGCTTGGATTTTAGGACCTGATACTTGGCGTCATCAATTTCTTCTGTACCAGTTGCAAACCAAAGATCCGGATCATCATTTTGAACCAAATATTTGTCGTTAGGCGAACGTCCAGTAAATGGGGAAGTATCAACCACGAATGCGCCGGCATTTGTTAATTTACCTTCGCCATTGGCGATGCCGTGGGTCACGATTGCAGCCTTATCCAGGTTGTAATAGTATTCCTTAACCTGGCCTAAGCCAATTCTTTCCATTTCTTTTTGAATGCTTGTTTGCTCGGTGTTGGTCATTTATTAATCAATCTCCTATTGTGTATTGTTCATGCAATTTAAAAATTCAATCATCGCCGGTTTTCCAAAGATGGACGATGACATATCTGTTAAAGCTATACCAAGGTTGAATCCACGCGTGCTAACACCGCCGATCCAATCCAATGATTTGAGATTGCAAGTAAAAACTTTATAAAGATCAGCTTGCAAGTTCAAATCCACAAAGCTACCATCGCCATTTTTCGATGTCGATGAAATAGGTTCCATATGGTCAGTATACTCCATTGCCTCCGTAGATAGGGCAGGTATGTTGATGCCAATGTAAATCTTCTTCTGATTCCTTTGATGAAATGGTAAAAGAACCTGATTAAGCGTCTGAGAAAGACTTTGGGCATCATGGCTTTCATCTGAATAATTAATAAGGACATAATAGCCATTAACGCGATCCAGAAAACCAATTTCCGGCAAATCATGCACAAGACTTGCCCATAACACTTCCCCGGAATAGGCACCTTTTACTTGATCAAGCATGCTTTGCCAGGTTTCTGTGGCATGTTCAGGGGTTCCTAATTGCGCACCCTGATCCTGTAAACCGTTTGGATAAGTAAATTTCAAATCATTTTCGCTAATGATAAAGTGATCGAGCTTAAAAGTTTCAGAAAAAACGGCGAAATTATTCAGGAAATGCGCGTATTCCTGGTACCACCTTTGCCACCATTGCTCACTGCGCGATGCCAGGTTCCACCATTCCTCCGCATGGGCAGGGAAATTCAACTTCGGATATACCGAAACTTTCATCCCTTTTGCTTTGGCTGCCTCAGCCAATTCCCCAAGTTCCTGGAAGAGGATAAAATGCTCGCTGGAAGGAACAAGAATAGGTGAATCATTGCTTAAGAGCACGTCCCATACCGGTTGAAGGATAAGCCAATTTACCCCATTTTCTCTTATTGCTCTTAGATGATTTATCATGTAGGGAAGGTCACCGGCGTTGAACTCTTTGATAAGTTCAATACCCGTTGTGTTGACTTGAAAACCAGACTCAACTTTTGGCAATGTTGAAACACCGCCATCTTCCCAGTTATGCCATTTCGTGATCTGATAATCAATATCTACGGTTTCAAAGAAATTTACCTGAAGAGGCTGATTTAGTGTTGTTTCATCGGAAGCCAAGGCACACTCATTGTTACGACAAAAACGTAACTCACTGCCCACATCTTGCCCATTACCGTAAAGCAAAAACATCCACTTATTATCCGCAACATGCCACATCGGAATAGCTTGATCCCATTGATTACGTTTAACTTGCACTGAAACTAGCTCATTTTGAGGCATATTGACCGGTGCGTCAACATTTATTGTGATGGGTGTTTGTGCGTTTGCCCGCCATCCGGTTATCTCATCCTTTACCGTAGTGGAGGATTTAGGAACAATAAAGCTGCGCGTAACCAGCAAGCCTTCACCCGAGCGCTCAGCATTTATATAGCCGTTTCCCAAGGTGTAGCGATATCTAAATGCAGAACCCGCGTAAAGATCCAGGTTTATCTCATACGACTCTGCTTCTACCTGGTCAAGCAAGGGCATTAGTGAGGCATAACTTCCTGCTTGAGCATAGTCCTTGCCATAATAGGCACCCGAACCCAGGAAATTACCTACCAACCTGATGGGAACGCCAATTGTTTCAGCTGAAGGCTTCACCTGAAATTGAACGCTCACTTTGTTTAAAGGCTCCAGGCTTACATCAACTTTTGTGGTACTGTTTGTTGCGATAATTGCTTTTTGTTGCAAACTTGGATAAGCGCCGTTTACAGCATAAGCAACCAAATTGTAAGTTCCCTCTGGCAGGTTTTCAATTCGGAAGGTACCGGTCATGTCTGTAAAAGTTTGCCTGCCAGCAATACTGATAAGCACATCTGGAATACCGGCTTGACTTTTTGCATCCCTCAGGACGCCTGTCAAAATACCCCTTGCCTGATCGCTGGGTTCACGCATCCAGTTCTGAATCTTGTCATTAATTGTTAGATCTTTTTCAGCGATAGCCAAGCGAAATGCGACATTTTTTCCGTTTGCATCGGTTTCATGCGCTTCTTCGGGTTGAATCATTGTATAACGGTAGCGAATGTCAAAACCCTCATCCAAAAGGATGCTGACCTCATATCGATTTTCGCTTACATTCTGCATCGGGTAACGACGGATGTTATCCTGGTAGCCACTGAGATCATCAAGAATATCCAGGGCGAGCTCAAAACCATCAAAAGCGACAGACGGTGCATCTACTGTAAAAAACACCGGAACCTGACGAAGCTTTTCAATTGTATTTGGAACATGTGCAGGTTTTATTGGTTGAACCTGTCCTTTTTGTTTGATTTGGAGACCGCATGCTGTGAGATTGAACACCACAACAAGACAGAGCAAAAAGGCGAACGTTTTTATAGGTTTAGGAAGGTTCATAGGAGTCAATTTTCAATCGCGTTAAGTATTTTATTCATGTTTCCAGCTAAACTCCCCAGAACACCGTTGATAAACCTTGGTGAACTATCTGTACCAAAAAGTTTCGCCAGTTCGACAGCCTCGTTAATACCAACTTTGAGAGGTGTTTTACGATAGTATGCTACTTCCCAAAGCGCAATGCGTAAAATATTGCGGTCAATAACCGCAACCTGATCCAGTGGCCATTCGGGGGCATGTTCAGAAATGAGCAAATCAAGGTTTTCGCTATTGTCCAAAACACCTTTGGCTAAGATTTGTGCAAAATCATATTCACTGGGAGACAAAGAAAACTCTTCGGCACGTTCCAAAAGGACATCGCCCAAAGAATGGTCGGTAAGGTCTAATTCATAAAGGGATTGTAAGGCAACAAAACGTGCCTTGGTTCTTGATTTCATGTTAAGCTGCTTTCAAATCTATATCTGTAATGTGTACGTTGATATTAGCAACTTCCATGCCAACCATGTCGGTTATCGCCCGATTGACCCGGGCTTGTACCGTTTCAGCAACAAGGCGAACATTTTCCTCAACTTCGGTAATGATGTACAAATCGATATAAATCTTTGTATCTTCGATTTCAATTTTTAAACCTTGATTTTCCTGAGCGAGCTTGTTGGCGCCAAAAGAAACAGGGGCAAATTGACTTACACCCGGTGTTGCCATGGTCGTTAAACGGGCAATGGTGTAAAGTACCGAAGGATCAATTTTGGTTGTAAATGTGGTTTCGTGTTCCATATTCTCCTTAGTTGCGCATAGCTTATGGTAAAACACCGGTAAGCCAAATGCTAAGCAGGGCATTTTCATCACTTGTGAGTTTATTCTCTGGAATTTTAGATAATGTTTCGTGAAGTTGTTCGTAGTTCACACCTTCTGGCCATCCCGATGCAAAAGCCAACTCAGGGTCAGGGTAAACTCCTGCAGTTTCCAAAACCTCAAATCCAAGCTCCTTTAAGCCAGATAATACCGGTTCATGCACATCCCGGTGCAAATCTGCCCAGGCTGCAAGAATTTGTTTGGTAAATCTGGACTCTTTTTCAAATTTTTCAATCGCAGCTCTTACCCTTAAAGCAAGCGGCGCGAGCATCGGATTTCTAAATCCAGACACTTTGAGCTCTTCTTTTGTAATTTGCAGTAAATCGCGGCGAATATCTTCCGAAAGCTCTTGGATATTAGCGTAGACCTTTTCAATCACTTCCTTACGGAATTGGGGTTCAAGATAGACATTGAGTCCAATCATAGGTTTATAGACTTGGGTCATAATATCCTCCAGGCTTCTATTTCTTGTTGTAAAGTTTGCAAAACTTAAGTTTATTATACCGCTTTAGTAATCATCATCCAGGTCATCCTCTTCTTCATCCTCGAGGCTAACCCAAAGTTCATCATCTTCATCATCTTCGCCGAGCTCTTCCCAGTCATCCAGAGTTTCATCATCATCCCAGCCGGCACCTGGAGTAATATCCTCGGTGGGGCGGTATGTCAAACAACCGTTATCGGGATTGATCTCGATGGCAGCAGCACTACAATAGCGCTGATCTAAAAATTCGCAATCTAGGTAATGACATCTAACTCGTGGCGCCATAATTGTTTCTCCAAAATTGGTCTTTTTTATGTTTAATCGAAGGCATTTTACCTTAGGATTTAGAAACCGTAAAGTCAAATGGTTTAACCCGGTGCCACGCGAATAGCTTCGATGACATTGGGCAAGTTTTCAAGTCTGGCAAGAATGCGACTAAGCGCAGTGATATCTGGCACTTCAAGCACCATGTTGACTTTCATAATATGTTGACGGGATGACATTGAGAAGTCTATCAAGCGAGCAGGCTCACCAGCCAGCACGCCAGAAATATCTGACATCAATCCCTGACGATCATAAGCGCTGATTTGAATGGGAATAGGATAGGTTTTCTCAGCAGTTCCCCAATAAACATTAATTAAACGTTCAGCGTCTTTCACCCGTAGCACGTTGGGGCAATTTGATCGGTGAATAGTAGCACCTCGACCTCTGGTGATATAGCCGATAATCGAATCGCCAGGCATTGGGTTACAACAACGCGCCATTTGAGTGAGCATGCCAGAAAGCCCCATCACATGGACTGAATCCGTTTTTTCTTCGCGCTTGGCTTGTTCAATGAGTAATGGCTGTTCGCCCAATTTGGCTTGCTTCATGTCGCCTAATCGGGCAACAACACGCGTTATGGGAATGTCATCATAGCCCACCGCAACATAGAAATCGTCCAGACTTTTGACATTAAACTGCGCTGCCAGTTCTTCAACGTCAATGTCACTGACACCAAGCCGTTTAAATTCTTTTTCAATAAGCAGTTTGCCATGCGCAAGATTTTGATCACGGTCCTGCTGCTTAAACCATTGCCTGATTTTTGCACGGGAACGGCTGGATTTTACCAAGCCTAAACTCGGATTTAGCCAGTCCCGACTGGGTCCGCCTCGATTGGCAGTGAGCACTTCGACCTGATCACCTGTTTTGAGGGTGTAACTCAATGGGACCAGTTTGCCGTTAATTTTTGCACCACGGCAACGGTTGCCAACATCGGTGTGCACCTGATAAGCAAAATCGATTGGGGTTGCACCAGCCGGCAATTCGATGACATCGCCAAGTGGGGTAAGCGCGTAAATGCGATCGCGGAAGGAATCTGTTCTAAACTGGTCATTGAGTTCCTGGGTATCTTCAAACTCCTGGCTCCATGCCAAGAGATTGCGCATCGCGTTCAATTTCGCTTCATAATTGCTTGAAACGTGCGCATCCTGCTCTTTATATCGCCAGTGGGCAGCAACGCCATATTCCGCGTTTTTGTGCATTTCCCAGGTGCGAATTTGAATTTCAAGTGGCTTCCCATCTTTGTAAATAATCGCTGTATGCAAAGACTGGTAATTGTTTTCCTTTTTTGCAGCGATATAATCGTCAAACTCACCTGGAATAGGCTGATAGTTCATATGCACGATACCTAGCACCTTGTAGCAGGTTTCGATATCCTCAACAATAATTCTTAATGCGCGTAGGTCACGGATTGAATCAAAGCTCTTGTCTTTGTTGCGCATCTTCATGTAAATGGAGTAGATGTGCTTAGGTCTGCCATAAATATTGGACTTAACACCAGATTTGGCAAGCATTTCCTCAATTTCGTGGATGATTTGTTCAATCTCAGCCTGGCGTTTATCGCTTTTAGCGGTGATATGTTCAGCAATTTCACGATATTTCTCTGGTTCTGTGTACCTAAAACCGAGGTCTTCCAGTTCCCACTTCATTTGCCAGATGCCCAGTCGATTTGCTAATGGGGCATACACATCCAGCGTATCCCTGGCAATTTTCTTTTGTCTTGCAGGTGGTAGGGCATTCAAGGTACGCATATTGTGCACACGATCAGCCAATTTGATGATAATCACGCGAATGTCATCACCAATAGCCAAAAGCATCTTCCGCAAAAACTCAGAGAGGTTTTCGGTAAGTTTGGATTGAGTCATTGGCGCTTGAGCTTCAAATGCCCTTTGTTCATCTTCGGTTTGATCAGCACGCGCAAGTTGGGGCAATGCAGTAATCTTGGTGACATCTTCAACAAAGCGGGCTACCGTGTCGCCAAATTTTTCATGCAAGGTTTCGGCTTTGGTATCTGTGTCGATGAGCACATCATGCAAAAGTCCAGCGGCAACCATGCTTGGCGAAAACTCCATCTCAAGCAAAATGGCAGCAGTACCCACGCAATGGGTCAGGTAGGGCTGTCCATTCGCACGGGTTTGACCAGCATGAGCTTCCTCAGCAAAGTGATAAGCATCTTTAATAAGTGCTTTATCGCTGGGTGAATAGCTGGCTGGGGCTTTTGCTAAAAGCTGATTAAGTAACATTTCAATAGAACTATACTACAACTTACATTAACTTTTCTGGCATAGAATAATCACGGTCAAGACGCAGAGAATAAAGACAGTCTTTTTCATTCTCAGATAAAGTCTTTGTAAGCAAACTCTTAAGGTACCATCCCATACCCGGACCAAGCATAAAACCCTGACCACAGGTGCCGGTGGCATGAATAAAACCATCCAAGCCAGGAAATTCTCCAAAAATCGGATTGCCATCAGGTGTCATGGGGTAAGTTCCACGCCAGGTACGACGGATGCGGATATTTGCCAAGCGTGGCATGGTTTCTATCAACCGTTGGGCTGCATGTGGCAAAAAATCACTGGTATCATCTTCATCAAAAGCGATGATAGATGGTTCTGGCGTAACACAAAAGATGACTTTGCCAGTTGGATGCTGATAAAAGTAAAAGTTACTGGAGCCCGGACGAGGCCGCAAATCAATAATCATTGTTTCCAGCATTGGTGCAACAGCTTCAGTGATGCCGGCTTGATGCGTTTCAGGACGAACTTGTAAATCAATGCCAACACATTTTGAGATTTCAGAAGACCATGAACCCGCGGCATCGATCACAAACTTACAAGCGTAACTGCCTTTATCCGTCTGAACACCCTCAACCCGACCGCCGGATTGCTGAACCGCGATAACACGTTCATTAAAATGGAATTTAGCTCCTGCCTCAAGTGCCTTACGATAAAAAGCGTAACTCACTTTCAAAGGTGAAGCATAACCATCTTCGGGCGCGTTTGTTCCACCTAAAAGACCGCTCGGGTTTAAATCCGGCGCAATGGACAGCATTTCATCTCTTTCCAGCCAACGGATATTCAAGTTCAAGCCTTGCTGGAAATCTACAATCTCCTGTAAGGTCTTCTTGGTTGGTTCATCGTAAGCCACAAAACTATATCCACCAGAGCGCCATTCGATGTTTTCGCCATATTCTTCTTGCCAGTTAGACAAAATGTCAATAGATTTTCGGCTGATATTTATTTTTGCGAGGTTAGTATGGGTTGCCCTCACACCGCCAATGGCATGTTTGTTAGATCCTTGCCCATTGCTCGGGAGTGGGTCAATAACCAAGACTTTGAAACCAGCTTTGGCAAGATAATAGGCAGAAGGCACACCAATTGAACCTGCACCCGCAATGATGACATCAAAAATGTTTGAACTAGTCATGTGTTTCTTCCTTCACGCCAGATAAATTAGCCAAAACACTCATTGGAACCTCAACAAAAACAGGTCGGATAGCCGTTTCGGTGACCTCTTCCAAGCTAACACCTTCGCTGTGGAAGAGGCGCTTAATCAGGTTTAAGCAAGTTTTTCCGCCACAGGCACCCATGCTGGCCTTGGACACAGCCTTAATTTGATTGATATCGCGCACACCTTCGCGTATGAGCTGGCGAATTTGACCCACAGTAACGCGCTCACACCGGCAGATATAGGCAGAATCGGCAAGGTTCTCTAATAAATCCGATTCAAGCTCAAAAGGCTTCGGTTCAGAGCTTTCGATAATACGGAAACCAGACATTTCGGTGGCAAGTTCAGCCGGTGCCTGGACGGTTACAACCAGGGTGCCATCACGGTAACCAGCAATTTTTCGAATTTGTTTGATTGGAAATTTGCCAATAGGCATGCCTTCGGTACCTGTAACTTCAATCAAATCGCCGATTTTTATCTTTTCTGGGTCTTGTTCGTAGGGCAAACTGACCAATGCAGTGCCATCTTGTTGTCTAAAATCAACAATACTCACCGCCAAACCAGGACAAACCGCAACACAACGCGCACAGTTGATGCATTGCTCATCTGTTGCCCGCTCATAATGGGGCAAATGGCGTATATCCACGTCATCCACTTGGATTAATTTTTTAGGACAAACGGTTGAACAAGGATTACATGGAATTTCCTGTGTACAGTGCATAATTGGATACATGCCCTCAAGTGGAAATGCCTCAAGTGGTTTGACAACATCACCAGGTCGCGAACTGAGGATGTCTTCAAGCTTTTGCCATTCTTCTGTATCGGCATCGGTGTCATAGCCTAAGTCGCGGGCAATGTTGACCCCAGCAATTTTGCCGGAAAAAATAGCCGCGCTGGCTTCCGCAATGGATTCAGCATCGCCGGCTGCATGTACATTAAAGCCTAATTCTTTAGCTTTTTTATAAAACTCATCCACCGGATCCAGTCCAACCGCAATCAAAACCGTGTCACAGTCATATAGCTGCTCAGTACCTTTTATTGCCTGAAAATGTTCATCAACCTGAGCGATGACAACTTGCTTAACATGTTCGTCGCCCAAAGCTTCTAAGACTGTGTGTGAGGTGTAAATGGGGACACCTGATCGAACCAGTTTATCCATATGAACTTTATAACCACCACATTTAGGGGCAGCTTCAACCAAGCCGGCAACGTGAATGCCAGCTTGTATGGCATGGTAAGCAGCAATTAAACCGACATTGCCACCGCCAATGACAAACAAATTCTCACAAGGCTTCACTAAATCGCGATTAACCAAGGTTTGGAACGCACCCGCGCCATAAACGCCTGGCAAAGTGTTCCCGGAAAAGGTTAAACTTTTTTCCCGCGCACCCGTAGCAACAAGTAAAACTTTGGGCTTTACAAGTTCGTATTGCTTATCATCTCTGAAAACCCCTACTTTATGGTCAGCAAAAACGCCAACCGCAATCGCGCTTGTCCATATTTCAACCGAGGGTAGAGCGCGCACTGTGGCTTCAAGCTTTTTGGCAATTTCTGTACCTCGGCTACCAGCAAAAACGGCTTCAGTTGATCCAAAAAAGCGATGTGTCTGTAGCACAAGTTTGCCACCTAAGTGGTTTTTATCATCGATGAGCAAGCAATTGATGCCTAGTTTGCCCAACTCAATTGCTGCAGATAAACCAGCCGGACCGGCACCAATAATCAATACTTCGGGTTCAGTGACTGGAATGACCGGTTCGACATAAGCCGTTTCCGTTACTACTTGGGGTAGGGTGGGCAGTCCTTCAGCGGGTTCAACACGCATGCCTGCCCGAACCGGAGTCATACAGGATTTCACCGGAATATCATCAGCAATAACCAGGCATTGAGCGCATTGTCCATTCGCGCAAAAAATACCCTGGGCGCTTTTATCAATCGGATGATGGCTAAAAATGCTGATGCCATTTGCCATCAAAGCTGAAGAAATCATCTCGTTTGGACGCGCAAAAAGCTGTTCAGATTTCCAAAAGAATGGAATAACGGCGTTTTCAGTTGTGTCGAGAATAGGGTGGGACTTAATACGAAATTCAGTCATCACGAACCTCTAAAATGTTCAATTTCATTAAGGGCTAATAATACCATTATAGTGCGATTAATCGAAGATTTCTTGATATTTTTGGTCTAATTCGTCATCACTAAGATGGGAATAGCGCTGCGTTACGGCGATATTGGTATGTCTGGCAAGTTCCTGTGCGAGCTTTAGGTTACCAGAACTTACTAAAATGGTGGTCACAAAATAGTGTCGAAAACTATGCGGCGTAATTGTTCCAACGGCTTCCGGTCCAATGACTTGAAGAACAGCTTGATTGACTATCTCACGCCCGGTCGTAGTTGAAATTGGTTTAACTTTAGTGCCTGCACCACGATCATGGCGTGCAAAAAGGGGTAAAGACGCCAAAGGTCTGCCACTGTTGCCATCTAAAGTAGCTCGCTGGCCAAGATAATCCTTACAAGCTTGTAAACTACGCTTGGAAAACCGTGTAATCGCTTCTTTGTTGCCTTTACCAATGATAATGGCACGACTTTCTAACCAGTCAATATCTCCACGGCGCAAGTTGCATGCCTCATGAACACGAAGACCTGTATCCGCCAAAGTGAGCAAAAAAGCGCGATCCCGATAAGCAATCAAGTGCAAACTATCGTCTTTTACCTCGGTTTTATGCATGTTTTGCGCGTAGTTTAGTATTTTTTCAATATCATGCTTGGGAAACTGGGGTAGGCGGATACCCGGACGACGAGCACGCTGTTTTATAAGCAGTCTGACACGTGGGAGATTGACATTTGCCAGGTTTTCGCCAGCAATGTATTCGTATAGTCCTACTGTTGCGGTCAAATAAACCTGTTCTGTGGCAGGCGAAAAGTCTTTAAGAGCGTTTGCCATCCAAATGATTGCGTCTTCTTTGAGCAAATCAAGAGCGGTTTTGTCCGGTTCTAGCTTATGGATAGCCAAAATCTCTGCAAACATAGCCATCGCGTTGCGGTAAGTGCGGGCAGTGTTTTCACTGCGTGAAAGGGTTACTGCGTCCAGGTAAGCTTCTATGGTTTGTAAGATCGTTGAAGATTCTGCACTCATGTGTTTATTATATGCTATATGCTAATTGAACGCGTATTCCTATTATTCATTAGCGGTCTGAGCTAACGACCGAAACCGAAACAAGCAAGATGAGTTGACAAATATTGAACAGAACCGACAAGAGAGCTTGTTAGCAAAACAATGAAACAAGAAGAAGTAGTACTGTTTTTCAATAAAATGAGTGGGGCATCATTGCAAAGAGGATCACTTTCTCGTTAGCAATGCTTGTGATAATGATACTTATCATAACCATGAGCTTAATTTTACTCGCCCGCGATCATCATAACCTTTTTATCTAATCCCCCACTAACTCAAGCTAGAATAAACGCTGGTTAATTTGGTTGCAAATTTACAGACGCCATTTCTAAAGCTAATCTCGAACGAACAGAATGTTGAGGGTTGAAAAAACACAGAGCGACTGGTGCCAGCGCGTGTAAAAACTTATGTTTCCAAGCCAGAAAACTATGAGAGACCTTAGAACTGCTTTTAACCAGCCTGTTTGTTAGCGTCTTGCTTTTGTAAAGCTTCCCAAGCCCCCACCCAAGGCTCGCCAATACGATTCTTAGGCGAAATCTGCACTTTATGGAGTTTTTGACCCACTACAATCAATTCTGACGCAATTTGCTGCCAGTTTTCTGCCAAAAGCGCGGCGTGTAAACCTTTCGCGCTGTTCGTCGTCCATTCCCATTCCATGCGAAAAGCATCTGCCTTGACCCAATAGTCACGCTTTTCCCAGGCTGTGGCACTCAGATCCACCGACTCGCTAATCTTGTTCAATGCCAAAACCACAAAAGCGACCTTATCCAAACTTTCAACACCAGGAGCTCCCTGCTCCATCAACAGCCGAATCGCCAACACAATACTGCGCGACAAACGATTGCGCAAGATTGTGCCCGATTCTTGATTTTTAATTGCCATAAATCACCATTATTACCTCAGATAATTTCAGCCGCTATTATACCCAAGTCGCATTGCTTATCTGACAAAACCTATTAAGCACCCAAAATAAAGAGACAAAAAACTGTCTTTTCACTTGACATTAGAACGAATGTTCTATATACTTAGGACATGAAAACGCAAAGTCTTGCGCCATTCAGCGTCCCGCTGGAGACCAAAATGTTCGTCCTGATTGGGCAGCACGCTTTAGCCGATAAAATGCTCGAGCTCACCGCCGCGCTATGCCTGCGCCAAACTGTAACCGTGCTGGATTGTGGCAATCGTTCAAACATGTACGCTGTAGCACGTCATGTGCGCTTATTTACGCATGATCCGGTCGGCGCGCTAAACAATATCCGTCTTTCACGCGCTTTTACCGGCTATCAAAGCCTGGCGATGTTTGAAGCTGTTCTTGCCGCGCCACCCACCGAAGCCTTGCTCGTTTTAGATCTTTTACCCACCTTTCTTGATGAAGATCTGGAACTTAAAGACGCGCAACGCCTTTTTCAGCGTAGCCTGGACTGTCTAAACGCGCTCAGCAAACATGTTCCTGTGGTCATCAGCGCCAAACCCATCCCGCCCATCGCTCACGAGCGCGAAGTGCTCCTGGACGCTCTGCGAGAACGCGCCGATTTCTGCTGGGAAGAGCCGCTGCCCTTATCAGCCGCTCAGAACTTGCAAGGCAGTTTGTTTGCCTAAAAGCCACTAAAAGATGTAGAGGCAAATATGGGACGCACAATTGCATCAATTACCCAAACCTGGCAGCAAGAAGAAGCCGCGCTAAACCGCTTCAAACGCGCCTTACGTAAAGAGGACCAAATCCTTTTGGACGAGCTTT
The DNA here is from genome assembly GCA_002409625.1 of Anaerolineaceae bacterium UBA5404. GTDB lineage: Bacteria > Chloroflexota > Anaerolineae > Anaerolineales > Anaerolineaceae > Mesolinea. The sequence continues at coordinate 118,258 of DHNY01000010.1, read as the reverse complement.
TGGTGCTCTCACGCCTGCATTTGGCAGAAGCTTCTTACGCCTCAAATCTTTATCCCTTGGACATGTACCTGATTGCCATTCTTTTGGAGGTTTACAAACAACTCAAAGCCACACAGCGAGCCCTAAATGGCGGAATCGACCCGAAAGAAGAACTGGATGCCAGCAAAGAAGAGCGTTTTATCGCCCTGCTGGATGCCACTTTTACCGCCGTGCAAGCCAGCACACAAAGCGCAGATACCAGTTTGAGCATTACGCACTTGGCAAGCCTCTCAGGCGCGGATCAAGAAAACAAGCCTGAGAACAAAGCTGAAACAAACAGGGCCAATAAAAAGCAAAGCACACAAGCAAAGATTGCCCGGCGTCACCAAATCGCCGGGCTAAGCAATCAGCCCTCAGTTTGCTACGATGATTTTGAGGAATCGCCATGAACAAAACCGAAGACAAAAAGCTGCGCCTCTTTCGTGGTTGGCTTTTAGACATTTACCTCGATAAGCAGGACGGGCTCAAATTGTGGTTTATTTCCGAGCAAGATGACAGCCGGGTTTGCTTCAAACAGGCTTTTCCGGTCAGTTTCTATGCCGCCGGTGAAAACCATCGCCTGCGCGCGCTTTGGAAACACCTTGCCAAACAAAAAGGCGTCATTAATCTTAGCCGCACGCAAAAACAAGATGTTTTCCTTGATGAAATGGTTGACGTTTTAAAAGTGGAAGTTGATAGCCCCGCGCATCAAACCCAAATCTTTCGTGATTTGGAAGACGCGTTTAACGACCTCACTTGGTATGATACCGACCTCACCATTGGCACACGCTACCTGGCACGTTATGGCGCTTTTCCACTGGCTTTATGTGAGCTTCAGGTGGATGAAACTGGGCAAATCCAAGATATCCAAACGCTCAACAGCCGATGGGACATTTTGCCAGCGCTACCACCTCTTCGCGTGATGGAAATATCCCCAAACTGCGACCCTGCCCGTGGCAAAGCGACCAGCTTTTTTGTCCGCTCAGATCGATTTCACGCGCAAATCCCACTGGACGCGCACGGTGGCTTTTTGAGCATCCTGCATGAAACCATTCAAGACTACAACCCCGATATCCTCGTCACCGATTGGGGTGACAGTTGGCTTATTCCATTTTTGATCTCTGAGTCAGAGAAACGAGGCATCCGCCTTGATCTCAACCGCGACACCAGCCGTCCAGTGCGCTGGCAAAAAGAGACCACTTACTTCTCCTATGGTCACATCATTTTTCGTCCGGAGGAAGCGCATCTGTTTGGGCGCTGCCACGTGGACCGAAAATCCGCTATGATGTGGTCAGATTACAGCCTGGCCGGCACACTGGAGATGGCGAGGGTTACCACCCTGCCCATCGAAAAAGCCGCGCGCGTTTCCCCCGGCCAGGGTATTTCTGCCATGCAGGTCATCACCGCGCTCCAACGCGACATCCTGGTGCCCTATCAAAAGCGCCAGGTGGAAGCTTTCAAAACCGGTATGGACCTCATTCAAGCAGACCGCGGTGGCATGGTTTATCAACCCAAAGTTGGTCTGCACACCGACGTGGCACAGGTCGACTTCATTTCAATGTACCCGGCAATCATCGTCAAAGGAAACATCTCGCCGGAGGTGCCCCTGCCAGACGTGCTCGAGCCTGCCAGCCACGAGCTCGGTGTTGTGCCAGCCACGCTTGAGCCTCTATATAACAAGCGCGTTGCCATCAAAATGAAAACCCGCGAATATCCACCGGATCATCCCTTGGTTGCCGTGCTAAAAGAGCGTGCCAACGCGCTCAAATGGCTCTTGGTGGTGTGTTTTGGCTTTTTAGGCTACAAAAACGCGCGTTATGGGCGCATTGAAGCCCATGAAGCGGTCACCAAAGGCGGACGTGAGGTGCTTTTACGTGCCAAAGAAGTCGCCGAAGAGGAGGGTTTTGAGGTTTTGCACATGTATGTCGATGCCTTGTGGATTAAGAAAAAGGGCTGCAACCGCCCTGAACACTTCAGCGATGTAATCACGCGTATCAACGAACGTACCGGATTAGCCATTAATCTGGACGGCATCTACCGTTGGGTTTCTTTTTTGCCATCCAAGGTGGATAGCCGTATTCCCATCGCCAATCGCTATTTTGGCGTCTTTCAAAGTGGCGAAATAAAACTGCGGGGCATCGAATCGCGTCGACGGGATACGCCACCCTGGGTTGCCAGCGTGCAAAAGGAAATGATACGCATCCTGGGCAAGGCGAAAACAAGGCGCGAGCTCGAGGAATGCTTGCATGAAGCTTTTTGCCTGTATGAACTGGCTTTAAACGCGCTTAAAAATGATCAGGTGGAGGTGAGTGGGCTGGTGATCAATGGCAAGGTTAGTTATGCTCTGGAGGCTTATAAGGCAGCCACCCCAGCGGTGCGGGCAGCCAGACAAATGGAAGCAGTCGGGATGACGATTAAGCCCGGCCAGCGTGTGCGCTTTGTGTACACCAAGGGGATGCCGGATGTTTTTCCCTGGGAGCTGGGTGGCAAGCCAGACCGAGCGCGGATTAATAAAAGGAAGTATATAGAGCTCTTGGCCAAAGCCGGTGCAGCAGTTTTGTTGCCCTTTGGTATTGACCCAAAACTGATGCTGGAATGGAGCCAGCGTGGGGGCATTCAGCTGCCTCTGGCTTCAGCACCTCCCCTGGTTGTAAACTAAAAACCCTTGCCATTTTGAGAAAAAAGCTACAAAGCTACAGAAAAAAGTATTTTTAGTAACCTTCGATCTATATAAGAGGCTACGCGCATTAATATATGTGCCCTGCTGGCTCATTCTGAGATTGCAAAAACCTCATCGCAATTTGAACCTCTTATTCCACTTTTTACCCTCTTACTTAGTGGCTACGCGCATTAATTATATGTGCCCGGCAACTTTACCCCATATAGAATCGGCACTAATGCGATTTGGTACCTTTTACTTGAATATTTACCCTGTTACTAAGTGCCTACGCGCATAAATTATATCCCCATTGTTTCATTTCTTATTGCCGAAGTTACGTAAACCAATAGTCGATATGAACCCTCACCTAAAATTTTCTTCCCATCTACTAAGTGGCTATGCGCATTAATCATTCATGCCTCCCTTTCTTATTTCCGAGGTGCTGTAAACCAACAGTCAAGTAAATCAACAGTCGAGTAAACCAACAGCATAAATGAGCCCCTTTTCCCGCATTTTAACATCTCTACGAAGTGGCTACGCGCATTAATTGATGCGAGTTAACCTTCCTAACCAAACTTCGAACCATCATTTCAAAACACCTGTCTTGTTTCGATGATTAACAAAAAAGAGGCTGTCTTTTGAACAACCTCTTTAGCTCTAAACTATATTTTGCTTATCCTTCAGCTGTCAAAGTCAATGGCAGATACTGGAAAAAGTCATAAACCGGCGGTTCTTGTGGTTTAGGCACAATCGCAACATCGCAGTTTGACATCTGAGAGATGCAACCACCATCCGGTTCAACTGCCTGCACTTTATAAAAATAGGGTTGGCCAAGTTTAATATCGCTATCAAGATAGCTATTCGTTGTCACTTCGGCGAGCAATGTCATTTCGCCGTTGCATGTTCTTGTTCCCCTGTAAATACGATAAACTTCAGCACCTTCAAGGGCAGTCCAAGTGAGCGATATGCTATCTTCCTGTGGTTTCGCGGTCAGGCGTGGGTCACCGTTGAAACATTTACCCATCATCCCTGCCATGCTTGCAACAGTGCCAACTCCGGTTTGAGTAATGCGATGGGTAGCAGGCATATACATTTTATCAATGGTGTCCGTTATTCTATGATAATGAGGATTACGGTCCTGCACCCCATTACATCCATAAGAAGCAGAATGTTTGTCAAAGTTCTCGAGGACTTCCACCGCCCCTACACCAACTCCCCAGAACGGTGCATGGTCAGAAAGGTCTATAGCTTCGTCTGTTAAATATTCTACTTTTACGCCCAAATTATAATTATTGATAACATTCGTGAAGCAGGTGCCAACAGTATTAGATGCCGACAATGTCCCCACGTGCAATTCCATACACATATCCTTATCGGAGTCATAGCCAAACATGTCCAAATTGACAACACCTTGAATGTTTGACATTTCTGAAGCAAAATCTTCAACATAAGCAGCACTGCCATGCAGACCTTGCTCTTCTCCGGTAAAGAAAATAATTTTTATCGTGCGATCAAATTTGTAGTATCTAAAGAGGTCTGCCGCTTCGATTAAGGCGGCAACACCGCTGGCATTATCTTCTGCACCTGGGGCTATTTGATAAGAACCATCCTTGCCGGCAGTACTATCTAAATGTGCTGTCATCAAAACCTGTTGGTTGGCATTAGGTCCCCGACCAGGAATGGTGAGAATTAAGTTCTTGGCGCTAATCGCATCAATTTTAATTGGCTCAGGAATTGGAATACTTTGATCCAAATCCATTGGGATATAAATATCGTAAGTGTAATCATGATCTTGGATCGTGTTACCCGGAACGTAACCAAGCTTAATCAATTCCTGGGTCAAGTATGGATAAGCTTTAGCATTCTGATTAGAAGGATTAAACAACTCTGGTGTATGACGAGTTCGTATACGGTACTCCTTACCGTCAATCACGACACTGTTTTCACCACTCAAATCCCGAATCCATTTGGCGACCCCATTTTCGGTTATTTGGTTAAGAAGCGTTTCAATGTCACTGTTGTGGCCACAATTAATCGCAGATTGGGCAGTTGCAGGCAATGGCAAAATTGAAAGTACCATTACAAGCGATAGGAGCACTAGGACCAGTTTGAATTTTTTCATGAGATTCCTTTTAGACATTGCTGATAAATCCTTCTAATTCTTGCAGTCGACAACGAAGGTGGAGTAAAGACAATTATATATTTGTTAAACAAAGTGAGAATGTTACAAATAGCTAATTTAACACGTTTTTGCATCAAATCAACTTTATTACAGTATGGATCCGGAAGACTTGTGAGCTCGCCAATTTCCATAACATGGATGATACTCTAAACATTCCTTAGTGACAACCGATTTTGACTTTAAAAACCTCCTTATAAAAAGTATTTGTTGACGTGCCCCATCCAAACGCTTATAATTCTCGCCCGAGGGGAAGTGCTGGAATTGGCAGACAGGCATGACTTAGGATCATGTGCGGAGACGCGTGAGGGTTCGAGCCCCTCTTTCCCCACTTCTAACTAACGACATAAAGACATAATGAGGTATACCTTGAAAACTAGCAAAGAATACACCGATGACCATCAGGTAAAAATCACAGCCGAGTTCGAACAGGACTTGCTGGAGCAATACAAACGTCGCGCAGCGCGTAAAATCGCCAAGAACACACGCATTCCAGGCTTTAGACCGGGCAAAGCACCTTACAACATGGTGCTCAACCATGTTGGTGAAGCCAGTATCATCCAGGAAGCGGTTGATCTGCTTTTGGAAGAAGAATATCCAAAAGTACTCGACCAGGAAGAAATCAAACCCTGGGGTCCCGGAAACCTTGAGAAAATCAGCAGTTACGAGCCTCCCATCTTTGAATTTATCGTCCCACTTGAAGCTGAAGTAACCCTCATTGGCGACGATAAACTTGAAAAAGAATACGCTCCCGAACCGGTAACTGAGGAAGAAATCGAAAAGGAACTCGAGCGCATCAAACGCAATTTCGCCGATGTTGTACCAGTCGAACGAGCAGCGAAAGAAGGCGACGTTGTTTTTCTCACCCTTCAAGCTGTTGACACAGCAGCAGCTGAAGGTGATGATGCCATCATCGTAAAAGACACCCCCCAGCAATTGCTGATTGAAGAAGAAAACGCAAGTCGACCCAGCGAATGGCCTTTCGAAGGCTTCAATCGCAAGTTCATCGGCAAAAAAGCTGGTAAAAAGTTTGAATTTGACCACACTTTCCCAGAAGATGCCCGTGATGAAGATTTTGCCGGCAAGAAAATCCACTTTGTTGCTAACCTGCAAGAAATTAAAGAACTGCAATTGCCTGAGCTTACCGAAGAAATTCTGCAACAAATTGGCAGCTATGAATCTGAAGAAGTCCTGCGTGAAGACATTAAAAAAGCAATTGAGAACCAAAAGAATAATGCTTATGACGACAAATACTTCACCGATTTAGTCGATCAATTGCGAGAGCAATCTACAATCAAGTATTGCCCGCAACAACTTGAAGAAGCAGAAGAAGATATGCTTCATGCCCTTGAACATCAACTCTCCCATCAGGGAATGGATCTCGAGCTGATGCTGAAATTGCGCAAAACCGACAGAGAAACCTACATCGAGGAAGATATCAAGCCTCACGCCAAAAGCAGGCTCGAACGCTCCTTGATCATGAACGAATTGACCCGTAAGCACGAAGTGCAAATCGATGAAAAAACCCTCGAAGCCGAAATCCAGAACGTGATCCGCGAAATGGTTCAAAGAGGTCAGCTTGAAAATGCACAAAAAGATCTCGGTTCCAAGCGCTTTTCAGAAAACGTAACGATGGAAGCTTACCAACGCGCTATGGGCATGGCACAATTTGAACTTCTAAAATCCTTAGCCAGCCCGGATGTCATCCAAGTGGAAGCTCCAAAGCCCAAAAAGGCTGCCAGCAAAGCCAAATCAGCCAAAAAAGAAGCTGAAGTGGAAACAGAAGAAGCCAAAGCTGAGCCTGAATCCAGTGAAGAAAAAGCAGAAAAACCGGCTAAAACGGCTAAGCCCAAGAAAGCAGCTAAGGAAGAAGCACCAGAGGAACCCAAAGAATAACATTCTTCTAACACAACTTTGTTATGCTTTTCGCAAAACAAGTTAAGGAAAAAAAATGAACCAACCAACATCATTAATTCCAATGGTCGTTCAACCCACCCCGCATGGTGAACGTGCCTATGATATCTACTCGCTCTTGTTAAAAGAACGCATTGTTTTTGTTGGCTCGGCGATTAACGATCAAGTGGCAAACCTCATCGTGGCTCAGTTACTTTATCTCAATCAAAGTGACCCTGACAAAGCCATTCAAATGTACATCAATTCCCCTGGTGGCTCGATTTACGCCGGCTTGGCAATTCTGGACACCATGAACATGATCTCAAACCCAATCAGCACCGTCGCAGTTGGTGTTACCGCCAGTTTTGGCACGGTCTTGCTTGCCGGAGGCACTAAAGGCCAGCGTTATGCCCTGCCACACGCCACCATCCACCTGCACCAACCCTTAGGCGGAACTGAAGGCCAAGCATCAGACATCGAGATTATGGCTAAAGAGATTTTGCGCCTTAAATCTTCACTCAACAATTTCTTTGCGAATGTCACCGGACAACCCATTGAGGTTATCCAACGTGATACTGACCGCGACTTTTTCATGACCGCGGATCAGGCAGTTGAATACGGTTTGATTGACAAGGTGCTGGAACCGCCCAAGAAATAAGTTGTCCTGATGATTAAAGATCGATTTCCGCGCTTGAAAGGGCTAGTACTTGATATGGACGGGGTCCTCTGGCGCGACAACGAAGCAATAGGCAATTTGCCCCAGATTTTCGAGACAATCAGAAAGCTGGGGCTTTCTTTTGTGCTGGCAACCAATAATTCGACACAAACAGTTGAGGCATATCAAAAGAAACTCAATTCCTTTGGCGTGGAGCTTGAACCATGGCAAATCCTTAGCTCGGCAGTGGTATGTTTGGCATATTTTAAAGAAAACTTCCCAAAGCACGCTCAGGTTTACATTATAGGTGCCCCATCTTTAGTGCAATCGTTCAAGGAGGCAGGCTTTAAAGTACTTGGCTTGGACGAAAGCAAAACAGCTGATGTGGTTGTTATAGGATTGGATAAAACCCTAACCTATGACAAAATCCGTTACGCAAGCCAGCTCATCCGAAATGGTGCAACGTTTATCGCCACCAATACTGATTTAACTTTTCCTGTTCCAGGCGGGCTTATCCCTGGCGCGGGCACTATTGTAAAAGCGGTTGAAGTTGCCAGTGGTATTGAACCCATTGTCGTTGGGAAACCAGAAGCTTTTCTCTTTGAGCAGGCATTAAGGCTTATGAGCACCTTACCAGAGGAAACCCTAGCCATCGGCGATAGATTGGAAACAGACATCCTGGGCGCGCAAAACGCTGGACTTCTTAATGCCTTAGTGTTGTCTGGGGTAACAAGCATTGAACAAGCCAAGCAATCAGGACTGAGAATTGATGTCATTGCCGAAGATTTATGGGAGTTGCTACATGACTAAAGCTTTTATTTATGATCTTACACCAGACCAACTCGCCGAAACCCTGAACGCTTTAGAACAACCCGCTTTTCGCACCAAACAACTTATTCAAGGCTTGTATAACAAGCTTTACGAAAGTTTTGACTCTTTTGATGCGATACCAAAAGCACTTCGAGCTTCTTTGGATGCACAATTTGAAATCACACCGCTAACATTACACAGTCGGGTCTTCTCAAAAAACAAGGACACCGAAAAAGTTCTTTTTCAAACTCACGATGGCCATTTAATTGAAACCGTGCTCATGCGTTTTGAACGGCGCAACACTTTGTGCATATCCACTCAGGTTGGCTGTCCAATGGGCTGTGTATTTTGTGCAACCGGACAGCAAGGCTTTGCGCGAAATTTAAGTATGGCAGAAATTTTGGGGCAATTTATCCATTTTCAGCGTGAATTGCGCCAGAATAACGAAGCTTTGCGCAATATCGTCTTCATGGGTATGGGCGAGCCTTTTCTTAATTACGATAATGTCTCCAAATCGTTGGATGCCTTGTCAGACCCAGAACGTCTGGGCATTGGTGCCAGACATATCACGGTGAGTACTGTTGGTGTTATTCCCCGCATTGCACAATTTGCTAAAGACCATCCCCAGGTAAACCTGGCAATCTCTCTTCATGCAGCTGAAGACGGCTTACGCACACAACTCTTGCCCGCAAACAAGCAATATCCCCTTGATAAGCTGATCAAAGCCTGTCATGATTACATCAAAACCACAAACCGAAAAATAACTTTCGAGTACGCACTGATTGATCAGATAAACGACACGCCAGAGCACGCCTACACGTTTGCAAAACTGATAAAAGGCATGTTGAGCATCGTCAACTTGATTACCCTAAACCCTAGCAAAGCTTACCCTTACCCGGGTTCTTCACACGCGCGGGTGCAAGCCTTTAGGGACATTTTGGTGAGCCACGGTATCCGGGTAACCGTGCGCCTAAGACGTGGTATTGAAATCAACGCCGGCTGTGGACAACTCGCCGGTTCTATAAAATCATAGTGATATAATCTGAAGCCTATGGAAAACATGTTCAACAAATGGCGTGATAGCCTTAAAAAAACCCGTGATGTTACCTTTGGAAAAATTGCCACTTATTTTGGCGTTACAGAAATTAATGATGAGAGCTGGGACCGGCTTGAGGAATTGCTTATTCAAGCAGATGTTGGCGTAAAAACAACCCTGGACCTGATATTTATCGCGCAACAAACCGTGGAAAGAGAAGGACTCACTAAAACAGAGCAACTTCGCGATCTGGTAAAAGAAGAAATGAGCAAACTCATTGACCAGCCAGAAGAACCTGATCTCAACCAACACAAACCAACCGTCATTATGGTAACCGGCGTAAATGGCTCCGGGAAGACCACTTCCATTGGTAAACTTGCCGCACGCTACAAAAAAATGGGCAAATCTGTCCTCTTAGTGGCTGCCGATACCTATCGTGCTGCTGCCATCGACCAGCTTGAGGTTTGGGCTGATCGTGTTGATGTACCTATCATCACCAGCCAACAAGACAGTGACCCTGGCGCGGTTACCTATGATGGCATTAAAGCCGCTATCGCCAGAAATATTGACGTCGTTTTGATTGATACGGCAGGCCGTTTACATACCCGTTTTAACCTGATGGAAGAAATCAAAAAGGTTCATCGTGTGGCTGGAAAAGCGCTTGAGGGCGCCCCACATCACTCCTGGATCGTGCTGGATACGACGACCGGACAAAACGGATTGAGACAAGCAGAAGCTTTTGGCCAAGCCGTGGACCTCAATGGCGCTATCCTGGCAAAGCTGGACACGTCTGCCAAAGGTGGTATGGTGTTTGGCATCAAAGAACAAATTGGTTTACCGGTAATCTATGCCGGATTAGGTGAAAAAGTAGAAGATTTACAACTCTTCAACCGTGAAAACTTTATTGAAGGTATTTTCGCGGATGATAATTTGGAGTCATAATGTCTGACCTGAGCGAAAGATTAAATAAGATTCAAACGGAATTTAACACGCTCCGGGAGCATCTTTGACCTTGCCGAAAAACAAACCGAGCTAGAAAATTATCAAAAAGCCGCAGAACAAACAGATTTTTGGGATGACCCCCACAAAGCTCAATCTGTAATGAAAAAAATCGCTAGCCTTGAGCGGGATATTGATGCCTGGCAGAGCGTTGAAAATGAAATCGATGCCCTCACATCCCTTTTAGAGCTTGATGACGGCAGTTTAACTGATGAAATCAGCACTCAACTCGAAGCTTTAGAAAAAGATCTTTCTCGTAAGGAAATTGACCTCTTGTTGTCTGGTGAGTACGACGAAGGTAATGCCTTGTTAACCATCCATGCCGGTGCGGGTGGCACCGACTCGCAGGATTGGGCGGGTATGCTCGAGCGTATGTACTTACGGTGGGCAGAAAGTCAGGCATACAAAACAGACATTTTAGAACGTAGCCCGGGTGAAGAATATGGCTTAAAATCGGTAACGATTTCAGTAGAAGGACGTTTTGCTTATGGCTATTTAAGTCGCGAGATTGGCGTGCATCGTTTGGTGCGCCTTTCGCCATTCGACTCTGCCCATCGCCGGCACACTTCTTTTGCCTTGGTTGAGGTCTTGCCCGAAATAGAAGACAATGATGAAGTCATCATCAAACCTGAAGACATTTCCATTGAGGTCTACAAAAGCTCTGGAGCCGGTGGACAAAACGTGCAAAAGAATATGACTGCCGTACGCATCATCCACCATGAAACCGGAATTGTGGTCACTTGCCAAAATGAACGCTCCCAAACCCAAAATAAAGAAAGCGCTATGAAGGTCTTACGCTCCCGCTTGTTCCGATTACAGGAAGAAGCTAGAGCAGACGCGGTTTCTGATCTCAAAGGTGAATTCAAGAAAATGGAATGGGGCAACCAAATTCGCTCATATGTATTGCATCCCTACCAAATGGTCAAAGACCATCGTACAGACTATGAAACTGGTAACACGCAAGCTGTTTTAGATGGCGACTTAAATGCCATTATTGAGGCAAGTTTAAGACAAAAAGCTCAGCTGAACTGAGCTTTTTTGCTGTTTTTAAAGATTCCAATAAGCTAATCTAAAATTCTTGCCAACTCAATCGTTTCTGGATCGAGGGTTTTGATTTTTCCAGCAATAGCTTCGTAAGGCGTGGTGATAATATTGTTTCCATTTTGCCCAACCAACACGCCAAATTCGCCACGTTCAATGGCGTCGATAGCGCCTTTACCCAGTTTACTCGCCAAAATACGATCATAAGCGCCTGGTGCACCACCGCGCTGAACATGTCCCAAAGTTGTTCTGCGAATGCTAAAACCAAGCCGGTCACGGTTCTCAGCGAAGTATTCGGTCAATCTTTCAGCGTTGAATTCAGCGCCTTCTGCAGCAACGATGATAGCGTGCGCTTTGCCTTGTTCATAAGCTTTGCGCAATTCTTCAGCTAAAAGTTCCGGATCCGTTTCAACTTCAGGTAGTGTAATCGCTTCCGCGCCACCTGCCAATCCAGACATAAGTGCGATATAACCACAATTTCTGCCCATAACTTCAACAATAAAGGCACGTTGATGGCTTGAAGCGGTAACCTTCAAGCGGTCAATCGCTTCCAAAGCGATATTAAGTGCGGTATCAACACCAATGGTGATATCTGAGCCAACCAAGTCATTATCAATGGTTGAAGCGATACCAACGGTTGGGAAACCCATTTTATAGAGTTCACTGGCACCAGCCTGAGAACCATTACCGCCGATAACAACCAAAGCGTCCACACCTTTTTGGTTCAAATTGCGAATGGCAAGCTCACGTCCTTCAACAGTTTTAAACTCCTCACATCGGGCTGATCCCAATATGGTACCACCTCGTTGTAAAATACCTCCCACTTCACGTGTGCCAAGCGGTTCAAAAATGCCATTAATCAAACCTTGAAAACCATTGCGCACACCAAACGTCGTCCATCCTTTTTCAACAGCACAGCGCACGACAGAACGGATAGCCGCATTCATGCCTGGCGCATCGCCACCACTGGTCAAAACTGCGATTCTTTGTATCATAATAAGCTCTCCATCATTTATTCTTTAGCCATTATAATTCACCCATCAACTATTGGAGACCTTTATGCCCAAAGATTTATTCGTTTCAATCATGTGTGACGACCTTTTTGCAAGAAACTGGATGTCCTTGCTCATTGTTCGTGACTGGCGAACGCGTTTAACAGCAGAATTAAACTGCCACCAGGACCCTTATGCTCATTTCGCACAAAACAACATTCCTTGTGATTTACTGGTTGTGGATTTAGATTCACTGCCATCCAACCCAGGCTTGATCACCATGCTAAATGCCCAGGTTGTCAATAAAAAACCAATCAAGATTTTAGGGATAAGCTCCAGACCTGAACGCAGATTTTTGGCTCGGATTAGACCTGAACTTTTAGCTGGTTATCTCCTAAAAGATGAAATTGGTACTTCTCTGGGTTGGTCAATTGCCTTTATTGCTGATGAAAAGCCGGTATATACCCCCACAACTTATCAGCTCGCTTTTGATTTGGGTTTAAAAATTCCTGATGATAAAGTCATCTTAAAGCGTCGGGTACATGCTGGCATCACCGCCAGGCAAAAAGAAATTGCGCGAATGGCGATTATTTACTCCATTGGTAGACGCGACCTTGCAGACGAACTCCAAATTTCGGATCAGTGGAGCTACGGTATGGTAAGTGAACTGTATGAAAAGCTCGGTTTGGCAGACCTGGCATCCAATGACGAAAGCTCACTCCTCTTTTTACAGGATGACCCCAAAATCACCAAGAAACTGGGCAAGATTATTGAAGATCTCGGCGATGGCAAAAAAGCCCGTGACCTCGAAACCCTCGCCTTTCACCTCTTGACCATGCCAGTGATAGAGGATTAATTCCTTAAGCTGCAAAACAATCTAAAGAAAAGAGAGCATTCTCAATAGATAAACCACATACTTTTCGTGTATCAAAGGTAATAAAAACTAATCTACCAAATGCCTATGCGCATTAACCACTTAGTGTTGCAATGGGCCCCAACGTTTTCTGTAAACATTTCCCTCACTCTAAATGTCTTCACGCAACAACGAGGCAAATACTGCCTCGCCTCCCTCGTTTATTCTATTGATTTTCTCTCTAACAAGTGGCTATGCGCATTAATTACTTGGTGTTGCAATAAACCTCAACGTTTTATGTAAACACTTTCTTCCTTGAAAGTGCCTATACGGAATGATAAGTGCCTACACACGATAATTAGGCGAACAAAGTCACGCTTCCCTGATTTATTCTATTGTTTTCATCTCTGCTAAGTGGCTACGCGCATTAATAACGGTCCAACATGAAGATCCTTGTACAATTTTCCCTTGGTTTCCCCATTTTTCCTGGAATTTTAGCCTCTTACTAAGTGGCTACGCGCATTAATCGGTTAGTTGTCGCAAGATTGCCCTCGCCGGCGCGCCTTCTCTACCCATCAATTTAATCGGCAAGCAAATCAATTCATAACGCCCTGGCTCAACGTCCGACAAATCCAAACCCTCCAAAATCACCACACTGGCTTCCAACAACCGCTTATGTGTCGTTGGTGGGTCATTAAAAGGCGCAATTGACAAATAATCAATCCCAACCAATTTACAGCCTTTTTCTACCAAATAATCCGCCCCACTCGGACCAAGAGCAACAAAACCTTCATCAAAATCCACCGCATCCTTCGGCCAGGTCTGGCTATTGCGCGTCTTAAACAGCACCCGCTCAAAGGTGCCTATCTCCAAAGCCTCTAAATCCTCTCGGCAAATTAAATCACAGTCATTGGGCACCTGAACGACTTCACATTCACCAAGCAAAACCCCCAAATCCAGATTGTCCATATCCCAGCCATCATCCAAAAAATGTTTAGGTACATCGATATGTGTGCCCGTGTGCAGACCATAACTTAAAGCACTGATGTTGGCATCACTATCTTTGCCAATACGCGTCACCCAATCAATTTTTACCGCTGGATCACCTGGCCAAGTAACCATACCTTCATGCAAATTTATGGAAATGTCATATAGTTTCATAGGACCTCTGCTGCAATTATACGAGCTTTGATAGTTTAAGATAGTTTAACAAGCTACAATTAGTTTTGAAAGGACTGCCTTATGAATAAAGTTTACATCGTTGGTGTTGGTCAAATCCCTGTTTTAGAATCCTGGGACAAATCCCTCAAAGAGTTGGCTGGGGATGCTGCACTTATAGCACTAGAAAATGCTCAGCCTGCTTTGGATACGACCCGTTCCAGCCAATTGGCTTACCCTGATATGCTCGTTGTGGGCAATTTATTAGCTGGGGTTTCAAATAAACAACTGCAGTTAGGAACGCTTTTGGCGGATTGGCTTGGATTTCACAATAAACCAGCCGTCTTAATTGAAGCTGGTGATGCCTCAGGCGCTCAAGCCTTTCGTGTTGCTGCCCAAGCCATTGCTTCGGGCGAAGTGGACACAGCCCTGGTTATTGGCGCTGAAAAAATGACCGATGTGCCCAGCAGCGAATTGGATGCCACACAGGCAGCAGTCCTGGACCTGGACCTTGAAAGTGACTTAGGCACAACGCTCACCAGCCAAAATGCCATGCTGATGCGCCGATACATGCATGAATTCAACTGGACTTTAGAAGATTTCGCAGCATTCACCACCATTCCTTATGAAAACGCGGTAAACAATCCCTTTGCGCGGTTCCAACGAGCCATCAGCAAAGAAACTTATCTAAAAGCCCCAATGCTTTCGGAACCTATTAACACTTTTGATGCGGCGGCAAGCGTGGATGGCGCGGCAGCTATTGTGCTTAGCAACCGTCCGATTACAGGCCAAAGGAATGTACGCATGATTGCCAGCAGTTCGGCAAGTGACAAACTAGGCTTGGAAAACCGCATAAGATCACTAAGCTTGTCCGCCGTGGAGCATTCCTCCAAGCAAGTCTATGCGCAAACGGGCTTAATTCCAAGTGATTTGCATTTGTTTGAATATCATGACGCCTACACCATCCTGGCAGCTCTTTCACTCGAAGCCAGCGGTTTTGCAGAAAGAGGTCAGGCTCCCCAACTGGCAAACGCCGGCAAGCTAAACCTTAAGGGTTCTATTCCTGTGGCAAGCATGGGTGGACTCAAAGCGCGAGGCAACCCCATTGGTGCTTCTGGAATTTATCAAATCATTGAGTCCTATCACCAGTTACTTGGATTAAGTGCTAAAAACCAAATTGAAAATGCCAGGTTTGCAATGACCCAGAATATCAGCGGCACGGGCTCGAGTGTAACAACGCACATTTTTACCCGGGAGTAATCAAGCGGTACTCAAAAACGTGACCGGCAGGTGTATTTAATGTTTGTCATCCTGAATCGAAACAGTTTTTCCAAACAAATCCTCTCTTTGATCTACGTAATTCAAGAATGCAGACCATAATAAATGGCAAAGTTAAACATCTTGAGACCTTGAACCGTAGCCTATCGCCAACAAAAAATAAATAAAGATAAAAAAACTTGTTAGAAATAGCAAATTCTCGTTATAATTAATTAATCACAAATTTTTTAAATCTCCAAAGGAGGGATGATGAAAAAAATATGCTTTTTTTGTTTTCTACCATTATTGTCCTTACACTAATGGGAGGTCTGACTAATTCTGTTCAGCCTGTTTCTGCCAATCAAACACAAGTCGTACCTGATGTGACCATCGAAGTTAACACATTCGAAGATGGGGAAGATTTTGCTATAAACAGCGTTTGCAGTGTCGGATCAATTACAGGTGGACCCTGTTCATTGCGGGCTGCCATTTCTGAGGCATCCTTTTTCGATAACTAAATTGTTGAGATCATTGTTCCATCTGGCACCTATAAACTAACCCTCACCGAGCCCTCTCACCCAGAAAACCATGAGCGCACCTTTGGCGATCTCGACATCCATGATGCCGCCGAGGGAAAAGGTAATTTGATTATCATCAGTGGACAAGGTGACCTTAAAAACAGACCGATTATTGACGCAAACCAAATTGACCGCATCCTCGAAATTGGAAGTAACCGTCTTGTCTGGATGCAAAACCTCGTGCTAAAAAACGGTCTTGTTGAAGATGGAGACGGGTCACGTGGTGGCGCAATCAGTCTCACGAATTCAGTATTGGCGTTGAATACTGTGCGCTTGACCAACAATGAAGCCCGCCCAGTTGGTCATAATGTCGGTTTAGGCGGTGCTATTTATACGTCTGATTCCCAGTTTTATCTCTATAACTGTGAGCTAGACCATAATAAAGCCGAAAACCGATCTGTAATATATGCCTACTCCAGCACTGTGTCGAAATATAAGGATCCAGATCAAATAAAAGAGACAAGCATTCACCATAACATCGCCACTACCGACCCACAATACGCTATCCATATTATGACTTCCAAACGATTAAATATGGTCAACAGTACAATGAGTGATAACATCGCCGGAGATGGTTCAAAGTCAGGAATGAATATCAATGGAGGTACAGATTTGTGGATTCAACACTCCACCCTGGTGGCACGTGGTTCAGACAACATTTGGAACAGGTATAGCTTGCGCTTATATTTCAGCATCCTGGTCAACCTTCCTAATGATGAAGGCAATACGGGCAAAAACTGCCTTATGGACGACGGCTATCTACCTTCAAAATCAGGCAATGTCGTAACCGACGACTCTTGTAGCCCAGATACACTGAATGGTGATGTTCAAGTTAGCCATGAACAAGTCGGATTACTCGACCTGGCAAATTATGGCGGACCAACACCAACCAGAGCCCTTATGCCAGATTCCCCCGCAAGGGATTTACGCATGGGAAATTGCCAATACTATGATTTTCATTCAGCTAAAGGTGGTGGTTCAGATCCGGAACTCTTGGTACTCGAAACCGACCAAAGAGGCATGCCTCGTGATGATAGTTTTTGCGATTCCGGTGCTTATGAGTTAAAGCTCTTTATGCTTCACTTGCCAGTTATAGCAAAGTAACAAATCCCCAAACAATCACAAACAGTTAAAAAGCCAGCGAAAACTGGCTTTTTTCCTTTGTTGATCACCTTTTCCGTAAATCTTTGCTTTAGGACTCATCCTTCATACCCAATTTTGCATTTAGAATGATAGAATTATTGAACGTTAAGCAACTGACCAGGAGGCTTTATGGATTTCCACATCATTAATTCAGCAAGAGATAAATACCAATTTGACGAGCAACTATTTGCCTTTGATGGCAATTTCGTCTTTGTCAACTTTCAAGCAGTCCGCAACTTTACTCAAAAGTTAAACGCCCTGCGCAAAAACCCCCAAGATCCAAGCACGTATATTCAACCTGGTCAAATAAACGCACTCGGACTCTTGGACGAAATATCGCATATCATTTTTAAGCGCTATTATGATTTGCACGGTAAAGAGCTTCAGGCTCAGCTTTTTGAGGCACTCCAAGCCGACCTGGCACCCTATAAAGTCAAGAAAACCCTGCTCACTTACAGCGAACTCTTCCCCGCTTTGGATGTCTATCGTGGCAAAATGGCAACCATTGATTATTATCTTGGTAAAACTGAGCAAACTCCCAACGCCCAGCTAATTCTCGAAGAGCTCATCCTCACCTGGCTGCTCAACCAAAACCCAGCCGCCGAACCTTATCAGGAACTCTTTACCGACGCCTTCCTTACGCAAAACAGTGATTACCAAACGCTCATTAAAAGCGTCCAAAGCTTCTTTAAGGTACAACCGCCTTTTGGCACAGAAAACCTGGATCTAATTAGCTTCTTACGCCAACCAGCTATCCTATTCCCCAACTCGCTGAGTGAGCAATTGGACTACATTTCCAGCCATTGGACCGAGCATATCGGCGAACGGCTAAGCAAAATTTTAAGTGCCATCGACCACATCGCTGAGGACGCCAAAGCCTTTTACGTTCATGTACCTTTCTACGATGACTACGCGCCAACTTATCTGCCCGATTATTCAGCGGAATTTTGGGCAGATCAAAAACGTGAAGGCGACCTTGAAAACATCGAAAATTACAGCCCCGATAGCGATTGGATGCCAAAAGTGGTGATGATCGCTAAAAACAGCTTTGTCTGGTTGAGCCAACTTGCCCGTCAATATGGCAGGGAGATCACGCGCCTCGATCAAATCCCTGACGAAACATTGGACGAATTAGCCCAATGGGGTTTTACAGCCCTATGGTTGATTGGACTTTGGGAACGCAGCCAAGCTTCCCAAACCATCAAGCAACTTTGTGGCAACCCCGATGCAGTCGCCTCAGCCTACTCGCTTGAACGCTATCAAATCGCAGCTGCCCTCGGTGGCGAAGCCGCTTATCAAAACCTGAGCCATCGTTGTGCCCAACGCGGAATCCGCCTGGCATCGGATATGGTACCTAATCATATGGGCATCGACTCTGATTGGGTGCATGACCACCCCGATTGGTTCATTAGCCTTGATCAAAGCCCATACCCGGTATATTCCTTTGATGGTCCCGAGCTCTCATCTGATCCCAAAGTGAGCATTAAACTTGAAGACCACTATTACAATCGCACCGACGCGGCGGTCGTCTTTAAACATTACGACCATCAAAGTGGCAAAACAAGATACATCTACCATGGCAATGACGGCACAAGCATGCCTTGGAATGACACTGCACAACTTAATTACCTCAATCCAGAAGTTCGCGAAGCCGCCATCCAAACTATTTTGCATGTCGCCCGTCAATTCCCTATTATTCGCTTTGATGCCGCCATGACCCTAACGAAAAAACACTTCCAAAGGCTTTGGTTCCCCCAACCAGGCACCGGAGGTGATATTCCTTCACGCGCCGAACATGCCATGAGCAAACAAGCCTTTGATCAAGCCATGCCTGAAGAATTTTGGCGTGAGGTTGTGGATCGGGTGGCAGCAGAAGTGCCCGATACCTTGCTACTTGCCGAGGCGTTTTGGCTGATGGAAGGCTATTTTGTGCGCTCATTGGGCATGCACAGAGTTTATAACAGCGCCTTTATGAACATGTTGCGCAACGAAGAAAATGCCAAGTACCGCCAGCTAATAAAAAGCACGCTCGTCTTTGACCCTGAAATCCTCAAACGCTATGTGAACTTCATGAACAACCCCGATGAAAAAACAGCGGTCGAACAATTCGGCAAAGGCGATAAATACTTTGGCATTTGCACCCTTCTTGCCACGATGCCCGGTTTGCCCATGTTCGGACATGGTCAGATTGAGGGATACAACGAGAAGTATGGCATGGAATATTACCGTCCTTATTGGGATGAACAACCCGACCAAGGCTTTGTGGACGCCCATCGCCATAATATTTTCCCAATCTTGCACCGTCGGAAAC
Organism: Anaerolineaceae bacterium UBA5404; assembly: GCA_002409625.1. Lineage (GTDB taxonomy): Bacteria > Chloroflexota > Anaerolineae > Anaerolineales > Anaerolineaceae > Mesolinea. The sequence goes on along the minus strand of DHNY01000010.1, from coordinate 98,676 downwards.
TGTTTGCAGAGGTTGCTGATTTTAGACTTTATGACTTCAAGCCAACCGAACATGAAGTGAATGAGAACGTCTTTGCATACAGCAATGCCATTGGCAACACAGCTGCTTTGGTTATTTATAACAATCATTTTGGCAATGCCACAGGATGGATCAAAACCTCGGCGCCTTATTTAGTCAAACATGGTAATGATGGCCAGTTACATACCCAAAACCTTGCCCAAGCATTGCGATTACCTGAAAATCGCGAGGGTTTCCTGGTTATGCGCGATCAAGTTAGCCGCAAAAGCTATCTGCGTCCAATGCATGAGGTGCATGATAAAGGTCTTTACTTTGCCCTCAACGCCTATGAACGCATGGTGTTAACTGACTTTCACGTTGCCTATGGAGAACAATATGCCCAGCTGCATCGTCACTTGCAAGGCCGTGGCGTGGACAATCTAGAAGCCAGCTTGGATGACCTTCAATTGCAACCACTTTTGCAGGCTCTGGATGCGACCTTGCAAAATCTTGGGAATGTTTACCACAGCCAAACCGTAGATGAAAAGTTACTTTACATCGAACAGTCAATCGATCAATGGCGGAGATTGAACACCATTTCACAATCCATGGTTGGCGCAGTAAATGATGATCAAGAGCCCGTCTTGCAAGAAATAAGGGCTCTCATTGAAGCGCTCAAAACCTTGAAATATTACCAAGAAAAAGATGAAGAAGAAAACAAGCTTGAGATTTCAGAAATCAGCAATCCCTTCATTCAATCTTTCTCAAAAGAAATAACCCAAACGCCAAGCAAAAGAGCTTATTTACTAAGCTATGCATTTGTTAGCCGTCTTTGTGGCTCAGTTTATGACGCTAACCGCGTCCAACAAACGCTCAGCTTGTTGAACAAAGAACAAGTCAGGTCAAGGATTTATGAGCATTTTAGATCTATCGGCTTGCCCATAGACAAGATTCACGAATATTTCGTCAACATGCGCTGGCAGATTGCCCAACTGCATACGATGAGCCTGGCTGAAATGGCTGACCACCCTGTGTACCTTGAAAAACAACTAAACAATAATGATTTCCGACTAGCTTTGGTCATCAACGAACACGAAGGCATTGAGTGGTTCAATAAAGAAGCTTTCCAAACCATGCTTTGGCACATGCGCTATATCCCATGCCTGGAATTGCTTGCTCACAAGCCACCCCAGGCAGCCATGGATAAGAGCCTCACCATCCTGGACGAGCTCATAACAGATTTAACTGAATCTGAAACCCAGTCTGAGTATCAAGTTGAAAAGTTGATATGCGGGCTTAAATAGATAATTCCCGCTCAGCACGTTCTAATGTGCTGATGAATATTTGCTCAGCATTCAGCCCGGTCTTCGGGCTTTTTGCTTCTCTAAGCAGAGCGAAAACCTCTTCATCCAATGGACGCTGGTTGACTTTTTGGCACAGCCAAACCGCTTTGGCAGCATATGCAATGTTATTTGCCGGCTCGATACGATTAAAATCGTCAAAAAACCATCCACAAGAAGTAAACATTTTTTGACGTTCCAATTGCGCTTCCAGCAGTTTAGCAATTTTAGCTAAATCCAAATCATGCCAGCTTTCACCAAACAATTCAAAGCCTAAATCATCAACCGTTTTCAAACCCAGCATCACGTCAATATAGCGATGGCGTAATTCCCACGCCAATCCTTCGCGATGCCTCGATTCCATTGAATCCAAACCTGAAAAAGCTTCCAAATACTGTTCATCCACCCAATCCGAAATTGCATTCAGCGCATGACGCATCGGCGCTTTCCAGGACGACCCAGTCGTACAGCCACAATCGTCAGACCACCTTCCAACCCCATGCAAGCAAGACCATGAGCTTGGCTCAACTAATGTTGCCCGTGCAGACGGTGTGTTTTCCTTCAGATACAAACCAGGATACGTCCAATTAACGCCATTATTTTTACCACCCAGACCCAGGATGTAACTCAAAAACAGATCTCTAAAGCGTTGATGGTGGCCATAAAGCTCGCCATCGCTGGCAAAAAGGGTTATTCCCTTCCTGTTACCGTTTTTATTTTGTATGCCATGCAGAAAATGGTCGCCATTCTCAGTTGACTTGGGCATAAAGCTAATCATCGTACTGAATTCACGATTATAGGGAAAAACCACAAATGGTTTTCTGCCCTCCGGCAAATCAATCAGAAAAGGTCCATCCTCAATCTTTGACTCAATTGGTTGAATTTGCCAGGGTGCCAAAATGGTAAAGATCAAGCCTTCATCAGCAAGCACGCAAAGGGTTTCTAAATCCACTGCTGTTTCGCCCAGCCACATTCCTTGCGGCGAGTGCCCAAATCGGGCTTTAAATTCTTCAATCCCCCACCTTACCTGGGTAACTTTGTCAATATAGGACTGCAAAGGTAATATGGAGTGGTTGTATGCTTGCGCCATGGCATTGCCAACGCCGTGTTTGAGGTATGTGGCACGTTCTTGCTCAATAATCAGTCTGGCAGTTTCAGGCACATTTTCACTCATCCATTGAAAAAGCGTTGGACCAATATTAAAGCTGATCTTCCCGAAATTGCCTGCTATCGCGTTAGGCGTGTAACATTCGGCGCAAATCCGTTCATTCCAGTTTTGGTAAGGATCTGCCCCTCTTTCTTTAGGTATTTGATTGCTGATTGGGTCTTCTCTGGGTGGTTGGTAAAAATGACCGTGAATACAATATTTCATCGCTTCTTTGACTTTTCTTTCTTCAAGTAATCCAATTGCTGACTAAACCTTGCAGGATTGATACCAAAATGCCTGGGCATGGAGTCCAATGTTGCTACCCGGTTTTCTGCCAGATAGTCAATCCAGAAGGTGTTTGTTGGGAAGTTTTTTATCAACCCTTGGAGCATTTGTGTAAGAATCCCTAAATGAACAGGATTAAAGTTCACAAATTTCGGTTTTTTCTTAATCGTTTTGGCAATCGTTTCCATAACTTCAAAAAAGCTCAAATACTCCGGACCACCAACTTCAATCACGCTATTCTTGGTAGCGTCAAGATCTAAAGCCCATAACAAACTCGTCACCAGGTCATTGACCCAAAGGGGTTGAGTGAGCATTTTTCCATCCCCAGGAATTAAAACCAACCAAGGTGAAAGGCGAATCAAGCGCGCCAGGTTTTGGGTAAACTCATCCCCCGCACCATAAACAAGGCTGGTTCTGACAATCGTGTAGCAAAGCCCGGAATTGATAATGATGTTTTCCGCAATTCCTTTAGCCTTCATCAACCCAAAAGCGGATGCCCGATTTGCGCCAATATGGCTCATGTAAAAGAAACGTTTTACGCCTAAATCCTTGGAAACTGTGGCAAGAAGCTCAACTTCTTTCACTTCTTTTTCGTGCAAGCCCTCTCGAGCACCAATCCGTTCAACACCCGCCAAATAATAAACAACCTCAACGTCTTTTAAGGCTGCCCGCAGACCTCGCTCATCACCCGATGAGCTAATGGCGATATTAACGCTTTCGCCTTTGGCGAGGTAATTAAATTTTGGGCTCGTAGATACAAGCAAGCGGTATGGAATACCAGATATTTCCAACTGTTTGCGCATCACGCCACTAATAAAACCGGTTCCTCCGGTAAGTAAAAACATGCAAACATTATAGCAGAACATCCCTCAAACTGCGCTTCGTTTGGCATATTACTTGCACTTAATATGGTAAGCAAATGAGGAAGCTGGATGTGATATGAACAAAAGATTAGGATTTCATTATTTTCAAGATACCCTGCACTATTTGGAAAGGGATTTATCACAGGTTTTACCTGAACTTAAATCGCTGGATAGTACCTGGCTTTTGCTCAAAAGCCCACACACAGTCGCTATTCCAGAAGAATTCATCACGGAACTCGTTGCCAATGGCATTAAACCCATCGTGCAATTCGATTTCCAAGTCAATTCGAATGTAAAACCAGAGGACATCCGTATTTTGCTCACCCAATATGCAAAATGGGGTGTCAAATATGTCATCTTTTTTGATAAACCCAACACCAAAAAAGCCTGGATGCCTGGCACGTGGTCACAAGGTGACTTAGTGGAGCGCTTCTTGGATCGCTACTTGCCATTTGTCCGCCTTGCAGAGCAAAATGGCATCACGCCGGTATTCCCTCCTTTAGAGCCAGGTGGTGACTATTGGGATCTGTCTTTCTTGCGCAAAGCTTTCCAGCTGGCAAGCCAACGTCGAACACTTGAGTTTGGCGCAAATCTGCACATTGCGGTAAGCGCGCAAAGTTTCAACAGACCCATCGACTGGGGCAATGGTGGCGAAACAAAATGGCGCATGCCCAGACCTTATGCGAAACCTGAAATTGGCGAGCAAGATCACTTTGGCCTCAACACTTATCAGTGGTATGCCCAAATCGCTAAGAAAACCCTCAACAGCACGCCAAAAATCTTTATGCTTTACATGGGCGCCGCCAACATCCAAAACAACAAAATGGACGAAAGCTTAGATTATGACAAACTGCTTGATTTGGTCATTGAGGATGAAGACTCCAGCCAAGAAACATTTGCTATTGCCGATAACGTTATTGGCTGTCTTTTCTGGTTGATCAACACGCCTAAAAAACGTGAAAAACAAGACACAAGCCCAACCACCCTCTTTGAAACCCAGGAGCAAACAAAACCGGAATGGATTGAAGACCTTCAGGCAAAAGTTGAAGAAACCCAAAAGCAATCCACCGAGTACAAACTGGCGGATACCCTGGCAGACTGGGTTCATGCAATTGATCACTACCTCTTACTGCCATCCTATGAATGGGGTGTGCCAGTAAATACCCTCGACAGGGTTCGACCCATCATTGCTGAATCAAAGCCAACTATTGGCTTTTCAATTACCGAAGCATGCAACGCGCGAAAAGTGACCGTTTGGAACGAGAATGGCGCTTTTAGCGAGCAAGATTTACAAACATTAAGAGAGGCTGGATGCATTATTGATGAGCATATCATCAATAGTCTCAGCATCTCAGCGTAGTTCCCAGGAGAAGGAAATGGACACATCATCAACATATTCTAACAACAGCATCAAACCCAACTTACCTAAAATTGTTGTTTTAGGCTTGGGTGGTGGTGGCTCAAATGCCATCAATCGCATGATTGAAAGTGGCATGCACGATATCCTCTTTATTGCCGCAAATACTGACGCGCAAGCTTTATCAAAGAGCCTCGCGCCAGTTAAGATCCAATTAGGACCCAAATCCACCCGAGGTTTGGGCGCTGGCGGCCAACCTGTTATCGGCGAAGAAGCCGCCGAAGAAAGCACACGCGAATTAGCAGAGCATCTCCGCGGCGCAGACATGGTTTTCCTGACTGCTGGCATGGGCGGTGGAACTGGAACGGGTGCCATTTCAATTGCGGCAAAAGTAGCCAAAGCCAGTGGCGCTGTTACGGTATCTATTGTGACCAAGCCTTTCTCATTCGAGCTCGGTCGAAGGCAGAAGAATTCGGAAGAAGGCATCGAAAAACTAAAAGAATTCTCTGACACGCTTATTGTTATTCCAAACGACAAACTGATTGAAATTGCACCAAAAGATTTACCCCTCGAAATGGCATTTACCATCGCTGATGACATTCTACGCCAGGGTGTGCGCGGTATTTCTGAGCTTATTACTGAAACCGGTGTCATCAATGTGGACTTCTCCCACATCAAGAGCGTTATGACCCGTGGTGGTGGTGCTCTGATTGCCGTTGGTCATGGCAGTGGCCCCGATAAAGTGCAACAGGCTATCGACAAAGCACTCCATCACCCACTCCTGGATGACATTGATCTTTATTCAGCCACCGCGATGATTGCAAACTTCACCGGATCGGCGGATATGTCATTCAAGGAAGTCACAGAGGCTATGCAACGCCTGCAAGAAGCCACCGGTTACCATGCCGATATCATTCCGGGCATTATCACCGATACCCGCATGGGCGATAGCATTCAGCTCATTTTAATCGTCACAGGCATATCAGAAAACAATCCTGTCAATATTCCCCAGCTCAACCAAGACGGCACGGTACATGTAAAACAAGAATACCAGGATTTTGCAGAGCAGATGAACAAACCTTTCGAAAAAGACCTGCCTCAGCCACCCCAACAAGAAACTGATGTGCCCGAATTCGAGGTTGACCCACTCTCGCAGTCTATCGATTTATCGAATGATTTGTCTGTACCAGCTTTTCTGCGACGCAGAGGTAATCAGAAATAGGAGCCAGCATGGACAGCTCAACTTTACAAAAAGTAATCAAGTCAATCAATGCATCCTATCCCAAAACCCGTTCTTGCACACCAAAGGTGAGTAAGCAAGCCGATGGAAGGAACTTAATCGTCTTTTCGTATTGCGACACTTTGCCTGGAAGCAAAAGCATCCAACAAAGCTTGCGTGTCGTCGTAGATGATCAAGGACGCATCCTCAAAAAATCGACATCGCGAGGTTGATATGACAGTTGTAGAGCAAGATGATAAAGACATCAAAAGACTTGTTGTAGAAAATTTCTCAAAGATTCTTGAGTCTTCCTCTGGTCATTTAACGAAAGAAGAAAAATTAGCCTTCGGTAAAACATTGGCATTAAACCTCATTACCTTTGCAAGTATTGGGCTGGTGATAGGCTTTTTGATTTCGCTAATCTTTTAAGGTTCACATCCCCCTCCAAAAACAACCCGTTAATCCGCGGGTTGTTTTTATTAATTTAGGAAACTAAAATTCACGTTAAGACCCTCAAGCAGCGTTTTAATGTATAATCAGAAGGAATTCTTCTAACAGAGGTATGTATGGCTTGGCATTCTAAAAACAATATTGCAAATTATTGGAAAAACCTAACAATCAACCAGAGCGATCTCAACGCATTGACCAATCATCTCTTCGAAACCGAGTCCCCGGAACAAATTGATGAATTGGCAATGGTGTTAATCAATAATCGCCTGAATGAAATCAAAGCAGAGGAAGAATTAAAACAAGAAGAAGCCGGTTTTTTCTACCACCCCAAAGAAACATACCCCGTTAGCACCAAACTCATCTTCCCCGAACAAGATTGGGCTTCTGGTACGGTAACAGCCAGTCGGGAAGGCAACAACCCCATTCATGGTGATTTTCAGGTCATCACGGTGGCATTTGAAAATGGTGACCAAAAAGAATTCGCCACTAACCTTGCCACACACCCGTTAAACGAAAAAACCTACACCAAGGACTCAGCCGGTGAACTCGATGCTGATTCGGTGATGCAACAATTTGGCGTGCACATCAAACGTCAACTTTCCCAAGCCTTAAAAAACCAAAACGAGCTCGTCTTGATTGGGCACTCATGGTTCCCCAAATCCTTGTTAATCGATGTCGGCGTTGGTGCCTTGAACATCGCTGAAGCTGTGCTCGACTCAATGGATGGCGGTCCTGTGGGCGTTGATGAGTTATTAAAACAGCTGGATATGGCTGACCAGGAAAACAATCAATTGATCGCTTTCTCACTCAACTATGCCTTACAAGAAGACCCGCGTTTTGACGAGGTCGGCTCGAGTGGCGTTTTTTCATGGTTCTTGAAACGGCTTGAACCAAAAGCAGTGCTCGAAGTACCTCTTTACTTACATAGCGAAAGCGAAGCCCTCGAGCGAGAAGACTTTGACCCTGAATTGGAAAAACTTTTCTCTGAACTCGTTGATGAACTAACCTGGGTCATTGATCCATTGGAAAAATACGAGCCGGTAAAGAAAGTGCGCATTCCGCTCAACTATCCCCATTGGCGCGCTGGAAGCCTGCCAATTACGCCAGAAACATACACTATTTTCCCCAGCGCCTTGCAAAGCGAGCGAATTAAAATTGATTTTGTCGATGAAACCTCCAAGGAACGTATTCCTGCCTGGGTTGTTCGCCCACATAAGTATGTTACTGGGCTAAATGATTGGTATGAAGCGCAAAACCTGATTCCTGGTAGCGTTATTGAAATTTCGAGCACTAAGGATCCTGGCGTCATTAAAATCAACATTGAGCGTAAACGATCCAATAAAGAATGGATTAAAACCGTTCTGGTTGGCGCTGACGGTGGCATCGTGTTTGCCCTGCTTCGACAGTCCATTTATGCCGGCTTCAACGACCGCATGGCCATCGCCATTCCTGATGTAAAAGGATTAGACCAGATTTGGGAGAACCGCGCTAATAAAGACATCCCGCTCAAAGCCGATGTCACCCGCTTGATGCATGAACTCTCGAAACTGAACAATCAAGCCCATGTGCACTTTGTTGACCTTTACGCCGGTATTAATGTCCTTCGACGGGTTTCACCCCAGGACCTTTACCTCACGCTCAACGAAAACGAAGAATACACCCATATCGGTGACAACTATTACCACCTAAGCGCAGCCTAAATGAGGATAAGATGTTAAACAAATTACCCAGCCTGATAAAACCAACCCTCGCAACCAATTTTCATATTGATTTTGACTGGTGGAAGAGCCAGGACAGAAATTGGCGAAACGCGCTTGAAAGCTTCCTTTGCGAAGAACATCGTCCATTTTTCAAAAGTGTCGGTGATGCCACCAGTGCAGATTTGGTACACCTCGAGACCGGTGAAGTTACCCAAGGAGATCCCTTATTGGATATTCTCACCCATCACTGCGCGAAGCAAGATGGCTTTTTAAACCCGAGTGGACCCTTGGTGGATAGCATATTCAAAATCTTTCTCGTCAACGATAACAAACCACTCAATGCTGAAGAATTGGCATCTATGACAGGCAGAGACGCGGATATCATTCTGCGAACCATTGGAACAACCAGAGTTTACAAAGGAATTCGCCCCGTTTAATTAAAAAAGGATTACAATAACTGCTCGCCCCCGTAGCTCAATGGATAGAGCGCCGGTCTTCTAAACCGTAGGTTCCGCGTTCGAGTCGCGGCGGGGGTGCTAAAATACTGTATTGAAAGTTGATAGAATTTTAAGTAAGGTCTATCATTAATTCTGAGAGTTTGAAAGCCCATGAGACAATGCAAATCATGTAACACCCTATTCGATAATGGCGTACGCTTCTGTGAAAGATGTGGGTCAGATTTTCCATACGACCCCAAAATAACCCCTTACTCTGAAGGAAAAATTGCAATCACGCTCATCATCTTGATTGCAATAGCCTTGATCGCTTTCAACAAATATGTGAGCATGCCAATCACCAACCAGGAATGTTCCCGCACAAACTATCTCAGGGTTCAAAAACTAATCGATGAATCCAGAAACCGTGTTATGCGTGTCCAGGATCACGGCTACATTCCTATATCAGGTGGCACGATTATTATGTCTGAGCGCTATGCGATGGACAAAATCAACTTGCCACCTTGTTTTGAGCCCATTCGTCAAGATATGATCGAGTATTACTTGCTCATGCACGGCATAACCCAAATGAGTGCTTATGGAGGTCAGGCTTATACTTTGTCACTTCTTGAAAAAGCTGTTGCAGCCCAAAATCGGGTTGACCAAAAATTTGAAGAGATCAATCAATGCTTGCCCAATTGTCCGCTTCCAAGCTCAGATGATTTTCAAACCAAGCATTAAGCAGGTTTGAAAGTTTTAGACTTCGGTCGGTCGTGTCTGCATAAACGTTAGGAGTTTTATGAATTTTCTAAAAAGAGTTCTTGTCATCGCCCTGGCATTGTTTCTGGCGGGTTTTGTTATGTCCAGAATGAACGGCTTTGAGATAACGGCCAATGGATGGGTCCACTATTCGGTTATGGCAATCATTTTGGCAATCCTACAAGCCATCCTACTGCCATTATTAAAAACAATGACTTGTGGACTGGTTATTCTAACCATGGGCTTGTTTAGCTTGGTGCTAAACGCATTAGTCTTTTGGCTGGCATCCAACATATCCACAAAATTGTTGGGTGGCGGATTTAATATCACCAGCTTTTGGCCGGCTTTGGTTGGTTCACTCATCGTGAGCCTTGCCACAATGCTCTTCGCACCTAAAAACAAACGTAAACAAGAACGCGAAGACTAATAAACAGAATTTGGCATAAGTTTCCATCATAAAAAGTGCCTAAAATCGCTTTTCGTGCTTGATTTTTAGCCTCTTTGTGATAAACTTACGCCTGTTAAACAGGAATAATCCTGAATCTCAACCTTCCACTCTTGGCAAGCCTACGGCCGGGACCAAGAGTAAACCCGAGGAAAGGAGCCTCGAGCGCATGCATAAATATGAAACTGTACTAGTTTTCCAGGCAGACCTGGACGAAGCTGTGTTGAACACTGCTGTCGAAACCGTTGAGACCCTCATCAAAACCAATGGTGAGGTCACTAAAATCGACCGTTGGGGAAAACGCAAACTTGCTTACCCCATTCGGAAACAATTTGAAGGCTATTATGTCTATATGACCTTTGATAGCGAACCTTCAGAGATTGTTAACATCAAACGAACCCTTGGCTATAATGAGCAAGTTTTACGCTTCATTATTCTGCGTCTAGATTAATCAGGAGTAACAATGACAGACAACAAACCCGAAATCACTCAAGAACCAGAACGAACAGAACGCCCTGAGCGCGCAGAACGACCCGAAAGACCAGAACGATCCGAACGACCTGAACGCCAAGAGCGTGGACAACGCGGTGACCGCCGTCGTTTCGTCTCCAGACCCAAGTATTGTCAATTCTGCACCGACAAAAATCTGAAGATTGACTATAAAAACGTCGAACTCATGGGACGCTACATCAATGAAACCGGCAAGATCCGACCTCGCCGACAAACCGGCGCTTGTGCCAAGCACCAACGCGAAGTTGCGACCGCAATCAAAAACGCTCGCCACATTGCTTTAATCCCCTTTGAGGGCGACTTCTGGGCTGAATACTAAATCGGTGATGGATTATGGCCAAAAAACCTGCATCACCACAACAAACAACTAAGAAATACACAGCCCGTGCCGAACGTGAACAGCAACAAGTAAAAGCTGCCATAACCGTTACTGGCATCGTTTTGGGCATCGTCTTGATTATTGTTGCTATTGTTTTGGTAAACAACTACATCATTAGACCCAATACCGTCGTTGCCTCGGTTGGCGAAACTAAAATTAAAGCCGGCGAATTTGATAAAAGCGTGCGCTATGCGCGTGATAACATGCTTAAGCAGGCTAATCAGTACTACATGAACTACTATCAGTTCCAAAGTTTTTCACCTGAGTATGCTCAGCAGTTCCTGGCCATTGCCCAGCGTAACGCAGTTGAACTTAATCAAGGTGATGTGATTGGCAATCGTGTCCTCAATGACATGATCGACGATATCATCATCGCCGAAGAAGCTGAAAAACTTGGTATTACTGTAAGCAATGAAGAGTTGGACAAATATATCGAAGAAAACTTTGGCTTTTATGCTGATGGCACACCAACCCCTGCTAACACGGCAACCCCATTTAACACACCCACCATCTCAAGCCAGCAAGAAACTTTGATTGCACCTCCAGCAACAGAAGAGCCCACCGATGAAGAGGCTGCTGAAGAAACAGAAGCTCCTGCCGAAACAGAAAGCCCCGAAGAAACTGAAGAGCCAACTGAACCGGAACCTGAAGAAGAACAAGAAGCAGAAGTTGAAGAACCGGAAGCGACCCCAACTGTTGAGGGTACCGCTACACCTGTTCCCACCATCACACCATCTCCAACGCCTTATACAAGACGCTTGTTCCAGAAAGAATACAATACCTATCGAAGTGATTTGAACAAAAAAGGTATTCCCACCGCAGATATCCAACGCATTCTAAAGGGTGCTCTCCTGCGTTTGAGAGTGATGGAAGCTATTACTGAAGACGTCCCAGCCGAAGAAGAGCAAGTTTGGGCGCGCCATATCTTGGTTGCCTCCAAAGATGAAGCTGATGCTGTTATCGAACGCTTAAACGCAGGTGAAGACTTTGCAGTTTTAGCTCAAGAGCTCTCTACCGATCAAGGTTCAAAAGGCAGCGGCGGTGATTTGGGCTGGTTTGGACGCGGCAGAATGGTGCTTGAATTTGAACAAGCCAGCTACGCGCTTGAAAACATTGGCGACATCAGTGAGCCAGTCAACAGCCAGCATGGTTGGCACATTATCCAACTGATTGGCAAAGGCGTGAATGGCGTTAATGAACAAAGCCATGAAAACTTGAAGAACCTTGCCTTTGACAAATGGCTCGACGAACAACGTGCCAAACGCTCAGATATTGTCATCAATGACAACTGGGAAGAATACATGCCCATGAAACCAGAAATACCTGCTAACTTCTATGACGCAATCATGAACCCCACCGGGCGCTAAACACAAAAAGATAATCAAAAAGGACTGTCTCGTAAAAGGCAGTCCTTTTTTGTTTGCTATTACTTAGCTGTGATTTTTAGGAAGTCATATAACTGCTGTCAACTTCATCAAGTCTCAGACTAATCAGCTGGCTGGCAGAGTCCTTACCCATGGTAACGCCATAAATAACATCTGCTGCGGCAACTGTATTCCGGTTATGGGTTATCAGAACGAATTGCGTCTCCTGAGAAAGTTCGCGCAACAAATCAATAAAGCGACCCACATTTGATTCATCCAACATCGCATCTACTTCATCAAGCACACACAAAGGCGTTGGAGAGACTTTTAGTAAGGCAAAAATCAGAGCAACCGCGGTCAAGCTGCGCTCGCCACCGGAGAGTAATACCAAGCCTTGTTCACGCTTACCCGGCAGTCGTGCCTCGATTTCGATACCGCCTTCAATAGGCGAATCCTCATCCACCAACACCAATCTGGCAGATCCGCCATTAAAAAGTCTTGTAAACATGGAAGAAAACTGTTCATTAACCGCTTTATACGTTTTCAAAAAGGCTTCTTTCATTACCTCATCCAGCTCTTTTACCATGGCATGGATGTCCTTAATGGCCAAATTCAGGTCATCAATTTGCTCAACCAAATCGGTATAGCGGGCTTTGACTTCCTGATATTCTTGTTCAGCTTCGACATTCACAGAACCGATGCGACGCATCTGAGCTTTTTGTTGGCGAATGAGTTCCTCAATACCATCGCTTAAGGTAATCGTTTCGGGCAGAGATTCAATCACCAGATCCGGGAAAGGCAATGGCGTTGAATCGCTCAGCTCACTGCGCACGTCCAATTCGATTAATCCAAAATCGTCTTCCAGACGGCTCCGCAAGGTGCCCAGCTTTTCTTCTTGTCTTACAAGCTCCAATTGCAAATGGGTAATTTGACGCTCTTTCAAAGACATCGTTTTTTGTTTCTCTATATCCTCTTCTGTCAACTGCTCGTATTCTGCTTCCAACTGCATCAGACTTATTTCTTTGGCTTCAAGATCGCTTTTCTGCAATGCTTCTGACTGCTCCTTCAGGCTCATCAGGCTATTTCGCGTCTTCAGTGATTGAGCGTTCAAACTCTCAATGAGCTCTTCTTGAGAATGCTTTCTGGTTTGCATCGTTTGCAATCTGGTCTTGTCTTCTTTCATCCGCAAGGTCAGCGTTTCAAGCGTTTTCTGGTTATGAGCCAGCGACTGGCTTCTGATTTGGTTCTCAGTTTCCAAATAAACAAACCTTTGTTCAAGTTCTTCAATATTGGTTTTACTTTCCTTTTGGCGAAGATCCAGCACTTGTTTATTTAAAGTTTTGATTAGTTCTGAATTGCTAGTGGTCTGTTTTGCCAGGTCATCGATAGCGCTTTTGGTGCGCTCAATGGCTCTCTCAGTATCATCCCGTCGATTGGCGAACCAGTCCTTTTGCTCATCGAACTTAGCTAGTTTGAGACTCAGTTCATTAAGCGTAGCGTGTTGAGCCGATAAATCTTTTCTCGCGGTGTTGAGCACAACATCAAATTCACTCAACGCACTTTCTTTGGCTTGTATTTTCTTGCTTAAATCTTCCTCAATGCTTTTGCACGAGCTAATCGATGTCTCCAGGGCATTAATCTCTTTTTCGTAATCCTTACTCAGCCGTTGATAGCTAACCTTGCCAGAGCTTCGATGTTTGCCTAACAAAACCAAACCATTGCGCATAAAAACTTCGCCATTTAAGGTCACCAAATGAGCATGATCCACTTTTTGGCGTATTTTTTGCGCTGATTCAAGGTCTTCCACAACCAAAAATGAACTCAAAAGGGCTTGAATAACACCTTCAAATTCACCGTTGTTCTGGATAAGCTCTGATGCCCAGGCGATAACACCTGGTTCATTGATTGACTCTGGTTTGGATTGTTTGGCTTTAGGCGCTTTCGAAATCAAAGCCACCCGATCTTGAACAGAATCGATCACTTGCATCAAATCCTTCAGATTCAAGTCTGACTCTTTCAAAACAAGCACATCAATCGCATCGCCCAACGCGGCTGTAATCGCAGTTTCGTAACGTTCTTGCACATTTAGCTTGCTTACAAGATCCTCAAATTCGCTTGAAATGGCTTTTGAGCGACTTTTTTGAAGCAAGGTCTTCGCACCTTCAGAAAAACCCGCCAGGCTTTCCTGGGCTTGAATCAAGAGCGACAACTGATTGCTCACTTTATTAAGTTCAAGCTCAAACTGGTGGGCTCTTTGCCCATTTTCCAATTGCTCCTGTCTTAAAGCAGCCAAATCTTCTTCAAGCTTTTCACGTTGCTTTTCTGAATTTACCAGCTCATTTTCTTTAGCCGCCAGGTTCTTTTCAAGCTCTTTTTGTTGTGTTTCAAGGTCTTTTAGCGTTTTGTCCAGTTCAGCAAGCATCTTTTCGCTTTGTTTAAGCTCAGCCTGATTGGTTAGCAACCTCTCTTTCAATTCACTGTGATGGGAATTGAGCTGAATACCCTTCTTTTCAGTATCCAACAGTTGCCCCTGAAGCTGATTACGCTCTTCTCTCAGATTTTGGCGTTCTTTTCGCGCGTTGCTAAGTGCCTTTCGGGCTTCCTCATATTCGCGACCGATTGTGTCAAGATCACCTTTTAAGCGTTCAGTCTCCGTTCTGGCGGTTTCAAGGCTGCGTTCACTGCTTTTTACCGTTTCTTCAAGCGCGGCCAAGTCTAAATCGAGCTGTGAAATCAATCCTAACGCGCTTTGTTTGCGGTTTTCCAGAATGGCAATATCTTGATTATGTTGTTGTTGCGCATCCAGATAGCCTCGCATTTGGTCCTGCAACTGACGTATTTCAAGCCTTGTCGAATCAATCAGGCTTTTCACCTGGCTTAGGGTCTGCTTTTCATCGGCAATTTGCTTTTGACTCACATCGCGTGTTTCATTCGCTTTTTTCAGTTCAAGATTCAGGGCATCAACTTCTTGCTTGACTTTAGACCAATGGTAACCGTACCATTCCAACAAATTTGCCCGCAAACTTTCCTTCACCAGCTTGTATTCGCTCACTCTTTGGGCTTGTTTTTCAAGATTACGCAAACGCGGTCGAATTTCATCACTGATATCCATAGCACGATCCAGGTTTCGGTTCGTCGTCTCCAGTCGCCGTAAGGCCTCTTCTTTGCGGGAACGATACAAGCCAATGCCAGCAGCCTCTTCAAAAAGCTTTCGGCGTTCATCTGGTCGAATTGAAAGCGCGACATCCACCAAGCCCTGACCAATAATCGTGTAAGTTCGATCGCTCAAGCCTGTTTTGGCTAACAATTCTCCAAAATCCTTTAACCGCACACGTTGGTTGTTAATCAGATAATCATTTTGGCCATCCCGATAAGCCCTCCGGGTTAACACAACCTCCGAATAATCAATTGGCAACCAATTGTCCTGATTATCAAAGTGGATCGAAACCTCAGCCATGCCTGCTCTGGCACGACTTTCAGAACCAGAATAAATCATGTCATCTGTGCGTTTCGCGCGCAACAGCGAAAAACTCTGCTCGCCCAAAACCCAACGGATAGCGTCGGCAACATTTGACTTTCCAGACCCATTTGGCCCCACAATAGCCGTAATACTCGCCGGAAAGCCCATTTCTGTTTCTTTCGCAAAGGTTTTATAACCCTGCATTTTTAATGAAGAAAGTTTTATCATCAATGAATTCCTAACATTTTCAAACTTTTTTCAGCCGCGTTCTTTTCTGCAGCTTGTTTGGTTTTTCCTTTTCCAATGCCCAAGGGACGCTCATCAATCACCGCTTGGATAGAGAAGACCCTTTCATGGTCGGGTCCAGTCTCTGCCAGCAAAACGTAAACGGGCGATTTATGTCCATGGCCTTGCGCCCATTCCTGCAGTCTGCTTTTTGGCTCTAAGTCAAAACGATCCATGATGGTGTCTTCTTCTGTGTCTAAAATAGACTCTACAAAAGCTTGCACCACATCCATGCCCTGATCAAGGTAAATGGCAGCAATCAAAGCCTCAAAAGCGTCACACAACACCGCATCACGCTCGCGTGCGCCGGTCATCTCTTCGCCTTTTGAAAGCAGCAAAGCAGGCCCAATCTCAATTTTCCTGGCGTACTTTGCCAGGTTCGGTGTGCGCACAAGCAGCGCCCGTGCCTTGGTTAAGAAACCTTCAGGCTTTTCAGGAAAGCGCTTAAATAACCACTCTGCCACGGTGAAACCCAAAATGGCATCGCCTAAGAATTCCAGCCGCTCATTGTCCTCGCTCATATCTTCATTTTCATTTAAATATGAACGGTGGCACATCGCGCGCCGCAACAAACCCAGGTTTCTAAAACGATCTGGCAAAAAAGCCAAGAGGTTTTGCTCTGCAATCAGGTTAATCATCCATCTCCTCTTCCAGATTTGCAGAATCGTTTGACGTCAAGCCCTTAACAGCAAACGATGCGACAAATCTTCTAATTCTCTATTGATTTTAGCCCATTTCCGCTTAATATGAGCACACTGCTTTGACCAAGATTAGCGCCATCCGCAAGCGTCATGGTCCATGCTGCCCACACCATTCCCGCAGTTGGTTCAACATAAAAACCTTTCGCTCCAAGCTCTTTATAACTACGCGCAATTGCGTCCTCTTTCACGGCTATAAGCTTATCGTAACCTGCTCTTAATTTTGCCAATATCTCTGGCATCCGAACCGGCTCGCTGACTGCCGTTCCTTCAGCAATAGTGGCGCTTGGCGCTAATACGGACAAACCTTTCCACGCTCTGTAAACTGGCGCGCAATTTTCCGCTTGCACACTAATCATTCGCGGCCTCCGCTCTCCGGTTCTCGCCTCAATAGCCTCAAAGCCCATTAAAAGCCCTAAAAACAGTGATCCATGTCCAATTGGTGCAAAGACTTGCTCAGGCATTTGTCCAAGGGATTCATAAATCTCAAAGGCTATCGTAGCATAAGCTGCCAAACCAAAAGGAAGCAAAGCATGGCTGGCATAAGGCACACCCGTCTCGGCATGCATTTTAAGTACCGCTGCGGTTGCCATAGAGCGAAGCCCATCCACCATATTTACTTTGGCGCCACTCAGTTCAATTTGTTGCCGCTTGGGACCCGCACTGGAACTTGGTATAAAAATATGGCTTTTCACACCTGCCGCAGCCGCATACTGTGCCACAGAAGCGCCTGCATTCCCAGAAGAATCCTCCAAAATCGCATTAATGCCCCTTGCTTTTAACAGGCTCGTTAACACGGCGCTTTGTCGGTCTTTAAAAGAGCCACTGGGGTTCAAATGCTCACACTTAAAATAAACTGACTGCACATGATCCATATCAGCTACCAGTGCTGTTGCACCTTCACCCAAATAAAAAGGTTCTGCACCGCCATCCAAGCCAAAAGCGTCCTTATATCGCCACATCCCTGGCAAACTTGATGACTGGTAAATCTCTGGCACGTATTGCAGGTCTGCAACACTAAATACGCCGCCACAAGCGCAGTGGTGTGGCAGTCCAACAGGAGGATAATTTTCTCCACATGAAAGGCAGTAATATCGGGTCATAAGACCTTTAAATTATACCAAGCCATTAGGGATATTCCCGGTTTCAAGCTATAATAATGCCTATGAGTAAATTGTGGCACCGTGCTTCAGACGGCTATGAAATTGAAACAGAAGTTTACTCAGGTCCTCTTGACCTGCTTTTAGACTTAATTCAAAAGGCTGAGCTTGATATCACTAAATTAGCCTTGGCAAAAGTTACCGACCAGTTTTTGGCTTATGTAAGTGTTCACAAAGAAATAGACCCGGATTTCAGCTCAGAGTTCCTGGTAATTGCCAGTAAATTAGTGCAAATCAAATCCGAAGCCATGCTACCGCGTCCACCCATCCGCATGGAAGATGAAGAAAATCTTGGTGAAACCTTAGCACGCCAGCTCATTATTTACCGCGAAATCAAAAAAGCCAGCCAATGGCTTTCTCAACGGGTTGAGCAAAATTTGCGAAGCTATCTGCACGTTGCCCGATCTTATCCGGTCAATGTGCAATTGGACCTTTCAAAAGTAGAATTGGCTGATCTGGTCAATGCGCTCGAGCAAGTCGCCATTCAAGAGCAAAGTCTGCAGGAAGGTAGCCTCATCAGTATTCCACGGCTTACCTTACGCAAAAAAGTTCGCGATATCATGCGCGTCTTGCGCCAGGACTCGCAAATACGCTTTTCAACACTCCTGGGAGACCAACCTTCACGGCTAGACTCTATCGTGCTTTTCCTTGCCATTTTAGAGTTGGTTAAACAAGAAATGATTACAACCGATCAAGATAGCCTCTTTGCAGATATCACCCTCCAAGCCAATGAAAAACTCTATCACGTGCTTGAAAATGAGGTGCAAATTGGTGATCTCTAACTTATTACAAAATATTTATACGGTTTCTTAGGGCTTAACCTTTTTTCAATGATATAATTTTTTTACAGGTAAACCATGGAAGACCAAGATATTAACACTGAAGAAACTGAATATATCGAAACAGAAAGCGATGAGTTAGATTCAAGCTTAGAAGAAACGCCTAAAGAAAAAGAGGGCGGCAAAGGCGGAAAGCTTGCCATTGCCCTTATCACACTACTTTTTGTCATTATTATCGCCGGTTCTATTGTTCTCGCGTTTCAAAGTCCACAATCTGTTGGCGCGGTTCGAGATATCTTCATCATCCTCATGGCACTTATGTTGGTCGTTATCGGCACAGCCATGGTCATTCTCATTTTACAGGTGTCTAACTTGATTAACATTCTGAAGAATGATATAAAACCGATGCTTGAAAGTGGCAGTGACACCATTAACACCCTAAAAGGAACAGTCCGGTTCCTTAGTGATAACCTCACCGAACCGGTCATCAAACTTAACGAATCTTTGGCTAGCCTAAAAAGGATTGGTCAAATATTTAAGATAATCAGAGATTAAACAAGATAGGAGTAAAACATGTCTGACAGAAATGATTTTGGAACATTCATAATGGGCTTCACCATTGGCGCATTGGCTGGTGCTGTTGTCTCTTTACTCATGGCACCCCAGACCGGTGAAGAAACCCGCCAACTGATCAAAGATCGCGCCATCGAACTCAAAGAAAAAGGCACCGAAAGCTACGAAGAAACCAAACGCAAAGCTGAAATCGCCTACAAAGACGCTGTTGCCAAATACGAAGAATTCGCCGAACAAACCAAAGAAAAAGCCACTGATTTTGGTCAACAGGTAAAAGCCAAAGTGGAGAACATCGTACACCCCATCGAAAAAGCCGCCGATGAGATTAAAGAAACCACCGAAGAAGCCGTGAAAGAAGTCAAAAAGGCTGCCTAAGTCTTTGACCCACAGTCAAATCAAGTGAGTTAAGAGTGCCAGCCGAAAGGTTGGCACTTTTTTTGAAGCTTACCTCAGACATGACTCTAACAGCAAAAAAAATCACAACAAAAAGAGCGTAGCTAATCAGGCTACGCTCTTCTTTATCTTTAAGGTTACCTTTTGATAAAGTTCACTATAGGTTTTGTTTCAAAAGCTCCTTAGGGCTTTTGCATAATCACCGGAAAGCCGTTGCCAAAGATACCCGGTTCCTCGTAAGTAACATTTACACTACTAAATTGTAAGGTGGTATCTGCTCCCACCGGGAATGTAACAATGAATTGATATGAAGTAAACTCCTCAATGACATGTGAAACATTGTAATTGGCCTTATAACCATATCCACTATTTCCGCTGGAATCGAGGGTAACTATCGGATCACCAGCATTACCACTACCATTATACACAAATCTGTTTATTGTCAACCTGAGATTTTTATCCGATCTATCGTAATAATTCAGATCAACACGCGTAATTTTTGATCCACTCGGTAAAATAAGCGGTGCCGAAATATAGCAAGTCCAATCTAGTGTCGTTCGCGGTGCGATTGTGCCAAAATTCTCGCCATCGAAGAAATCACACTGATCCCAATAAGCTTTAAAATGCCATCCGGCGACAGTCAGAACACGACTTCTTGCCATTTGAGTCTCACCGAGAGCCTCTTTTTCAGGTCCAGCCACCATTTCTGTAAAATATGTCTCAGGATCTTTGACTTCTTCAGGCCTATCTTCACTTCTCATTGGCGTAGCTGTGCTATGTTGCTGTGGGACGAGGACTAACAAAAGTGCTAAAACAATGAACAGATTGAGTACTTTTCGACTAAGGTCTTTCATTTTAGAATCCTTTCTATCTAACACTAATTAACAGGTAACCCCTAAAGAAACATGATTAAGTTTTTTTTGTTCTGAATTGAAAACTAGATTTATTCTACCACATGTTTACAAAAAATTATCATTTTCACCCTCAATTACATTCTTAAACCCACAGAGATATGGTGTGATAAAAAGACCTCCGGAACGCGCATCAAATAATTGATAACGTTGAAAAATGTGCTTGACACATAAAATTGGCTGTGATAAACTATTGTTCCTCGGGGGCGTGGTGTAGCGGTTTAACATGCGGCCCTGTCAAGGCCGAGATCGCGGGTTCAAATCCCGTCGCTCCCGCCAAAAAAGCTGTCCATTCGGACAGCTTTTTGTTTTATAACACATTGATTAGTTTATTCGTTAAGGTCCAATGGGACCAGACGGTTTTCCAGCAGTATTTATGTCATCTTCAGGATCACCTTGGGTCTGTGGAAATTGTTCCACACCAGGTTTTTGCGGGTTTTTATGTAACACGTCCAATTCAAAGCTGATCTGCTTGGACAAGTCTAATTCCTCAGGGTTTAAATGAGCCTCATCCAAAATCTTTCGGGGATAATTGCGGATTTCGTCAGTGGTCTGAACAACTTCACGAAACAAAACATTCTTGCTCAATTTGCGCAGCCAACTTCCTAAGGTGTGACCGACTTTGACAATTCTGTCAGGACCAAGCACCACCAAGGCTATCACCAAAATGAGCAGTAGCTCCAAGCCACCAATATTAAAGAATTCCATGCTTCCGATTATTCAGTCTTATTTATCAAGCTTTGCTGGATCCTGTTCAACTTGTGATCCATCATCGGCGTAATCTACAGGGTCATTCTCTGGGTTGGTTTGCTCGTCCTTTCCTTGCAAACCATCTTTAAAAGCTTTGATACCTTTCCCAAGCTCCCCACCAGCTTTAGCAATGCGTCCCGCACCAAAAAGAATGACAATCACAAGTACAATGATCAAAATTTCCCAAACACTTAAATGTGGCATCTATACCTCCAATCTTTCTGCCGCATTCGTTTTCGCGCGTTGTTTCTCGGCGAGTGCGGCAAGACCAATACTCAATAAATATAATACAAAAAGTGGGATCATGAAAATAGCCATGTTCACCGGATCACCGGTCGGCGTGATGATTGCCGCCAATATCGCAATCACCACAATCGCGATGCGCCAACTTTTGAGCATCACTTTTGCTTTAAGGATGCCAAACCGCGCCAAAACAAAGGCTATCAGGGGCAGTTCAAAACTAACCCCAATCCAAAACAACAAATTACTCACAAAGCTAAAATAGGACTTAATCCTAATAAGGGTTTGAATCCCCAAAATGCCCATTAAAAACTCAAGTGAAGCTGGCAACATGATGTAAAAAGCAAAAGCAACCCCACCTAAAAACATTATTGTGGCAAATGGTACAGCGATTAAAATGCCCTTGCGCTCGTTTTCTTTTAGTCCTTTTCCAATAAACTGAAAGAGCTGATAGAAAACCCAGGGCAAGCTGACAATCAAGCCAGTTAGCAATGCCACGCGCATATAAACGCCCACACTCTCGGTTACTTCTATGGCATGCAATTGGTCCAACCCACCAATGGGTATTGCCAAAAAGGCAATAATGGGTTTAACAAAAAACAATGCTAAAACAATTCCGATAACCAAACCCAATAAAATGAGCAATAGCGTTTTTCTTAAGGCTTCCAGGTGCTCCAGCAAGCTTTGCTTTTCGTCCTTCATTTTTTAGTCACCCTTCTGAGCGTGCAAAGTCGTCACAATTTGCATCAATGAAGCTACCGCAAGGCTAATCGATCTTTCATCTATATCAAATTTGGGGTGATGATGCGGATAAACATTGCCATCAATCGCTTTACTTGCCCCAATTAACAGCATCGCACTGGGCACTTGCCTGGCAATAAATGAAAAATCTTCTGAAAGATGGGTTCTGTATTGGTCATCGACTTTCAACTCTGGTACATCTACGCGCAAAACGCGCAAACTTTGGCGGCATGCATTTGCTAAACCTTTGTTGTTTACTACCGGAATGGTTTGATCCTCTGTTTCAACATGAGCGCTTCCACCAAAGCCAATTGCGATCTCATCACAAATATCTTGGAGCTGTGTTTTCACCTTATCCCGAGTCGTTTCATCAAACCAGCGCAGCGAACCAGCCATTCTAACCCTGTCTGCGATGATATTCTTGCGATCGCTTGCTTCTATTTGGGTAATGCTCACAATAGCTTTATCATCTTGAGATAACCGTCCCGAAATGAGCTTTTGCAAGTCAAGGATGATGTGCGCCGCGATCTTCAATGGGTCAACCGTATCATCCGGCTTGGCAGCATGACCGCCTTTTCCACGCACAATAATGCTCAAATCGCTGGACCCACCCATCACTGGGCCATCTGGAATGCCAATCCAACCATATGGCTTTTCTGCCCATAAATGGCTTGCCAGGGCATAATCAACCGCTATCTCGTCAAATAGGCCATCCGCAATCATACCCAGAGCGCCTTGACATATTTCTTCAGCCGGTTGAAAAACAAAATAAACTTTTCCGGATAAGGTTTGCAAGTTCTCAGCTACAAGTCTTGCCAGTGTCAAACCAATTGCCATATGCCCATCATGCCCGCAAGCATGCATGATTCCTTCGTTTTTTGAGGCAAAATCATGCCCGGTATCTTCCAATATGGGTAGCGCATCCATATCAAAGCGAAGCATAGTGGTTTTCCCGGGTTTTCCGGTGTCCAAAATACCTGTTACGCCGGTTTGTCCTATACCTTCACGAACCTGGTAACCCAATCTTATTAATTCTTTGGCAATAAAGCTGGCAGTTTGATGTTCCTTAAAAGCTAATTCGGGCATTACATGAAATTGCCTGCGTAAATCACGGGAATAATCAAACAATTCAATAGCTTTTTGGTAAGTAGTCATAAAAACCTAAAAGACCAATCGGCGAAAATACTCCAGATACTTGCCTTCGCCGTGTAATTCATTGGCAAAGTGGCGCAAATACCTTTCTAATTGTTCAATATCCTGAATCTGCGAACGATGCTCTTTGAGCGCTTGAATGCGCGTGTCCCAAAAAGCACTCACATCAAGGGTCATGTTGGGATCTTTGCTCAAACTAAACCACAATTCTTTAACATTGTGGGCAGGATAACCTTCCTCTTTCAATTCCGGAAAAAAGCCATCATTACGTGCGGCAGGAAAAACCGCTTCAGCCACAATCTGACCCGCCATGCGATGGTCATGATGGTTTAGACGGGTGCCTCGGTAATAAAGGGTTGGATCAGAGGAAACAACGATATCCGGCTTTAGAGCGCGGATATGTCGCACAAGGTCTCTTTGCAGCTCAAGGTTATTAGCAAGGAAGCCATCAGGCTCATCAAAAAAGCTGACATCATGCACGCCAATCACATCTGCCGCGGCACGCTGTTCAGCTCTACGGATTACCTTCAAAGCCGCCTCATCAGAAAAAGCTTCGCTTTGTCCTAGCCCACCTTGCGTAAGCAAGAGGTAATCGATATGGAAGCCCAAAGAATGCCAATAGGCTAATGTACCTCCCATGAAAAATTCCGGATCATCCGGGTGAGCTAAAACCACCAGGATTCTGGTGTTCGGTTGCCAATTCAATTCTTTAAAAGCTGTGTTCATCGCTGGGCATTCTGCACTTAAAGACTACTGTCTTGTTTTTTAGTACCACGTTCTGCTTTCTGACCACGATTTCTGGAAGATCGACCGGACTGCTTCGTTTGTTGCGGTTTGTTTTTTGATGTGGGACGCTCTTTCTTTACCCGACTATCCTTTTTACCGCCACGTCGACTACCTTCAGAACGCTTTTGAGCCGATTGCTGGCTACGTTCACCATCTTCACGTGTTTTTTCTGGTCTGTCATCTCTTCGTCTCGAACTGCCTGGTGACCTTTTAGAACGACCCTTTCGTTCTGGCTCAATTTTTACCAGTTCAATATCCGAATGGTCCAGTTCATAAGCATTGTTTTCGTTTTCAAAAACCACGGGTTTAACTTGCATCACCCCAGTTTCGAGTTCTTCACGGGTGAACTGGCGAGGTCCGATCTCAGGCAAATTGACAATAACCGATTCGCTCAAAGGTAAAACCTGGGTAACGCGACCTTCTCCAAGCGGCGTCATCACCATCTTTTTACGTTTGGGTAATTCTTTTAGCGCCGCTTCATAGGTTTCGTTTTCATAACGCAAACAACAACGCAAACGCCCACAAATACCAGTAATTTCAGAAGGTGTCAGAGAGATGTCCTGAGCCTTTGCCATTTTGATTGATATAGAGCTGAATTCGGTCAGAAAACGCGAGCAACAACGTTTCTCAATACCACAAGCGCCTAAGCCAGAGATGAGTTTCGCAACATCCCGCGGTCCCACCTGACGAACTTCAAGCCGAGTATCGCTAAAGTGTTTCGAAACATCCCGTAAAAAGCTGCGGATATCAAACTCAAGGTCTTGCTCATAGGTCATATAGATGGTCATTTTTGCGCCATCAAGCGTGTATTCCGCATCAACAGCCTTGATTTCACCATATTCGTTTTCTTTCAAAAAATGGTTGACTATCTCAACGGCTTCTTCTGCTTTTTGTTTATTGGCATGGCTCTTTTGTTTATCTTCCTCGGTTGCCAGCCTATCCACTTGAATAATGCTCGCGACATCAGCTCTGGGGTCAACGTCCAGCTGAGCTACTTTTCCCATCTGCACCCCACGTGAGGTGTTAACAACAACAAAGTCCCCTGCTTGCACAACAAGGTCAGCAGGGACTGAAAAATGATACTGTTTTCCTACAGGCGAAAATTGAACGCCTATGTATTTTATTTCTTCCATAGTGAAATTATACTAGATGCTAATCATGGATTCCATAAAGCTGGCGAAGCCGGACATAATCTTCTGGTCGGTCAATATCCAATAGCTGGCGTTCATCAGACCATTCAACAGTCTCGACTTCAAAATGAGACATAATCGCCCTACCACCCTGGTCTCCAGTAATTTGGCATAACTTGTCGAAACAGCGTTTTGAAAAATAAACCGGACTACTCTTTTCACCTCTGATTAAGGGCAAAACGATTTGGGCACCTTTGTAAGCCTTTTCTTTAATCTTTTGGAGCAATTCAACCGGTGTCTGTGGTTGATCAACCTGTAAGAAAAAAGCACCCATTACATTTGGGTATGCTTCAATCAAAGCTTGAACACCGGCTTTCACCGAGGTTGATTGTCCTTTTTCCCAATCCTGGTTGTAAATTACTTTAACGGATTTATCCAAAATATGCTGCTCTATCTCAACAGCATGACATCCTAAAACAACCATAATTGGGCTTAGACCCGCTTCAGTAGTTGTTTTGATCAGGGTGTTTAAGAAATTATCTTTTTCCCAAATTAAAAGTTGTTTAGGCGCGCCGAATCGACTCGATGCACCTGCTGCCAAGATAATTGCAGCAATAGAATCTAGGTTTTGCTGATTGCTCTTCATCAGGGTCAGAATTTTCCTAGCCCTCGCAAAACTCTTTCCTGGGTCAAAGGGAAGTCATCAAAGCGAACACCAACAGCATCATAAACCGCATTACACACCGCCGGTGCAACAGGCAAACAAGGCATTTCACCCATCCCGCGCGCACCATAAGGACCAATCGGGTCTGGATACTCCAAAACCAAGGGTATGATCTTGCCCGGAATATCCATGATCGTCGGCATAAGATAGCTTGCAAAATTCTTGGTTAAAGCTTTGCCATCCCGCGTTTTGAAATTCTCCATCAAAACATAGCCCAGCATTTGCAAGATGCCACCATCAATTTGACCCTCAACCAAACTTGGGTTAATCGCCTTGCCGACATCATTAGCACAATAAAAATCTTTAACTTCCACAGCACCTGTGCGGGTATTCACTTCAACAACTGCCACTTCAGCAACATAGCCGTAGGCAAAGTTCGGGTAACTTGAGCCATCCACCGGCGACATAGGCGTCGTTGCAGGTGGTCGGTAAACAAAGGAGCCAATCGCGGGGCGGTTCTCCTCTGCCCATTTTTGCAGAGCGATTTGAGCCGCACCAATAATGGAATTACCCGCCATAAATGTCATGCGCGATGCCGATACGCTACCTGATGCTAATGTATTGGCTGTGTCTGAATAGTGCACTTCAACCTTTTCAGCCGGCAAACCAAGCGCCTCGCAGGCAAATTGTTTAAAAACCGTGTGCGCGCCTTGCCCTACTTCCGCACCGGCATGGTAAAGGTGCGCTTTTTCAATCTCTTGATCACCTTCAAGAATAATCGTTGCGCCACAGTTTTCCTTTGCTCCAAACGAAAAACCGATATTCTTATAGCCACAAGCAAAACCGATGCCGGTTTTGATATCCGGATCTTCACTCAAAGGTGCCTCAGGTCCTTGCCAACCATGCTCTGTTTGCGTCCAACCAGCCGCCAAGGCCGCTTTTTCAACAACTTCACGAATGCTCACACCTTTGGGAATGACACTTCCCATCGATATGATAGAACCTTCTTTGAACAAATTCCGCCAACGCAATTCCACGGGGTCCATTTTTAAGGCTTCGGCAAGTTTGTCCATCTGGCTTTCGACCATAAAGTTCGCTTGTGGTCCACCAAAACCCCTAAAGGCACCTCCGGGAATATCATTGGTGTAGACCGCATAAGCATCCACAGCCACATTCGGGATTTCGTATGGTCCCGTGGCAAGGAGCGTTGCATTTCCTAGCACCTTGGTAGAGGTATAAGCATAAGCTCCGGCGTTCGCCCAAACTTCGGTTTGAATAGCTAAAATCTTACCATCCTTGGTGGCACCCCATTTTGCACGCATGGTATAAGCATGGCGTTTGTGGTGACCGATAATGGATTCTTCCCTTGACCATACAACCTTAACCGGTCGATCAATACTCTGTTCCCGCAAACGCATAACAGCCAAACCGAGAACAATTTGCACGCTCATGTCTTCACGCCCGCCAAATGCCCCGCCAATTGCCGGATAAATTACCCTTACCTGATCTTCTTCAAGTGCCAAAGCATGCGCAATTTGGCGCCGGTCTTCATGCGTCCATTGACCTGCTACAACAACTGTAACGCGTCCCTCGTCATCATAATACGCGATCCCAGCTTCTGGCTGAAGATATGCATGTTCCTGAACCGGTGTATGGTATTCACCTTCGATAATAACATCACAATGGTCAAACATATCCTCCACCGAGCCATGGCGGATGCGATTGCGATGAAAAACATTCGACTCCAATCCTGGATGTAAGATATAAGCATCTTTGGCAAGGGCTTTTTCCAGGCTGTCGATAACGGGCAAAATCTCATACTCAACCTTGATGAGCTTGAGTGCTTTTTTGGCAATCGGCTCCGTTTCTGCAATAACAACAGCAATTTGGTCACCCTCAAATCGGGCAATATCACCCCCAACTTTGGCAGAGCCCGGTCCACAAAGCACAGGTTGATCGGCGATGCCAAGACCGTACTCATTAACAGGTACATCCTTGGCGGTATAAACGGCAACCACACCTTCTAATGCCTCAGCCTCGCTGGTATCAATGGATAAGATACGTGCGTGAGGGACACCCGCGAAAAGTATTTTCATGATGAGCTCATCCGAAAAATTAAAATCGCCGGGGTATTTTGCTTTGCCGCTTACTTTGTCGTAGGCATCCAGCCTTTTTACAGACTTTCCGATTCCGCTCATCTGACGCTCCTTATTCTAAGGGTGTTTTACGTCCTCAATTGCTTCAATTATCTTGGTATAGCCGGTACATCGGCATAAATTGCCAGACAAGCCAGCCATGATTTGTTCCCTGGTGGGATTGGGATCTTCTTGTAAAAGTTTTACAGCTGCCATCACAAAGCCGGGTGTACAGTAGCCGCATTGCACCGCCGCATGTTCGATAAACGAGATCTGAACCGGATCCAATTGGCCATTCTCACCCAAACCTTCAATGGTTGTGATGTTGGCTTGATGCGCACGGGCTGCCGGAATAAGGCAACTTACCACAGCGCGCCCATCCAGAAAGACCATACACGCGCCACATTCACCTTCTTCGCATCCGGGTTTCGAGCCGGTCAATCCCAACTTGTCGCGGAGCAGATGCAATAAACTCATCTTGCTGGCACCAGTCAAGATGTACTCTTCACCGTTTACGGTTGTGCGAATAGTATCGCCATCCCATTCACCTTGTTTAACACCCGACCAATCGTCTTTAGTGTTCAAGCTAATTGGTTTGCGCGGAATTGATTGGCGCAAATCATCCCGCGTGATGTCATGTAGCGCTTCAAACACAAGCTCTTTCATCATATAGTCACGAAACTCTTTTGATCCACGGATATCACTGATTGCCTTAGCATCACTGGCAGCTATGCGAGAAGCTTCATCGATTACCGTGTCGTCCAAAACTTTTCCTATCAGAAACGCTTCAGCGCTCGGCGCGTGCATCACCACCGGACCCACAGATCCCATGGTCACTTTTGCATCGCTGATGACATCTTCCTCAAAGCTTAACAAAACGCAACAATTGAGTATCGAGATAGCTTGTGCTTTTCTCAGTCCTTGCTTTCTAAAAGAGCCTCTTTGATTGGCGGTTAAACCTTTAAAGAAGACTTCTTTAACATATTCATCCTTTTCAAGCGCGGTTTGGCGATACCCTTTGTAAAACTCAGATAAAGGCACAATCCGCTCACCACGGACGCTAGCCAAAACGAGTTTGGCGTCCAATGCCATAAGCGTGGGAATAGTATCATTGGCAGGCGAAGCGGTCACCAAATTGCCCACGACGGTGGCACGGTTGCGCAAGGCAGGCGAAGCTACCGTATAACATGCTTGCACAAGTGGAAAAGCCGCATCGCGAAGCAAGCGCGAGTGCAAGACATCATTATGGGTAACAATCGCGCCAATATGCAAATTGTTTTCTTTATCTTGCCAAATTTTATCCAGGGCAACAACCCGTGAAATGTCCAAAACCGTGTCAAGGTTTTGCCATTTCTCATTGTTGATTTCAACCATCAGGTCTGTGCCACCGGCAATTATTTTGGTTGGACCTTCTTGCGTGGCTAATAGTTCGGCGAGTTGTTCACTGGTTTCTACAATATGGTAATGCTTCCACATAGCTTGTTGAGCTCCTATTTCTTGTGCATATGCTGAATGACTTCAGCCAGGATACTGATTGCAATTTCGTCTGGGGTTATGGCATGGATGCGCAGTCCAATGGGCGATTTTATTTGATCTGCTTTTTCTGGCAATACGCCTGCTTCAAGCATGGCGTCTTTGGTATGAATCCACCGATTTCGGGATCCAATCGCGCCGAAATAAGCAAAATCTGTCTCCAGCAGTGCCGGAAAACCATCGATGTCTAATTGGGCATCTCTTGAAACACCAATAATAAAGGTTTGAGGCGTGATTTTAACTTTATTCGGCAAATCAGCCATATCACAGGCGATAAATTCCACTTTATCAGGCACGCTTAAGTTCTCAAGAGCATCTTCACGGTCATCATTCAAGATAATCCGAAAATCCATTAAACTGGCAATTTTTGCCACAGCCAATCCAACATGTCCTGCGCCTAAAATTAACAAAGTCGGTTGTTCTAACTGAGGTTCGATATAAACTATTACCCAACCACCACAAACACCAACGGCATTCTCATCATTGGGATTCATCGAATACTCTAGCAGCTTCGTCTTTCCAAGCCTCATAGCTTCAAGCGCTTGGTTAATCACCTCTGACTCCAATCCGCCTCCACCAACGCTGCCTGATGTCAAACCATCCGCATAGACCAACATTTTGCTTCCAGCTGGCCTGGGAACAGAGCCTGAAGAATCAGCCACAACACATAAACAAACTGGTTTACGTGCTTCTAAGGCCTGCGCCAATTCAAGATAAATCGTATCCATTATTCCTCCAAAATCGAGAGCACCAACGGCAAAAGTTGTTTCTTACGCGAAACAACGCCTTCTGCTAAACGTGTGCCATCACGTAGAATGCGGTAAGGCAATTCATCAAGCGCCGGAGGTTGATCTACCGTTAACAAACGGCTTGAACCTTCAACCACATCAGTAATCATGAGCATTGTAAAATCAAGTCCATTGGCATCTTTATATTTAATCAAAGACCTGCGTAGCTGCCCAAGGATGTCACCCAGATCATAAACGCCAGCAACTTCAACCTGTGAAATCGCAAATTTAAAGCCGGCGCTTTCATAAGTTTTCACATCGCCACTCACGATGCTATCCGGATCTCGGGTGAGCAAACCTGCACCTGCTCGGACAACTTTTTCTCCGTAACTGTGGATGGTTTCATTCTCAAGTGGTGAACCTGGCACAAATGCCCATCGAGCAAGGTTTTCTGCCACGGCGTTATCACGCGGCGTGGTTGTGGGTGATTGGAATATGAGCGTATCTGATAGCAAACCCGCCAATAGCATGCCAGCAATTTGAGGTGGCGCGCTTAATCCGGCTTCTACGATTTGCTCTGCCACCAAGGTTGAAGTGCTGCCAACAATATCCACCGTAAACTTGATTGGATGATGTGTTGAGCGGTTTCCCAAACGGTGATGGTCAAGAATTTCTAAAAGTTCAGCTTCCTCCAAGGATGCGATTGATTGCTGAGGCTCATTATGGTCTACCAATATGACCTTAATCCGCGGTGGATGCAGTAAATCATTTTGCCTGGCGAGACCCAAATAGCGGCCAGAATCGTCCACAACCCAATACTCAGTAAATTCATGCCGCAAAAGACGGTTGATAACGTCCTTAATCCTGGTTTGGGGTTGAAAACGGGGAATATCGGTTTTTGCGGCTTCCCGGCTGGGGATATCCAAAAGTTCTGAGATGGTCATATCACGGTATTTTGGATGCGGTCCAATGATACGGCGCAAAAAATCAAACAGGCTTTGCCCGGTTACCATGCCATACGGGGTTCCATCGGCATTTACGATTGGAGCGATACCACCGGTTCGGGTCAAAATTAACCAGGCATCGTTCAAAGATTTATCTGGCGTAGCAACATCATAACGCTTGGTCACCGACTCAAAACGTGGCGATGCATCCGTCAGCAAAATGGGCGGATCCATGCCAAGGGTTTTAAGCACCCAGGCTGTTTGCAAATTCACTGAACCCGCGCGGCATGCCACCGTGGGCAAATTATCACGCTCGCGTAAAAGCCAGGCGTAGCCAATCGCTGATGCAATTGAATCGGTATCAGGGTTAATATGCCCCGTAACAAAAATTCTTTCTGCTCTGCTTAGTGTATATCCGCTATACTCCATCCTTTTCCTCAGTCTTCACGTTTAGTTCTCGCCATACTTTTTCTGGCACAATCGGTATTTCCAATAAGTCAACGCCACAGGCATTGAACACGGCATTGCCAATGGCAGGTGCTGCCCCATCCAGGGGTATCTCCGCCACAGCTTTGGCGCCATACGGTCCAGTGGTTTCATAAGTCTCAACAAAAATAGACTTAATGTTTGGCATTTCGTCTGCCCTAAACACATGATAGTCCACTAAATCGACCTCGCGGGCAACACCGTTTTCATCATAAACCATTTCTTCACAAACGCCATAACCCAAGGCTTGGGCAATGCCACCTTCAATTTGGGCTGAAGCAGTAACCGGGTTGATGATAACACCAGAATCAACGGCCATGATTAAATCCTTTACGGTTACCTCACCGGTTTCAATATCCACTTCCACCGTTGCAAACTGAGCAGCGAAAGGCGGCGGTGAATTGGGTGAAACATAAGAGGCAGTCGCCATAATCTGCTCTTGATTTCGCCAATGCAAAGAGTCCAGGGCAATTGTTGCCAAACTGACCTTTTCGCCGTTGGGAGCGATGGCGTGTTTATCCTTAAGGACAATGTCCTCAGTCCGGTAATCAAATCCTTTGTCTGTAAAAATCATCACCGCGCGACGTTTTATCTGCTCCGCCACTTCCAAACAAGCCTTTAACACCGCCGTACCAGAAACATAGGTTGTTGAAGACGCATAAGCACCCACATCAAACGGTGTGGTATCGGTATCTGACGACAAAACGAAAATGTCGTCCGTTGGCACACCCAGGGTTTCAGCCGCAATCTGAGCCAAAACCGTATCAGAACCAGTGCCCAGGTCCGTTGCACCGACTAAAAGATTAAAGGAACCGTCGTCATTGATTTTGATACTCGCGGCACCCATATCCAGGAACGGAATAGCAGTACCTTGCATCACTGCTGCCATGCCGATGCCTCTGCGAAGGTGGGGCTTGCCTTCAACACGTTGCCAGGCGGGGTTGTTGTATTTCTCATCCCAGCCAATCGCTTCGCGACCTTGTTCCACGCATTGCACCAAACCAACCGTTTGTAAAACTTCAGGCACTGGCTCTCGTCCTTCGTTCCATGCTGTGCTAAAAGGCTGGTATTCGCCGGCTTTTACGATGTTTTTCAAACGAAAATCAATCGGGTCCATACCAATTACATCAGCGATATATTCCATGTGCCTGTCCAATGGCCAATAGCCTTGGGGCACGCCATAGCCTCGATAAGCGCCAGCCGGAGGTGTGTTGGTATACACAATATCAGCATAAAAACGAATATTGGGTGACTGGCGATACTTTCCGTCTCCCACATAAAGCCCCATCGATTTTTGCCCGGTATTGCCGGTTACGGTAAGCGCATGGCATCCGTAAGCGCCGGTGTCTGAAAGAGCAACCATCTCGTTGGCAGTCATCGTGCCATCATTCATCACCCCAGTGCGCATTTTCACACGCATCGGATGGCGTGAACGTGAGGCAATAAATTCTTCTTCGCGACTCATCTCATATAGCACAGGTTTGCCAGTTGCAATCGTAAGATGAGCGGCAATATCTTCAATCAAAATTTCCTGCTTATTCCCAAAACCGCCACCAATACGGGGCTTAATCACCCGAATTTGCTTAACCGGCAAGCCTAAAACCGGTGCCAGAATACGCCGGGCGTGGAAAGGAACCTGCGTACTAGTGCGCACAACCAAACGGTCATTTTCATCCCAATAAGTGAGAGTTACATGTGGCTCAATATGGGCTTGCTGCACCTTTGGCACAATGTATTCCCTTTCAATAATATGGTCTGCTTCAGCAAAACCTTTATCAACATCGCCAATATCAATGCGAATTTTGGCAGCCAGGTTTATGGAAGGATCAGAATCGGCAAAATGAACATATTCAGGCTCATCATGCAAAATTGGCGCACCCTCTTTCGAGGCATCGCGCATATCGATAATGGGTTCGAGCACTTCATAATCGACTTCAATCAACTCGAGAGCTTCCTCGGCAATAGCGCTAGTTTCTGCGGCAACGAAAGCCACCCGATCTCCCACAAATCGCACCTTATTGTCCAGTGAAAACATGTCTAAAGGTCCTGGAATTGGATCAGATTGCCCGGCAGTAGAGTAAACAACCCTGGGTAAGTCTTCCCAGGTTAGCACAGCAGCAACACCAGGCAAAGCTCTGGCTTTTGAAGCGTCAATCGATCGAATTCGGGCATGGGCATAGGGTGAACGCAAAACCTTTGCAACCAGGGTGTCTTTCAAAGCCAAATCTGCCGTAAAAGCCGGCTTTCCCTGCACCAAAGAAGCTGCATCGATTTTGATGTCAGACTTGCCCACCCTCTGCGTCTCGGGTATCTCATCCACCTGTAACATGTCTGGCTCATACTGGCTCACATCGGCATCGACCTTGGGTTCATTCATCATTTCAACGGCGCGCTGAATCGCTTGTACTGGCTTCACATAAGCTGTACAACGACACATCACGCCACTAAGGGCTTCACGGATTTGAACCTCATCCGGTTGGGGATTTTCCCGCAGCAAAGCTTTCGCAGAAAGGATCATCGCTGGTGTACAGTAACCACATTGCACCGAACCGCTCTCAATAAAAGCAGTTTGTAAGGGGTCAAAACCTTGTGTCTTTTTCCAACCCTGTTGCGCTTGTTCGCCCAATTTTTCAACGGTTTCAATCAAGTGACCTTGAGCCTGAACAGCCAAAAACATACAGCTATTAACGGGTTTACCGTCAAGCAAAACCGCGCAAGCGCCACATTCACCTTTTGCACAGCCACCACTTTTGGCACTAAAATACCCAAGCGACCGCAAAGCGTCCAGTAGGTTTTCATTGCCAACTATTTCCAGTTGTTCAGTTTTTTGATTAACATTGAGGCTAATTTTCATGCTCATCCTCCTCTATGCCAAACCCAGTTTGGCTATGCACCGCTTCAATAGGGATTCTGCAACATCCTGACGATATTCCGCGCTTGCCCATGCGTCATCGGTGTCTACAAATAACTCTCTTACTTGTTCTGTTTCAATGACTGTGCCGGGCTCAAACAACAAACCACCCAAAAGGGCTTCATGGCCACCCACCGTCACAACAATGGTGTCATCCTGGTCTTGCACTACAGCGACATTAACAATAGGAAGATCTTTTGGCGAGCGTGCCACCTGCTCATAAGCAACTGCTTTTGGCTTATTTAAGCTCACTTTCTCAATAAAATAATCCCGCCAGTTATATTCATCACTAAGGTATTCATCCAGCGCCATAACGCCACCTTCTGGTTGAACAAAAAGGTTGATATCCAGTGCCCGCAAACAAGTTAAGAGCGGCGAACGCCCATTGGCTACGCGCAAAAAATTGTCCAGACTCAAGCCATTTCTAATGTTCCAGCCACCTTCAATGCGCAAAGCATCTCGAAAATCCGCCCACAAAGCATCCTCTTTAAATAAAGCGTCAAGCGGAACCAATCCACCGATTTCGATGAAACCATCTTCCTCAACAATTGAGTCCATCTGGAGGTCTTGTAAATCGATGAGCACGTCTCCATCCTGATATCCTTTGGCGTTGTAGTCTCCTCCAGTCAGGAACAAGAATGAGCCATCGTGCTCTCCTATCAGCGCTTCGAGTTCATCAAGCGATTGGGGTCTAAAGTATTGAATGTTTATTTCATCCACAAGATCCTCCTTTAGAAGATTGCATGCCAAAATTGACCTTTCTGTTCAGGTCAATTTTGTTTTCATATCACAGGCAGTAAGTCTGCCCTTCATCAACAACACTTATCAGCCGAGAGGCGAAAAAGTGTCAATCAACAGCTTTGTATCACCACCTACGCCATAAAGAATGGGATATGTGGCGCCGTGGTCGATGTATTCCTGAACCTTGGCTTTGGCTTCTTCTGGTGTACCACTGGCAGTGATGTGATGAATCAATGAATCCGGCACCAGATGCTTGGCAGCCTGAATTTGTTCATGTGTTGCTGGCCAACCCAAAATGGATTGGATTTCCTCAACGATCGACATCGAAACACCCGAAGCCAAGGCGATATGTGGCTGTTGTGCCAAGTACTGGGTAAGCAGTTCGCGGGTTGAGTCAATCGCTTTTTCGCGGTCTTCATCCACTGAACAGACAATCAGTTGAGGTCTGTCAAAATCTTCGAGCTTGCGTCCGGATTGTTTCAGACCTTTCATCAGATTCTCAATCGCCATATCATTGTAGGAAACCGGCACACAATAGTTCATCACGATGCCATCAGCAATTCGCCCGGTCATTTCAATCATTTTGTTACCGGTCGCGCCGATGTAAATGGGCACATGGCGTGGTTCGCGTCGACCATGAACGACATCCAACTCAATATCCTTAACCTGAACGAATTCACCTTCAAAGCTAACGTTTTCCATGTTTAAAAGTCTTTTCATGACCAAAATGGTTTCTTCCATTGCTTTGAGCGGTTTTGTGCGATTAATGCCAACATTTTTCGCCAGAGGATCCCACCAGGCACCAATGCCACAGATAATGCGGTTAGGTGCAAGGTCATCCAAGGTTAGAAATGTGGAGGCAAGTAAGCCAATGTTTCGCGTCCAGTTGTTAATCACGCCAGAGCCAATATGGATTTTTTCGGTTACAGCAGCGTAAGCAGCCATTGGCACGATAGCGTCACGCACAAGACGGCTTTCCGCTTGGTAAACAGCATAAAAACCTTTTTCTTCGGCGTAGCGGACAATGTCCAAGCCGTCTCGCAAATCATGCGAGTCTTGTAAATATAATGCGACTTTATCTAACATGTTTATAATCCTTTCAAATTCTAAGTTCGAATTGCTTTAAGATGTCCTCGTCCAACATTTTTAGATCTGCATAAGTATCCAGGTCATGTTGAATGTTTTCAAGGAGTAAAACCTCAAGCTTTCCTGAGAGCTTGAGAGCCTGGCGCGAATGTTTTTGAAATGAGTTTCTGCCAAATTGCGGTTCAAAATCAAAACCTTTGGTGAGCAAAACGGCGTTTGTACCTGTTTGAAAGTTATCTGGCACAAGTCTGATTGTTGATGACTGTTTTGTATGATTTAGCAGCTGATCCAGGTCATCCACTTCCAATCTTGGTAAATCAGTTGGTATGATGAGGATTTTTGAACAATCCTTTTCAGTCAGATACGCCAAAGCCTGACTAATGCCATTATTCAAGGAATAAGGTGGCTTTTCCATAAGAACTTCTGCCCCATAGCCAAGCGCGAGGCTTAGCACCTCATCACTTCTGCTCACTACAAGAACCTGATTAATTCCTGAACACGCCTGAAGTGTTTTTAAGGTTCGAGAAAAGCATTTGCGATTAATTTCAAGCAAATGGTCGGGATTAAAACATGCTCTTAATCGCGATTTGCCTTCTGAAAAAGGTTTAACAGGAACAATTGCCCAGGTACTCATCTTAGTGCTTTCTCCATGATTTGAAGACCAAGCTCTAAAACCGTCCGAGCCAAGGCAATCTTGTCTGATTCAGACTTCATAATCGTCTGTGCCTTATGGATAATTATATCCTTAAATACTTCGTTTTCGAAATCCGGTGCGTCTAAAACGTCATAAATAAAAGCATCCAAAAAAGTTTCATATGCGGCTAAAACCGTTTTCGCATGCGGTTCGAAACCCAGCTCTTTGTACAACTTTGCTGCTGGACCTTTTAGCGCCTGACCCTGAATGATGGGTGAAACAGCAATAACAAGCTTGGATTCCAACAGATTTCGCAGATCTTTGTTATTCAAAATGGGCGCAATGCTTAAAAGCGGGTTCGAAGGGCTAATGACCACCAAATCACAGGTCTCCAGCGCTTTTAAGGCAGCTTCTGGAACTCGGGTCCCATCAGGTCGTTCGTAAACCAGGCTGAGCACTTCTGGCTGAAATTGGTGCTTCACAAAGTATTCCTGAAAACTCATCAAGCCTTTTTCTTTGGTGTTGACAAGCGTCCTGGCAGGCGTATCACTCATCGGAAAAACCCAGGAATGAACACCCCATAACTGGCAAAAATGCCGGGTTACCTGGCTTAATGACCAGCCCTCACGCAGCAAACGGGTTCTTTCTAGATGAGTAGCGATATCCTTGTCACCAAGTGTGAACCAGGTTGGTGAATGAAGTGATTTGAGATGCTCACTAACTTGGTAGGTTTCATCAGCCAATCCCCAACCCTTAATGGGGTCCACAATACCTGCAAGAGTGTAGCAAATGGTGTCTAAATCCGGAGAGATACTCAAGCCGAAATGCTCAAAATCGTCGCCAGTATTCACGATGACAGAAAGGTTTCCGGGTTTCAAAACCCTGTCCAAACCTAAAACAAGCTTTGCACCGCCTACGCCACCTGCTAAAGCGACAACTTTAAGGTCCTCCAGCTCTAAACTCATCTAAATAAGTCTTTCTCCTTCGCCCTCAACAATTCGCTCGACCGTCCTTCACGCATCTTGTATGGGAATCCACGGGCAAGCACAACCGGCGTACCCTCGTTGGCTTGACCCATCATCAAGGAAGCACCAGCAGCTAATTCATCAGCCACGCCGATAGTAGTTACGCGCAATTTGTAGTTGTACATGTCTTCTTCGCCACGCATATCCAATAATCCTGGCATACCCGAAAGCCCAATGCTTGTTCCCAATACGCCATTCCGCCAGGCTCTGCCATGCGAATCGATAATCAAAACACCAACATCCTTTGCCGTTCGCAGAAAGAGCTCCCGACGCAAATGCCTGGCAGACGCATCAGAATCCACAGGCAATAAGAGCACCCAATCAGCATCATTGCCCCAGGGTCCTTTTACATTGGAGTGGTCAATACCAGCGTTGGCACAAATAAAGCCACTTTTGTGCTCAACGATGACTGTTCCAGGTCGTTTTCGCACAATTTCATTGCTTTCTTGCAGAATAAGCTCGACCAACTCTGGTCGTTTGTCCAGGAATGCGGCAAGTTCAATGGCTTCTGCAGAGGGTATAACCCTTGTTAAATTTACCAATCGTCCTTCCGCTTTCGAAACAATTTTCTGAGCCAAAACCAGCACGTCGCCATCCTGCAAACGCATATCAGAGCTTGCCAAAGCGTTTAATATGATAGAAGCTAAATCATCACCCTCTTTAATGACCGGGATACCGGGTAACGTTGTAAAACAAAGTGATTTTGCTTTATTCATGGACACCTGTAATGCGAATGCCCGAAGACGGCACTTTATATTGGATGTTGAGCCCGATCAAAATGGATGTTAAGCCTTCAACCACCATGGTATTTTGAATAACACCCGCATCCCAGGCTTTCACGCCAATATCAGCAGAGAGTTGAATAACCGTTTCACGAGCGGCTTTGTCATAACCCGCAACCAGCACATCTGTGTCAATTTCTTCACCGGAGAGTAAATGCTCAAAAGAAACATTCTGATAAGCGTCCACAATGCGGGCACCATCGCCTAAAATGGCTTGTGCCATTAATGCGCCACTACCTTCAGGCGGCATTTGCACCCGGGTTACTTTTGGTGGAACCAGGGGTACGCAAACGTTAATCAAAAGTTTGCCTTGCAATGCATCCTTTAATTCCTCTAATGTTGATCGCATATGTTCAAATGGCACAGTTAAAACAGCAATGTCACAAGCTTCAACGGCTTCTAAGTTGGTCATACCGCTCAACTTGCCCTCGCCACCCAATCGTTCTTCCAGCTCTTCAACAGCCGCCAGCGCACCCTCAAGCTTTCTTGAACCAATCAAAATCTCGTGCCCGGCTTGTGCCCATCGATAGGCTAATCCACGTCCCTGGCGGCCAGTGCCACCAATGATGCCAATTTTATAGCTCATTTTTCCTCACATCTCTTGTACTTTTTGCCAGGCACGTTCAGCGGCTTCACGTGATTTGGCAGCGACTTCTTGCTCATCAAGGAAGACCAAATGGCGGTCTTTCATCAACACACGCCCATTTGCCATCGTCATTGTAACCATGCCATCCCTGAAGCCAAACAAAATATGCCATGGCAAATTGCCGGCATGCATGGGTGTGATTGGCGAATAATCAACGAAAATGATGTCCGCAGCAGCGCCTTCTTCTATCTTACCTATGCGCAAACCGTCAAAAGTTTCGGTGGCAAGCTCAGAATTATTCTCAACCGCTATCTGGATGATGTCGTAACCACCCATCGCTCGCGGATCGCGTTGGTTGTTCTTGTGCAGCACATAAGCAGCAAACCACTCTGACCACATCGCATTTGAAAAACCATCA
This sequence comes from Anaerolineaceae bacterium UBA5404, assembly GCA_002409625.1. Classification (GTDB taxonomy): domain Bacteria; phylum Chloroflexota; class Anaerolineae; order Anaerolineales; family Anaerolineaceae; genus Mesolinea. The sequence continues at coordinate 58,696 of DHNY01000010.1, read as the reverse complement.
TTCCCCATACCAACCCTCACGCCATGACGCATCATGTCTTCAATCGGAGCCACGCCAACGGCATTGTTCATATTTGAACGTGGTTGATGGGTTAGCCAGGTTTGGGTTTCAGCCAGGCGCTTAATTTCGTTTTCATCAGCGTGTACACCATGCACCATAATCGTCTTTGGTCCTAAAACACCGTGCTGATAAAAACGTTCAATCACCCGAATGCCATATTTATCAAGCGAGTCAAGTTGGTCAACGATACCTTCTGCGGCATGGCTATGGAATCCAGCCCGACCGTTGTTTTCTATCAAACACTTTTCCAGTGTCTTGTCAGAAACCGTTAAACTGGCGTGCAAACCAAAGTGTGCACGCACCATGGGTTCCAACTCGCCTGATAAAACGCGCCCAATAAAGCGACTATTCTCCCGAATGCCTGCAATGGCTTTTTCTTCGCCATCCCGGTCTGTAACTTCATAGCACAATGAACCTCGCAAGCCAGAAGCCAACATTGCCTCATAAATGAGGTCAAGTGAGCCGTTAATAAAATTGGGTGAAGCGTGGTGATCAAACAATGTTGTGGTGCCATACTTGATCGCATCAATCAAGAGGGTTAAAGCAGAGTAATAAACGCCGTCTTCATCCAAGGCTTTATCCAGTTTCCACCATAATTTTTCCAGGATCTCGGCAAAATTTGTGGCAGGCTCGCCGGGAATCGCCATACCACGTGAAAACGCGCCATAAAAATGCGTGTGCGCGCAGATGTTTCCGGGCATAATCAACTGCCCTTGGGCATCCAGAATCGTTTCTTCCGGGTGTTGCGCTTTCAACTCGTGTTCGAGACCAATGGCAGCAATTTTGCCATCGCGAATGAGTAAGGCATGCCCATCTAAAATGTCATTTGGACTACCCCAGGTAACAATGGGTCCGTTAGCAATTAACATGATAGTCCTTTCCTAAATAAAGGGTTCGAAAAATTGTTAATAAAGAAAAAAGCCAGGTTGAAATAACCTGGCTTACTTACCTTATTATTCTTGGTCTGTAATCTCGTAGAGTTCGACCAGAACACCGCCCGCGGCTTTTGGATGAATAAATGCCATCTTCCGACCAGGCAAAACCTGAGGTTCAGCATTGATCAGGCGCACGCCTTTTTCTTTCAGCATATTGAAAGTTTCATCAATATCATCGACCTCAACACAAATATGGTGAATACCCTCACCACGTTTTTCCAAAAAAGCAGCCATTCCGGTATCATCGCGGGTTGGTTGCACCAGCTCAATGAGGCTATCCCCAATTGGGATAAATGCCACACGGGATGCCTCTGAGGGCACTTCCTCAATGTAGTCGAGCTTTAAACCCAGTTTGTTCTCCCAAAAATCCAGTGAGGATTCGATGTCTTTGACTGCAATCGCAACATGATTAATCTTTTTTACCGCCATATTGTCTCCTTTTGTCTAATGTTCCATTCAACTATAAGAAGCTAGGCGCGCGATATTCGCCCCAAACTTCACGTAGACGTCCACAAATTTCGCCCAGGGTCAGGTAACCTTCAACACACTCAATAATGATTGGCATCATGTTGGCATCGCCCTTGGCGCATTCTTCCAGTCGGTTGAGCAGCGCTTCTGCCTTCACATTATCGCGCTTGGCACGCAATTGAGCCAGGCGTTCATGTTGCTCAAGTTCAATGGTCTGATCAATCTTGAGCGCCTCCAGAGTAATGGTTTCATCCACCTGGAAGCGGTTCACACCGACCACAACAGCTTCGCCATCCTCCAAACTGCGTTGGGCGTGGAAAGCGGCATCCTGGATTTCATTTTGCATGTAACCTTGCTCGATGGCTTTCATTGCGCCACCAATTTCATCAATCTTGCGAATATACTCAGCAGCCTGCTTTTCGATTTCATCCGTCAGGAATTCAATCATGTAGGAGCCTGCCATTGGATCAATGGTGTCTGCCGCACCGCTTTCATAAGCGATTATTTGTTGGGTACGCAAAGCAACCTGCACAGCTTTTTGTGTGGGCAACCATAGTGCCTCATCCATACTGTTGGTGTGCAAGGATTGCGTTCCACCCAATACAGCAGATAAAGCTTGCAAAGTAACCCGCACCACGTTGTTTTCAGGCTGTTGCGCGGTGAGCGTCGAACCAGCCGTTTGGGTGTGGAAGCGTAGTTTTTGAGAACTGGCCTTTTTTGCGCCAAAGCGCTCCTTCATGATCCTGGCATACAGACGGCGAGCCGCGCGGAATTTGGCAATTTCTTCGAGGAAGTTATTATGCGCATTGAAGAAGAATGACAATTGGCTGGCAAATTCGTCCACATCCATACCAGCCTTTACCGCGGCTTCAATGTAGGCGATACCATTGGCAAGAGTGAAAGCAACTTCTTGAGCTGCAGTCGAACCAGCTTCCCGAATATGATAGCCAGAAATACTGATGGTGTTCCAGTTTGGCACAAACTCCTTACAATACTGGAAGATATCGGTAATCAAGCGCATACTGGGTGTAGGCGGGAAAATGTATGTGCCGCGCGCGATGTATTCCTTCAAAATATCGTTTTGAATGGTGCCACGCAATTGCTCAGGTGTCACACCTTGACGTTTTGCAACCGCAATATACATTGCCAGCAACACTGCAGCCGGCGCATTAATCGTCATGCTGGTAGACACTTTATCAAGAGGAATATCCTTGAGCAATATTTCCATGTCCTCGATGGAGGAAATAGAAACGCCAACCTTACCAACCTCACCTAAAGCGATTTTATCGTCAGCGTCATAGCCAATCTGTGTGGGCAAGTCAAAAGCAACCGAGAGACCCGTTTGCCCTTGCTCCAACAAGAATCGATATCTTTCGTTCGATTCTTTCGCGCTAGAGAAACCTGCGTATTGCCTCATTGTCCACAACCTGCCCCGATACATCGTGGGTTGCACGCCACGGGTAAAGGGATACTGACCAGGATAGCCTAAGCTATCTTCACGATCTAAAACAATTTGATCTGCTGGGATAACCGGAGGCATTTCAATATTAGAGCTTGTCTTGAAAACTTTCTTTCTCTCCGGGAATCTGACTAATGCTGGGTCATAGCATTTTCCAATCCATTCGTTGTAGAGTTCTTTGTCGTCCATAGTGCTCCTGTCTTTGATTTCTAGTACCTCAAGTATATCGCAAAGCACTCATAAACTGCAGATTCAAGGTGATAAAAGTTAAAAATTGTTGACATTTTTCTCTTTTCTTGTGGTAGAATGCTTTGGCTCGGCTGTTGTACCCTTCAGTTAGAGCAGAATAAAAACAACAAGTTAAGAAAGGGCTTGACATGAAAGTACTATTACTAAAAGACGTATATAAATTAGGACGCGCTGGTGACATCAAGAAAGTCGCTGATGGTTACGGACGCAACTACCTAATCCCCCAAGGACTGGCACTCCCAGCCACCGACAGCTCAGTTAAACTCGCCGAACGCATCGCTGAAAAAGCGACCGAACGCCGCGCTATTCTCAACAAAGAACTCCAAGGCATGGCAGACGTGCTGCAAGGCATGGAAATCGAATTTGGTGTGCGCGCCAGCGAAACCGGCAAGCTTTATGGTTCCGTTAGTCCTTTGATGATCGCTGAGAAAATCAAAGAACTCAAAGGCATCGAAATCGACCGCCATCAAATCGTTACCGAATCTATTCGCACTTTGGGCGAGTACATGGTTCCCATCAGCTTGACGCTTGACCTGATCCCCGAGGTTTCAGTGTTCGTCGTTCGCGAAGGCGAAGTTGGCAAACGACCCGCTCCAGTTTCAGATGCTGAAGCCGTTGCTGAAGATTTTGTTGAAGCCATTGAAGAAGCTGAAGCCATTCAAGAAATCGTTGAAGAAGTTATCAACGAAGAGACCGCAACCGAATAATCACTTTTCAAGTGAATTCCAACCGACCCATGTGAAACAAACACACTGGGTCGGTTTTTGTTAGAATAGAACCATGTCTGAATTATCAGGTTCTGAACTAAAACGCCTGCGCGAAGCACTTCACGTTCCGCTTGAGCAAGTTGCCAGCGAAACGCGGATTCGCCTTTCAATCCTTCAGGATCTGGAAGATGAAGAATATTCCGAATTAAGTTCGGGCGCTCAGACCAAAGGTTTTTTACGTATTTACGAAAACTACCTGGATGCAATCCGCAAAGAAGCCGGATTAAGCGAACCTGAATCAGCTGATGAAACACAAAAGCCTGAAGAAGCTCAAGAACAGCAAGACAGCCCAGAACAAAAGACACCTAGCATTGAAGAGCAAAAACCAGAACCCGTCAAGGATGCATCGGAACAAGCTGGACAGACCTCAAGCCCAGCAGAACTAGAACCGGAACCTGTCGCCGCAGCTGAACCCAGCACAACACCTGTTCCCGAAAGTGAATACCAGAAAATCCTTGCGCAAGTTGGACGAGAACTCGCTTCCCGACGTCGCTATTTGAACCTCCAATGGGATCTCATCATCGAGCAAACCCGCCTCAAGCGCGATACGCTGCGCGCCCTCGAAAGTGGCGACCTTGAAGCTTTTTCCACACCTTTGGAATTTAGAAAAGACCTGCAAACCTACACCCGTTTCCTTAATTTAGATGTTGAAACGGTTATGATCCAATTCGCAGAAGCACTACAAAAAAGACGTTCAGAAAACCTGCCTAAAAAGCGTCCAAAGCGAGAACGGTCTTCACCAGCTTCGAGATTTTTCCTCAATCTACGCCGCTTTTTCACGCTGGATCTCTTGTTTGGAACCATTTTGATTCTGGGTATCCTTGCCTTTCTTATTTGGGGCATTTCAAATATGCGTCAAAGAAGCCCAGAAAGTCCTCAAACCACAGAAACCCTACCGGCATTAATTGACTTTTTTTTGACCACGCCAACCGAACCTTCCGATATGCCCGAAACGCCAGAGCCAGAAGTCGAGCAAGCGCCTGGCATCCCCACTGCCACAGCCTTTTTTGTGCAATTCCAACCTGAAAAAGGCATCCGGCTAAGCTTACATGCCAGGCAAAACGTCTGGATCCGTGTTTTCACAGACAAAGAGCTTCATTACGTTGGTCGTATTGCGGCAGGTGAAGTGAGAACAATTTCTGCAGACGAAACAATTCAACTTGAAACAAGTAATATCTCAGGACTCGAAATGGCATTCCAAGGATCTGCGGTTGATCCAATTTTCCGCGCTTTCGGTAGCCCTGCACGCTTCATTTTTGACCTCGATGGCATGCAGGAATTACCCGTGTTCGAGCCCACTGCAACGTTACAAAACACCCCAATCCCAGCTATTCTCACGCCAGGAGCACCCTAATGAGCATCCGACACAAAACATACCATATCCACAGCCTTGGTTGTGCCAAAAACCTGGTAGATTCCAGCGTTATGCAGCAGATGCTTGCGGAAAAAGGCTATCGCAACGTTGAAAAAGCACGGCGGGCAGGCATAGTCATCATTAATACCTGCGCTTTTATTCATGATGCCCGGCAAGAATCAATTGAAGCAATTAAAAGCTTCATCAACACAAAGACTGCAGGGCAAAAAATAATTATCGCGGGTTGCCTTTCCCAACGGTATCAAGAAAAAATATTCACCGATCTTCCCGGCGTGGATGCCATAATCGGCACACGCGATCTCTACGACCTGGGTCGCATACTTGAACGCTTGGAAGAAACTGGACATTCTCGCCAGCTAAGCAGTGATTTCATCAACATTCCAAAACTGGTCAATCCGGGTGAATTTCACAACACGCTCATTCAAGGAGCCAGTAGCTATCTAAAAATTGCCGATGGGTGCCATCGTAATTGTGCGTTTTGCGCTATTCCCAACATCAAAGGAACCTTGGTCAGCAGAAAAAACAGCCAAGTCATCCGTGACGCGCTTTACTTACAAAGCCAAGGGGTCAAAGAAATCAACCTTATTGCCCAGGATGTTACCGCGTTTGGGTTAGACCGTCCTGAGCCAAACGCCTTGGCAAATCTTCTAAAAGAGCTCATGCCGCAAATTCCGGATGTAAAATGGCTGCGCCTGCTTTATACCTATCCAGGTATGGTTAGCAAAGAACTAATAGACCTAATGGCAGAAGAAAACCAACTTTTACCCTACCTCGACATGCCCCTTCAGCATGCAGATCCAGCGGTGTTGCGCTCTATGAACCGCCCGTCGGATATCGCCTGGGTGCATGATTTAATGTCGCGCATGCGCCGTAAAATCCCAAATTTGGTTACCCGCACCACTTTTATCGTTGGTTATCCAACCGAAACCGAAGGAAGTTTTGAAGAACTCAAAGCTTTTGTAAAGAAAATTCGCTTTGATCATGTTGGTGTTTTCACCTATTCACCTGAACTGGGAACACCTGCCGAAGTACTCGCCGATCCTGTGCCACAAGAGTTAAAAGAAGAACGAATGGCAGAAATCATGGCTATTCAAGAAGAAATCGCCCTGGAAAAATCCCAAGCCTGGGTGGGAAAAGAATATGACATGCTCATTGAAGGTTTTGATACAAATAATCAGATTATTGCCGGGCGTATTTGGCGAGACGCGCCTGAAGTTGACGGTTTAGTCATTGCTGAGGGTCTTCCCACTTCAGACATGCTCACCCGGGTAAAAATCAGTTCCGCCACCGCTCATGACCTGTTTGGATACCAAATTAAATAAAAAAGCCCTGATTTAATCAATCAAGGCTCTTATCATTTCAATCTGAATTAAGGTTCAGGTGTTTCTTCGGTTGGCTCCGGTGTCTCCTCGCCTTCAGGCGTGGGAGTTATTTCAGGCGTAGGCTCTGGTGTTTCCTGACCAGGTGGATTGGCGCAATACTCTGCGTAAGCAGTCGCGGTAACCTGAATATCAAGATGCATTCCAACCTCGATTGAACGCTTGTAATAATCTGCCGCAGTACACCAATCCCCTTGTCTGGCGAATTCTTCACCTCGTTCATACAAAGCGATGCGATACCTCTCAGCAACTGTCATACCACCAGATTCGGCAAAATATGGCGTTTGTGCGTAAAGAGCGCCAAATGCTTCAACGGCAGACGCCCAGCTAACATCCCAATAGCTGGTTGCCGTGATGTAATTGGATGCCCATTGATAAGCACCATTCGCGTCATTATCCAGCGCGCCTAAGGAATCAACTACGGAGAGGTCATACATGCCTTGCTCCAATTCACCAGCCCAAATGCGTGAGATACCCCTGTTTCTCAGGGCGATAAAGTAATAACCATCGACCAAAATGCGTTTGTATTCAAAAGCCGTTTCTTTGATTTCCAAAATTTTGCTAACTGCTAAATGCCAGTCTTTGGCGCCAATAGCTGCTTGAATAGAAGCATAAAGGGCTTCCGCCTGAGCCAGATCGAGCGTTGGCTTAGGTGTTGGGGTTTCACCTACTTGAATAGGCTCTTGCGTCTCAATGCCTACAACTGGTTCAGGCAATGTGGTGGGCACAAAGCCCATTTTTTCACTGGCTTCTGCCAACATGTCATCAATACCTGGAAAATTGGGTTTGATGCGCTTAATCCAAGCCAAGCGAGCATGAGCGTTTTCATAGTTTTTGTTTGCCATGTCGCCAAAATAAAGCGCTAATTGGGCTTCAATCATTTGCATTTCTTGTTGAGATTGTTTCTGCATACGGCGCGCAATCCCTTTGCGGTAGCCGAGAAAACCAGCAAACAAAAGGGCAAGCAATAAGAACAAAATAGCAGCCCAAATCCACTTGCCTTGCTTCTTTTTCTTCTTTTTGGGTGATTTATCCAAAAGTTCAGCGTCTAAGACTTCATCTTCGTGCTTTACCGGCTCCTCAACCATGTCGGTTTCGACGGGTTCTTCTGTCAACCCGACTGACTCATTAATCGTTTCGTCTGAAGAAGAGATGACTTCTTCATTTGTATCGTCTAATTCATTTTTATCGTTCATAGTTAAAATTATACCTTCAAGCTAAAGTTGGCGAATATAGACCAATTCTTTACGAATGACCAAAGCTGAAATGGCAACGCCAATCAATCCAGCCATTGCTGCGCGAATCAATGTATGTTGAATTCTTGGCAAGTAATTAAAAGCCGCAAAAGCCAATCCGCCACCCAAAACAGCTGCTAAAACTGCTTTTCCAAATATGAACACAGTTTGCAGTTTTTCCGTGCCCAGCTTGTTGACCAGTTCACGGTTCAAGAGGATAAACAACAAAATCGCCTGCGCGCTGTAAGCCAAAACATTGGCAGCAACAATGCCCACCTCCGAAGCGATGCCCCAACCAGGCAGCAAGGCAATCAAACCGAATCCGACTCCCACAAAGATTACCAAAGTCAAACCTGCACCAAGCATCGGGATAAAAGGTTTCTGCTGCGCATAAAACGAACGGGCAAAAAGCTCAACCAGGGAATGGCCAATGATACCCGCCAGGAAAATACGAGAAACCAAAACCACACGCGCGACGCCGGATGCGTCTAAACCACGAATAAAGACCGCCACTGCCGGCTCAACAACCACAGCAGCAATAACCGCGATTGGAATGGTTAGGACCAACATCACCTTTGTGGCACGTTCGATCTTTTCTTTGAAATCATCAAAACGCTCATTGTTAAAGAACTCTGAAAGCGTTGGCAAAACAGCCGTTGCCACGGATGTCCCCAGCAAGGTCTGTGGAATTTGCATAATCCAATAGCCATACATGAGTGCTGATATGGCACCTTCTTCCAATCCAGATGCCATATTGTCCTGCACGAGGAAAACCATTTGGATTAAGAACATGGTGATTAAACGCGGACCCATCACCTTGAAAACTTTTCTGGTGTAAGGCTCCTTAAAGTTGACAATCGGTCGCCAGCGGTAATTGTATTTGATGAGACCAGGCACCTGGATAAGCAGGTGCAAAAAGGCACCAATAATCACACCATACACCAAACCTTCAACGCCTAAACCCAAAGCAGGTAAGGTAACCGGTCCAAGCGAAAGACCTTTTTCAGGTGCCAGTAACAGCGCACCAAAGATCTGACCAAGCGTGTAAAAAACCGGCGCCAGCGCAGGCAAAAGAAAATGCTCGTTAGCTTGCAAGCCGGCCATCACCAAACCACTCAATGAGAATATCAGCGTAGAAATCAGATTCATACGCATCAATTTTGTTGCCAGATCTATTTGAACTTCTGTAAAGCCGGGTGTAATAACGTTCTCAATCAGTGGTCGCGCGAAAATCGCAAATACAACTGCCAAAGCTGCAGTAATTAAGAAGCCAATGTTCAAAATGTTGGAAAACAAGTCCCAGGCTTTTTGTTGCCCTTCTTTACCCAGCACTTCGGTAAGGATGGGAATAAAAGCAATCGCCAAAGCCCCACCAGAAATGAGCATAAAAAGCATGTCCGGTAAATTGTTGGCAGCATTGAAAACATCCAATACCGCAGAAAGCCCAAATTCCTTCGAAATGAGCATCTGTCTTCCGACACTGAGTAATTTATCAAGGCCAAATAAAATGGCAAGTAAAAGAGAAACGCGGGTAAGTCTGCTTAATTTTTTCATAGTCACTCCATACTAAGCCACAATTATGCCACAGAATGAATTAAGCAAATCAGGCAAAGATTGTTTATAATCCAATGTGAAGGAAATGAAATGAGAAATCAAAAACCGGGAACACTCTACATCGTTGCCACGCCAATTGGCAATAAGAACGACATCAGCTTGAGGGCAATTGAAACCCTCAAAAAAGTTGATTTGGTCATTTGCGAAGAAAGGCGCCAGGGTTCAACCCTGCTAAAACATTTAAACATTCAAAACGAATTGACCACACTCAATGAGCACAACGAAACCGAGATGGTACAAAACATCCTCATTGAGTTGTTGAATGGCAAAAACATGGCGCTCATTTCTGATTGCGGCACACCGGTTTTTTCTGACCCTGGGCGTAAATTACTTCAAATCCTGTACGAATCCGCTATTCCCGTGCGCACCGTGCCCGGCGTATCCTCTTTAATCGCTGCCATTTCAATCTGCCCGTTAAATTTAGATCAATTTACTTTTCTCGGCTTTCTGCCGCCACAATCGGATAAGCGCCTCAAAGTACTCCGCGCCAACACGCACCTCAAACAAGCCCTTATCCTGATGGACACACCTTATCGTCTGGGCAAATTGCTCAACGAATGTGCTGAAGTCTTTGGCAAAAAGCAAACTATCTTTTTAGCTTGCGATCTAACCCTTCACAACGAGAGAAGTTATCTGGGCACAATCGAAGAAATTTTGCCCAAAGTTGAAAACACCAAGGCGGAGTTTATTCTCATTCTTGACAAACCCCAAAGCAGGCGATCCCGATGACCAAACCCCGAACTTTTAAGGTGCGTGATAAACAGCTCAACTTTCCCACCTTTATGCCAGATGGGACTTATGGCTATGTTCGCGCTCTCACCGGGCAGGATTTGCAAGCGGTTGGTTTGGAAGCCTTGATGATGAACGCTTTCCACCTTATGCAAAAACCTGGTTCAACAGTCATCTCCGCCCTGGGTGGACTGCACAAGATGGCAGCCTGGCCAGGCTTGCTGATGACCGATTCCGGTGGTTTTCAAGCCTATTCGCTCATCCGGCAGAACCCAAAATTTGGCTCCCTCACAGAAAAAGGCATCACTTTTTACCCTGAAGCATCCAAACGAAAGCTCTTGCTCACCCCGGAAAAAAGCATTCAACTTCAAATGAGTTATGGGTCAGACATCCTGGTTTGCCTGGACGATTGCACACATGTCGATGCCAGTCGGAAAGAGCAGGAAACCTCAGTCGAACTGACCATCGCATGGGCAAAACGTGCTAAAAAAACCTACCAGGACTTGCTAAAAAGCCGTAATTTAGAAGAAAATGATCGCCCTTTGTTGTTTGGGGTGGTTCAAGGTGGAGGAGAATTTGACCTGCGTAAACGCTGTGCAGAGGCGCTTTTAGAAATAGGTTTTGATGGCTTTGGTTTTGGTGGCTGGCCACTCGACAGTGAATCAAACTTGATTACTGATATCCTGGAATATACGCGCTCTTTAATTCCATCTGAATTTCCAATCCACGCGCTGGGCATTGGGCACCCACAAAGCATTGTCGCTGCGTATCGGTTTGGCTATGAAATGTTCGATTGTGCCTTACCCACCCGCGATGCCCGCCATGGCAGGCTTTATGCCAAACAAAGCGCAAACGCAAGCCTGGACGAAACCGGCGATTGGCTAAAATTTGTGTACATCAACAGCGATTATTACATCCGATCCAATGAGCCTATTTCCCCGGGCTGTGCTTGCCTGGCTTGTCAAGAATACAGCCTCGGCTACCTTTATCATCTTTACAGACAAAGAGATGCTAACTATCAACGCCTTGCCACCATGCATAATCTTCGGTTTATGACCCAGCTTACCAACGATCTAAGAGCGATGCATGCCTGAATCAGTCGATATTGCCGCCTTTTTAGAAGAAGTCTTGCAAAGTGCGAAGTACAACAGGCTCTCTCGAGGTTTGGTTTCAAAAATTGCTGCTGAAGAGCTCAATAATCAAGGCAATAAGGTTAAGGCACTAAAATCTACCCGAACCCGATTGCACAGGCTTGCCGGCGCTTTTATCCCAACCAATATAAACTACGCGCAATGGCTTGATAAATTGCAAGATCAACCCTCTTTTCGTGCGCCTGAACATCTCGAGTCATTAAAACAAGTCATGCGCCTGCACGCCTCTACCTCCGAACGTTTGCCCTACCTCGAATTCATTTACAAAGACCTTTTTAGCCTCATCCCATCGCCACAAAGCATTTTAGACCTGGCTTGTGGGCTTCATCCCTTGGCAATTCCTTGGATGCCCATTACAGCAGATATTGAATACCAGGCATGCGACATTGTCCTGCCGATGCTGAACTTCCTATCTACCTATTTTGAAACTTTTAGACCGCAAACGCATATTTTTGAATGTGACATTCTTGAAACACAGCCAAACCAAACCTTTGACTTAATCATCCTGCTCAAAACGATGCCTTTGCTGGCTCAAATGGATAAAACAGCGCCAGAAAAATTGCTCAACACGCTCAATTTTAGGCACATGATTGTCTCTTACCCTCTCAAAAGTCTTGGCAGACAAAATAAAGGCATGGAAAAAACCTATCGCGCTCAATTTGAAGCTCTCCTTGAGAATAAATCATTCAAGGTTCAAGAGTATGCCGTAGCAAATGAACTTTTTTTCATCATAAGTCATAATGATTAATGAAGCAGACATCCAAAAAATGATCGACGACGTGCAAAACAGTCGCAAGTACCGCAATTTGCAGCTGCCGCATCCCTTTTTACGCGATTTAATTGATTCCGAAACACAACAAACTCAAAATAAAGCCAAGATTAAAGAAAACTTCCGTAAAAAATTGCACGAAGTCATTGCCCCTTACCTGGAAGACATTGATTATTCACAGGAAAGCCAGAAACACATCGAGCTTAATCAATCAAAAATGAGCGAACCGGATTTAAAAACCTACGCCAAAGACCTGATGCGCAAACATGCCTCAACTCGCGAGCGGCTAACTCATCTTGATGCCTTTTATGCCGAAATTTGGGCGCATATCGGACATGTTGAAAGTGTTTTAGACCTCGCCTGCGCGTTGGATCCCTTGGCACTTCCCTGGTTTAATAATCCATGCCTCAAAACCTTTTACGCAATCGATATCCATCAACCCCGTTTAAACTTTCTGGATATGTTTTTTCAAAGCTATTTTCCCTTTGCGCGCACGCTTCAACAGGATTTCATCGCTCAACCCTTACTTCTTCAGGCAGATTGCGCCTTTTTATTCAAAGAAGTCCACCGCATGGAAAAAAGAAAGCCTGGTTGTACTCGCCAGTTGATTAAAAAGCTCAAAGTAAACCAAATCGTGATCAGCCTGCCGGCAAGAGACTTGCGCGGGCATCATTCCCTTGCCGATTACCACACCAAAATGGTTGAAAATGCCATCCAGGGTTTAGACTTTAGCCTGCAGCAGACGCAAGTGGGTTCAGAGCTGCTATACTTCATCAAGAAACTATGAGCCAAGTTATTCATTCAGCCTTGCACCGATACAAACCTTATCTTTCCAATGAGGATTTTGAAACGCTTGTTGCCGCATCAACGCAGAACGCGCCTTTGGCAGTTCGGGTCAATTTGCTCAAAAATGCGCAACCCCAAGTCGTGATGCAAGAGTGGCAATCGCGTTATGGCTGGCAAACCGAACCAGTTCCTTTTTGGGATTATGGCATGCATGTTTTAGATGCCCAGACGCCAATCAGCCAAACCATTGAACACCGTTTCGCTTATTACTACATCCAGGATGCCGCATCCATGTTGCCTGTCGCGCTCTTTAGCCCAATGAGCGCAGGACAATTGCTCCTCGATATGGCAGCCTCTCCAGGCGGAAAAACCACCCAAATGATTGACCGCAGCCAGGATAAAGCCTTTATCATCGCTAACGATTCGAGCGCCTCTAGGCTCTCCGCTTTGCGCGTTGTCAGTCAAAGCTGGGGGATGTCAAACGGCATGATTGCCAATTACGCCGGCGAAAAGCTTGGCGATTGGTTCCCAGAGACTTTTGACCGCATCTTGCTGGATGCACCTTGTAGCATGGAAAGCTTGCGCGTATCTGAGAGCCACCCCTTTCGTGACATCAGCACTTCAGAACGCGATCGTCTGGCATTAAGGCAAGTGGCGTTACTGATTTCCGCGCTCAAAGCTGCAAAAATCGGTGGCGAGGTGGTTTATTCCACATGCACCATGTCACCTGAAGAAAACGAAGCCGTTGTAAACGCCATCTTAAACCTTTATCCTCAATCGGTCTCAATCGCTGAGCCCCTCATTCAAAATCCCCGCAGCAAAGGTTTGACACACTTCCAGGACCTGGAATTTCATCACAGTCTGCAAAACACAATGCGTGTCTGGCCTCATCTATACGCAACAAACGGCTTTTTCGCCGCCAAACTGCTTAAAACCAACCAGATCGAGACCAATAAGCTGGCAATCCCTCAACGTGACTTTTCTCAGACCGGACTTGTCAAGCTTAGAGAAAAAGAAACCGAGATACTTATTAATCAAATATTTGATCGGTTTGGGCTAACAGCAAGTCAGTTTAACCAATTTGAAATCTATCAACGCGAAAGCCAGCTTTTCCTCATCCCCAAAGCATACCTGCAACACTTTCAAACCCTGCCCTACAACACCCTCGGTTTGCCCTTGGGTAAGCTTATCAAGGGTCAATTGGAACCTGGCTTTGAGTTTGTGATGCGTTTCGGTGATCAATTTGAAAACAATGTGTGGCAAATGCCACCAGAACTCCAAGACACATGGCTTCAAGGGCATGATCTGCGAAACCTGGCATTACCCGCAAACTGCGAACTGGGCATATTGGCTATTAAAAATGAAAATGATGTCCTGATAGGCGCAGGAAAATGGAGCGCGCAAAGATTGCGCAACCTTTTACCGCATCGGTACTTACGCTAGATGGTATTTAGTTAGTTGGTTTGTCTGTTTCGCACAAATGGCGCGCTAGTGAGGTAGCCACGACGCATGCCGTTTCCATTCGAAGAAGTGTTTTACCTAAGGAAGCCTGTTGATAGCCGTATTCTTCTGCTTGTTCAACTTCTTCACGGCTAAACCCGCCTTCTGGTCCAATCAACAGGCGGATTTCAACCGGTTGTGCGTTGTTGCACTTACAAATCATCTTCGCATTCAAACGCTCCACCGTGGCAGTCCCTTCCCAAGGAATAATCTTCGCAGCTTCAAACTTTTCCGCGATTAAGGCTTCATAGCTCATCACAGGCATCAAAATAGGCATTACTGAGCGCATGCTCTGTTCTGCTGCTTCCCTTACAATGCTTGTATACCGCTCGCGTTTCGCTTCGAAGCTTTCAGGATCCTGCACCAGACTACGACTGGAGACATAAGGCTGAAAAATGGTCACACCAATTTCAGTACATTTTTGAAAAATCCATTCCAGCTTTTCCTTTTTGCTTAAACTAAAGCAAAGCCGAATGGCTGTGCCAGGCTCTGCGATACCAGGTTCCTTGTCGACAATCACACCTTTTATAGCTTGTCCCCGCTTAATCTGAAGTTCAACAAGATAAGTCATGCCTGTGTTATCCAAAACAACCACAGCATCAGAGCTCTCCAGCCTTAAAACCTTGCGTATTTGCCTTTCAACTTCTTCTGGGAAGGTTACATCGTTTCCAACTATATACCGTGGGTCTATAAAGAATCTTTGCATTGCCATACTCTATTGTAGCTTAAAAAAGAAAAAACAAAAGCCCTATTTTAGTGGTTTTGTAGTATAACCAATTGCGTATTCTATGAACAAAGAAAAAACACCTTTAACTTTTAAGCATCTTGATCTCATTTCAATCATTTTTGTGCTTGTTTTGGTCCTGAGTAACTTTGCGTCCTCGGCAAAACTGATCGATTGGGGCTTTTCAATCGCCAGAATTCCAATCGTCTTTGATGCTGGCACGGTCTTCTTTCCGATTGCTTACGTGGTTGGCGATATTTTGACCGAAGTTTATGGCTTCAAGCGCGCCCGTCGGGTTATTTGGATTGGCTTTGGCGCCTTGGTATTCAGCTTTTTGATGTTTTTGCTCATCCGGTACTTACCCGGGGAAACGCTTTGGCTCAAGGATGGAGGACAAGAAGCCTTTGACCTCATTCTGGGTGGCTTAAGCAGTGGTGGCATTGTATTGGCCAGCCTGGCTGGTTATCTTGGTGGAAGTTTTTCGAACGCTATGAGCATGGCGATCATGAAGAACCGCACCCAAGGTAAACACCTTTGGTTACGCACCATTAGCAGCACTTTATTGGGCGAATTGCTCGATACTGCCCTTTTTGTGGGTGTTGCCACGCTAACAGGTGTGTTCAGCAAAGACCTGTTTTGGTCCCTGATCATCACCAATTACATCTTTAAAGTCCTGGTTGAAGTGCTTTGTACACCCCTCACCTATTGGTCTGTCAACAAATTGAAAAAATCAGAAGGTATTGATGTTTTTACAGACCCCAAAGATCTCAATCCTTTTGCTTTTTAAGCGCGTCTTTGGATAAACCCTCAATACAAATCACATACTCACCGCGGATTTTATCTTCCTGAACCCAGGTTTTAATGTCGCTCAAACTACCCCTCAAAACTTTTTCAAATTTTTTGGTCAGGTCGTTTGCCAATGCCGCTTGGCGATCACCCAGCACCTCAATCGCACTATCCAAAAAAGCGAGCAGCCGATAGGGACTTTCATAAAATACCATTGTATGACCCGACTCAGCATCCATCGCCAAAAATCGTTTACGCGGACCTTCTTTTACCGGCGGAAATCCCTTAAAAAGATAGCTGTGCATGGGCAAACCGCTTAAGGTGAGTGCCATCACACCCGCGGATGGACCGGGAATAACTTGCACCTCAATGTCTTCATCCAGTGCCAATCGAACCAGAAGATAACCGGGGTCCGAGATACCTGGCGTGCCAGCATCGCTAATTAATGCGATAGTTTCGCCTCGCTTCATGCGTTCAATGAGCTTTGGTGCCACTTTACGTTCGTTAAAGTTGTTTAAAGCAGTTTGCGGTTTACTGATTTCATAATGGTTTAGCAAAATGCTGCTATGCCGTGAGTCTTCGCTGGCAATTAAATCCACGCTTTTTAGAACCTCAATAGCCCGAAAACTCATATCTCCCAGATTGCCGATTGGTGTCGCTACAAGATAGAGCATTATGCTTCTCCCAGAATGTCTTTTAAGCGTGCGATCGTTTCGTCATTGTCACGGTGCCAAATGCCAAGGATGCCATGCTGCTCAGCAGCTTCGATGTTTTCAAGTAAATCGTCCACAAAAACGCATTCCTCACCTTTGGAATCAAGCATGCGCAATGCAAGCTCATAAATTTCAGCGTCCGGTTTTGCCAGTTTCACTTCTGCTGAAATGACAAACACATCCACAAAATTATTATAAGGGTACCATTGCAAAAGGCGCTCCAGGGTTGCATCGCCTGCATTGCTCAAAACCCCAATTTTATAATCCCCTTTCAGGTTTTCGATGAATTCAATTAAGGGATAATTGGGGCGATTTGGCGCCGCAATAAGTTGCATAACTTCTTTGGCTTTCTCAAAAGGAATATCCCACTCATCAGCCATCATCTGCCACATTTGGGCTTCAGTGGTCTTTCCGCGCATCACATCCCAAAAAACTTCAGAGCCACCAGGCATCAGAATCATCTCAGCCATAGTGCCACTAGCTGGCTTTCCTAAATCTTCCAATATGGCGTGCAATTCTTCTTCTTCATGCAGGTTCACAAGCACGTTACCAAAGTCAAAAATGAGCGTATTTATCTTAGTCATGGCACTATTATAAGGCATGCCTCCTTGAAAACATCCACCGTGATAAAATCTAAGCAATTATTGAAAGAGGTATTTATGGAAAGACAAGTCCCTATCCGCTCATCTGATGAGATTGATCTTTATTTACGCACCATTTATTCGCTTTTGCGCTCAAATAATGAGGTGTCCATTCGCACGCTTGAAGAAGTTCACGCTGGCACCAATTCTTCCTTGCATATTCACGCGCGTAGCAGCAAGCCAGACATTTCCGCGCTCATTTACAGTCTGATGCGCCTGCCAGAAGAGATCGTTGACGCCAAAAAGGTTGTCCTTGGACAATCCGCCTCCATTTTTGAAGACTTTGGCTACGGTAACATCGAAAAATGGCAACATGTCACTGCCCGCGCAAGACGGCGACGCTGTTTTTGGGATGGTGAAGAAACGCTGGGCTGTTTTATCGCATCGCGCTCAGATATTGATGATGTCATCCCTGTTCTAAGCGCTTTGCAAATGGAATGGAACAAACTGCACCTGCTCATTCAATCTCTGCCGGTAGACTTCTTAAAACTAGCTTTGCCAAGCAACCATGAAGTTTTTAAGCAGCTTTGTAGCCACCTGGATATCGGTGAAGATGACCTGGCACGCTTGTTTGCCATTTGGGGAGATCGCTTTACAGAAATGCTCGCCAAAATTCACCAGCGTCCTTTCGATTTCAAGGTGCGTTTGTTAAGCGGATCGCTCAACGATTATCGTAAGGCGACTGTCATTTGGTGGGACA
The DNA here is from genome assembly GCA_002409625.1 of Anaerolineaceae bacterium UBA5404. Taxonomy (GTDB): domain Bacteria; phylum Chloroflexota; class Anaerolineae; order Anaerolineales; family Anaerolineaceae; genus Mesolinea. Next base: position 40,656 of record DHNY01000010.1, on the reverse strand, counting down.
ACATCCAGGAAAAAGTACCAGAAATCATCAATCGGCCCATTTATTTTGTTTCCTCAAACACGCATAGTTTAACGAATTTGCTTTCAGGCTTCGCGCTATCCAAGAAAGATGAGATTCTGCGTTTCATCCATGATCATGAACCGGCACTAAGCCATGAATGGGAAGAAATCAACAAGCAAGGCAGCTCTGCCAACGCAGAAAACTTCTTCTACTATGCCATGCGCAAGCTTATGGAAACCGACCAGGGTGGGCATTATTTCGAAGAGCTGCGTCAATTAGAGCTGTCTCAGGGCATTCATCGGGTTTCCAGCGATCACAGCTTTGACGTTGAAGCCAATATCATCCAACTCAAAAATTTAGACCCAAAATGGATCGATCCCAGATTAGCACCAGAACATCCAGGTTTCGAAATGTCCTGGGAATTCTTAAAACAATCCGACGCCCTTATTTTGAACATTGACTACCCACTCGGTGCTTCAGCTTACAACTTACTCACCAAAATTGCTGAAAACGTGGATAAAATCCTCGGCGTTTACATCATGGGCAAAGCCGCCAGCCTTAACGCCGTGCGTGGCGATGTGATTATCCCAAACGTCGTTTACGATGAACATTCCAAAAACAGCTATTTATTCTCCAACTGCTTCAAAGGCACTGATGTGAGCCACCACCTCAACTTTGGTACGGTTCTTGATAGTCAAAAAGCTGTTACCGTTTTGGGCACCTACTTGCAAAACGCCACCGTCATGGATGTCGTTTATCGTGAAGGTTACACCGATATTGAGATGGAAGCAGGACCCTACCTGAGCGCGGTCTATGAGATGTTCCGTCCAGCGCGCCATCCCTTGAATGAAATTGTCAACCTTTACGATTTACCCTTTGACCTCGGCTTTTTGCACTATGTTTCAGATACACCCTTTAGCAAAGGGCAAAACCTTGGCGCCGGTAGCCTATCCTACTTTGGCATGGACTCAACTTATGCGGTTTCTTTGGCAATCCTCAAACGCATCATGAAACGCGAACGCCAGCGTCTCAATCTCTAAGCAAGCATTTAGAAAAACAAAACGCCCGAGGTCCAATTCAGGTCTCGGGCATTTTTTGTTAAAAAAGGTTGAAATCTAAGCTAAGCGTTCGCGCAGTTTTTCAGCCGTTGCCTTGTAGTCTTCCAGTTTCGCGCGTTCAGCAGCCACAACGTGCTCAGGTGCCTTTTGAGCAAATGGGCTCGCCAACAAACCTTCCAAACGTTTGATATGGCTCTCGGCTTCTTGCAGTTCCTTGGTCAGGCGCTCGCGGTCCGCTTCGTCATCCGCCTCACTGGTCAGCTCAAGGAAGATTTCCACACGATCAACCACCAAAGCGGTCAAACCGTCCACATCCAATGGCGTGGCTGAAACTTGCAAAGCATCCAAATCCAAATTGGCAAAGTCAGCAATGACCGCCATTTGCTCCTCAAGAAACTCAGCCATCTCACCAGAAACCATCACTGCTTTCAGTTTTTTGTGCGGTTCAATTTTGTATTCCGAACGCAGGTTACGGATAGCGCGTGAAATATCTTGCACCAAGCCAAAACCACGCAAATAGTCATCCTCATAGCCTTGGATGTCCATCGGTTCTGGCCATTTGGCAATCATCAAATCTTCTGCCCAGCCTTCTTCAGGGGTGTAAATCTGAGGATCAGCCAGACAAGCTTCTTTCAAATATGCCCAGAGGGCTTCGGTCACAAATGGTGTAAAGGGATGCAAAAGTCGCAACACCGTGTCTAAAACCAATGACAACGTAAACGCGGTGTATGCCGCTGTATCACCACCTTGAGCAAGTTGGCGCTTAGAGGCTTCAACATACCAATCCGCAAAATCACTCCACAAGAACTCGTAAATCTGCTTGCCGGCTTCGCCATATTGGTAAGCTTCAAAAAGGTTGTTAACATTGTTCACCAAGTGTTTCAAACGCGACCAAATCCAGCCATCCGCCAGGGTCCATTTGGGGTCTTCTTGCGGTTTTGCTTCCACCCGCTCGATGGCATTAATCACATATCGCCCAATGTTCCAAACCTTATTGGCGAAGTTTCGGTTACTTTCGACCTTCTTGACACCCACATTCTGGTCACTGCCTGGTGAAGATCCAACCAACATCGTAAAGCGCAAGGCATCCGTTCCAAATTCGTCCATCAACACCAGGGGATCAATCACGTTATTTTTGGTTTTGCTCATCTTCTGACCTTTGTCATCACGCACCATACCGTGCAAATACACCGTATGGAAAGGTGCTTTTCCGGTGAATTCCAAACCATCCATCACCATACGCGCCACCCAGAAGAAGAGGATGTCATAGCCGGTTTCCATCACACTGATGGGATAAAAATACTTGAAATCAGGCGTTTCCTCTGGCCAGCCAAAGACCGAGAAAGGCCATAAACCAGATGAGAACCAGGTATCCAAAACGTCATTGTCTTGTTGCAAATCGCTCGAACCACACTTGGAGCACTGGCTTGGCGTTTCTCTGCCGACAATCACCTCATCACAATCCTGGCAATACCATACCGGAATGCGGTGTCCCCACCACAATTGGCGACTGATGCACCAATCCTGAATGTTGTGCATCCAGTTCAAAAAGACTTTAGTGAACCGTTCGGGCACAAACTTGATCTCGCCTTTGTTCACCGATTCGGCTGCGGCAGCTGCCAAGCCATCCATCTTTACAAACCATTGGGTCGAGATAAGCGGTTCAACAATCTCACCACCGCGCTGCGAGCGTGGCACACTCATTTGATAATCTTGCTCTTTGATCACCAAACCAGCTTCTTTCATATCCGCCCAAATCGCTTTGCGCGCGGCAAAACGTTCCATGCCGGCATAAGGCCCCGCATTTTCATTCAGCGTGGCATCTTTATTCATGATGTTGATCAGTTCCAGGTTATGGCGCAAACCAATTTCATGGTCGTGCGGGTCATGCCCGGGTGTAATCTTGAGCGCGCCGGTTCCGAATTCTTTCTCTACGTAGTCATCGGCAATCACCGGAATTTCACGTCCCAGCGATGGTACGAGCACCGTTTTGCCCACAAAAGCGGCATAACGATCGTCCTCAGGATGCACCGCCACAGCAGTATCCCCAGGGATCGTTTCCGGTCGGGTCGTTGCCACCGGCAGATAATCGCCTGAACCATCCGAGAGCATATATTTGAAGTAATACAGCTTGCCGGGTTCTTCGGAATATTCCACTTCGAGATCTGAAACCGCGGTCTGCAAACCAGGTGACCAGTTAATCATGCGCGCGCCACGATAAATTAAGCCTTTTTCCCAAAGGCGCACAAAAGCCTCACGCACAGCATTTGAAAGTCCTTCATCCAGTGTAAAGCGTTCGCGATCCCAATCACAAGAAGCTCCCAATCGACGCATCTGCTTGGAAATCTCACCACCGTATTTATGCTTCCACTCCCATACACGCGCTTCAAATGCCTCACGTCCCAGCGCTTCGCGGCTGGTGCCTTCAGCTGCGAGTAGCTTTTCCACTTGCAATTGGGTGGCGATACCAGCATGGTCAGTGCCCGGCACCCACAGCGTCGGAACACCTTTCATGCGATGATAGCGCACCATGATGTCTTCCACCGTCACGAACATCGGATGCCCCAAATGTAACGCACCGGTTACATTTGGTGGTGGGATAACAATGACAAAAGGCTCAATGCTCGGATCGTGGCCAGGGAGGTTGGGGTCATTGGTTGGCTTGAAATAGCCTTTTCCTTCCCAACGCGCGTAAATCGCTTCTTCATAAGCTTTTGGGTCATAAGTTTTTGGTAATTCTGTCATCTTATCCTCTGTCTGCGCCGTTTCCTCTTAAACAACGCGGGTTAAATTAAAAAGCTCTCGTCACATGAGGACGAAAGCCAAGTTCCGTGGTACCACCTCAATTCGGCACCTTGTGCCGCACTCAGGATGAGCGCTAACGGGCTCTCCCGGACCGGTCTAATCCCTTGCGGTTTCTTCGGTCATCCAGCCTGGCGACTTCAGATCATCCTATCCGTTGGCTCTCTCAACAGGCAAGCCATTCTCTGTCCGGCGGTTTTGATCTTACTCCTCCAACCGTTCATTATAGCAAAACTATTGCTAAATTGCTATTTTTCCATGGTGATGGCTTGTTCATCCCAATGATGCCAGCCATCAAACTTTTCTTCAACAACCTTACGGCCTTCACCAGGCGTTTTCAAACCCATCAGTTCCAGGTCAGCGTCAATCATAATGCGCACTAATTCGCTGAATTTAACCTTGGGTTTCCAGCCTAACTTCGTATTGGCTTTGGTGGGATCACACAGCAAATAGTCCACTTCAGTCGGGCGGAAATAGCGTGGGTCGATTTCAACATACCTCTTGTAATCCAAATCAACATAACCAAATGCTTCTTCCAGGAACTCACGCACCGAGCGGGACTCGCCGGTTCCAATCGCGTAATCATCCGGTTCATCACTTTGCAACATCATCCACATCGCCTCAACATATTCCGGCGCGTAACCCCAGTCACGTTTCGAGTCAAGATTACCCAAAAAGAGCTTATCTTGTTTGCCAGCCAAAATAGCCGCCACTGCGCGGGTAATTTTGCGGGTCACAAAGGTTTCGCCACGGCGTGGAGACTCATGGTTGAACAAGATGCCATTCACGGTGTACATGTTATAGCCCTGGCGATACATGTTTACCATCCAGTAAGCGTACAGTTTTGCGGCAGCATAGGGGCTTTGCGGTTGAAAAGGCGTCGTTTCGCATTGCGGAGGTTTTGCAGAGCCGAACAGCTCACTGGTTGAAGCCTGGTAAAAGCGGATGCCGCGATCCAATCGGCGCACCGCCTCGAGCATGCGGGTGGTGCCCAAACCAGTTACATCACCCGTATAGTCGGGCATATCAAAAGAGACGCGCACATGGCTTTGGGCGGCTAAATGATAAATCTCATCCGGTTTGGTGTCGTAAATCACATCACCAAGCGAGCCGGTCGAACTCATATCGCCATAATGCAGAAAAAAGCGTGCCTTGCCAGCCAAAATATGGCGGTCCTGATAAAGGTGGTCAATACGTTTGGTGTTAAATGTGCTCGCACGACGAATTATGCCGTGCACTTCATAACCTTTACTCAGCAAAAGCTCTGCCAAATAAGAGCCATCCTGACCAGTAATACCTGTGATTAACGCTTTTTTCATAGTACAACCTCAATATAAGTTTCGAAACGCAAGTATACCATCTTTAAGGCTTCACGCGCCCTTCCTTTTTCCAAAAGCAGGGCGCGTGTAAAAACCATTCTTATGGAAAAATTTTAATAGAGCCTGAATTCACTCTTTTCCTGGTCAAAAGTTGTCCGATCGAGGACATGTGTTGTGGGCACAAAGTTCATAAAATGCTTGGTAATCACCAAACTGCTGGTCTTGGCGCCACCTGGGAAGAAGCTAACACCTTCCAGCACGGCTTTTGATGTTGTCAAAACAGGTGTAACCGCGGTTGCGCAAAAGATGATGTCATCACTTGGAGCCAAGTCATTATGGGTGTAGACTTCATCCAATTTGATGCCCATGGTTTCCAATCGCTCTCTGTCCGCTTCATCTTTAGGCTTCCAAATCGCTTGCATCTTGCCACCCAAAAGCTTAATAGCACCAGCAGAAATAACGCCTTCAGGTGCAGCACCAATGCCCATCACCGCGTGCACACCAACGCCTTTGAAGCAGGAGAAGATACAAGGCATCAGATCACCATCCAAAATCAAACGCACGCGTGCGCCGGTTGCCCGTAAACGCTTTATTAAGTCCTCATTTCGTGGTCTGTCAAGCACAGTAATGGTGAGTTCGCGGTTGTCATGGCGCTTAAGCGCTTTGGCCAAGCGATACACATTTTCTTCAGGTGCTAATCGAATGTCCACATAATCTGCAGCGTCCTTACCCACACAAAGTTTATCCATATAGGTATCAGAGGCAGTCACCAAACCGCCAGATGGAGCAGCTGTAAGCACACAAACCGCACCAGAATTAAGGTTTGCAGTGGCATTGGTGTTTTCCAATGGATCAACCGCAATATCCAGATTGAAGGCGCCTTCGCCGAGTTCCTCGCCGATATAAAGCATCGGAGCTTCATCGCGCTCGCCTTCACCAATCTTAATCGTGGTTTTAATGCCTTTCATGTTTGCCAGGGTGCGCCGCATGGCATCTACCGCGGCTTGGTCTGCAAAATTCTTATCCCCTTGGCCAGCGGCACGCGCGGCAGCAATCGCTGCATTTTCTGTGACTTCCAACAGTTGCCAGGACAGGCTTTTATAAATATCAATATTACTTTTCTTTTCTGAAGCTACCATTATTTAAGTTCTCCTTTTTTTAAGGGTGATACCCAATTAGTTGCGACGTCAACCAAATATTCTTTTGTAAGATATTGAGGATAAAGGGATTGATACGGCTTTTTACAGTTTTTTAACACGCAATCTGCCTTCCTAATCGTTCAAGCGTTAGTAACATCATTATACCAGTGCATGGACATAGCGGGCGAAAATCGGCAGCCCTCGATTATAATTGGGAAAGTTAGAAAAAAACAGCTTTTTAAGAGGAGATTCTATGAAGAAGAAACCCTTTTTAATCATTTTCTTGCTTGCCACCATCATTCTTGGGGCATGCCAACCCAAACAAAGCACCCCATCTGAGAAGCAAACCCTGGTTGTTTGGGATCAGTTTTACCGTGATGAAGAAAGCAAGGTTATCGACCAGCTCAACGCTGAATTTGAAGCCAAACACCCGGGTGTTAGCATTCAACGCGAAGTAAAAGTGCTCGAAGATCTGAGCTTAACCGTTAAATTAGCACTAGCCAACGAAGATGGGCCAGACGTGGCACAGGTCAATCAAGGTCGGGTTGACATGGGTGCCTTGGTTAAAGACGGCTTGTTGCTCTCACTTGACGACTACGCCAAACAATACAAATGGAACGAACGCTTTCCAGGCACGCTTTTAGCCCGAAACAGCTTTAGCGAAGACGGTAAACAATTTGGCACAGGACATATTTATGGCGTGAGCCCAACTGCCGAGGTTGTCGGCGTTTATTACAATAAATCCATATTCGCTCAGCATGGTTGGGCTGTTCCCACTAGCTTTGATGAATTTCTGGACTTACTCGCAAAAATTTACGAGGTGGGAATCGTGCCAATTTCTTTTGGCTCTCTGGATGGATGGAACGCCATTCACCTCTTTAGCGCTATCCAACATTTGCATGTTAGCCGCGAATACATCGATGATTTTGTATACAGCAGAAATGATGTTTCTTTTGACACAGAGTTTAACCTCAAAGCACTTTACCAATTCTATGATTGGGTAAAACTGGATTACTTCACCCCGAATTTTCAAGGTATTGGCTACGATGCCAGCAATGAAAGTTTCAAAAAAGGCGAAGCTGCACTCACCATTACTGGATCCTGGCTTGCTCCTGAGTTATTAACTGGCACCGATCAGACCTTTGGTTTTTTCCTGCTTCCTGGTTATGAAGAGCAGCAAGCTTTGGCTATTGGTGGGCTGGGCATTCCCTTTTCAATTCGCGCGACAACTGAAAAGAAAGACCTGGCTGCTGAATATATCGATTGGATGGTTAGCGAACGGGCTGCAGAACTCTGGGCTGATGCTGGTATGGTGCCAGCCATGCCTTTACCCAAAAAGTACAAATTGCAAAACGACACGCTTTTCGCAGACACTGTGGAGGCCTGGCAACACATCAACGCCAACAACTTGGTCGGTCATTATATCGATTGGGCAACCCCAACCATGTACGACCGCCTGGTGTTTTGGTTGCAAAGGCTGCTTAGTTTCGTTTCTACTCCGGAAGAATTCATTATCGGAATCAGCCAGGAATATGAAGATTGGAAACCTTACCAACAATAAAAGGTCTAGAGCGAGGGTGCCAATAAGTGCCCGCGCTTTTCTAAGATGCAAAACAAGGCGAAACGATACCCAGGCGAATCTAAGTGGAAAGGCTTGCTCTACCTGCTCCCAGCCTTGTTGCTATACCTGATTTTTACCTTTCTGCCCATTCTTGAGACCATTCGATCGAGCTTTTTTCAAGCTGAAAGCCTTTATGGCGCCCGGAGCTTTGTGTGGTTTCAGAACTATATCAAGCTTTTTCAAGACTCCCAATTTTTATCTGCGTTACGCAATAACTTTGTATTTATCTTTTTTTACAGCTTCTTGCCGATTAGTTTTGGCTTGTTCTTAGCTAGCTTCCTGGCGCGGGTGCGAGTGCCTGGGATGAGGCTCTTTCGCACGCTTTATTTCATCCCACAAGTGCTAAGCATGGTTGTGGTTGGGGTTATGTGGCGCTGGATGTACGATCCCAACATCGGTCCAATCAACGTCTTCTTACGATGGCTGGGGTTAGAGCAATTTGCTCAGGCTTGGTTGGGCAGTTTCACGTTTGCTTTGCCGGCAGTAGGCATGGCAGCCGCTTGGGTGCAATATGGGTTTTGCATGGTTCTCTTTCTATCCGGCATTCAACGCATCCCCGAAGAACTTTACGAAGCCACCAGCCTGGATGGCGCCAATGCCTTCAGACAATTTTGGCATGTCACCCTGCCTGGATTAATCCCGGAACTGAGTGTGGCACTGATGACCACTATTATTGCCGCCCTTCGTGTTTTTGACCTTGTTTTCGCTATGACCAAAGGCGCGCCGGGAGGATCTACCGAGGTTACCGGATTACTTATTTACCGTTGGGCTTTTGAATTGAATAACCACAGTTACGCCGCCACAATGGCAACCGTCCTAACCCTCATCATTCTGCTTATTTCCCTGGTGATTAGGCGGGTATTCAAACAAAGCGAAAAAGGGGCATTATGAAACCCACCTTTCGCAAACTGATTCCACATTATTTGCTTTTATGTCTTGTCTTGTTCTTTGTGTTGCTGCCGTTGTGGGGTATGTTGAGCAAAGCTTTCGAAAACCCAGACCCTGGCAGCTTTGGTGCGCTTGCCAACTTTAAAAGAGCCTGGACGGTAGGCAAATTTGGGCTTTTCTTCAAAAACAGTCTTATAGTCGCCCTTATCGTTACGGCAATCTCGGTGCTACTCTCCATCCTAAGTGGTTATGCCTTTGGAAAACTGTCAGTGTCTGGCAAAAGCCTGTTGTTCCCTCTCATTCTGCTTGGGTATATGGTGCCTTTTGACGCTGCCATCATTCCTCTTTACAACTGGATGCGATCGCTTGGGCTAACCGATACCCTTTGGGCGCTCATTTTGCCCCAAATCGGGTTGAGTGTTTCCTTTGGCACACTTTGGATGAGCTCTTATTTTGAAAGCTTGCCCGATGAACTCGTCGATCAAGCCACCATTGACGGATGTTCCCGCTGGCAAGTGCTCTGGAAAGTGCTTATGCCCATCGCCAGACCAGCAAGCAGCACGCTCATCGTGCTCATTTTTATGTGGACCTGGAACGAATTCCTTTTAGCCCTGGTCATGATTCAAAAAGAAAGCTTGCGCACCTTACCGGTCGGTTTAGCGTTTTTCCAGGGTCGTTATTCGGCTAACATTCCCCTAATGGCTGCCGGCGCAATCATCGTCGCGCTTCCCACGCTTTTGCTCTACATTTTCTTCCAAAAACAGTTTTTACAAGGTTTAAGCAGCGGCGCCATCAAAGGTTAATCAAAAGTTAACATAAACTAACACTTTTTCCTGTACAGTCTTTTGCCCTTGCGAATTTCTTTAAATACAATTAAAGAAAAAGAAGCAGGTAAAAATATGGCAAAAACAAAAGAATTACGCAAAGATGACCTGATTTCAGATTATCGCTTGGGTTACCGTTCTCGCCAGGCTTCAATCATTGGACGGAGAGAAGTGCTGACTGGCAAAGCCAAATTTGGTATTTTTGGCGATGGTAAAGAATTGCCTCAGCTGGCAATTGCCCGAAATTTCCAAAAAGGAGATTGGCGTTCAGGTTACTATCGTGACCAAACCTGGATGTTAGCTTTGAATACCCTCACACTGGAGCAGTTTTTCGCCCAGCTGTATGCCCACACCGATCCGATGTTCGACCCTCACAGTGGCGGTCGCAACATGAACGCCCACTTCGCAATCCCAATGATTGATAAAGACGGCAACTGGCTTGATCAAACCAAACAATACAATTCCGCCAGCGACATTGCCCCAACCGCGGCCCAAATGCCTCGTGCGGTGGGTTTGGCGTACGCTTCGGTGCTTTACCGAAGGCTTGAATCCCTTAAAGGCATGGACAAATTCAGCAACAATGGCAATGAGGTCACCTGGGCAACCATCGGTAACGCCAGTACCGCGGAAGGTGTCTTTTGGGAGGCAGTCAACGCGATAGGCGTGCTCCACGCACCAGCGGTGATTAGTGTTTACGATGACGGTTATGGCATTTCCGTGCCAAATCGTTTCCAAATGGTAAAAGAAAACATCTCATCCATCCTTTCTGGCTTCCAACGCATTCCCTGCCCAGCTGATAAATGTGATCGTGGTTATGATATTTACACAGTCAAAGGTTGGGATTACGACGCACTGCTCGAAACTTACGCCGAGGCGGCAAAGAACGCCCGCGATTATCACATTCCAGCCCTGGTGCATGTCACCGAACTTACCCAACCTTTGGGTCACTCTACTTCTGGTTCACACGAACGTTACAAATCGGCCGAGCGCCTGGACTGGGAAAGAGAATATGATTGTTTGCTCAAATTCCGTGAGCAACTCGTCGCTGATAATATCGCCAGCGATGAAGAAATCACCCAATGGGAAGCAGAAGATAAAAAGACAGTCGAAGCCGCCCGCAAGTCCGCATGGGAAGCCTTCCAGGCCCCAATCAAAACTTTGCGCACAGAAACACTCTCTATGCTACGCGCAGTAGCCAAGGATTCCAAGACTCAAAACAAAATTAACGAGATTAGCGATAAACTCGAGCAAAGACAAGATCCCCTTTACAGAGATATCAGCGCTGCTGGCAATGAAGTACTCGTCCTCACTAAAGATGAGCGTACACCCAGCCGTGAAGCACTTGCCAAGAGTATTTTAGACCTCAACCAAGGTCGCGTGGCTAATTACGACAAACACTTCTTCTCATCTTCAGAACACTCACCTCTCAAGATAGAAGGCGTTCCGGCTAGTTATGACGCCGAACCCAAACGCTTACCTGGTTTTGAAATTCTCAATCAGGCATTCGACCTGATGCTTGAACGTGAACCGCGTTTGATCGGTTTCGGCGAAGATGTTGGCAACCTGGGTGACGTCAACCAAGGATTTAGAGGCTTACAAGAAAAATATGGCAGTCTAAGGGTCTCCGATACAGGCATTCGCGAAGCTACCATCCTGGGTCAAGGCATCGGCATGGCTATGCGCGGTTTGCGCCCCATCGCTGAAATCCAGTACCTGGACTATTTACTCTATGCCTTGCAAATTATGGCAGATGACCTCGCCAATTTACGCTGGCGATCCTATGGTGTGCAACAATCGCCACTCATCATTCGCACGCGCGGACATCGTTTGGAAGGCATCTTCCACTCTGGCTCACCTATGGCCGGCATCCTCAACCTTGTACGTGGTATTCATGTTTTAGTGCCTCGCAACATGACCCAGGCGGCTGGTTTTTACAACACCTTACTCGAAGGCGATGACCCGGCGCTTGTGGTTGAAGTGCTTAATGGCTACCGCTTACGTGAAGCTGTGCCCAACAATCTGGGTGACTTCAAAGTACCCCTGGGTGTTCCCGAAATCTTGCGCGAAGGCAAAGATTTGACCCTTGTCAGTTACGGTGCCACATTACGCCACGCGGTTGAAGCAGCGGAAAAACTGGCTGAAATCGGCATTGACGTAGAAGTTATAGACGTGCAATCCCTGCTACCCTTTGACAGACCAGGCATGATTGTTGAGTCCCTCAAGAAAACCAGCAAAATCATCTTTGTGGACGAAGATGTCCCCGGTGGCACAACAGCCTTCATGATGCAAAAGGTCCTCGAAGAGCAAGGCGGTTTTGACTGGCTCGAAATGGAACCCAGAACCCATACTGCGGCTGAGCATCGCCCACCTTTTGGTAGCGATGGCGACTATTACACGAAACCCAGCACAGAATCTATTTTCAACGCGGTTTACGAAATGATGCACGAGAACGCGCCCGCGAAATATCCGGCGTTGTTCTAAGGAGGAAAGATGACAACTAAAATTATTGCACCCCTTCTTGGTGAAGGCGTAGAAGAAATGACCATTATCACCTGGCTAAAACAAGTCGGTGATACTGTTGAAGAGATGGAATCTATCGTTGAACTCGAGACAGATAAAGTTGTAACTGAATTTCCTGCACCCATTGCAGGCACCCTTTTGCGCATCGACGTTCCTGCCGGTGAAATTGTAAAAGTCGGTGAGAGCATGGGTGTCATTGGCGAGCCTGGCGAGAGCCTTGACGCTAAACCCGAAGCAGAACCTGCAAAAGTTGAAACTGTGGCTGCTCCCGCAGAAGTAAAAGAAACAAAAGCAGCGGAAGCACCCATCCAGGACACAACTCAGCAAGAAAAAGCACCCGAGCCAAGCCCAGTGTCGGATGCACCAGTTTCGCCGCTTGTTCGCAAACTATTGGCTGAACACAACTTGAACATCCAAGACATCCCCGGTACCGGCAAAGGTGGCAAGGTTACAAAGGCCGACGTTGAAGCTTATTTGGCTAAGCCACAGGCTAAGAAAGAACCACAAGCTGTACCTGCTGCAATGCCGGCAAGTCCAACACCTGCCACAGCTACACCACCTGCCCAAAAGCCAAGTGCAGCCGGCAAACTCATTCCCCACAGCTCTGTTCGAAAGTCCATCGCGAACCATATGGTGATGTCAAAGCAAACCTCGCCACATGTATTAACGGTAATGGAAGCAGATATGAGCAAGGTCTTAGCGCACCGCAAACGCAACAAAGCCATCATGGAACAAGCTGGTGTGAATCTCACCCTTACCGCTTATTTCGTCAAAGCCATCACTGAAGCACTAAAACGCCATCCAAACATCAACGCAACCTGGACCGATGAGGGCATTTGGCAATTCAACGATATCAATATCGGCATGGCGGTGGCGCGTGGTGATGATGGCTTGATCGTTCCTGTCATCCCTCAAACGCAAAACCTCTCTTTGCAAGGCATCGCTCAGGCAATTAACGATTTGAGTGCCAGAGCCCGCACCAAACAGCTTAAACCTGATGAAGTGCGCGACGCAACCTTTACCATCACAAATCATGGAACAGGTGGTTCCTTATTCGCCTATCCTGTCATCAATCAACCTCAACTTGGCATATTGGGCACAGGCACCATGCAAAAACGCGCCATTGTCATCACCGACGAGCAAGGCAACGACTCAATAGCCATCCGACCGATGGTGTATCTGAGCTTTGTGTTTGACCATCGTGGCATAGATGGCGAAGCCGCGGATAACTTCTTAATGTCAGTCAAGAAAATGCTTGAAGCCGACTGGGATTAAGGTCACGCTTACTCACACAAAAAAAGCTCCTCTATGGGAGCTTTTTTTACTGTAATCGACTTTATGAGTCTAAATAATTGCGATATTCATCCACTGGAATGTATGGGCTGGTTTGTATGGTTGCCACCAAGCCAATAAACAGGAAAGGCAAAGCAACCAACGCAACCAAATACAATCTGAGCATAAGGAAGAAAAACATCACCAATACGATCACGTTGGCGAATAAGAAAAAGAAGAAACGTTTCTTGTTTTCCCAATTCAAGTTTGATTTGAAGTAACACCAAATCGCAGACAGAATGAAAAGTAACACAAACAAAGGATAGGCCCAGGTGTTCATAAACTTAGCCGAAAATGGACCTCTCCATGGCAAGACAACACATCCTCTGGCGGAATGAGAAGGATGGTCCGGGCTCATTGCAACGGACAGTCGCACAGAAACACGCTTATCCACAAGGTTTGAACTGTCTATCTTCCAGCTAAAGCTTTGCTCCTCACCCGTCTCCAATCGGGTTCGTTCTGCGGTTTTAAATTGATTGTATGGAACACCAGCTTTACTGACAATCAAGATGGCACCTGCAGTTTGCTTGCGATAATCTTTATTTTTAATCGATACTGAAATAAGTCCACCTTCTTTTTCATCCATAAACTTAGGACATTTAAAAGATGTAATTTCCACGCCATTAATCATGGAAGTGTTAAGCGAGATTGTGTCATAACCTCTTCCCCAAAAAGCTGGAATATGCATCCCCATACTGGCGTGATAAGTCAACACGCCTAAAGTAAGAAAGAAGAACAAAAGGTAGACGATAAGTGGCAAAGCATTGATTTTTCGTTTGGTTTGCATAAGGTAATTATACAATTCTTTTACATAAGAGTATAGCGAAGAGTAAATGCTTGTAACAGCAACGGTTCACACACCTTTTTTCACGCTTTCCTGGATGCTGGCAGAACAAGGCATGTATAAAAAGGCTAAAATGGTTATAATAATGCAAACGACAATTGGAGGCCAATATGACTCAAAAGCAATGGAATAAACCACCAGAATTTTCATTGGATCTAACAAAGAAATATTTCGCAACTTTTAAAACCGATCTTGGTGACATCAAAGTTGAACTTTTTGCAAGCAAAGTGCCTAATACCGTCAACAATCTCGTCTTTTTGGCGAATGAAGGCTTTTACGACAACACGATTTTTCACCGTGTAATCAATGACTTTATGGCACAAGGTGGCGATCCCACCGGCACAGGCATGGGCGGACCTGGCTACAAATTCCAGGATGAATTTGACAGCAGCCTGCGCCACAACAAACCCGGCATCCTCTCCATGGCGAATGCGGGACCAAACACAAACGGTTCGCAATTCTTCCTGACCCACGTACCCACACCATGGCTGGATAACAAACACAGCGTGTTTGGTGAGGTTGTTGAAGGTTTGGATGTGCTGCTTTCAATCCCCGCGCGTGACCCCAACCTACGTGGCTCGCCTGCCGTAAGCTTGCATACGATCGAAATTACCCACGAATAAAGTTGAGCAGAAGGAGAGAGCCTTGAAACAAATAACTATTGACGGTCAATCACTTACCATTGCTTCAGTAATTGAAGTTGCCCATGATCCCGCCACCCAAGTGCTTTTGAGCCATGAAGCTGTTGAAAGAATCAACAAGGCTTCTGAAGTTGTTGCCAATTTCATCGAAACCGGACAAATCGCTTATGGCATTACCACCGGTTTTGGTGCATTTAAAGACCGCCTCATCCCGCTTGAAGATGTGGAACAGCTCCAGGAAAACATCATTCTTAGCCATGCGGTTGGTGTTGGTGATGCTTTAGACGAAGCCACCACCCGGGCGATGATGCTCATCCGCGCAAACACCCTTGCCAAAGGACATAGCGGCATCAGACTTCAAGTACTCGAACTTTTGTTAGCCATGCTTAATCATAACATCCTGCCTTTGATTCCTGAAAAAGGCTCTTTAGGCGCAAGTGGCGATTTGGCTCCTCTTGCTCATATGTCCTTGCCTCTGATTGGTCAGGGTTATGTTATTTATGAGGGTGAGCTACGTCCATCTTTGGAGGTTTTTGAGGAACTTGGGCTCGAACCGGTTAGATTGGCAGCCAAAGAAGGCTTGGCACTCACCAATGGCACAACCCTGATGACCGCCATTGGCACCCTCATGATTCACCACGCAGAAAATGTGATGCGCACCGCAAATATCGCAGCAGCAATCACGCTGGAAGCACAAAACGGCACAATCCGTGCCTATACACATCAAATTCACGCCATTCGACCTCAATTTGGCCAAGCTGAAACAGCTGCAGAAATGCGAGAATTGCTTGAAAACAGCGACCTCACCCGACCAGACGACCCCACCAATATCCAGGATGCATACACACTACGTTGCGTTCCCCAGGTACATGGCGCGGTTGCTCATACTTTAGCCTTTGTGCGTGGCATCATAGAAACCGAGCTCAACTCGGTAACCGATAATCCCCTCTTATTCTGGGATGAAAACGATAAACCCTTTATCGTTTCGGGTGGTAACTTCCATGGCGAGCCTTTGGCACTGGCTTTGGACTACCTGGCAATCGCCTTTGCCGACCTGGGCAACATGTCTGAGCGCCGCATTGCCAAATTGGTGGATAGCAAGCCTGAATCCAACACCTATCCAGACTTCCTCATCGCTAAAGGTGGTGTCAATTCTGGCTTTATGCTCTTGCAATACACCGCCGCGGCTTTAGCCTCTGAAAACAAGTCCCTGGCACATCCAAGCAGCCTGGATAGTATTCCAAGTTCAGGCAATATCGAAGACCATGTTTCAATGGGTGCCACTGCCGCTGTTCATTGCCGGCAGGTGCTTCAGAACGTGTCTATGATCGTTGGCATTGAATTGATGAGCGCATGCCAGGCGGTAGAATTCAGATTGCAAGATCTTCCCAACGCCATCATGGGCGATGGAACAGCAAAAGCTTATGACCTATTACGCAAACACGTACCCTTCTTTGAAGCGGATGCATGGTTCCAACCCTATATGCTCACGGTTAACGAAATGGTATGGGAAGGTGAGTTTGCAAAGCTTAACTAAAAGCTAAACTCTTATCACATCAACTGATTAAATCGCCGGCTTACCAAATGCCGGCGATTTTTTGTCCACAACTCGGACAGGCGCCATTTTGGATGCGGTTTTCTTGCAAGAGTATTCGATCTCTTATGATAAGCGTGGTATCACAATTTGGGCAGTGGGTATCCGCGCTTCCAGACATATTGCCCGCATAGATGTATTTCAAGCCAGCTGATTTGCCAATCTCCATCGCCTGGTGAATGCTTTCAATTGCAGTAGCTTCAATTTGGTCAAATTGCCTTTGAGGAAAGAAACGGCTTAAATGCCAAGGCGTTTCCACACCAAGTTCTGATGCAATAAATTCAGCCAAACCGCGTACTTGCGCCTCATCATCATTCACACCTGGCACCAATAGGGTTGTAATTTCAAGCCAAACGCCGGCATTTTTAAGGCGTTTGCAATTATCTAAGACCACTTGCAAACCTGCTCCTGTGTATTTTCGATAAACCGAATTGTCAAAAGCTTTGATGTCGATATTTGCCGCGTCCAGATATGGCAAGTATAGGTCCAGCATCTGGGAAGACATGTAGCCATTTGAGACATAGACATTTTTAATGCCCGATTCATGTGCCATCCTGGACACTTCGAGCGTGTATTCAAAAAACACCGTAGGTTCTGTATAGGTATAGGCAATGCTTTTGGCTTTCGAACGCAGAATGGATGTAAAAAGTCGATCAGCTGAAATAAATTCGAGACGGCTGGGGTCATTACGCTCGTTGGCTTGCGAAATATCCCAATTTTGGCACCAGGCACAACGCAAATTACAACCCGGTGAGGCTATCGAAAAGCTTTTGGAACCCGGTAAAAAGTGATAAAGGGGCTTCTTTTCAATCGGGTCGATGTTTGCCGCTATCAACCTTCCATAATTCAAGCTAAACAAAACACCATCATCATTTTGCCTTTCTTTGCAAAGACCTTTTTTTCCATCGGCAATAACACAATAATGGGCACAAAGCTCGCACCTAAGCTTTTTTTCATCTAAAGCTGTCCATAACAATGCGCGTTGGTGATGCTTGTTCTTCATAACGCTTTCCTCTGATTAAATTGTAGCATGATTGAGAAGGATACCCTCTTAAAACAAAAAGCGCTCAGTTTTCCTAAGCGCTTTTTTGGTTTCTGTTTATAGCTTTATGCCCCAAACTTTTCCAGGCGTAGAGCGTGAGAAAGTGCGAGAGGCAAAAGATCGTTGGCATCAAACCGACTTCCCAAACTGCCTTTAAGGCATTCTCTTTCGCCAAAGGACTCAACCCTATCCGGTCTTGCATTTTTGGACCAGAGCATGGTCGGAATGGGATGCCACGAGTGGGCTTTGAGCTTTGAGGGCGTAGAATGGTCACCGGTGATAATCAACACATCCGGATCGAGTGCCATAATGCGTGGGATGAGCGCGTCAACTTCTTCGATAATGCCCACTTTGCCATCAAAATTACCATCTTCGCCAAAGCTGTCGGTCTTCTTGATGTGCACAAAGAAGAAATCATGCTTGTCCCAATATTCCTCAAGCATATCAATTTCCTGGCTCATCGACTCGGCTGGATGCAAAACGGTCATGCCCACCACCTTCGCCACACCACGATACATGGGATACATGGCAATGGCAACCGAATTAAGCCCCCACACATCGTTGAACTTTGGCCATTTTGGCATGCCTGCAAAACCACGCAAAACAAAACTATTGGCAGGATGTTCACTTTTGAGGATTTCATTGCCTTGACGCACAAATTCACGCACCAATTCAGCCGTCTTTTCAGCATCAGGCTTAAGTGCCTCAGGCACATGTGCCTTTTTACCAACCGCTTGCGGGTCAGTATCGCTAACATGTCCATCCAAACCTTCGCCACGAAGCACGAACACAAAGCGATATTCTTTTTCAGGCTCAAGGAAGAGTTCAACGCCCGGCAAATTAATCTTTTCTTTTAGTAAATTACACAGCCGCTGGCCTTCTTCGGTTGGGATGCGTCCCGCGCGGCGGTCTGTAATCACACCGTTTTCATCAACCGTGCAAAAGTTTCCCCGGGCTGCCACATCATTGGGACCCAAGTCAAAATCAATACCCAAAGCCGAAAGTACACCCCGACCAATCTCGTATTTAATCGGATCGTAGCCAAACAGACCCAGATGGGCTTGTCCGCTTCCTGGTGTAATGCCAAAGGGCACTGAATGATGCAAGCCAAGCTCGGCTTCCTTTGCCAATTGATCCATATGAGGGGTTTTAGCGGTCTCAAGCTCAGTTTTTCCATCAGGTGTTAAGGGTAAACCACCCAAACCATCCATCACCAACATAACAATCTTGCCTTTTGCATCTTCTTTCAAAAGGGGTTTTATTAATTCAAAATTCATGCTTACCTCCGATAATCAAATCTTGCCAATTATAGATTTTTTTAGTGCATTATGCAATTGCAAGCCTGCTAAGCCTCGGCTATATCATCCTTTTTTGTTTGAAGATGAACATCGTTCATCACTTCCAACATATGAATAACCGCCGAATTATCCAGCTCGCCATCTCCCATAGCGACCAAACCATTGTACAACTGGGTATGTAATGCGGCTGCCGGCATGTTCATTTGGTAAGCATAGGCTGTTTCCATGATGATGTTCATGTCCTTGGCTTGTAATGCTGCCTTAAACCCTGGATTTCGATCGCCTTTGAGTAACTTCGGCGCTTTCACATCCAAAGTCCAGCATTGCGCGGCGCCTGCATTGATGGCTTCGATCACTTTTTCAGGGTCAGCGCCGGCTTTTTGGGCAAACACCATTAATTCAGCTTCAGCAACCATCTGGGCTGCCACCATAATTTGGTTCGCTGCCTTTGCAATTTGCCCTGCCCCGGGTCCACCCACATGAGTAATTTTTGAGCCCAGAACTTCAAAGTATGGTCGCACTTCTTCAAGGGCATCAGCATCACCACCTACCATAATCGTTAATGTCGCATTACGCGCGCCAATATCGCCACCACTCACCGGCGCGTCCAAACAGCGCACACCTTTTGGAGCCAAGCCCTCATAAACTTGTCGACTGACAGCTGGCGCAATGGTAGAATGATCAACAACAATCATGCCTTCATGCGCGCCATCAGCCACACCGTTTTCGCTAAAAATGACCTCAAGCACATCCGGGGAGTCCGAAACATTGACAAAAACCACATCACAAAGCTTCGCTAAGCCTGCCGGCGATGCCGCCCATTTTGCACCCTTTGCAATTAAGGCCTCAGCTTTTGAGGGCGTCCTATTCCAGACCACAAGCGGGAATCCAGCAGCCAACAAATGCCCTGCCATCGGCGCTCCCATTGTGCCCAATCCAATGTAGCCTAAAACTTTTTCTTTCATGCTAACTCCTTTAGCTCAATTATACAGGCACAAAGCTCCCACACACCTTAAAGGGATTCTAATTTGATGAACTTTTCATTTTTTTTTGCTTAAAGAAGATAGCTTGTAAATGACCTTGAATATAAAAATTAAGCATGTATACTATTTGCTTAGGCAAACTAACTATATGGACTCACAACTCAATCAACGCTTTCAAGACTTTCTGATCCGTATCCATCAAATGGATGACGCTTTAGCCCCTTTGGAGACGCATGGAATTAGCCCTGCACAGCTAGGCTATCTTGACTTTTTACACAAAAATCCCGGATGTAAACAAAGCGATTTAGCCGATGTTTTTGGTTTCAAACCGGCCAGCATCAGCACAATGATCAGCACATTAGAGGATAAAGGTTTGCTAACAAGAACCATGCATCTACTGGATGGGCGTGCATGGCAACTCGCTTTGACCCCAAAAGGTCAAAAAATAAGTGAGGAAATTATCGATTTTCGCACAAAACGAATTGAGAGACTATTAGAAAATCTGACTCAAGAAGAAAAAGAAAGCTTAACCACACTTCTTGATAAAGCATTACCCAAACAATAGGAGATAAATATGCAACCTCAAGTACTTCCCATAATCATGCGATTTCTGCATAATCTGTTTACTGCACTATGGATTGGTGGCTTGCTAAGCATGGTCTTAACCGTCATTCCGGGCATACGCAAAAAGCTGGAGCAACCCTGGCCAGTCATCGAATCTATTCAAAACCGGCTACGTCCACTTGCTATCATCAGCATTGTTGGTTTAGCCATTACAGGCATGCTACTAGGGCGGTCGTCGCAACAGTTCACAGGTTTTGTACATTTTGGCACGCCCTACATGAACGCGCTTTCGATCAAACATATCTTGACATTAGTTATGATAGTTTTGGCAATAGCCCGTTTGATGGTCAATAAAAAGCTGCAAACGGAAAAGAGTGCAAAACTTCAAAAAGCGTCCTATGCGATCCTCCTGACAAATACTGTTCTCGGCGTGATTGTTTTGTTCCTCTCCTCAATGATCTAAACTGTCAAAAGCTCCTTAGGATTAGTACGCCCAACTGGAAATGTCTGCCCGCATTCGCCAGTTAGGCGTATTTCTCCTTTAACCCAATTTTTTCCTCATAAAAGTGCAAAGAATCGCCTTTTTTCATTAGGACTTCCCCTAATTCAGTGGTATAATAATCAATTGGTAAATAAACAAAACAAACCGGAGGAAAATGTGGATCCAATTATCAATGCAGTTCTTGAACCCAAAAGCATCGCTATCGTAGGCGCTTCAGCTGACCCAGAAAAAATCGGCTATAAAGTCGTCGCAAACCTAATCGAAGGTGGCTATGAAGGGGCTATCTACCCCATCAACCCAAAAGCAACTGAAATTCTTGGCAAAAAATGCTACGGTTCAGTTAAAGACGTCCCTTACGTCATCGATGCCGCCATCATCACCGTGCCCGCAAAATTTGTGCACAGTGTAACCCAGGAATGTGGCGAAAAAGGTGTCAAGGGTATCAGTATCATCACTTCTGGCTTCTCCGAAGTCGGCGAAAATGAACTTGAAGCACAAATTGTGAAAACCGCACGCGATTTCGGCATGCGCATCATTGGTCCAAACATCATTGGTGTGCTTTCAAACAGTGGCAAGATGAACGCCTCATTTGCTTCTTCATTGCCCATGGCCGGTCAGGCAGGACTTATTTCTCAAAGTGGCGCGCTGCTCATCGCTATGATTGCAGCCACCTACACCCGCCGCGTTGGTTTCGACAAGATGCTCTCCATCGGTAACCAATCGGACCTCGATTTTGCAGACCTGGTGAACTACCTTGCTGAAGACGATCACAGCAACTGTATCACCCTGTACATCGAAGGCATCAAAGACGGCGCGCGCTTCATGGAAGCTGCCCGCAATTGCCCCAAACCGATCATCGCCCTCAAATCCGGCACATCCGCCCACGGCGCAGCAGCTGCCGCATCACACACCGGTTCTTTGGCTGGCTCCGCAAAAGTTTACGAAGCCGCTTTCAAACAATCTGGTGTCACCCAGGCTGATGACCTCAACGACCTCTTTGACCAAACCCTCGCGCTTTCACTTCAACCTGAAATGAAGGGCGACAATTTGCTCATCCTCACCAATGGTGGTGGCGTTGGCGTTTTAGCAACAGATGCCGCTGAAAAATACGGTTTGCCCCTCAAATTCGCTCCACCCGAGGTCCAGGCTGAACTCAAGAAACACATGCCCGAATTTGGCTCTGCAAAGAACCCCGTTGACATCACCGGTGGTGCTGGACTCAAAGGCTATTACGAAGGCGTGAAATACTCCTATGCTCACGACTGGGTCGACGGTATGGCTGTGCTCTATTGCGAAACCGCAGTCACCAATCCTCAGGAAATCGCCGAAGCCATCCACAAAGCCATTGTGGACTCTGGCGTAACCGGCAAACCAGTCACCGTTTCCTTTGTCGGTGGCGAGCGCTGTGAATCCGCAGCCGCATGGCTCATCGAACAAGGCATCCCCACCTACGATGCACCCGATATCGCTGTCAAAGCTCTCTCCAGACTGCGCAACGAAGCCAAAATGCGTGAAACTGCTCACACCGAGCCTTATCACCCAACCGACATCAACCCCGAACGCGCCCGCGAAATTATCGCCGGTGCCCGTGCCAAGGGTCGTGACGCCCTCACCGAAGTTGAAGCCAAGCACGTCTTCCAGGCTTACGGTCTGCCCGCTACTCCCACCGAGTTAGCCAAGACCGAAGATGAAGCTGTCAAGATTGCCAACGAAATCGGCTATCCTGTGGTTATGAAGATCGTATCCCCCGACATCCTCCACAAATCCGATGCCGGCGCAGTTAAGGTGAACATCAAATCCGACGATGACGTCCGCGAAGCATGGAAAGTCATCATGGAAAACTCACTCAAATACAAAGCCGACGCTGAAATCGACGGTATGGCAGTGCAAGAAATGGCACCATGGTCAACCGAGGTTATCGTTGGTTCCGTCAACGATGCCACCTTTGGTCCCACCGTTATGTTCGGTTTGGGCGGTATCTTCGTGGAAGTCCTCAAAGACGTTACTTTCCGCGTTGCACCCATCGACGAAAACGAAGCCATGGCAATGCAAAACGAAATTAAGAGCGCCCAAATTCTGCGCGGTGCCCGTGGTGAAGCTCCCCGCGATATGGCAAAACTTGCCAGCGTTTTGGCTCACTACTCTTACATGATCTACGACTTGAAAGACGAAATCGCTGAATCCGACGCCAACCCCTGTATCGTTTATGAAGATGGCAAGGGCGTTGCCGTTGTGGACGCGCGCATTATTCTGACCAAGAAGTAAGATTTACCTGGTTCGTAAATTCAGAGCACTGTTGGTAGAATCAACAGTGCTCTGTTTTTTACAGACACTTTACACAAGCTTATTTGATGGCATTCACATTGCCATTATGATTGAGGTATTATGAAAAATAGAAAGAAAAGTTATTTAATAGATATGGATGGCGTGCTCGTGCATGGCTCTATGCCTTTGCCCGGTGCCGCGGAATTTATTCAAACGCTAATTGAAGAAAAGCGCAAATTCCTCATCCTCACCAATAACCCATTGTATACCACGCGTGACCTTTCGCACCGTTTTCAAATGACGGGTCTTAACATCACAGAGGACCGCATTTACACCAGCGCGATGGCCACTGCCGCATTCTTGCACCGACAACGCCCCTATGGCAAAGCTTTTGTTATCGGCGAAACAGGACTGACCGAAGCTATTCACGCAATCGGTTACGTGCAAACATCTGTTGAACCCGATTATGTTGTCCTGGGAGAAACCAACACCTATAGCTTCGAAGAAGTGACTAAAGCAATCCGCCTGATTATGGGTGGCGCGCGCTTTATTGCCACCAATCCTGATGCAACCGGACCGACTGAATCGGGCATCGTTCCCGCTACTGGGTCTATGGCTGCTCTCATCGAAAAAGCAACCGGAAAAGCGCCATTGTTCATCGGCAAACCCAATCCTTTGATGATGCGATCGGCGCTTAATCACATGGACGCGCATTCAGAGGAATCGATCATGATCGGTGACCGCATGGACACAGACATCCTCTCCGGCATTTCTTCGGGCTTAGAGACCATTCTCGTCCTCTCGGGCGTCACCTCTAAAGAGGATATTGAAAAGTATTCCTACGGTCCAAACTACGTATTCAATTCGGTTGCCGATATCATTCCCAGTGAACTCGATTAAGCAACATGACTATGCACAGGTGGCTCTTATCGTAAGTAGCAATTATTCAAAATATTAGCCATCAAAAACAAATAACAGAAAAGAAAGAGAAAAAGTAAAAGCTTTCTCTTTCTTTTTTATTAAGGCTAAACAAAGGCTCTAAAAACCAGATTCCCTAACAAATATGCCTTTGGAGTCATCACCAAATGCCTGCCATCTTCGAAAGGATGCCAAGCTACTAAACCTTTTTTAAGAAGATCTTCAATCTCAACACCAAAAATGGCGTCTGGCAAGCGTCCAAAACGACGGTAAAAAGCTGGTTCAGAAAGTCCTTCCTCAGTCATCCGCAAACCGAGCATCATCATCTCGCGCATTTGTTCCTGAACACTCAGGTTTTCTACTTCTGCTACTGCACTGCCCAAATCGGCGTCAGTTTTTTGCACAAAGCCCCCATTGCTCAGTAAGCCCAAAGCGTTTTCGACCTTAATGCTACGCGCAACTTGCCTTAATTTTAAAATGTACTCCTTTACATTTGCCATGTTCCGCCAGCGTCTGTCACCCACACGTCCCACAGCGCCTGCCCCAAATCCCAGGTACTCATTTGCCCGCCAATACACTTTGTTGTGTCGGCTTTCCTTACTTTCACCTAATGCCCAGCTGGATATTTCATAATATACATAGCCAAGCCTGGACAAAAACGTTAAGGTTTCCTCAAACATGTCGGCAACCAAATCATCATCCGGTAAAGCGACCAAGCCCCGTTCTACCCAGCGATTCAAAAGCGTGCCTGGCTCTAATATCAGCGAATAGATGGACAAATGTTCCGGCATTAGCCTTTCAACTTGTGCCAGGTTTTTTCGCCAACCAGCTAATGTCTGTTCAGGCAATCCAAAGATTAAGTCAATACTGATATTGTCAAAACCTGCTTTTCTCGCCTGTTCAAAGCTTGCCAATGCTTCGTCACTGGTATGGATACGCCCTAAAACTTTCAAATCCCGGTCATCAAAAGACTGCACACCCAAACTCAGGCGGTTAATGCCCAGATCCCGAATGTGCTTATAAAAATCAGCGTGCACCGTGCCAGGATTAGCTTCAATGGTAATTTCAGCATCTTCACTAATGCCAAAACGTTGCCTGATACAATCCAAAATACCAGCAATTTGCTTCTTATTCATCAAAGAAGGCGTGCCACCACCGATATAAATCGTTTTCGCTTCAGCAACATCAAAACTTGCCAACAATATTTCATCTTGCAATGCCTCCAGGTATTCTGGTAGCATAGCGTCTAAATTGGCATACGTGATAAAATCACAATAAGTACAACGTCGCTTACAAAAAGGAATGTGCACATAAACTGCGGTCATATCTATCATTTTACCTGCCCGTTCCCTTATTTGTTAGCCCAAAACTGTATGTGGAAAGAATATGAACAAGAAAAGCCTTGATGAACCATCATTAAAAAAGAGTAATATTTGCCCAGTGTGTGGCACGCGTGTTAGCGAAAACGCATCACGTTGTTTGGTATGTGGCACACAATTGAACGCAGTCAGCTCAAATGCTAAAAACCGTAGTCTCGACTCGAGTGGCTTACCAGAAATTCATTTAAGACTCCCAGGAATGATCGTGCTAACGCTCGTGTTTCTTGCCTTAGTAGCTACAATTGTTGCCCTGCTCGTTACCTCAAAACTGTCAGCCTCTGCTGAGAATGACCAAGCAGTGAAAGAATCACAAACCCCAACGGCAACGATTACCCTCACCGCTACACCAACGCTTACCAACACACCAGAGCCAACCTGGACGCCATTACCACCTGTCTCGCACGTCGTAGGCCCGGGTCAGCAATGTTTGCACGTTGCTCTGCAATACAACACCTCTGTTCAAGCCATCATTCTGGAAAACAAACTGGACGCAAATTGTACCGTTTCTGAAGGCCAAGTGCTGATGGTGCCCTTGCCAACCTATACGCCATCGCCTGTTCCCAGCGCCACACCTGAATTACTACCAGAAGAAGAGCGTTGCACCAATGTGATGCCCATTACTGTAAGTGCATCAGACACATTGAGTTCACTTGCCGCAAATTATTCCGTCACCATGAGAGATATCATGGAACACAACGGCATGAGTAACGATATCGTCCGCGTTGGACAAGCGCTTGAAATCCCGCTGTGCTACCGCCTGCCTACCCCTGGACCAACCCCAACCGCTACACCTGTGCCACCTTACCCTGGTCCAAACTTGCTCCTACCCAGATCAGGTGCCTATTTCCCACCTGGCGAAGAAGGACTCACCTTGCAATGGGCATCTGTGGCGGACCTCTATCCCAACGAGCTTTATCGGGTTGTGGTCAAAGACCTCACTTCAACCGATGAACGAAGCCTGGTGGAATACGTAGCTGACACCAAGTTCATCTTGCCCTCCAGCTTTAGGCCAGCAGACGCAACACCGCACATCATTCAATGGACAGTCTCGGTTGCAAGGCGCATTAATAACGATCCGGCCAATCCGATTTACGAAGAGGCCGGTGTACAAAG
Source organism: Anaerolineaceae bacterium UBA5404 (assembly GCA_002409625.1). Classification (GTDB taxonomy): domain Bacteria; phylum Chloroflexota; class Anaerolineae; order Anaerolineales; family Anaerolineaceae; genus Mesolinea. Next base: position 14,010 of record DHNY01000010.1, on the reverse strand, counting down.
CGATCCAAGGGTATTTATTTGGAGTAGTGCCGGCACTCAGCCTTAAACTGATGCCGACAGGCTGTTCTAAGCCACGTCACACATAAAAGCTTCAATGCAATGCGTAGCAGAAATAGCCGCAGCGGCACCCATGCCCGCTGCGGTTACAACTTGTCGATAAAGCGGGTCAGCAATATCACCAGCAGCATAAACCTGGGGTACGCTCGTTTCCATTTTATTGTTCACAATGATGTAACCCTGATCATCCGTGGCAACTTGTTGACCGACGATATCTGTGATTGGGGTTTGTCCAATGTAAACAAACAAGCCATCACTCGGCACAGTTTCAACTTCACCTGTCTTAACATTCTCTAAAACAAGCGATTCGACCGCATTTTCGCCTTTAATTTCTTTCACAACAGTGTCCCAAATAAACTTGATTTTTGGGTTCTTTTTGGCGCGTTCTTCAAGGATGGCTCCTGCGCGCAAAGTATCCCGACGATGGATAATGGTTACACTATCCGCAAATCGGGTCAGGAAAATAGCTTCTTCCACGGCTGAATCGCCACCGCCAACCACATGCACATTCTTGCCACGATAAAAGTAGCCATCACAGGTGGCGCAATTTGAAATGCCGCGTCCTTCTAACTCTTTTTCGCCCGGAACACCCAGCTTGTTGTATTCCGTGCCCATGGTCAAAATCAAAACATCAGCCGTATATTCAGTGCCGTAAGTATGCACTGTATAAGGTTTTTTACTCAGATCAATTTCTTTCACCGAATCGTAAACCACTTCGGTGCCAAAAGCGCGGGCTTGTTGTTCAAAAAGCTGACCTAATTCAGGGCCCTCAATCCCTTCCGGAAATCCCGGATAGTTTTCGATGGTGGTTGTTTTAGAGGGCTGTCCATGCAGTTTCATGCCAGATATGAGTAATGGCGCTAAATTAGCCCGGGCAGCGTAAATAGCGGCACTAAAGCCTGCAGGACCCGATCCGATAATGATGATTTGTCGATGGTTTTCTTTTGTCATTTTTTCCTCAAGTCTAAATCGATAATGAGCTCTTTTTGAGCCATAATGTCTTTTGTTTTTTTGTCTAATACATTTCCTGTTAATCCTAACACGATAAACCTCGGTTTAGCATATAATGTATGTTAATTAAGTACAAGAAAAAGAGGACATTATGGACAAGGACCAAACTGCTATAAATTATTTTCAAGAAAACCAAGACGCCTTGTTGGAACAATATTTCAATATCCTAAGGATTCCATCCGTTTCAACTGACCCTGCGCACAAATCTGATATGGTGCGCACGGCAGAATTCCTGGCTGATTATTTTAAAAAGCTGGGCGTAGATCGGGTTGAAATATTCCCAACAAAAGTGCATCCCATTGTTTTTGCTGAGAAAATATCTCCCCTACCAAACGCAAAAACTTTACTGGTTTACGGACACTACGACGTGCAACCACCTGACCCCTTACACGAGTGGCGTACCGCGCCGTTTGAACCAACATTGGTGGAGGATTACGTCTACGCCCGTGGCGCATCGGACATGAAAGGCCAGGTAATGGCATCCATTTTCGCGCTCGAAAGTGTGCTAAAGACCAACGAATTGCCCATCAACATTAAGTTCATCATTGAAGGCGAAGAAGAAATTGGCTCTCCATCGCTTGAGGACTTCCTGAAAAACAACACCGAGCTCCTACAATGCGACATGATTCTCAACCCTGATGCCGGCATGATTTCAGCCAGCCAGCCGACCATTGTTTACGGTCTGCGTGGTATGGTCTACTTCGAGTTACGCATTGACGGACCAAAAATGGATTTGCATAGCGGCCTTTTTGGCGGCAACATCGCCAACCCGGCAAATGTGATTGCTGACATCATCTCTAAATTGCACAACCCCGATGGCACTGTTGCCATTCCCGGGTTCTATGACAAAGTTCGACACCTTAGCCCAGAAGAACGTGAGCGCATTGCCACTGCAGGGCTTCAGGAAGATGCTTACGTGCAACTCACTGGCGTGCCCAGACTCTACGGTGAAGAAGGCTTTACCATGCTCGAACGCCAGGGCTCACGCCCGACACTGGATGTCAACGGTCTCTACTCCGGATACATCGAAGAAGGTGCCAAAACCATCATCCCAGCCTTTGCCAAAGCCAAGATTTCCTGCCGGCTGGTGCCAGATCAAAACCCTGAAGAGATTTATAAGCTTATACAAAGCTACATCGCCAGCCTGGTTCCCAACACTGTGCGTGCCCAAATCTTTAAACACTCGCTTGGACCTGCCTACCTAGCAGATGACGCGCCAGGCTCCAAAAATCTGGCAGACGCCCTCACCAAAACCTGGGGCAAACCGGTTTCGCTCAAACGGGAAGGCGGATCCATTCCAGTGGCGACCAACATGCAAGAGCTTTTAGGCGTCAAGTCTATGCTCACCGGTTTTGGTCTGCCGGATGATGCCATTCACTCACCAAACGAACGTCAACACATGCCAACCTGGACCAAAGGTGTTCAGGCTCTCATCCGCTTTTTCTTGAGTTTTGCTGAGTGAGCGCAAATAGTCAAAAAGAATTAAAAATGCCCGCTTATGGCGGGCAAGCTGTTATTGAAGGCGTTATGATGCGTGGTAAACGCTTTTTGGCTATGGCTGTGCGTGACCACGAAGGACACATTCAAATCCACGAAGAAAAACTGCCTGGCATTTACAGTTCAAAATGGATGCGGGTACCTTTTTTGCGTGGTGTTTTAGGCTTATGGGATTCGCTTAGCCTTGGCACGCGCATGATTAGCCTGTCTGCCAACATGTCTGGCACCGATGATGAGCAAATTGACAACAAAAGCATGGCTTTTGTCAGCTTTTTGTCTTTGCTCATCGGGGTAGCAGTCTTCTTTCTGCTTCCTGCCTTTGTCGCCGGACTACTGGATAAAGCCTGGTCACTGGGTGCCTGGTGGAGCAATATCATCGAAGGCATCCTGCGTTTGTTCATTTTGATAGCGTACATGTTCCTGGTTGGTCAAATTCCAGACATCAAACGCGTCTATGCCTATCATGGCGCCGAACACAAAACCATAAACGCCTTTGAAGAAAACGCGGAACTTGTACCGGCCGAAGTCGCCCGCCAAAGCACCCAACACCCACGTTGTGGCACCTCATTTATGCTCACCCTGGCTGTGATTAGCGTTTTGGTGTTTTCTGTGCTTGGACCCATGCCCATTTACTGGCGCTTAATCTCTCGTGTTCTCATGCTTCCTGTGGTGGCTGGCATCGCTTACGAGTACATTCGTTGGGTTGCAGGTATGATGGACCGTTCAGCCTTTTTACGTTGGATTATCAAGCCCAACCTAGCTCTGCAAAAACTGACCACGCGGGAACCTTCAGAAGACATGCTCGAAGTATCCTTGGCAGCATTCAAGCGCTTATTGGAACTGGAAGAAGATCCCAACGGAACTGCATCCGAACAAGAACCCCAACCGGAGTTAGACGCATGAAAACCTGGCAACATATCACGATGGGTATTTTCATCGGCTTACTCTTGGCAGGCGCAATTCTCTTGTTTATTCTACCAGAACGTGGAACACCCATCGTTTTAGTGACCAAAACACCTAACCTCACACCTCAACCCAGTGCCACCCTTGCCGAAATCCGGGTGCACCTCACCGGTGCCGTAAACGCGCCGGGCATGCTAAGTTTGCCCAAAGGAGCGCGCTTATCGGATGCCATTGAGAAAGCCGAAGGGCTGGTTGATGGCTATGACCCAAACCTGCTCAATCTTTCTGAAGTGCTCACAGATGGACAGCGCATCCACATTCCCCAGGTCGGTGAGCAAAACACCGGCAACGACTATACCCAAAGAGGACAGCCGTATATCACCATTGAAAACCCGGGATTAATTAACATCAACAGCGCTGATTTTGACACCTTGTGTACACTTCCTGGTATAGGAGCCTCAAAAGCACAGGCAATCATCCAATACCGCGAGGAGCATGGGCTTTTCTTAAACCTCGAGGACATTCAAAAGGTCAATGGCATTGGCACAACAATTTTCAACACCATTAAGGACCAAATCACGCTGGGTGATTAAACTTTTCCTACGCAATCAAGCCATCTAAGGGGTATAATAAGGAAGAAGTTTGACTGATCAAACCATGACAAAAGACTGAAATCTGATGTTAAAGATAAAGAACGCGGATAACCTTTCTTCAAATACCAAGACAATCGCGCTCATCATCATCTTGGTGGTAAGCAGTATCATTGCCTTCTTTTTTATGGTTTTACCAGACTATTTCCAAAATCGTGGCGTTCAAATCAATATCGGCGAGGCAGCAACAGAAGACATCCTGGCACCTTTTTCCATCAACTTCGAATCAAAAGTACTCACAGACCGTGCCAAACAAAACGCCGCCAATGCAGTAGAAGATATTTATCTGACCTCAGACCCGAATATTGCCCGCAACCAGCTCACTATCCTTGACGCCGCCCTAACCTACATCACCACCGTAAAAAATGACCCGCTCTCTAACCATGAGCAAAAAATCGAAGATCTCATGGCGATGCAAAACCTGCATCTCAGCGTTGAAGATTACACCAAAATTTTAGCCATGGATATGAATGACTGGCAAGCAGTTGGTGTGGAATCCTCGCGGGTGCTTGAATCCGTCCTTCGCGAAAGTTTGCGAGAGAGCCAAGTGGAACGCGCCCGCCTAAACTTGCCAAACATCATCAAGTTCAATTTCAAACTGGAACAAACTCAAATCACAACCGCCATCGTCTCAAACCTGATTGTCCCTACCAGCCCTTTTAGCTTGGAAGAAACCCAAAAAGCACGTGATTTGGCTATGGCAAGCGTACAACCCATTACCCGGCAAATTATTGCAGGCGAAGCCATTATTCGGCGCGGCGAAATCCTGGTAGAAGCTGATATGGAAGCTTTAACCATATTTGGGCTCACCACACCTGCCGATCAAACCAACACTTACATCAAAAACGGCGTTGTGGTCTTCATCACAGCACTCCTTGTTTTCATCTTTTTCCGCTACCGTGGCACGAAGACCATGCTCCAGCCTTTGGCAATGGGGCTTGTGGCTTTCTTTTTCCTGCTGTTCTTAGGCGTTGTGCGCTTTTTGATTATGGGCAACCTGGTTTGGCCATACCTCTTCCCACTGGCTGCTTTTGGCTTAACCATAAGCATCATTTTCAATTTTGAATTAGGCGCACTTTTAAGTTTCATTCTCGCCTTCTTATCCGTTTTTGGTTATGGGCGCGAAACGGAACTGCTTATTTATTACGTTATTCCTGGTTTGGTTGCCATGCTCATGCTTGGCGATGCCAGGCGTCTGGGTGCATTTTTTGGCGCTGGTTTTGCCAGTAGCATTTTTGCTGTGGCAATTGTCATTATCTTCCGTCTGGGTGATTCATACACAGATTGGCTTGGCTTGGGCACGCTTGTGGCTGCTGCTCTTTTTAACGGACTGGCAACTGCTACCCTGGCGCTCTTGTTACAACATATCTTTGCCTTGGTTCTCGATTTGCCCACCTCTCTGCAGCTCATGGACCTTTCAAGACCAGACCATCCATTGTTGCAGATGTTACTCAACAATGCACCCGGTACCTACCAACACAGTTTGCAAGTTTCAAACCTTGCCGAGCAAGCTGCGGATGCAATTGGCGCCAACCGCTTGCTTGTGAGAACCGGCACCTTGTTCCATGATATCGGCAAAGCTGCTAATGCCAGTTTCTTCATCGAAAATCAAGTGCGTGGCAGTATCAACTCCCACGATGAAAGCGATCCTTACCAAACCGCAGAAACCATCATTTCTCATATTACGGATGGCGTTGCCCTTGCCAAACGACACCGCTTGCCAAGTCGCATCATTGACTTCATTCTGGAACATCATGGCAACAACATCACCCGCTATCAGTACTCTAAAGCGCTTGAATTAGCCGGCGGAGATGAAAGCCTGGTTGATAAAGACAGATTCCGCTACCCTGGGCCCTCACCTCAATCTCGCGAAACAGCCTTACTCATGCTGGCGGATGGCACCGAAGCTCGTGCCCGCGCTACCAACCCACGCACTGATGAGGAAATCCGTTCTGTCATCGATGCTGTTATTCATACCATCACCGAGTCTGGTCAGCTTGATGACACGGATTTAAGTCTAAATGACCTAAAAACCATCAAAAAATCCTTCTTTGACACCATCAAGCGCTCTTATCACCCTCGCATCAAATATCCTGACCAAAAACCTTCTGCAGAGGATAAGCAAGAGACGGATGAAGAAGAAGCTCAGGAAACACCTCAAGAATTGGAAAAGCAAGAGGAAATGGAAGAGCAAGAGGATATGGAAGAGCAATTAACCCTTGCCCCGGAATCCCAGGAAAATTCGGATCTTGAACCAACCGAGGTTGATGTGCTAGAAGAAACTGAGTCTGGTTTGGCTGAAGAAACCGCATCATACGTACCTGAGGAAACGATGGAAATCAACCTAACAGAAGGTGAAAAGATTGATTGATTTCATTTACCCGCCTAGCTATGAGTCAAAAATTGATCGTCCGCGATTAGAAAAAATCGCCAAAACCACCCTATCCAAAGCCACCGAAGAACAAAACCCCGCTTTCTCATTACGATTTACCACCAATCAAGCCATCCGTGCTTTCAACCGCGACTATCGCGAGGTCGACGAAGCCACCGACGTGCTTTCATTCCCCAGTGGCTTTTATGACCCCGAAACGGGTTGCTTTTACCTTGGAGACATTATCATTTCGCTCCAGATGGCTCAAAAACAAGCGCGGGAGTCAAAGTCCACCTTGCAAAACGAACTTGAGATGCTCATGGTGCATGGCATTTTGCATCTTTGTGGCTATGACCATGACACCTCAGCCAACTATCAAACAATGAGCACAATGCAGGATGAGATCCTAAATAGTGTCAACAACCCTCTCATCGGGAGTATCCATGCCCAATAAATTCACCCAATTTGTCAAAAACAATAAATATCGCCTGGACATCATCAAAAGCAGTTTTTCCATATTGCTGGGCATCGTCCTCATCGCCCTGCTCATTTTTCTGGCAGTAAACCTAGCCAATACCACACGCAAAGTCATTGTGGTAGCATCTGATGGCATAACTCGTATTCACTCAACTTTGAGCGTCGTGAATGATGGGCTTGAAAACGTTTCAAAAAGCTTTGAAACCCTCAACACCTCTCTGGAAACCGTTCGATCTTATGTTTCCGGTGTTGAACCAATACTCAACACGGTGAAAAATTTCATCGGCAACGATTTATCAAAACTGGCATTGGATGGGCGCGATTCGCTTGTTGCTGCCGCGCAAGGTTCTAAAATCGTCGATGATGCTTTATCGTTTCTCTCAAGAATCCCTTTATTAAAGTTTGAGTATTCGCCCAAAAAAACCCTCAACGACAGTCTCCTTGACCTTTCTGAGACCTTTGGCAGTATTCCAGACAGCTTGGAGACCCTGGAAAAAGGCTTGAGCACTTCCACCTCAAACCTGGAAACCTTTGACAGCAAATTTACTGAACTTTCAACCAACATCACCGACATGAAATCCAACATGTCTGAAACAAAACTATCCATCAGCGCTTTTCTTGATAAACTGGATCAACACCAACAAAACCTGCCCAAAACACAACGAACAATCATCATTTGGATTAGCGTCATCACGGGCATCCTGTGCCTGATTGTGCTCATTTGGATGTTAAGCCAGGTTTATACCTTTATTGTTGCCCGTGAAGGCTTAAAGTCTGATAGAATAACCAAGAGAAACTGACCGGAAGCAAAAGTTACCAGCCTTGTTCCGGCCTTTTTTGTGGCATTATCAAATTACAATACTTAGGAGTAAAAATGAAAAAGGATTTTCTGGACCTCACTGATTTCACTGCTGAAGAGCTATTGGCTTTCCTGGATCTGGCTGCTGAATTAAAGAAAGAGCATTTTGCTGGTGGTAACGAACCCGTTCTTAAGGGCAAAAACCTGGCAATGATCTTCCAAAAACCCTCTTTGCGCACCCGTGTGAGCTTTGAGGTTGCCATGCGCCATCTTGGTGGCGATGCGCTCTACCTGTCTCCCAATGAAATCGGATTAGGTCAACGTGAGTCGGTTGCTGATGTTGCCCGTGTGCTTTCCGGCATGGTTGAAGGCATCATGGCACGCGTTTTCGGTCACGAACTCGTTGTTGGTCTGGCTGAATGGGCATCCGTTCCAGTCATCAATGGTCTAAGCGATGCCAGCCATCCTTGTCAGGCAATGGCTGACTTTTTGACCATCAAGGAAAAATTCGGTACCTTTGATGGCTTAAACTTAGCTTATGTTGGTGATGGCAACAACGTATCCGTTTCGCTCATGCGCATGTCCGCCATCCTTGGCACCAACTTTATCATCGCCAACCCAGAAGGTTACGATATGGAAGACAAATACATCGACGAATGTAAAGCAATCGCCGCAAAAACCGGTTCAAAACTTTCTTTCTTCAATGATCCCCACGAAGCAGTTAAAGGCGCTAATGTCATTTACACCGATACCTGGGTGAGCATGGGTCAGGAAGAAGAAGCTGCCAAGCGCAAGGCTGTCTTCCCTCCCTATCAGGTTAACGAACAATTGGTTTCAGAAGCTGATCCTGATGTTATGGTTCTGCACTGTCTGCCTGCTTATCGTGGCATCGAAATCACCGACGAAGTCTGTGATGGACCCCACAGCTGGCTCTTCCCGCAAGCTCACAATCGCCTGCACGCCCAAAAAGCTATCCTTTACACCTTGATGAAGGATTAGGCAAAAAATGTATTCTGCGCGACCCGGAACGACCTCGATCACCGGGTCGCATTTCTTTATAACCGGAGGCAATAATGGACCGTTTTGCTAAAATCGTGGCAACCCTTGGCCCCGCCAGTTCTAACGAAGCAACCTTAAGGCAGATGATTGAAGCCGGCATGGATGTTGCCAGGCTAAACTTCTCTCACGGCACGCAAGACCAACACGAAGAAAACATCGCCTTAATCCGCCGTTTATCCGATGAGCTCAACAAGCCCATCTCAATCTTAGCGGATTTGCAAGGTCCAAAACTGCGCATCGGAAAGCTGGAAAATGACCAGATAGACCTTTTAGCAGGCCAAATAATCGCGCTTAGCTCAAGCAAGAACCCCAAAACGCTTGCTGAAGATCAAACTTTTATCCCCTTTGACGTCCCCAAACTGCACGAGGCGCTCGAACCCGGAAATCGCATTCTCATGGACGATGGCAACCTTGAAATCGAGGTAACCCAACTTGATGGCGAGACCATCTATGCCAAGGTCATCATCGGTGGACTTTTAAGGTCCCATAAAGGGGTAAACCTGCCCGGCTCAAAGCTTTCCATACCCATTTTGACCGACAAAGACCTTTCAGACCTCGAGTTCAGTTTAAAACGAGGGATTGACCTTCTGGCAGTTTCCTTTGTAAAAAACGCTGCCGACCTCATTTTTGTGCGCGAAACGCTCAAGAAAATGTGTGAATACAGGGGCATTCCACCCATTATCGCAAAGCTCGAACGCCCTGAAGCCATTGATAATCTGGATGAAATCTTTGAGGTCTGCGAAGGCGTTATGGTGGCGCGCGGCGACCTAGGCGTTGAAGTGCCTCCCTGGCAGGTGCCCGCGATCCAAAAGCAAATCATCCGCGAAGCAAACATCCGCGGCAAAATGGTCATTACCGCTACGCAAATGCTCGAATCAATGATCAATCATTCCAGACCAACCCGCGCAGAAGCAGCCGATTGCGCCAATGCGATTTACGATGGCACAGACGCGCTGATGCTCAGTGGCGAAACCGCCATTGGCGCTTACCCGGTAAATAGTGTGCGCATGATGAATGAAATCATCCTCGAAGCAGAAAAGCATCTTGATAAATGGGGCGAAAAAACCTCAATCCAAGGCGCAAGCATCGACGACGATGCCGTCACTACCTCCATTGCTGCGCGAAACATGGCGGATGATCAGGACGTTTTTGCGATTTGCGTGTTCACCTTTAGTGGCAATTCTGCCCGTTGGGTGAGCAAAGCCAAACCAACCGTACCTATTTTTGCCTTTACGCCTCGTATGAGCACTTATAACTGGCTTGGGATTTGTCGGGGTGTTACACCATTTCTGGTCAATCGCTCTGATTCGCTTGAAGAAATGCTGGAACACATTGAAAACAAATTGGTCAAGGTCAAGCCAAAAACCGGTGGTAAGCAAGTCATTATGGTTGGTAGCTTCCCGGTTGGTGCCCACGCCTCACCAAACCTTGCCCTTTTGCATACCATCAAGCACTTAAAGCAAGAATAAGCGAAGTAAAAAAAGCTGGCGATGTCGCCAGCTTTTTTGATACGTGTCAATTTTCAGACTTTAGATCCCAAAATTGTGGTTAATTTTATCCAACATCGCTGGGGTTGGTCTCAGCCTTTCGATTCCAATGCGATTGAGTGGCTCATCTGGCAGGTCATAACGTTCCTGGATGGTTGGTGGAACTTCAGAGAAGTAAATCAAACCCGTAGCGAAGTATTTCTTCTTGTAGGATTCAGTCAAAATATCCAAAGCCGCTGCCTTATCTGAAGGATCATGGTCCATATCAAGTTTTCTCAGCAAGAGATAGGTACCATCCTGCAGTTCAACTTCCTTAAAGCTTCCAGGTTCAAAATCGTCTGTAACGATATCTTCCTTTGAGCCAAAGTGAGTGATTTCTTGCAAAGGTGTCTGATGCGCGCGACCCCAGGTATAGGATTGCATTGCTTCAGCGCGGTTGTTGAAGGTCACACAGGGGCTAATAACATCAACCACAGCAGTACCTTCCTGGCTGATAGCAGCTTTAAAGATTTCTTTCATCTGCTTCACATCGCCAGAAAAAGCGCGTGCCACAAAAGCGGCGCCACTAATCAAGGCTTCCATACACAAATCAAGCGGTGGCAAAATGTTTTCGCCCTGGTGTTTCAAAACCAGTCCCTGATCTGAGGTTGCAGAGAATTGACCCTTGGTAAGACCATACACACCGTTGTTCTCGATGATGTAGAGCATGGGAACGTTGCGGCGAATGATATGCTTGAAATGGCTCAAACCAATGCTCGCCGAGTCACCGTCGCCGGAAATACCCAGGATTTCAATTTTAGAGTCTGCAAAACATGCGCCAGTAACCAATGTGGGCATGCGACCATGCAAGCCGTTGAAACCGAACGAGCGGTTCAAAAAATAGTTAGGGCTTTTACTGGAACAACCAATACCACTGATTTTAACCACCTGCTCTGGCGCCAGTCCAAGCTCAAAAACAGCTGCCTGGATGACGTTGGAAATAGCGTTATGGCCACATCCAGGGCAAAGTGTCGATTTTTTACCCGAATAGTCACTAGGGGTTAGACCAATGAGGTTGCGTTCAACTTTCTTTTCAATGGTACTAGGCATATTGTTCCTCCGCAGCTAAGATATTTTCAACAGCCCAAACGGCAGTCATCGGTAAGCCACCGATGTCCGTAATGGAGATGAGTTTTTCAGAAAGATCTGAGTATTCCAGCATCAATATTTCTTTAAGTTGACCATCCCGGTTCAACTCCAAAACGTATGTTCGTTCGTGCTCGGTGATGAAATCACGCACGGCACAACAGCTTGGCAATGCTCGAATGCGCATATAGTCGGTTTCAAGACCCTGCTTGGCAAGCTTGGCTTGCGTTTCCAGGATGGCATCGTTGGTGGAACCCATGCCAATGATACCGATTTTGGCGTTCTTGCCTTTCTTGACGATCGGTTGAGGCAATTTTTCGATCGCACCGGCAAGTTTCTTCTCAATGCGGTGTAGCATGTCGGACCAGTTTTTGGGGTCTTCGTTGTAGTTGCCGTATTCATCATGACCGGTACCGCGGGTAAAGTATGCCGCGCGTTCGCTCATATTGCCCATCACGGTTCGGTAAGGAATACCGTCGCCATCAATATCCTTATAGCGACCCCAGTCCTCAAATTTCTCCAGGTCTTCTTCCCAAATCAACTTGCCACGATCAATGGGTGTCTGGGGATACTCAAATTTTTCGGTGACCCAGGTGTTCATACCCAAATCGAGGTCACTAAGTACAAAGATTGGGGTTTGGTAACGTTCGGCAAGGTCAAGAGACTTCCAACCGAACTCGAAGCATTCATTTACAGTGCCCGGAATGAGGATGATATGGTTTACATCACCATGACCAATGTTGTACATGAATGCCAGGTCGCCTTGAGCGGTTCGCGTGGGCAAACCCGTGCTAGGACCAACACGCTGTACGTTCCAAATAACCATCGGTGTTTCGGTAAAGTAAGCCAAGCCGATGTTTTCGGACATCAAACAAATGCCAGGGCCAGAAGTTGAGGTCATCGAGCGTAAACCTGCCCAGCCAGCACCCAAAGCAGCACCGGCAGCGGCTAATTCATCTTCAACCTGCAAAATGACACAAGTTGTCTTGCCGGTAACGGGGTCCTTGCGAAGGTCATCTACTTTAGCAATTGCAGCTTCAATCATGCTGGTTGCTGGTGTAATGGGATACCAAGAGCAGAATTGAAGACCACCAAAGAGCGAGCCAATACCAGCCGCGGTGTTTCCATCGGTCATAATCTGGTTGCCCTTCACGGGTCGTCGGTCAACAACAAAACGATCTCTTTTCTCGACGTTATCCTTAGCCCAGTCAAAACCAATCTTAATCAGCTCAAAGTTTGACTCTGCAATAGCCACGCGCTCAGCAAATTGATGACCAACTGCCTTGCGTAGCTCATCCAGTTCAATACCCAAAACCTGAGAAACGATGCCAACGTAAAGCATATTTTCCATGTATGCCACCAAATTGCGGGGCACGTCCACGGTTTTCATCAGTTCTTTGATGGGCATGGGGTAATAGATGAGGTCCTCACGATGGCCTTCTGGGATCATAATGTGGTCAGCGTAAAAAATTACGCCGCCCTCAGGCAAAAACGAGGTTTCGTAGAGTAAGGTACTTGGGTTCATCGCAACAACGATGTCATCATGTGGAACGCGGCCGGTAAAGCCTTCTTCGTTCACACGGATAACAAACCATGTTGCCATACCCATAATATTGGATGGGAAAATGTTCTTTCCGGAAACGGGAATACCCATCTGGAACAACGCGCGGTAAATAATGCTATTTGCCGTCGCGCTTCCTGAGCCATTCACCGTACAAACCGTCATACAAAAATCATTGACAATCGGTGTCAGGTCAGTTGTTGATTGAAGTTCAGTCACTGCCATTCGTGTTTCTCTCCTTCATTCGAATCTATTTTTAATCTCTACACTTTTTTGCTTGATTGGAGAAACTAACAAGCTTTCCAGTGCTAATTTTCCTTTTTTTGCATCTTTGTTTCGTAATGCATCCACAATGACCTGGCGCTTGCTCCAAGCAGCTAACATGTCATCCAGATCTGTAAAAAACTTTAAGCCATTCGCATCTTCCAGTTCCCAATAGGCTTCCAGGATATTAATCAATACTTTGTTAGCCAAGGGTCTGAAAATGCTCAGATGGAATTCGCTCTGCTCTTCATCAGGTATTATAGCCGGTATTCGCTGTAATTTTCGAAATGCAACTTCTACTAAAAACTGCATGTAATCCAATTGATCATTATTAAGGTTTTTGGCAGCTTCATCCCAATAAGCAAGCTCCAGATGCGCACGTAAATTGATGTAATCATCAAGCAAAGATGACTCACAACGCATACCGTAGTTCATGCCAAGATTTATTAAGGGAACTAATGAGAAAGCCTTCTTTTGGATGCCAATTCTTGGCCTTACTTCCACAAAGCCTAATTGCCTGGCAACCTCCAACTGCTCGCGAACATTGGCGATACTAACGCCTAAAATACCACTCAGCTCAGCAATGCTGGGGATTTCTTTTTCGTTCTTAGAGGCTTCTGCCAAAAAGTGAAGCAACGGGAGCTTTTCGGTGTTCATGAGCATTTATCTGATTAATAGTATTAATCATAAGAGATTATAGGACAGGGCTTGAAATGCGTCAAGGTATTGAATGGGTTCAATACATGTGA
>DHNY01000004.1:68878-69517 GCA_002409625.1 Anaerolineaceae bacterium UBA5404 | reverse complement strand
ATCGCCTTCGTGTAGCCTGGTACTTCTACTTCATCAACGGTGTAGATATAGGCCACGCCGTCTGCATCAAACTCTGGCAGGTTACTCCAGGTGTATGACCAGGTAGGTGCACTCAATTCAACGGTCTTGTAAATGGCACCGTTTCTCAACAGTTGCGCGGTCACGGATGTCGGATTGGGATCATCGGTCTCATTCACCCATTCCTTCGATACGGGTACATCATCAGCTTTGACTTTCGTGTTGGTGATCACACCAGTTGCCTGGTCGATCGCCTTCGTGTAGCCAGGTACGTCTACTTCATCAACCGTGTAGGTGTAGGCGTTGCCGTCATTATCAGTCGCAGGAAGTCCGGTCCAGGTGTGTTTCCAGTCATTACCTTCATTCAGTTCCACTGTCTTGTAAACAACATTGTCTCTCAACAGTTGCGCGGTCACCGACTCGGGATTAGCTTCGCCAGTCTCATTCACCCACAACTTCGATACGGGTACGTCATCAGCAATCGGAACATCATAGGTGTTGGTGACAGTTAAGCCACTCTCTGCCTTGGTGTAGTTGTCTGGCGTAACGGGCTCAATCACATAGTATTCATATTCAACACCGTTGATGTCGGTCTTCAGTTGTTTGCCAAAGTTGACTGTG
>DHNY01000004.1:68453-68663 GCA_002409625.1 Anaerolineaceae bacterium UBA5404 | reverse complement strand
AGTTCAAATGCAACCGCAGGTTTGGGACCATTCACCCATACCTTGGTACCGATCACGTCTTCAGGTGTTTGTGGTTGGGTATAGGTGTTGGTGACAGTTAAGCCACTCTCTGCCTTGGTGTAGTTGTCTGGCGTAACGGGTTCAACAACATAGTATTCATATTCAACACCGTTGATGTCGGTCTTGGGTTGTTTGCCAAAGTTGACTGTG
>DHNY01000004.1:0-68206 GCA_002409625.1 Anaerolineaceae bacterium UBA5404 | reverse complement strand
AGTTCAAATGCAACCGCAGGTTTAGGACCATTGACCCATACCTTGGTACCAACCACGTCTTCTTCAGTCTGTGGTTGTTTATAGGTGTTGGTAACCGTCAGTCCACTCTCGGTCTTTTCGTAGTTCGCAGGCGTAAAGTCGGCACCAGAAGCGTTCACTTCCTTCACACTAAAGGTGTAAACATTGCCGTTGTTGTCGGTCCTAGCAAGACCAGTCCATTCAACCGAGGTCGTGCCACTGAGTAGTTCCTTGATCTCAGCACCAGGTACTTCAACAGGATCACCACCAGCAATGTTGCGATACAACTTGAACCATACCGTCGGGCGTGATGTTGGGCCATTCACCCAGGTCTTGGTCGCCGTGGCTGTACCATCGGTCGGAATCACATAGGTGTTGGTAATGTTATTTTCATCTTGGGTAACAGCATATTCACGGCCGTCAACCGTAATCTTGCCATCCACAACACCTTCTTCTTCTACCGTAAAGGTATAGGGTTGACCTGCTGCGTTGGTTTTTTCTAATCCACTCCAAGTGTAAGTGAAGTTGGGTGCTGAACCTACTACCACAGGATCCGGTGCGTTTGGTACCAATTCCCTGGGTGTTCCAGTTGCTTCCCGATACAAATTGATCGTTACTGCGGTGTGATCAGCTACTGGACCATCCACCCAGGTCTTGGTCGCCGTGGCAGTGCCATCGGTCGGGATAACATACTTATTCTTAATCGTACCGGTAATGGTGTCGGTTGTTTCGTCAATACCAGAGTAGGTAATTTCATCTAAAACAACACCTTCATCAAAGCCGGTGGTATCTTCTTCCACGGTGTAATTGAACAAGGTCGTGCCGGACTGGTATCGGGGCAACTCAGTCCAAGTATAGGTGTAACTATTTTCAGCATTAAGCTCAACGGGATCGCCTAAATTACCACCATCCTGCTTTAGCTGAACATTAAAGGCTGTTCTAAAGGCTGCTGGCACATTCGTCCAGTCTTTTACGACCTTAAAGCTGATGTTCTTACTACCCTTGTAGTTATAAACGCTTAAACCACTCTCTACCTTTTCGTAACCCTCCGGTGTAAAGTCGTTTCCATTCGCGTCAGTTTCTTTGACAAAGAAATCGTATGGAACACCATTTTCATCTTCTGAAATAAGGTTGTTCCAGTGAACGGTATTGGTGCCTGATGGCACATTGGAGGAGTTCAAACCAGGCACAGGTTCGCCTGTTCCGGCTGTACCGCCCCTGCGCCAAAGGGTAAACCATACCTGAGGTTTATTTGTGTCAGTAGTGTACCAATATTTTGTAGCTTGCACTGCCTTGGCGTTATGATAGGTGTTGGTCACAGTAAAGGCATAACCCGAACCCGAAACAACAGCGGTATAACTCGAATGTACGGTCGGTTCCGCAACCCGATAAGTATAAAGTTGTCCATCGGCTGTATGGGTATACAAGTTTTTCCAGGTATAGTTAAAGGTGTCGTGGGTTCCGCTCGGTGGGTCAACTGAGGGGGTCTTTGTTACCAACTCTTCCGCGCTTGTTGCTGTTTTGCGGTAAAGCTGCAAGGTAACCAAGGTGTGGTTGACGGCATGTCCACCCACCCATACCTTCTGGGCAGTAACATCAACTTCCGTGCGTTTCCACTGCGCATAAAGGTGATTGTTTTCTTCGTTAATATTGTCCACCATCACTTCAGTTCCAGGAGCATAAGAGGTTCCTGAACCGTCAGCTTGGGTGTTCCAGGCGACAAATTCATAACCAGCCGGGGCAGCAAAAGTGCCCTCAGGCTTAATGATATGGGTCGCATTATTATCTAATGTCTCACTCACATCGTCTGGGTTTGTGCCATAAGGATAGTTGCCATGATAGGTTATCGTCGTGGTGGGTGCCAACACGCCCCAGCGAGGGGTCAGCGTCATATTGCCGGTGATTTGAATCTTGTCACCAGGTTGATAGAGCACACCATCATATAGCCAACCCAGGAAGACCTGGCCCGAGGGAGGAGTCAGCGTGCCAAGTGCCGCAACGTCGGCATAGGAGCCATAGGCGTAATTCTGGCCATCCGTGGGGACGGTGCCACCACCGCCATTTGCGGCGTAGTTGACATGGAAGATTTCATTATTAACCCAGTAGGGGTAGAGCGTGATATCACTCAGAATTTTTGTATTAAAGTTGAAGGTGGTATAGTCGCTGCCATCACGGGTAGACCAGCCAATCCATTTATGATTGGCCGGCATGGTAATGGTTTTGCTGTCATCACCCTGGAAGAGCACAGTCCCCACAGAGTCCACAACCGTAGGAACGGTCGAGCGGTCAATCGGTTGATTATAGACTACTGGGATGGTATAGGTCGCGCCAGAGCCTTCAAGGTTCGCATGAGCGGTACCGCTCAGCGCGGGTGGTGCCCACTTGGCATAAATCACCAGGTTTGCAGAAGGCATCGTCTCATTGGCAAAGTTGAAGGGTACCGTATAGGCAGTATCCTTAAACCAACCCTGGAACTCGTAAACCGCTGGAATACCTGATGGTCTGGGGGGCTCATAAGACTCCTGACCCGCTAAGGGCGCTTCATACTTGAATTGCTCAGTCTTTGCATAGCCATTATAGTTGTAGAAGGACAATGTGTAAGTGTTGCGGGTATGGCGAATCTCCAAATGATTATTGAAATTAGTTGATCCGTCTGGTGATGTAGGTTGCCATGTGCCATTGCCAATCCGGTAAAAAGCTACTGTAAAGCCTGTGTATTTATTCGTGAACCCAAAAGATCCGCCATTAGAAGGCGATGTGTTCGCAGGAGTAGTAGGGTAATTCCCATCAAGGTTCTGCTTATAATGCCGAATTTGATAACTTCCACTGGCATTTCTGCTAGTCCCGAGCCTTAAAGTATCTTTCGGATAAGGGTTTGCAATAGCACCCAAATCGTCAAAAATAAAGGCATCCAAGAAAGTTAAACCAGTACCAAGTGTGGAACCACTACCCAATTCTTGCCAATACTCATTATTAGGCCAGGTATAGTCATTTTGCGCCAAGGTCTGTCCATAAAGACCCGTCATGGTTTGCCATTCTTCCCAAGGACTCAAAAAAGAGCTTCGCTTATAGAATCTTACTGTCAAAAGGTTGCGGTCGTAGTAGACATTGAGCACGGTAGTGCCATCACCCTTTACTTCAACCGCCACAGATTTTCCGGCATTGTAGTGGAAGCCGGGATAACCTTTATTCTGATCTGCGGTTGTAGGTGAAACACTTGTTCCGGGTAATGCGGTACGAGCATTATCTGATTCAGCATAATCATAAGTCTTGGCATCATCTGCAGCGTCTTTACTATCACTGACAGTTTGCTTCCAAAAGACTACAGTATAGCCGGTATCTACAGCTTGCCAGAAGGCATAGACGGTCGTGTTGGTTGCCAAAGGCTCACTAAAGGTATAAGGCGTGGTACCGTCGGCGGTCAAGGACCAGCGCAAGAAGGTATAGCCGGGTCGCGTGGGTTGTTCGGGTTGAGCGGTTACCGCACCCGGAGCCACGAATTGAGGCTCGATATAGGTGGCGTTATCACCCGACTCAAAGGTCAGGTAAGCACCGGTTTCGATCTTGGGCCACAAAACCTGGTTGGTGGAACCAATGGTAAAGGTGTCGCCAACCGGACCGTCAGTCAGGGCTTTGTCGCGATACCATCCGGTTACACCCTGGGTAGAGCCCAGATTGGGCTTGACGTCCGTGGTTGAAACCGTACCGTCTGTTATGCCCTCTTTGGTGACGATAACACGGGCATTAGTGCCGACACCGTCCATAAAGAAGACATACAGCGCCGGTGCGAATTGCGCGATGGCTTCCACCGTATCTGTTCCTGAAACGGTAACAGGCTGGGTGAAGTCAATCTTGACGCCATTGACATACCAACCGGTGAATTTCTGGCCTTCTTTAACCGGAACGGTCGGTTCGGTCAAAAATTCGCCATATTTGACCATTTGGGTATCGACAACCGTACCATCCACCATAAAGTTATAAGTATGGATCGGTGCGGGTGGGTCAATAATATCTCTTAATCCATTGCCATCTTTGGCAATATTTTGAACCAGGAGACCTTTTTCAACTTTATTGAAAAGTTCGTGGCTAAAATCAGCACCGTTGGCATCAACCTGCTTAACAGAGTAGATGTATTCCACACCCATGCTGTTGGTTTTGGGCATATCCGCCCAAACAGCAGTGGTCGCGCCATTGGCAAGCTCTTTGAGCTCGGTGCTCAGCAAAGCCACAGGCACTTCATGCGCGCCGGATTGGCGATAGAGTCTAAGCCAAACGCTGGGGATTTCGAAATCTACAATTTCGTTCCAGCCGATTGCCTCTTTGGGTTCCAGGCTATAAAGCCATTCAACCTTGGCAACGACATCGTTGGCGCTTTGCTCTTGCCAGATGTTGGTAAGGCTCAGCCCATCAATGTGGCTGGTATAACCAGGGATACTGGTAGCCTGTCCGGTTTGGTCAACAATAGCCACGGTGTAGCTGGAATCAACATTGTAGGATTCGACATTAGCCCAAGTGATCTGGCTGGCAAAATTTGCCTTGATGGGCTCGGTGCCTGCAACATCAGACTTGTTGCCGTCAAGATCAATTTCTTGTAACTTAAGCCAAAAAGCCGGCCTTGGGGTTTTACCGCCCTGCCAGCTAATGCTCACAGTAATTGATTTAGGAAGAGGCGTTTCTTCCGCGGGTGGCGTTGGCTCTGGGGTAATAACCGGAGGGTCAACAGGCTCGGGTGTTTCCAGAGCTGGCGGTTTTGTTACTTCAATAGGAAGTTCAATTGGATCATCCAACTCGATAGGCGCTTCGATTGGTTCAACTGGAGGCTCAATGGGATCTTCCAAATCGATGGGCTCTTCAGGCTGCTCTACTGGCTCTGAGAGATCTTCAGGTGGCTCAGGTGTGGATGCCGGTGGTTCGGTTTCTTTAATAACAGGTTCCAAAACCGGTTCATCGGTCTCTACAGGCAAAATGATCTCGCGCTCAATATAGATGTTGGTTATGGTTAAACCATTCGGGCTTAAGAAAGCCTGATATCCTTGAGGTTCGATTTCAGTAAACTTTTGCCTTATCGCATCCCATAAGCCTTGACTCACACGGTAGTCAATTTCGGTACCGCTTGAGGCATATTTCGGTAAACCGTACCATGTTACAGGTCCTGTTACCGAACTCACTTCCTTTGGCAAAATACCTGGGACTTCTTCAACGTTCCCGTCTATTTTGCGATTCAACAAAAGCCATAAGGTTGGCTTTTGTTCTGGACCGCCCTGCCATTTAATGTTGGCAGTAAGGTCTACTGTTGCCAAAGATTTTTCACTCCCAATGGACTGCGCTTCAACAGCAGTAGCCGCGAAGCTAGACAATGGGTTCAACAAGAGGAGCATCAAAACTAATACATTGATAATCAGACGACTTGACTTATTCATTTCACCCTCCCAGGGCATTTGCTAAAAATTGTTTGTTTAGAGCACATTGCACCGATTTGTTTTGTTTTTTCTTCCTTTTTTCGATTTTTTAGAGGTAAAAGGATCAAAAAACAGATGTGACTGATTGGTCACAGCTTATTTTAGCTCATTTTTAATAATCCATGCCAAGCGCTATTATTGGATGACCGCTCAGTCATATCGCATTATCGCAAGTGACTGCATAGTCATATCGCTATTTTAGTAATAAATCAGCATGAAGAATAGGGTACATAAAGGATGCGTTAATTTTAGCCTTTTGGATTTGATGCTTGATTACAATCACCGCAATCTTGCATGGCGCTCACACCGCTGCCAGCTTATTACGTAACTTTTTTTGCTCATGTCAGAACGGGCGCCGGGCTTCAAAAAATCATCCATTATTCCTGAGCAATTTGCACGAAAAAACGATTTAATCAAGTACACTTATAATTGCGGAATTTTTGGGATGGAGGCATTGTGAAACTTCTTTATAAAGGTAAAACCAAGGACGTTTACGAGCTCAACGAAACGGAGGTCTTGCTCAAATTCAAAGATGACATGACCGGCAAGGACGGTGTTTTTGATCCCGGAGAAAACCAGGTTGGGCTTAGCATTCAAGGCATGGGACAAAGCAATCTGAAAGTTACAGAAAAGCTTTACCAACTATTGGAAGCCCACCAGATACCCACCCACAGAGTTAGTGCCGACATTGAAAAAGCAGAAATGATTGTTCTCAAGTGCCAGCCTTTTGGGCATGGGCTTGAAGTCATCTTTCGCCATTTTGCGGTAGGCTCTTTTATCCGCCGCTATGGCGCTTATGCCACCGAAATGATGCCGCTGGATAACTATGTCGAATTCACCATCAAAGACGATCAACGCCAGGACCCGCTCATTACCAAAGAGGCTCTAATCGCCCTGGGCATTTTAGATGCAACACAGTATGACACCCTGGTTTCACAAACCAAAAAAATTGCCGCGCGACTCACCGACTTTCTTGCAAACCGTGGCGTGCAACTCATTGACCTCAAGCTCGAATTTGGCAAAGCGCCAGATGGACGCATTGTGCTCATGGACGAAATTTCGCCTGGCAGCATGCGCGTCTACCTTGATGGCAAAAAAATGGAACCCAACACACTCGCTGAACTTATTCTCAAGGACTAAGCATTTATGATTATCTACAAAAAATTTCCAGCCCAAGACCAAGAGGCTTTTACTATCTTGCAAGAAATCCAAAACTTTTTAAAGATCGATTGCAGTCGTGTTGAAATCTACCACGTCTACCAATTCAAAGATCAAGCACATCGCGCGGAAATCATTCAACACCTTTTTGACCCGCGCTATGGCGAACTGCTTGACTACCTACCCAAGGACCTCCTGTTCATCAAGGATAAAGATGGCCAATACAATCAGGTTCAGGACCAAACCCTGCGCTACTTAAAAGCCTTTTTGGGACTTGAAACAGATTTGCGCTACTTCAAAGGTTACCGCTTTGACCTGGCAAAACCCGCTGATTTACAAACCATCAAAGCTTACCTGATCAATGACTTGGTGCAAGAAGAAACCACACCAGAGGCTATTCATTTTGACTATGAAATCTCTGATGAAAGCCAACATGAGAGCGTTGAGGGATTCAAGGATTGGTCCACCGCCGAACTTCTAAGCTTCAAGCAAGAACGAGGCGTTGGCTTGGATGTGGACGACCTGCAGGTTATCCAAAACCATTTTCAAAAAGAAGGGCGTGATCCGCGCTTTTGTGAAATAAAAATCCTGGACACCTACTGGTCAGACCATTGCCGGCACACAACTTTTTTGACCAACCTGCAAAACACCAGCATCCTGCCCGGCACGTATCAGGAACCCATCCAAAAAAGCTACCAAAGCTATTTGCAATCCCGTGACTATGTTTACGAAGGCAAGCAAGCCAAACCGGTTTCCTTAATGGATCTGGCAACCATCAACGCCAAAGAATTGAGAAAAAAAGGCTTGCTGAATGACCTTGAAGACAGCACAGAAATCAATGCCTGTTCGGTGGAGCTGGATATCGAAGTGAACGGTGAGACCCAAACCTGGCTCCATATGTTCAAAAACGAAACCCACAACCACCCCACAGAAATTGAACCTTACGGTGGCGCGCACACCTGCATCGGCGGTTGTATTCGTGATCCGCTCTCTGGTCGCGCTGAGGTTATTCAAGGCATTCGTATCGTGGGTTCGGCTAACCCGCTTAGCCCATTCGAAAACACCCTGGAGGGCAAACTGCCGCAACGCTATATTGCCACGCGTGCCATGCAAGGCTTTTCGGATTATGCCAATCAAATTGGCGCGCCGGTGGGCATTGTAAAAGAATATTATGACGAAGGATTCCTCGCCAAGAGAATGGAACTCGGCGCGCTGGTTGCCGCAGTGCCAAAAGCGCAAGTTCGCCGTGAAGAAGCCGCGCAGGGCGATATCATTTTGCTTTTGGGCGCGCCAACCGGTCGCGATGGTTTAGGCGCCGCGGTTGGCTCATCATCGGTGCAAACCAAAAAATCGGTCACCAAAGCCGGCGCAGAAGTGCAACGCGGCAACCCCTTTGCCGAGCGTAAAATCATCCGCCTCTTCAAAAATCCCGAAGTCAGCAAATTGATTAAAAAGTGCAATGACTTTGGCGCGGGTGGTGTATCTGTGGCTATTGGCGAACTCGCCGACGGCTTGGACATCGACCTCAATGCGGTTCACACCAAATACCCTGGCTTAAACGGCTACGAGATTGCGCTTTCAGAATCGCAGGAGCGCATGGCGGTTGTGATTGCCCCCGATGACTTACCTGCTTTCATCCAGCTTTGTGAAGCTGAAGACCTGCCCTACGCCCAGGTTGCCCAGGTGACTGATAGCCAGCGCATGCGCATGCACTGGCACGGCAAAACCATTGTTGACCTCAGCCGCGACTTGCTCAACTCCAATGGCGCTACAAAACAGGCTGATGTAACAGTCAACAGCGAGCATCAAAGCCTTGAAGACCAGGCAACCCTAAGGGAACTCAACCGTAGCCTGGGCAAAACGCTTTCGCAACATTTTGACTCCACTTTGGGGCGCAACGCGGTCTTGGCAGAATATGGTGGCAAGCTTGGCTTGAGCGCTCAAGATGGCATCGTTACGCGCTTTCCATCCGAAGGCACCCACACCGCTTCTGTGATGACTTACGCTTACTTCCCGCGCTTTGCCAGGCAGTGCGCCTATCATGGCGGTTATTACGCCGTCTTGCAATCCCTGGTCAAAACCATCGCGTTAACCGGTAAATTCCAGGACGTTCGCCTGAGTTTGCAAGAGTTCTTCCCCAGCATCAAAGATGATCCAGAGCGCATGGGATTGCCTTTTATGGCGCTTTTAGGTGCTTTTGAAGTCATGAAGAACCTCAATATTCCCGCGATTGGTGGCAAGGACTCGATGAGCGGCTCCTGGCATGGCATCGATGTGCCCCCAACCCTGGTAAGTTTCGCGGTCAACACCGTGGACAGCCGCAAAGTTGTTTCGCGCGAGTTCAAACAAGCCGGCTCAAAAATCCTCATCACCCGCATCAACCACGATGAACACGGTTTGATCGATTTTGAGCAGTTCCACAGGGTGATGGCGGCTTTTGCTGAGTTGCACGCTGATGGAAAGGTTTTGGCTGCCTCGGCGGTCAGTGAACATGGCATCCGATTTACGCTTGAGGATATGGCATTGGGCAATGGCTTGATCGCCAATTTGAAGTCAGAAACAGGTGATGGCTTTAGCCCGGCAAACATCCTTTTTGAAGTTGACGCGGACCTTGCCATTGACCCCGCCTTGTTTGAAGAAATTGGCAGTACAACGGAAATGCCTGATCCTCAGGCTTTGGTCAGCCCCAGAAAAGAGGCTTATGAGACGCTTTACGGAGACATCCTGGAAAGCCAAACCATAGCCTTAGCCCCATTTGAAGAACGTGAGTTAAAACCCTTGCAACTAAGCAACAAAAAGGTGCTCATCCCGGTTTTGGATGGCGCGACCGGCGAATATGACCTGCAAAAAGCTTTTGAGGCAGTAGGTTTCACCGTCAGCCAGGAAATCATCCACACACGCGACCACCAAGCCTGGCAAACAAGCATCGGACGACTTGCCGACAAAATCAGCGAAGTGGGCATTTTCGCCCTTCCGCACGGTGATTATTTTGGTTCAACAATCAAAAACTGCGCTGGCGCCTTAAGTGCCGTGCTTGAAGATGAGCGCATCGTCAAAGCACTCGAAGCCCTCAAAGCACGCCAGGGTTTTATCCTGGGCATCGGCGCCGGTATGGCAGCATTGGTGGACGCCGGCTACTTTGGCGACATCAAAGATGATTTTTACTTCACCGCAAACAAGCTGGATAAATACACCCACTTTATGCAAGATGTAAGCATCATCAAAAACAGTTACCTGAGCGAGGCAAGCCACTCCCATTACACCGCGCCCGTTAGCGGCAGACAAATGACCATCCATTGCCACGACTTAGCCCGACTTTCGCAAAAGGTTGATATCATTGCCATGAACACGATTTCACACCTGCCCTCAGATTGTGGCGTTGACAGTATCGCCTCAAAATGTGGGCATGTTTTTGGAACGCGCACGCTCATTGACCGCATGCGCCCTGGACTTTATCAAAACATTGCCATTAGCGCCCTGCCCAAGCACTTCGAGGTGCTGGCAGAAAGCTTTTGTTAAGGAGGAATGATGAAAGTAGCCTTGATTATGGGAAGCAAATCAGATCTCGCAATTGCTGAAAAAGCAATGGAGATGCTGGATAAATTTGGCGTTTCTTACTTCACCCGTGTCATTTCCGCGCATCGCGCGCTGGATATGTTGGTGGAATGTGTTGATAACTTCGAAAAAGAAGACGTCAAGGTCGTTATCGCGATGGCTGGTAAAGCCGCGCACCTACCGGGAGTCATTGCCGGCATGACCACATTGCCGGTCATTGGCGTGCCTATCAAAGGCTCGGCATTTCTGGGCATGGACTCCCTGCTTTCAATCGTGCAGATGCCCAAAGGCGTACCAGTCGCCACTGTTGCGGTAGATGCTGGCGATAACGCCGCCATATTGGCTTGTCAGATTTTGGCAATAGGTCAGGCAGACCTCAGCCAAAAACTCAAGGCTTACAAAAAAGAACTCACCGAGGATGTTGAAAAACAAGACAGGAGCTTGCAATAAATGAGTGGCATTGTTGGCGTTGTTACCCCTGGCAATCAAAGCGCTTCGAACCTTTTGCTTTATGGCCTTTACGCTTTGCAACATCGTGGGCAGGTAAACACTGGCATTGCGATGCTGGATTACAACAAAGTGGTCGTCAAAAAGGGCACCGGCTTGATCCAAGGCGTTTTTCCGGACGATGGTACCATTTCATTGCCGGGTGATCGCGGTTTGGGACATGTAAAATACGGTGAGTATAAGAATTATGATACCCACCAGCCTATTCTTCCCAAAGAATTCACCATTCGTGGTGTGAATTGCCTTATCTCTGTGGATGGAAACATCTTAAACCGGGATTTCAACCTCTATCCGCTCACCCTCAATTTAAGCGGCGCGCTGGTCAGTGCCAAATCCTATCTAAACACCTTGCATGGCGCTTTTGCCGGCATTTACCTTGACCGTTACAAGATGATCGGCTTCCGTGACCCGCTTGGACTTAAGCCAATCTGCGTGGGTAAGCTGGATGACGGCTATATCATAGCCTCCGAGACCTGCGCGTTGGATTCCACCGGAGCCACCTTCATCAAAGACCTGGAACCCGGCGAATTGGTGGTTATTAAAGACAATCAGCTTGAGTTTCACCTTTACAACAACCGCCTGCAAAAGAAAAAATGCCTCTTTGAATACATCTACATCGCCCGACCGGACAGCTATTTTGATCAGGTTTCCATCTATAACGCGCGCAGCAATATGGGCAAAAACCTCTTCCACGAGCATCCCACCGAGGCAGATATTGTGATGGGCGCGCCCGACAGCGGTTTGATTGCCGCCATCGGTTACGCAGAGGCTTCCAAAATTCCTTATAAAGACGGCATCATCAAAAACCGATATATTGGGCGCACATTCATCAACCCTGATGAAAAAACGCGCACCAAAGACATTTTCATCAAACTTAACCCCATCAAAGAAGTGCTCAAAGGCAAACGCGTGGTTCTGGTGGATGACTCTATCGTGCGCGGTTCCACCTCAAAACGCACTATTGAAATGCTGCGCGAGGCTGGCGCCATTGAAGTGCATGTTCGCATCGCCGCGCCAATGGTCAGGCACAGTTGCGACCTCTCGCTGGATATGCCGGATGCTTCAAAGCTGATTGCGCACGACCGAGACCTTGAAGAAATCCGCAAAACTATTGGTGCCGACTCCCTTCATTTTCTAACCCTTGAAGGGCTCAAAGACGCTTGCCAGGGCACAGACTATTGCGACCGCTGTTTTTCAGGTATTTACCCCATACAGGAGATTCTATGACCCTCAGTTATAAAGACGCCGGCGTAGACAAAGAAGCTGGTTATCGTGAAGTTCAACTCATCAAAAACCTGGTCAAAAAAACTTTTTCGCCAAGTGTGATTACCGACCTGGGTGGATTTGGCGGGCTTTTTAAGCCGGACCTGCGAGGCTTAGAAGAGCCTGTTTTAGTCTCCGGCACCGATGGCGTAGGCACCAAGCTCGATATCGCTTTTCGCATGGACAAACACGACACCATCGGTATTGATGCGGTAGCAATGTGCGCCAACGACATCCTCTGCCAGGGTGCAAAACCGCTCTTCTTCCTGGATTACATCGCCACCGGCAAACTTGTGCCCGAGAAGATGGCTCAGATTGTTGAAGGCGTGGTAGAAGGTTGCCTGCAGGCCGACATGGCACTTATCGGTGGTGAAACGGCCGAAATGCCAGGAATTTATCAAACGAATCACTACGATATTGCTGGCTTTGCGGTTGGCATTGTTGATAAGAAAAAAATGATCGTGCCCGGCAAGGTGCAGATTGGCGACAAGGTAATTGGTTTGAAGTCCAGCGGTTTGCATTCGAACGGCTTTTCACTGGTTAGAAAAATCATCTTTGACCTCATGGACCTGGATCTTAATGCTGAAATTGAAGAGCTTGGCATGACCCTGGGTGAAGCATTGCTTACCCCTACCAGGATTTACATCAAAGACGTGCTCCCGCTGATTGAGCAATTTGACATTCACGGTATCGCCCATATCACGGGCGGTGGCATCTATGAGAACCTGCCCAGAGTACTCTCAGAAGGTCAGGGTTTGCATTGGGATGTTTCTGCTTACCAGATCCCAGCCATTTTTGGTCTCTTGGAAAAATGGGGCAATGTGGCTCGAAAAGAAATGTTTGCGACCTTTAATATGGGCATTGGCATGGTTTTAATCCTCTCACCCAGAGACCTGGAAGGCGTTTTGGCAAGCCTGGACTCCCGAGCCATCCCTTATATTGATATGGGCGAAGTTGTTCCGGGTGACAAGGACGTGCAGCTTTGGGGACTGTAAAAATAGCTGTTTTGGCTTCAGGTGGTGGCAGCAATCTGCAGGCTCTGATTGACGCGCAGGCAGATAGCGCCTTTAATGGCGAAATTGCACTGGTTGTTTCAAATCGCAAGGCTGCCTTTGCCCTGGAGCGCGCAAAAAAAGCCGGCATTGCCACACATTACCTTTCAACAAAAAGCTTTCCAACCGCTGCAGCCTTTGATGACGCTCTTTTGACCGTCCTTGCCGCACATGAGATCGATTTTATCGTGTTGGCGGGTTATCTAAAAGTCCTTTCAGCAAAGGTCTTGCAAAGCTACCCCAACAAAATCATCAACATTCACCCATCTTTGCTGCCGGCTTTTGGCGGTGACGGCTTTTATGGCATGCGGGTGCACCATGCCGTCCACCAAAGTGGTGCAAAGCTTTCCGGCGCCACGGTGCACTTTGTGACCGAAGGCATTGACGCCGGACCCATTATCTTACAAAAAGCCATCAGACTTGAGCTAGACTGGGGACCTGAGGACATTCAGGCAGCCGTGCTCAAGCTTGAACATCCTTTACTGGTTGAAGCGGTCAGGCTTTATTGCGAAAACCGCCTTGAAATCACTGACAACAAGGTTTTGAACCGAGAGTTTTGAACCGAGAGTTTTGAACCGAGAGTTTTGATATAAAAGTTTGATACGAGGGAATAAATGAAATACGCTTTACTGTCTGTCTACGATAAAACCGGCATTGTTGAATTTGCCCGCCAGCTGCGTGAAGCCGGGTTTGGGCTCATCTCAACCGGCGGCACTTACAAGTTGCTCCACGAGCAAGGTATCGAAGTGGCTGAGGTTTCGGAGCTTACCCAGTTTCCAGAGATGATGGGTGGGCGCGTCAAAACGCTGCATCCCAGAATTCATGCCGGCATCCTGCACCGCCGCGACGTCCCAGCCGACTTAATCGCCTTGGTTGAACATCAGATTGTAAGCATCGACATCGTGGTCAACAATCTCTATCCTTTCGAGGCGATGTTGCAAGAAGGCAAAGACTACGCCACAATGATCGAAAACATTGATATCGGCGGTCCCAGCATGATTCGCGCCGCAGCTAAAAACCATGCGCATGTTGCCATTGTGGTTGACCCCAATGATTATGCTGAGACAATTCAAAGAATCCAGTCAAACACATTGGATGCAGATTACCGCAAGCATCTCGCTGCCAAAGCTTTCAACCATACCGCCTATTACGATGGTCTTATTTCAAGCTATTTTAACCAACAGCTTGGCATCCGCTTTCCGGAACGCTTCGCGCGACCACTCAAACGCGAGTCCAGCATGCGCTATGGTGAAAACCCACACCAGCAGGCTGCCTATTACCACGATGGGTTTCAAGCTTTGGGTCACACCTTTGATTTTGAACAACTTCACGGTAAGGAAATTTCCTTTAATAACATGAACGACCTTACCGGCGCGGTAATGATGCTCAAGGAATTTGAGCGACCCTGCGCGGTGGGTGTGAAGCACAGCAACCCAACGGGCATCGCTTGCGATGATGACATCAACATCGCTTTTGACAAAATGATTGCATGCGACGATATCTCCATTTTCGGTGGCATCATTGCGCTCAATCGCGTGGTCACTAAGCACATCGCCGAAAAGATAAACACATTCTTTATGGAGATTGTCATTGCACCGGATTTTGAAGCCGAAGCTTTTGATATCCTGGCACAAAAGAAAAACATTCGCCTCATCAAATCTGCCAATATCATGCAAGCCAGCTTCCCGGAATTGAAATACAAAGACGTGCTAAACGGTACGCTTTTACAAGAAAATGACGGGCTTCTTTACCAAAACTTCAATGTTGTCTCAAAACGACAACCAAGCCAAAAAGAAATCGACGATATGATTTTTGGCATGAAAGCCGTCAAGCACATCAGCTCAAACGGTGTTGTTTTGGTCAAAGATGAAGGCACCGTAGGCTATGGTTTTGGAGAGGTGCGACGTTCCTGGGCTGTTGAAAAAGCGCTTGAACGTGGCGAAGGAAAATTGGATGGCGCGGTTTTGGCTTCAGATGCCTTTTTCTTTGAAGACACCGTTGAGCTTTTGCACGCCAATGATGTTAAAGCCGCCATTTCGCCAGGAGGCTCTATGCACGACCAGGCGGTTATTGATCTTTGTGATAAATACGAGATGGCATTGGTTTTCACAGAAACCCGCCATTTCAGGCACTAAAAGAGGCTAAATTGAAAATTCTTATTGTTGGAAGTGGCGCTCGGGAACATGCCATCGCTTGGAAACTCGCCCAAAACGCGCAGGTAGAAGAAGTTTATTTCTCAACACACAATGGTGGCGCTGAGGGCAAGCTGAAAAACCTCAATTTGCCAGACAATGAACTCAGCACAATTCAGGAACACCTTGGCAGCAATCCTGTGGATCTGGTAATCATTGGACCTGAGGATCCGCTCAACGCGGGCATTGTGGACGCGCTTAAAGCGCAAGGCATAAAGGTCTTTGGACCAGAAAAAGCAGCCGCAAAGCTGGAAGGCAGCAAAGCTTTTGCCAAAGCTTTTATGGAAAAGTATGGAATCCCAACTGCGGATTATGAACAATGTCATAGCCTGACAGATGCCCAAAAAGCTTTGCAGCACTTTACTTATCCTGTGGTTATCAAAGCAGATGGTTTGTGCGCCGGCAAAGGGGTCTACATTTGTAAGAACGAAGCAGAAGCCCATAAAGCCTTACATGAAATCTTTATCGACAAAGTTTTCGCTGACCAAGGTGCCAATGTGGTCTTAGAGCAGTTTTTACAGGGTTTTGAAGCCTCCTTGCTTTGCTTTGTGTCTGGCAGCAAAATTTACCCTTTCGATACCGCCATGGACTATAAAAAGATTTATGAAGGTGATCTGGGTCCCAATACAGGTGGCGTGGGCTGTATTTCCCCCAACCCATACTGGACACCAGAGCTCACCGCCCAATCTGACCAGATTTTGCGCAACATTGAGCAGGGTCTCGAAGCAGAAAAACTCGGCTACGCCGGCATCCTCTTCATCGGTTACATGGTGAAAGAGGGTCAAATCTACGTGCTCGAATTCAACACCCGCTTTGGCGACCCAGAAAGCCAGGTGCTCTTGCCACGGCTGCAATCCGACCTGCTTGAAAACATCCAGCAAGCACTCGATCATCAGGAAGTGCAGCTTTCTTTCGGCGCTGACCAATGCATGACCACCATCCTGGTTTCAGATGGCTATCCCAAAACTTACCAAAGTGGCTTTGAAATACAGGGCTTGGATCAGCTTCCGGAGGATATGCTCGTGTTCCACAATGGCACAAAACAGCAGGATGGCAAACTTATCACCAAAGGCGGACGGGTACTTTCGATTACAGCCAAAGCGCCAGAGCTTGAGCAAGCACGTGTCGCCGTTTATGACGCCATTAAAAACCTATCATTTGAAAACATGCGCTATCGCAAAGACATTGGGGCAGTACATTGAGCACGTTATTCCAGAAAACCCCAATCAAAAAGCCTCTAAAAAGCATGTTTAAGCTGCTTTATCTTGTGAGAAAACCTGGCTTCGACTATAATCTGCAAGTAAAAGACGGAATCCAAAACCCTTTTACAATACATAATGGACGAGGTCAACTATGAAACGATTAGTTGGTACAACAATCCGTGGCTTAAGAACGCCAATTATCAATGAGGGCGA
Source organism: Anaerolineaceae bacterium UBA5404 (assembly GCA_002409625.1). Taxonomy (GTDB): domain Bacteria; phylum Chloroflexota; class Anaerolineae; order Anaerolineales; family Anaerolineaceae; genus Mesolinea. Next base: position 51,587 of record DHNY01000004.1, on the reverse strand, counting down.
TGATCTCATAGAAATGCTCCCTCATCTTTTGGCAAACGCCGCCCAGGCAGAAGGGTTTACCGTGCGCGACCGCGATGTGCTTTGCATCACAGAGTCAGTTCTGGCACGCAGCCAAGGCAACTATGCCCATGTGAACGACATCGCTGATTCAGTCAAATCCCACTTTCCTGAAACACCACGCAAGGTAGCTGTTGTACATCCTATCCTTAGCCGCAATCGCTTTGCTTTGCTATTGCGGGGCATTGCCATCGCCGCAGATGAGATCATCATCGAGCTTTCCTACCCAACAGACGAAGTCGGCAATCAGCTCATCGACAAAGCCGAGGTTTGGAACGCCAACATCAACCCTTACGCAGATGTTTTTGATGAAGAGCGCTTCAATCAGATTTTCAGTAAGTATTATCATGAATTCACCGGTATCAATTACATTGACCTTTACCGCAGCATTTGTGAAAAAGAAGGCTGCAAAGTGCAATTCGTTTTTGCCAATGACCCGCGCGCAGTGGCAGGAATGGCTGAAAACATCATTATCTGTGATGTCCACAGCCGTGACAAAAGCCGCCAACTGCTGATTGAAGCCGGTGGCAAAAAGGTTATCGGGCTTGAAGACATCCTCTCAGAGCCAAATCAAAAGCATGGTTACAACCAGGCTTACGGCTTGCTCGGCTCAAACAAAGCCACTGAAGATAAAGTCAAGCTTTTCCCTCGGGATTCTCAGCCTTTTGTGGAAACCTTACAAGAAAAACTAAAAGAAAAGTTTGGCAAAACCGTTGAGGTGATGGTTTACGGTGACGGCGCTTTTAAAGATCCCTACGGTGGCATCTGGGAACTTGCTGATCCGGTTGTCTCACCCGGTTTTACCGCCGGTTTGCGTGGCAGACCCAATGAGCTCAAAATCAAATTCCTGGCTGATAATGACTATGCCGGTTTGCCTTCTGAAGAATTGACCTGCAAAATTCAACAGCGCATCCGTGAAAAGCTCAAAGCCGAAGCCAACATTTCTGCTGAAGGCTCCGAAGGCACCACCCCACGTCAGATTACTGATATTCTGGGCTCGCTTGCCGACCTTGCCTCCGGTTCTGGCGACAAAGGCACGCCCATTGTTTACATCCAAGGCTATTTTGATAACTACGCCGACGACTATATAGATTAGTTCTATCTACATTAAAAGATAAAGGCTGTCGCATGACAGCCTTTTTTTTCAATTATTGCCTTAAAGGTCGACGATTAAAACACCTTTTTCGCCCATCGCCAATTCCTGGCTCACCTCACCGTTTTCAAACACGAAAGCGCCACCCAAAGCTTTATATTCACCTTCATCAATGCAATTAACCATTAAAACCGGTCTATCAAGCTCTGCAACCCGCTTGGCATATTCTTCTTTTTCGCCACCTTCCCAGGTTTCAATATCATAGTTGGTATAAAGCGGCCAAAGAAGCAAATCAGACTCCACTGCTTTGTAGTTTTCAATCAGGTCTTCGTACCAAAGGTCGCCGCAAATTGCGATGTTTATCCTCTTGCCTGCCAACTCAAAGGGCGAATAGTCATTACCCTCTTGATATCGCTTGTCTTTAAAGGCGCTGCCCAATTTCCAGCCTGGCGAAACACGCCTAAAGTTGTGCAAGAGCTGCCCATCAGCATCAATGACCATGCAAGCGCTGTAAAGGCTGCCTTGGGCATTTTCGATGTAGCCAAATGCCAGGGCAATCTTCGTTTCTTTACAGGCTTGCTTTAGCTCATCAAAACAGGAATCATCCTGGCTTAGTGCCATGGCAAGGTCATGCTCATAATCAGCATTTAATGCCCCAAAGCCCTGCAAAAAGGCTTCGCCAAAGACCAATAAATCAACACCGCTGTCGCGGTAATGTTGCAACCATTTAAGCATCTGTGCCTTATTATGCTCAAGGTCTAAATCATAAAACAACTCAGGAATCAAAACTATACGCATATCATTTCTCTCCAATAAAAAAACTGGTTGGTGTTTGCCAACCAGTCTATTTTATCAAATCATCTTAGAAGAGAGCAGCGTTTAGATCTTCTCGGTAATCCCGCGTTTCAGGATGCTCATCACTAAGCACTTCCAACAAGCCCAGATAAAGGTCTTTGGCAGTGCCATTTTTATAGTCACGGTCTTTCCGCAGGATAAAAAGCAAACCGTCCAGTGCCAATTGCACATCACCCCGACCGGCGAGTTGTAAGGCTTTCTCAAAAGCAGGTGCCAATGCGTCTTTCGCATCCGGTTTCACTTCTGAAAAATTCACGATAGCTTCTGCCAAAGGGCGTAAGCGTTGGGCGGTATGATATTCAGGACTTGCCGGGAAGCTTTGCAAAAGCGGCAGGGCAGATTGTGCCTGTCCAAGGAAGAGCAAAGCCCGCGTGTATGCCAAAAGACCCCGTGCATCCCCATGTGATTCGATAACATACTGTCCCAGTGCAATTTCTGCACCGCCATAATCGCCATGCAAAAGTAAACTTTTACCCTTTTGCAAGAGTAAACTGCCCGTTTGAGGCAAAATGCGGTCCAAAAACAAGCGCAAACTGGTTTCACTTAGCGGTCCGGTATACTCAGCAATGATGCGCCCATCCACAAAAGCTTTCACGGTTGGCAGGTTTTTGACCTTGAGCTGTTCTGCCAACTTGGCTTGTTCATCCACATTGATACGCGCGAGGCGAAAAGCGCCATCGGCTTCTTCTGCCAATTTGGCAAGCTTTGGCGACTGAATATGACACGGCACACACCAAGGCGCCCAAAAATCAATCACCACTGGCATGCGATTGGAATAATGCAAAACTTCCAATTCAAAAGTTTCTGCACTTACGTCAATAATGTTTGCTTGTGCCATCATATGTCACCTAAGCTTATTCTATCGCTTTTTGCTTTATTCTTCATCATCAATCGCGCTGGGTTGCTTAAGTTCAAGCAACTGCCCGCGATAGTCAACAATGGCTTGAAAACCAACCATGCCCATAAACATGCGCGCATCCTGAGGAAAGCCATGCTCCTGTAATTGAGCGAACTGTTCGTCGGTTCGTTCAAACTGTGATCGAATGACAGCAATCGAAAAGGGGTCTTCTTGGCCCATCATTTCTGCCGCTTTATGGCTCAAAATATCCTCGTTACCTTCGATATCTTTGGTGAGTTCTTCCCAAATTTGTCGGTCAACCAGTTCCGCGGATATATGGCGTAAAAAACCATCATCATCAATCACATAGCAAGGCTCATCACCCACATAAGTGGCATCCAGAGCTTGCGCGTTGGTATCAAAAACTAATCCTTCAAATATTGCCTTTTTCAAGGGTCTTCCTTTCACAATAAACTGTTTCTATACAGTTCCTTTTCGCAAATCAGCGTTTCCACTCGTTCAGACAAACGGTTTGTCTTTTTCTCAGTGAGCTTTGCCCATGCTTCGGAAACTCGACTCTATTTTAACAGTTGGGTATAAAAAAAGAATTAACAATCCCAGGGTCTAATAACCGCTGATGACGTCCACACGTGTGCCCTTATCGGCAACTTCATAATACTTCTCAAAAGGCACCACCGGTGTGGTCCAGCGATACAACCACTTGGCGTCCATCGGTTTCATATTGATACAACCGTTGCTCATTTTTTCGCCCCAATTGGCATGCCAATAAGCACCATGAAACGCAACGCCTCTAATAGTGATGTAATTGACCCAAGGCACACCAGGCAAATCATAATCGAGTGTGTCGGTGGGTTCATTGATCATGCGTCGGCAAGGTCTTTTTCGATTGGTTTCCCAAACACCAATTGGCGTAGAGCCTGCCTCCAAGCCAATGGTTACAAGTGTTTCGAAAACCAAACGATCGTACTCGTAAGCCCGCATGGTGAAATCCCTCAAATTGAGCTCAACACGCTTTGCGTCTGGAGCAACATCCGGACTTAGCGGACTAAGCTCTTCGGGCGTCACCAATCGCACAGCGCTGGCCCGAACATACCAGGAATTACCGCTTAGATCATCCAGAAGCTCGTAATACGGCACACCAAATTCATCCACATGCTTTGCAAGCACCCAAAAAGTGTTCTCGTAGTAAAAAGTGCGGTTGATGTTGAGCGTGCCATTGGCATGATACACCGGTGTTTTCCCCATGGTGATTTCGCCCAGGCAGCCACCTTCAGGAATTTCATCGGCAACCGCGTTGGGTCGATTAAAGACAGGTTGCACCCAAGCAGATTGAATATAGCTATTTTCACCTAATTGATACCAACCTATCTTCTTGCCTTTGGTATGCTCGGTATAAAAAATGTTAGGCAGGCGAATAATATCGTCATACTTGTAAAACCCAACGCTGGGAGAGCGTAAATTGGGTTCAGAGTGGGCAAAAAGACGGTAATTTAGAATACGTCCCAAAGGCGTGTCTGGACCAATTGCCCCAAGACGCGCCTCAACTGGTTTGGGTGAGGGTAATGCCAAGCCAAGGGCACCAAGTCCCATAGCTTGCAAAAAGCGTCTGCGGGTGAGTTCTATATTTCTCATCTTAATAATGGACGTTAACCGTAATACCTACAAAAGCCCAGTTATAAAGCCAGCCGGCATCTTCATTGCGCATGTTCACGCAGCCGTGGCTCATGGGATGTCCAAAGTTATTATGCCAGTAAGTGCCATGAATGCCATAACCTTTGTAGAAGTACATCACATACTCAACATCTTTCAGGTTATAGCCGGGACCAACCATGTCATCATAGCGAAGTTTTATCCAAACCGAATAAGTGCCCGTCACCGTGGGTGTTGCTGGAAGTCCAGTAGACACCACGAAAGACGCCACCATAGTATCATCTTCATAAGCATAAAGCACCTGCTCGCTCAAGTTGATATCAATCCACTTTCCTTTAAAGGAGTAGCCTGGGTTGGCTGGACCAGACCATGGCGTAACCGCAACGGTTGGAACAGGTGTATCCGTTGGTGTGGCGGTGGGGGTATTGGTTGCGGTGGGCGTATGGGTTACGGTGGGTGTATTGGTGGGCGTGGCGGTATTGGTTGGTGTTGCCGTATTGGTGGGTGTGGCTGTATTGGTTGGCGTAAGGCTGGGTTTAACAAGATAATCACTAGTGCTTTTTAGCATAAATTGCGCACCCGCAACCGGTTTAAGACGAAAAACACCAAAAGAGTAAAGCCCAAAGGCGACCAAAGCAGCCACAAACATTAAGGGCAATAGCGCCCAAGCAAGTTTTCGCTTTCTCGACCTTGTTGTCGCTTTCCCTGCCAAGGCTGCCGCAGGTTGATGAACAGGTATCGCCTGGGTTAATTCTTCAGAACGGGCAAGGGCATCGCCCTCAGAAGCCATCTGCCAGCCTAAGGCTGTTGAACGTCTGATCTCTGCGCTTGCCCAGCGCATGCCCTCAAGCGCCACTGGGTTACCTGGGTCAATATCCAAGGCTTGTTTCAGCCAATGCGCGCTCTCCTGTGGTGTAGAAACACCCGCCATAATCAAAGTGGCATCAAGGTTTTTTGGCTCTTGTTTCAGTATTTGCAATGCCAGGCTTTCAGCCCCGGCACGGTCACCAGACAATAAAGCCTGTTTGGCTTGATTAATTAAACTTTGGGATGATGCCTTTGGAGAGTCCATGTTTGCTTTCAATCAAAATTATTTGGCGCCCATAAAACATTGGATGCCATTTGCAATACCTTCCGCCAATATCTGCGGTCGATTGGTCAAAATATCCTGGTCAAGGTTCATGTAACCTAACTCAAAAATCATCGCCGCCGTCAAAGGATCAATTTGATCAAAGGCATGATAATTTCTGATTTCGTTGGTGGTCGTCTGGTAATGATACTTCAAAGCGGTTGCTTTTGCATATTCGTCAGATAGACATTTTGTCAAAGCTTCGCGGTCAATCGTTTTGACTTCCGAAGGCACAATGGCAAACTTGAAGCCGGTGGCATTGTCGTTGATATATTCACAAGAGTTACAATGCAAAGCAATCAAAAGGTTGGCTTGGTAACCCACCAAACGCGGGTCTGTTTCATCCAGCAATTCAGCCTCATATCCCATGCCAATTAAGGCTTGTTGTAAATAGGATGCCACAGTGCTGTTGATTTCTAGCTCAGTTAAACCATTGGAGCAAACCTCGCCATCATCAAGCCCTTTATTGCCAATAATAATGCCAATTTTGTTCTCTGGGAATTCAGAAGGCAAAGAAACCTGCACACCCTCCTCAGCTTGCTTGGTCACCTGCCCAACTGCCGAAATAGCACCCACGTATTGCTCTTCGAGCCCTTCGCCGGTAAAGGCGCTGGGCATCCATAAGGTGAGCAAAGTTGCAACCATGATACCGGCAAAAATAACCGTTACCAGCGTTTGCAAGGTTACCCGGGGTTTTCTTCGGGCTGCTGCTTCAGGACGCTGGGCGCCTGATTGCGTGGTCACCAAACCGCGAATGGTTTGCCTGTTTTGAACCTCCGGCTCAGCTTCCGGCTCGTCTTCAAGCTCAACTTCCGGCTCTGAGTCTACAGGTTCAATCGCATCATCGATGGGGTTTTCATCAAGTGGTTCTTCGATTGCATCTTGGTCTTCATCGAACATGGCATAATCTTACCTTATTTTGCCAAGCTGGACAATCAAAAGCCCGATAAAGACCTGTATAATTGAAGCAGAGAAAGGAGCCAGCATGACACAAGAACTCACCGCCCAAGACCGCGCCATTCTGCTAAAGATTGCCCGCGATGCAATAAGCGCCAAAGCCAGACGTGAAGCCTTGCCAGACATTCAAACCTATCCGCTCAGCCCCGCACTCTTAAAGGAAGGCGCAAGTTTTGTAACGCTTAGTAAAGAGGGACACCTAAGAGGATGCATCGGCAGCTTGGAAGCTTCACAGAGCCTGGCTCAGGACGTGCAAGACCATGCCATCCAAGCCGCTTTCGATGACCCGCGTTTCCCATCCCTCCAAGCCGAAGAACTGCCTCACATCCACATTGAGATCTCACACATAAGCCCCTTGCAAGTCTTAACCTATAAAAAACCCAAAGACCTTGCCAAAGCACTCAAACCCCATCAAGATGGTGTTATTCTCAAAACGGGCTATCGACGGGCGACCTTCCTGCCACAGGTCTGGGAACAGTTGCCAAAACCGGAGGATTTCTTAGGTCATTTATGCCAAAAAATGGGCATGTCAGCTGATTTTTGGAAGACATCGCTGATGGAAGTCCTCACCTACACCGTTGAGGCTTTTGAAGAGTAAACCTTTTTAACGAGATGAATCAAAAAACCACCTTGCCTAAGGTGGTTTTTTATATGTTTTAAGCCCAGATTTTAGTAACCTGGATAATAAGGTTGCTGTGCCTGGACGGTGTTGGTTGATTCGCGGTATGCCTGGCCACGCAAATGGGCAACCATCAATCCCGCGTAAGCTGAGGTAGCGATGACACCAATAAAGAAGAGAATCACACCAGCAGGAGCGATGATGCCGGCTATCAAAGAGCCACCTAATACCATCAGCCATGCCGCAAAATTGCTTTTGACCATCTCAAACAATTCTTTGAATTCAAACCCAGCCCGGAATGTGCCTTTGACGGCGACATTAGCTGAAATGACTGGGAAGACAAAGAAAAACACCACGCTTACCAACAGAGAAAGCAAAGTGATCAGCAACTGACCAATCAGACCACCCACCGCGATGCCAGAGCCTGATTCCAAGCCACGCACGGCCATTGGGGTAAGTATGGCGCTGAGGATAGAATACAAAAGGGCAAACGGCAAGGAATAAACCAGTTGCACCAGGAACATACGAAAACCAACCCGTAAATCCTCACCAAAGTCCATTTCATACAGGGGTCTTTGGTCGCCTCGAACAACATTTCTGGTAACATTTAACATGTAACCTTGCAAAACCAACTGACCTAAAATGGGAATTAAGCCAATCAAGACAGGTTTCCAGAGCTTAGAAAACCAATCAGGGTCTTCAAATATATAGGTAAAACTTTTTCCGAAATTCATTTTTCCTCTCACATAAACTAAAGTTGGGTAAATTTTTCAACATTCACCACAAAGATAGTGGCTCGCTTTTCTGCCGGGTCTTTGGGTTGAGAGCATTGCGCTCGAATGATGTCTAATGCCTGGGCAACCCTTTCATCTTCAGTACCAATCAAAAGGGTACTGCGACCACTTCGGAAAAAGCCACCAGTTGAGGCAATAAAGGTTACCCTAAAGCCTTCTTTAGTGAGCGCGCTGGAAACACGATCATTATCCGCATCCAAAATTATAGCAACGATGAGCTTCATCTTAAAACTCCTCAAAATGGTCTAGATCAAATGTAAAAACGCTTGCTCCACCGATGACAGTCTCCGCAGGGAGCAAAATAGGAAAGGGTGCGTTATCGATTGGCGTTGCAAGGTAACTAACCCGTCGTTTGGCTGCAGAGCCGACAAGCTCCTTTAGCTCGGGGATTTTAGCCTGCTCGCTGGCAATCAAAAAGGTCACATTGCGTTCACGTAAAAAACCACCCGCGCTGGGCAATTTTCCAAAGCTAAAACCAGCCTGCTCCAGAACGCGTTCCACAAGGTCGCTGTCTTGACTTTGAACAACAGCCACAATGAGTTTATCTATTTTTTTCTTGTCACTCATCGTACCTCCTCTGGCCTTTCCTTAATTTTACACCTTTAATTTTTTTTATCTATCCGAACCATTCCACAACCATGTCTTCAAGGTCGTCCGGGTCGATTTCATCTTCGCTAACCACTTTGCCAAAAACAGAGTTTCCCGTCTTCTTGGTGCTCTGCGGATCACCGGTTTTTAGAGGATGCCACCAAGGGATGTCTTTTCCATCCGCAACCAAACGATATGCACAGGTTTTGGGCAGCCAATTGGCACCTTTTGCCAGCTTGGGCGTAAGCAACACACAATCTGGCACATTATCATGACGGTTCTCATAGTCACTACACAAACATGTTTGCATATCCATGTAACGGCAAACAACGTTGGTAAACTGAACTTCCTCTTTTCCTTGTTCAATAAACTTGTGCAAACAGCACTTTGAACAAAGATCGCACAAGGACTCCCATTCCTCTGGGTTTAAGTCCTCAATGGGTTTTTCCAACCAAAACTTTGGCTTGGTCATCAAGGCTAAATTCCCATTCGCTCGTGCACAATCGCAATTGTTTCGTGCATTAAAGCTTCAACTTCTTTGTTCATGTCTTCCCATTCTGATTTGAAAGCCTGAGCTTCTGGGACATCGTCATAACCCAAGAGGTTGATGCGAACGTTTAAACCAGCCGCCATAAAGCCTGCTTTTGCCATGTGCGCGCCGGCAGCGGCATCAGAAATGGCGTTTTCGTTGCCAATTTCACACATGCGTTTAGCCAGCTTGAGCACCGCCAAACAGTCGCGCGCGCTTTGCAAAGGCACCTGCGCTGCAACCAGACTTGCCTTCAAAATAGCTTCATCCCGTGCGGCAATTTCTGCTTCAGTTCCCTTTGGCAAGCGCATGGCTTCCATCACGCCATCGTAAGATTTAGCATCTTTTTCAATGCTTTCTGTCAACGCGGCACGCAGGGGTTCGGTTTGTTCAATAATTTCAAAAACTTCTTGCTCAACATCAGCATAGCGCTTTTTGCCAACCGTCAAGCGCGCGTTCATCAATGCCAAGGCAGCTGCTAATGCTCCAGCATAAGCGGCAGCAGAGCCACCACCCGGTGCCGGCGTTCCAGCGGCAACATCATCAATGAACTTGTAAGCGTGCTCATCGAGCATCTCTTCACTTTGTGAGCCAAAGACCTGGTTTTCCAGAATTTGTTCATCTTTCAAATCGTCAATTTGCATATACCACTTGCCGGCATTCACCATGGCTCGCATCGGCACCAAGCCGATAATTTCAGTGTGATGGATACCCACGCCATAACGCTGGGCTTCGCGACGCACAAATTCGGTAACCTGCGCCATTGGTGAGCGACGGTAATCGGTGAGGTTCATCGAAACCTGAGCCAAACCATCCACCAAAAGCCCAATACCTTTTACAAAGCGGAAACCACCGTTACTGTGACGGGTGCGTCGGGCAATCTTTTGGGCAATGCTCACATCATCGGTATTAAGGAAGATGTTATAAGCGATCAGGGGTTGACGCGCGCCAATCACCGTTGCACCGGCAGTGCCAAGCGCTTTTGGTCCCAAATCCGGTTCTTTATAAGGATCAGTGGCAATGCTTTCTTTAATGCCTTCAAATTCGCCACGACGAATATCTTCAAGGTTCACGCGATCCTTGCGGATAGCTGCTTCTTCATAAAAGTAGATGGGTATGTTTAGTTCATCTGCAACCCGTTTGCCAAGGCGGCGCGCCATCTCGATGCAATCCGCCATAGTAACATCCGAAATAGGCACAAATGGAACCACGTCCGTGGCACCCATGCGGGGATGCTCGCCATGGTGTTCGTTTAAGTTGATCAACTCAGCGGCTTTGGCGATACATGCGAAAGCACCTTCTTCGACGGCTTTAGGATCACCAACAAAAGTTAAAACGGTGCGGTTGTGGTCCGCATCCGAACTGTAATCTAATATACGTACACCTTCAACAGCTGCAACAGCGTCAACAATGGCTTTTACAACTTCGGGTCGACGTCCTTCAGAGAAATTGGGAATACATTCAACGATTTTCATACTTTTAGAGGCTCCTTCGAGTTAGTGATTTCTTAATAAAATTATACCAAAGTTCGTTTTAGCTTACTTAAAGCATTCATGCGAGATAATCTTAACTATTATTAATCTAAAAATCATTTATTTGAAGCAGTATGTTTATTTTTTCAAGGTTTATTGCTTATTAACTTGACTTAATTTATTTTAGGCTTTAGAATTGCACTTAAGCTAGCTAAAACAGAAAAAGGACTGAACTATGCCAGAATTTACCAATGCCTGCCCCATTTGCCAAAGCAAAGTGCGCATTACCCGTTATCACTGCGATAGCTGTGATACCACAATCGAAGGCTCATTTATCCTGCCAAGGGATCCTCTTAGCAAGCTAAGTGATGACCAACGCCATTTTTTGCTCACATTTGTGCGGGCTGAGGGACGCCTCAACCGCATGGAAGAGATTTTAGGCATTTCCTACCCCACCCTAAAAAACCGGCTCAATGAGCTCATAGCCGCGCTCGGCTATACCGCGGAACTCACTGGGCTTAAACCCACACCAGAAGAGCGCCAGGCTATCCTTGATGACCTCGAAGCTGGGCGCATCGACTCCAATCAAGCCTTGCGCTTTTTGCAAGGCGAAGAAGCCTTTTATATAAACACAAACGGAGAAAACACAAATGACTGACGACAAATTACGCATCCTCCAGATGCTTGAAAATGGAACCATCAATGCCAGCGAAGCAGCAGATCTGCTCAACACGCTGGACACCGTTGCTGAAGACAACTCAACAACACCTACTGAAAAACAAAATGATCGTGCCAAATGGATGAAAATTGAGATTACCGACACCAATACAGGAAAAAAGAAAGTCAACCTGCGTGTCCCCCTTGCAATTCTTAAAATTGCAGGTAAATCAGGAGGTATTTTCACTAAATATCTTGACAAAGATACTCAAACCTTGCTTGACCAAGACGCCATCTCAGATTTCATTAATGAGGGGCAAAAAGGCGTGATTGTTGATGTGATCGATGAAGAAGACGGAGAAAAAGTTTTGATCACATTAGAATAACGAACAATCAGCTCACAACAAATGCTTCAGCCTGTTTTATCTAATCTGGAGCATTTGTTTTTTAATCTCGGACCAAAATGTGCTAAGATTATGGCATGAACAAAAACAAAGAACGCATCAAAATCCTCAATGACGTGCGTCGCGGTGAAATGGAAATCCCCAAAGCCATCAACCGTTTGCAAGAACTCTCTGCCCGACCTGAGCTACCAGAAGTAGGCCGTCAACACAATCAGCTCAACCGCGAGCTGCGTTTTGTGCGCACCGATATCGAAACAAACACGGTGCTGATGGATTTACGCCTGCCAGTCGGTCTGGTGGATGCCGCTGAGCGTGTTGGTGCGATTTTTGAGCCTTATCTCAAGTATGTCCAGACAGAACGCTTAACTTATGGCTTAGCCAACCCCGGCACCCACAAATTGGTAGACACTATTTTGGTAGACAAAGGCGAACACCTCGAAATCTTTCTGGATTAACCTATTCAAAGTCATCCAACCAACTCCCATACAGCTGAAAAACAGCGCACTTAACTTGCCGAAAAACCTTTAGTCGCTTATATTTTAGTATTGACTAAAGACCTCGGAGAGCAGCTATGATCGCGGAAAACGCCCACTCTACACCTACCACCAAACCACAACACTGGCTGGATAAACCGGTTTTGCCTTGGTGGCAAGCCTTGACCATTGAAAAGCTTTTGCTGGTGCTCATCATTGTGCTCACCATATTCAGCCGTTTGTATGATGTTGGCGCGCGCACGATGGCACATGACGAAATCAATCACGTTGTGCCCGCATATAGCTTCGAGGGCTATGTCTATGATCCGGTTACACATGGGCCTTTCCAATTCCATGCTTTGGCGCTCTCCTATTTCCTTTTTGGTGACAGTGATTTCTCAAGCCGTATTCCCGCGGCGCTTTTTGGCATTGGGGTAGTGCTTTTTGCACTTTTCGCCTGGCGACGTTATTTAGGCAGGTCTGGTTCCTTGATTGCCGGCACACTGTTTATGATTTCGCCATATATCTTGTTTTATAGCCGCTATACCCGTAACGAGATATTCATCGTCTTTTGGGGCATGGTTTTGCTTTGGCTTCTGTTGCGTTACATGGAAGATGGTAAATCGAAATGGCTTTATTGGCTGGTTTTCATCACCGCCATGCACTACACCGATAAAGCGACCTCCTTTATTTTCTCTGCTGAAGCCCTTATTTTTCTGGCATTGCTCTTTATCTGGAAGTATTGGCGCAGAGATTGGTCAAACAAGCGCTTCAAGCAACTTTTCCAAATTTTCTCAGCAGCAACCCTGTGCCTCATCGTTTTCAGCCTGGGTATCTACATTCTTGGCAAAACACCGCTTGCTAACGTGCCCGCGGTTATTGACCCAGTGACCCAAGAAAGCCTGCCAAGGCATATCATCAACAGCAAAATTCCCTTGCTCCTCAGTTTAGCTGCCACGGGTATCGCCGCTGTTGCATCTGTCTTTACACTCATCAAAGGTTTAGGTTGGCACGATTTGAGAAAATCTCGTCTGTTTGACCTGATTGCCTTGCAATTCATCATTATCTTGCCACTGCTTGTCGCCCTACCGGTCAAGATCTTTGGTTTTGACCCTCAGGATTACAGCGCAACCGGCATTTTGACAACCGGCGCTTTTTTCCTGGTATTACTTGCCATTTCAATTATCCTGGGTTTAATGTGGCACAAAAAAGTGTTCCTCATCAGCCTTGCCATATTCTGGGGTATTTTTATCATTTTTTACACCACTTTCTTTATGCACGGCGAAGGCTTTTTCAAGGGAATCGCCGGCGCTTTAGGCTACTGGATGTCCCAACAAGCCGTTGAACGTGGCACCCAGCCACTTTATTACTACGCTTTGGTGCAAGTGCCTTTTTACGAATATTTACCCGCCTTGGGCACTATTCTGGCAGCCATCATCGCCATTTTCAGACGCTTGTTCCTGAGCAAAACTGACGCGATTTTTGAAAGCCCATTTCCAAAGAAAGTACGCGCGATAGATCAAGAGATCGTATCAGAAGAAGAAACGCCTCCTTCAGAAAATGAAGACATTCTATTGGCTGAAGTTATCCCCAATGAACTCCCAGAAGAAAAAACGGAACAACTTGCCCAAGAGCTGGAACCACCGCTAAGCCTGGTTGTTTCTACGGAAGAACAAGAAATCAAAGAAGAACCTGAGGTCGAAGAAAGCCCTAAACCCGGCTTTTTCAAACGTCTTTTTACTGACCCACCTCGCGAAACAGAACGGGCATCCAGTTTGCCTATCCTGGCATTATTGCTTTTCTGGTCCATTATGAGCCTGGCCTCGTTTAGCATCGCTGGTGAGCGCATGCCCTGGCTAACCACCCACATCACCATGCCCTTGATCCTCACCACGGGTTTTGCACTGGGTTACATCATCGAAAGAACCGATTGGGAAGCAGTAAAATCCAAGAAGACCTGGATCATTCTGATTCTAAGTATCTTTTTCATCGTCGCCATTTTTGGCTTGTTTGGTTCCCTGCTGGGTAAAAACCCACCTTTCCAAGGCAAAGACCTCGTCAACATGCAGGCGACCAGCACCTTTTTACTCGCGCTCCTGGGCACCCTGGGAAGCGCGGTTGGATTGTTCTTTTTGCTCCGTAACTGGCAGGCAAAGACTTTCCTAAAAGTGCTTATTTTGGTTTTCTTCGCTTTGATGGGTGTGCAAACCGCACGCTCAGCTTATCGGGCGGCTTACATTAACTACGATAACGCCATGGAACTCCTTGTCTACGCGCATGCAACCCGCGACATCAAAGACAGCGTTGAGCAAATTGAAACCATCTCGCGTCGCCTCTACGGGGATAAAAGCATCCGCATCGCCTACGATAATGATGTGCGTTACCCCTATTGGTGGTACATGCGCGATTATCCTAACAAAATCGATTTCAACGATAAAGTTTCCAAATCCTTACAGGATTCACCTATCATCGTTGTTGGCTCAGGCAACTACTCTAAAATAGACGCGGTTGTTCGCGACCAATATTACCGCTACGACTATATGCGCATGTGGTGGCCAAACGAAGAAATCTACCGCCGATGGACCGTCAAAAAGGTTTTCAATGACCTCAAAGATCCTGCCAAACGTGCTGGAATCTGGGATTTGTGGTTCAACCGTGAGTACAGCACCTACGCGGCGGCTTTTGGCAACCCCTCATTGACCCTTGCCAATTGGTCGCCCGCGGATACCGCCCGCATGTATATCCGCAAGGATGTCGCGCCACAAATCTGGGAGTTGGGCATCAGCCCTGAACCTGTCGCCCCGCGTGAAGACCCCTATGCAGGCAATTCGATTAGCCTCGACCCTGCGAGGATTATTCTCAATGCCGGTGATCAGACTTTCTTGGCGCCCCGCGACCTGGCAACAGCTCCGGACGGCAGCCTCTACCTCGCTGACTCACGCAACCACCGTATTGTGCATTTCGATGCTCAAGGCAATCTCATCAACACGATCGGCAGCTATGGCAATGCCATGGAAAATCCAGCTTTGCCGGGTGGCTTAATGAACGAACCCTGGGGTGTCGCTGTCGATAGCGATGGCACGCTCTACGTTGCTGATACCTGGAACCACCGCATTCAGGTTTTTGACTCCCAAGGCAATTTCCTGCGCATGTGGTCCACTTTTGATGTGGCAGGTATGGCAGACAGTTTCTGGGGACCTCGTGGAATCGCTATTGATGCCCAAGGACACGTTTATGTTACCGATACTGGTAAACAACGCGTTGTCGTTTTTGAGAAAACCGGCACCTATCGCACCCATTTTGGCGGTCAGGGTTTGGAATTGGGCAAACTTGATGAACCGGTTGGCATTGCCATTGGAAAAGACGGCAAGGTTTACGTGGCTGATACCTGGAACCAACGCGTTCAGGTCTTCCAACCCTCGGCTGACGGCATCAGCTTTACGGGTCTAAAGGACTGGGAGCTGGATGCCTGGTACTCCAACTCGATTGAAAACAAACCCTATCTGGCATTGGACGAAGAAGACAATGTATACATCACCGACCCAGACATGGGACGCGTAATCGTCTTTGATAAAGATGGAAACTTTAAAGTGCTTTGGGGTGGTTTTGACAACAACTATTTGATGGGCATAATTGTGGGCATCGCCATTGGGCAAGATGGCAGTGTATGGGTGAGTGATTCCAGCAACAATAACCTTTTGCAATTTATTTTGCCCAACCCTACACCATAAGAGGATTTGGTTTTCACCGTAACCTAGAACGACCGCTCAGCTTGGGCGGTCGTTTTTTATTGAGCCTTTTACAGCCTGTTTTTCCAGTGATGCGGCTATGTTAAAATCCGTTTAAGGATGTTATGTTAAATCCTTAGAAAGATAAGCCTAAAATGCTAAGAAAAAGACTGTCCACCATTGTGTTGACATTAACCATTATGGTCCTAACCCTCAGCGCGTGCCTGAACAAAGCGCCACAGGGTTATACCCAAACTGAAAACAAACAGGAAACAGAACTGATGAAAACAATTCAAAACCCAGAACTTGCCAAGCCACAAAGCATCAAGTCCAAAGATATCTACCTCGCTGGCGGTTGTTTTTGGGGTGTTGAAGCCTACTTCAAACAAATCCCGCAAGTCATTGCCACCGAAGTTGGCTACGCCAACGGCGAAAGTGATGACACAAACTATGAAACTGTCGCCGGTACCGGACATGCCGAAGTGCTCAAACTAAGTTACGATGCCAACCGCATCCATCTTGCCGAACTATTGGCGCATTACTTCCGTATCATCGATCCAACCTTGCTCAATCAACAAGGCAATGACCGCGGCACACAATATCGCACCGGCATTTATACGACGGATGTCTATCAAACCCGGGTTGCGCAAGCCGCCTTAGAAGTTGAAGCAAAAAAGTATGATAAGGCATTAGTGGTCGAGGTTGAAACCCTCAAAAATTACATCCCCGCCGAAGATTACCACCAGGACTATTTGAACAAAAACCCCTTTGGCTACTGTCATATCAATTTAAACCAGGTGAGTGACCCCTTATATCCTGCCTATGAAAAACCAAGCCAAAACGACCTCAAAAAAACCTTGAGTCCCTTGGAATTTGACGTAACCCAAAACAGTGGCACAGAGCGCCCTTTTAGCAGCCCCTTTGACCAACTCAACGAAGCCGGAATTTATGTGGATATCACCAGCGGGCAACCTCTCTTTTCTTCGGATGATAAATATGATGCGGGCTGTGGTTGGCCATCCTTCACGATGCCCATAACCACATCCGTAATGAGCTATTCAAAGGACTTCACCCATGGCATGGTACGCGTTGAAGTGCGTTCAAATGACGCTGACAGCCACCTGGGCCATGTTTTCGAGGATGGGCCTATTGACCAGGGTGGCACCCGCTTTTGCATCAACGGCGCCAGTTTACGCTTCATTCCCAAAGCAGAAATGGCTGAACAAGGCTATGAAGCCTACCTGCCCTATGTGGTGAATGACTAGCTTATTTAGTCGCTTAGGTTTTAGTATTCAGTGTTAATAATCGATTGATGCAAGTCCCGTAAAAAGTCTGCATACATCTTCTCAACCTTACGGTCATAGCTCAACAAACCGTTAATTTCGGTCTCTATGTCGGTTGTTTGGGTATAAATAGCTGCGCTTAAACCGCGTGGAATGAGTGGCGCGACTTGTTCCATCAACAATTGACGATAAGCTTTCATCAAAGCTTCGGGCGTTTTGAAATGGCGATAGCCAAACTTTTTGGTCTCACTCCAAACATGACCGGGCACGATATAGCTATAACCACCGAATTCGGTCACCGCCAGCACACGATGGTCGGGTTGTGAGGCGCTAAGCTTCTTGAAATAAACATGCCGGCTTTGGAAGTCACCACCACCTTGATCAAACCAACCAGAAGCATGGTCAACCAAACGCGTGGGGTCTAATTTCTTCGTTAATTTTGCTATGCGCAAGGCTTCAAACTGCCCCCAACTCTCATTAAAAGGCACCCATACTGCGATACTGGGCACGTTATAGAGCGTCTCAATCATCGTTTTGTATTCGGCTTCAAAATCTGCCCGGTTTTGAGGGTCTTGTCTGCCAAAGCGCTTGAAGCGATGTTGATCATAGCGGTGGATGCCGGAAGTGAAGCTAAACATCACCACCATATCTTTGGTGGTGCGTCCGCCATTAACCATGTCCTGCCAAACGATGATGCCCATTCGGTCGCATGCCGCGTACCAGCGCAAAGGTTCCACCTTGATGTGCTTGCGGATCACGTTACAGCCGATTTTCTTGGTGTATTCGATGTCAAAAAGCATGGCTTCTTCGCTGGGTGGCGTGTACAGCCCATCCGGAAAATAGCCTTGATCCAGCAAGCCATACATAAAGATGAATTCATTGTTCAAAGTCATCCGCCAATAGCCGTTTTGGTCTTTGGCTCGGCTAAACTTCCGCATCGCAAAATAGCTTTCAACCTCATCCAACAATTCATCAGCACGATAAAGCTTTATGTCTAAATCGTAGAGATATGGATGGTCTGGATGCCAAAGTTTCGCTTCCGGAATCTGAATTTGGAGAACTTCATTGGCTTGAGCTTCCACCAGTGCAACTTCATTGCCCTCAAAAGATATGCATGTCTTTATTTTATAGTTCCCGGCATCCTCGGGCGCGTTTAATTTAACGCCAAGTTCCAAAAGTTCCATGTCAATATCCGGCGTAATAATCAGTTTTTCGATATAGGTTTCCGGTACAACTTCGAGCCAAACCGTTTGCCAAATGCCCGAAACCGCCGAATACCAAATGTCACCCGGTCTGAGGCTTTGCTTGCCAGTTTGGTTATAGGAATCGTTGCTTGGGTCAAGCACGGCTACCAGCAACTCATTTTCACCTTCTCGACATGCTTCCGTAATGTCGAAATAAAAGGGTAAATAACCACCCCAATGATCGCCAACAGCGATGCCGTTTACCCAAACTTCGCAAGCAAAATCTACCGCGCCAAAATGGAGCAATAATCGTTGCCCGGGTGCTAAAGCCTGTTCAAAAGATCTTCGATACCAAAGTTTTTCCTCTGGAAGGAATGGTTTTTCAACTCCTGAGAGAGCCGATTCCACGGCAAAAGGCACCAGGATTTTTCCTTGCCAATCTTCCTCCAAAACAGCTTCCGCAATGGGTAAAATAGCATAATCCCACCAACCGTTCAGGTTCTGCCAGGTATGGCGCACCATTTGTGGTCGGGGATATTCCGGCAGAGGGATTGGCTCTTCGGGTTGCCACGGGGTTTTTAAGCTAAGCTGATTTTGTGGTTTCAATGTGTTTTCCTGTGCTTTATGCCTCAACTTTAGGGCTGGGGCTGTATTTGTCTATCAGTAACGAAGGTATTATAGCAAAAAGCGTGATAAACGCCCCAACGATGAATACAATCGGAACGGGCAAAAAGCCGGCTTCTGTGCCCAGGGTCGCTGGGATGCCATATTGGCGAATAAGCGCCTGCCCAATCGTCGGTCCGAAGACCATCGGCAACATCACGGCGAAAATCATGCGCACGCCCAAAAAGCGTCCCCGGCTCTCAGCTGGCAAGAGGTCTTTAAGCCAAGCCATGCTCACAATCGCGAAAGCGGTGTTCATTCCCAGCCACAACAAACCAAAGAGAGCCAATAGGATTAAGTTGGTCGTTTGTGAGAACAAAAAGTAACCAAGAGCGCTCAAAGCAAGCGATGCAATGGTGAGCGCTTTTCTGTTCACTTTCTCAGCCAGAAAGCCTAATGGGATAGCCAAAATCGCGCTGCCCACCAACATTGCCCCACCAATAACCGAGTAGCTCGAAATGGGCATCTTGAGTGTGTCGGTCACATAAATGAGTAAATAAGGGAAAGAAACCTGAAAACCAATGCCGGCGATTGTGATAATCAGTAACACGAGAAAGAGCATTTTGTTTTTGAGTAAAATGCGAAAGTTAAGCAACTCACCAATCTCTTGCCAGTAACTTTTCTCTGGTTTGGGTTCATGTTCGGAGGAAGGCTCTTGGATCTGCAAGCTGGCAATCACGCCGATTACGGTAACAATTGCACCCAGGGCATAAAAGAAAACAAAATAGCCTTTGGACTCAATCAACATGCCTGCAGCGGTATAGGAAACCAGTTGCGCCACAAAGAGGCAGAAGTTGAGCAAACCCTCCACCCGTCCGCGTTTATTTTCTGGGCTTAGGTCTGCAGTCCAGGCGTTGAAAGCGGCATCATTCGCGGTCGAGCCAAAAAAGGTCATCACACAGTCGATGAGCACCACCATCAAAATCGCTGTACCGACATGTTTGATTGTCGCGGTGAGCGGGAAAACCGCGGTCATCACGCCCCACAGACCGTAGCCAATCAAAATAAAGGGTTTGCGTTTACCCCAACGAGAGCGTGTGCGATCGCTCCAGGTACCCATAAAGATGCTGGTGAGCGTCGCCACTACCGCGCTGGCAGCCACCATCCAGGCAATGGGTCTGGGGTCGGGTGTGATCATATCCGCCACAAACTTGTTGAACCAAGAGTTCTCCACCGCCCACGCTAACTGCCCAACGATGGCTAATGCACCCATCGCCAGCCAGGTTTTGAGACTAATCGTTTTGTTATGCTGATGTGTTTCCATAGGCAACCCGTTTCTGATAGTGCCTTAATTTTAGTCTGAAACAGTTTTCTTGGGTAAAATCTATCCTTTACCGCTGACATCAAAAAAGCGATGCTCTTTCGAACACCGCTTTCTATTAGCTAAAACAGAAGTGCTACTTGTACTTCTTGATATTCTCGAGCATGTAATCCCAATTGATAATATTATCGAGGACTTCTTCCAAATAAGCCTGGCGGCGGTTTTGGAAATCGAGGTAATAAGCGTGTTCCCAAACGTCCAAGGTGAGCACGGGTGAAACGGTATCGCTCCAGGGTTCTTCGGCGTTGGGGGTCTTGGAAATGGCAAGCTTGCCATCCTGAACCACAACCCATGCCCAACCGCTGCCAAATTGACCCATACCAGCGGCAACCAGTTGCTTCTTGAATTCCTCAACCGACCCAAAGCAATGCGCCAGCATCTCGCGCAGTTCTTCGGGCATCACGGATTTGTCTTTGGGGGTCAGGCACTTCCAGTAGAAACTGTGGTTCCAAACCTGGGCGGCATTGTTATAAAGCACCTTGTGTTCGGGTTTGCCCGCGGCGAAAATCATAATTTCTTCGAGGGATTTGCCTTCAAGTTCAGTGCCGGCAATCAGTTCCTTGGTCTTGACCACATAAGCGTTGTGGTGTTTGCCATAGTGGAAATTGATGGTGTCTTCAGAGATGATGGGTGCCAGCGCGTCTTTCGCCCAGGGCAATTCGGGGAGTTCAACGAGAGATTTCATCCAATCTTTCTTTTCGTAATCTTGTGTCATATTAGTCCTTTCCAGTCTAGTATTGGTTTAGTCAGCTTAATTATAGGATATTCGGCGATTTTTTGAGCACAATCGCAAAAACTGTACAATCCCTACAGATCTTAAGGCTGCATAAAAAATGAATGATATGCATTTACGATATGGAATCGCGCTCACAATTTAATGGAGAGGTTTGCTAGATAGTCACTCGAAAAAGCAGTTAATCTATTGCTGGGGTCTTTCGATTCGTAAAAGTCAATCATGGCAAACCCCGCTTTTAGCTGTCCTCTTATCTGTGCTTCCAGGGTGTGGCTAAATTCATAGCCATAATCAGGATCTATCGAAATCGTGCCCTCGGCTTCTAATTCTCTGGCATTAAATGGCAGACTATACCTCAAAATAAGAGCGTCATCTGGCCTATCCCACACGGAATCAGAATCATACATATACACCCATGGGTTCATATATCCCACCATCAATAAGCCACTATGCTTTAAAACGCGATAGGATTCCTTCCACATATTGTCTAGCTTTTCAACATAAACATTGGAAACAGGGCAAAAAATGATGTCAAAGCTTTCGTCCTCAAACGGAAAACGCTCTGTCATATCCGCAAGCACTGTTTTAATAGACAACCCTTCTCTTTCAGCAACCATTTTGTCAGAAGCGAGCTGTTCCTCTGAGTAATCCATAATGGTTGTTTCATAACCTTTTACTGCAAAGACTGGACCTTGTTGCCCTCCACCACATGCCAAACCGAGTATTTTATTTCCCTGCGCTTTCTCAAACCATTCGATGGGCACACTCTTCCCAACGGTTAGAGCAACATCAATAGGGTTTTCTTTCGCACGCATTAAGTCTTCACGGCTGATGGGGATGGTGTAAGGATTACCCCTTTTGCGAGCAACCCTATTCCATCGTGCTTTATTTGCTTCCAGATAATTACTCATAAAATCAAATCCTATTTTTCTTCTTTATCCGACATGTCTTCTATCAGTTTCGAAAAATCAACCGCATTTTTTGAAGTAATGACTGGCTTGCCAGTTCTTGCCTCGATGTCTTTCCTGGCGTTTCCAGCAACGGTACCGCCATCTTTGGCTACCGCTTTGTTTTCTTCCAAACCTTGGGGATGGATGGTCTGGGTGAGTTCCGTGGTGGTTGCCTCCGCAAGCATATTGAGCACCAGCTCTAGGGTAGACATGTTATCTCTGAGATTTTCTTTTTTGAGATTTTTAAAAACTTTATATTGCCCAGTCGTCATACCTGACCAGGCTTTCGAAATCTCATTGGTGAGGATGGCGAACTCAACACCTTCTTTCACGCCATGGTCTTGCCAGACATCGGTCAGCTCTTTTCGAACTTGAATGGCTTGAAGTCTTTGATTTATCCACTCCCGCGAATAACCTTTTTGCAAGTAAGTACGTAAAGCGCGGTCAATGCTAAGTTCGGGATCAACAATCTCATCAACCCGCTCTTTGCCAACCTCAGCCAGCCACATCTTAAAAGGCTCCGCTTTTGGCGAAGGAATGGATTGGATAATACGGAAAATGCCTTGCATGTTGGCAGCATCAGTTGCCCGCATTTTTCCGTCTGGAGCTTTCATTTTCAACTGTACGATTTTTTCGTACAGTTGATCAGCACCTTCTTCTTTCAGTTTTCTCTTAAGGTCACTCCAGTATCTTCGCGGATTGGCACTCTCCGTCAGTACACCCACCACATCAACAACAGAGAAAAACCATTCTTCATTTTCTTTATCCCACACAGACCGAATCACCTTGTTTTCATACAGCTTTATCTCATTCATGTCTTGTCTCACTCACCAATAATCTTAATCAAGATGCGTTTGGGACGGCGGCCGTCAAACTCGCCATAAAAAATCTGCTCCCAGGGGCCAAAATCAAGGCGTCCGTTGGTGATGGCAACCACAACTTCACGACCCATCACCTGGCGTTTCATATGCGCGTCGGCATTATCCTCACCGGTGTCATTATGGCGATACTGGCTGACCGGCGCGTGTGGCGCGAGCCTCTCCAACCACAACTCATAGTCATGGTGCAGCCCGCGTTCGTCATCATTGATGAACACCGAAGCGGTGATGTGCATAGCGTTGACCAGCACAAAACCTTCCTTGATGCCACTTTCTTTCAGGGCACGGTTCACTTCTGGGGTAATGTTTACAAAGCCACGTCGGCCAGGATAATTGATGGTTATAACTTCGCGGTAAGATTTCATTTTCTTTTCTCCGTGTTCCTAGTCCTGATTTATTATTTCGCTCGATGGGCTTTCCAGTTCTGCCAGTTGCGCTTCTTTTTCGGCGTGCATTTCCAGAACTTTTGCTTTCATGTCCTTAAGTTTTTGCCCCTTCAGCGGGAAAAAGAGCAAGACCGCCGCACCGAGCAGCATCGCAATGCCCGGAATAAGCCCAATAATCATGCGGATGCCCCAAATCGCACTTTCCGGCTGGTTCAAGAAAATCTGCCCAGCATTCGATTCGCGGGTGATGAAGCCCGTGGCTGCCAATACCGCAGCCGTCAATGGCGCGGCAATTGACTCAGCCGGCTTGGTAATCAAGGCGTTCGCGCCAAAATAACTGCCCTCACGCCGCACACCGGTACGCACCTCGTCCTCATCAATAATCGTGCCCAAAGACAAATTCAAGCCGACCAAAATGCCAGCATAGCCAAAACCAACAATCGCCATACCAAGGTAAATCCATGCGGGTGGTAAAAGCGCGGTCAACAGCAATCCCACGCCACAAATCACCATGTAAACCTGAAAAGTGCCCACCGATTCAAAGCGTTTCAAAGCATATTTGGTAAGTGGCACGCTGATTGCCAAGGGGATAAAAAGCGCGGCAAGGATGTACAGTGAACTGGATTGGGTCACATAATCCGACACGTAGAAAATGGCACCCATACAAATCGAGAACATAAACACCGCCATGAAGTTGGCAATGTCAAAGATGATGAAGTTTTTGTTGGTCAGCGTGGCTTTTAAGGCTTCCTTGAGTGGGATGGGCTTATCCACCTGGCTGAACTCCGGTCGCTCTTTTATTTTATAGGTTGCTATCCAAATCAAAAGCGCGCATACCACTGCCAAACCGATCATCGCCAGGCGTAAAGGCCAAAGGCTGGTGTCCATCGAGCCGGCTTTGGGGCGCACCAGGTCGGGAATAACAAAGCCCAGTGCCGTGCCCAAAAGGCCAAACAAGCTCGAACTCACCTGCAATCTTGAGCGTTCTTCAAGCGATTCAGTCATCTCAGGCATCAACGCGGAGTGTACCAGCCCGATGATGGTAAAACAGCTGTCATAGAGGATCATCGAGACCAGCATCCAGATGAATTTGGTCATATCGGAGCTTTTCTCGGGCACAAACCACACTGCGATGAATGTCAGCGCAAAAAACGGCGCGGTGTAACGCATAAAGGGAATGCGCCTGCCATGCTTACTGCGCGTGCTATCGGTCAGTTGCCCAAAAATGGGGTCATTCACCGCGTTCCACACCGCATAGACGATGAATGCGATGGTAATCCATTTGGCAGAAATACCGAAGTAGTCCTGATAAAACATAATCAGCAAAGAGGCAAACACACCGCTCAACGTTGAAAGCCCCAACATTGATAAGCCATAATGCAGGCGCGCGGCTTTATCTACCTTTTTGCCTTGGTAAACATCGTTAGGATAATGGGATATGTCCATAATCTGCTCCGGATTCGTTTTCTTAATTATAGTCGAGCCGTTCCTAACTATGGTCAGCAATCTCATGACAAACTGTCAACAAAAGCATATTAACATTCCATGAGAGTCCTTACATCTTTTCTGTTACATAGAACAAATGGTTTATAATTTAAGTTTGGAGAAAAATATGCCAGCTGAAAATTTACGCGTGGTTGGTGCCCGCGAAAACAACCTCAAAAACATAACCGTCGAAATCCCCCGCGACAAACTCGTCGTGCTCACCGGACTTTCCGGCTCAGGTAAAAGTTCTTTGGCTTTCGACACCATCTTCGCCGAAGGTCAACGCCGTTATGTTGAATCCCTTTCCGCCTATGCCCGCCAATTCCTGGGACAAATGGATAAACCGGATGTTGATTCCATCGATGGACTTTCTCCAGCAGTCGCCATTGACCAAAAATCGACCTCGCGCAACCCACGCTCAACCGTAGGCACCGTTACCGAAGTCTACGACTATTTGCGCCTACTGTATGCGCGCATCGGCACTCCTCATTGTCCGGTTTGTGGTCGAAAAGTGCAAAAACAAAGCGCGCAAGAGATTGTTGAAGATATCATGACCCTCCCAGAAGGCGCGCGTCTTCTCATTCTCGCGCCCATGGTGCGCCAGCGTAAGGGAAGTTACCAGGCTTTATTCGAAGAAATCAGCAAACTTGGCTTTACCCGCGTTCGGGCTGATGGCGTGGTGTATGAACTTGGTGAAAACATTGAGCTCGACCGCTACAAAGCTCACACCATCGAAGCCGTTGTCGACCGCGTGGTATCGCATAAACCTGAAGATGAGGAAGACCGGCTCAACATCATTTCACGCCTAACCGACTCCGTTGAAACAGCATTACGCATTGGAAACGGCTATGTAACCGTTCACAATCTGAGCGCAGACCCCGCCGAAGACCATCAATACAGCGAGAATCTGGCATGTCCGGAACACGGTTCCATCCTGACCGAAATTGAACCCCGCACGTTCTCATTCAACACGCCACACGGCGCTTGCCCAAATTGCCAGGGATTAGGCTCGCTTGAAAAAGTTGACCCTGAGCTACTCATACCCAACAAAACCCTTTCCATCCGCGATGGTGCCATAGCGAACACTGACTGGTCACCCCGTGCTGAAGGTGGTTACTCCTGGCAATTGCTGGAAGCCTTGGCAAAAAACTATGGCTTCAGCCTGGATACGCCCATAGGAGAGTTGAGCCAGGACCACCTCAATTTGGTGCTTTATGGCACAAATGGCAACGAATTCCGCGTGGATTACATTGGCAGAAGTGGGCGAAAAAGCCATTTCGACACCGCTTTTGAAGGTGTCATTGGTAACATGGAGCGCAGGTATCGCGATACCCAATCCGATTGGATTCGCTGGAAATTTAACCAGTTTATGACCCTCTCACCATGCCCGGTTTGCCATGGTAAGCGCTTACGTCCTGAGGCACTGGCGGTGACCATCAAGGATAAAAACATCGTAGACATTACCGAATGGCCTGTGCTTGAGCTTGCGCATTGGGTTAACCACCTCATGGACCCAAATGCCCAGTTGCTTACGTCCCGTGATTGGGCGATTGCCGGAAGAGTACTTAAGGAAATTCAATCGCGCCTGGGTTTTATGGTGGATGTGGGCCTGGATTACCTCACGCTCGACCGCTCAGCCAGCTCGCTTTCTGGTGGTGAAGCCCAACGCATTCGCCTGGCAACCCAAGTGGGTTCCAAACTGATGGGCGTACTTTATGTGCTGGATGAACCCTCCATCGGATTGCACCCTCGCGATAACAGCAAGCTACTTGAAACCCTCAAAGGTTTACGTGACCTCGGCAACACGGTTTTGGTCGTTGAACATGACGAAGAAACCATTCTAAGCGCCGATTGGGTTATTGACCTTGGACCAGGTGCCGGCGAACATGGTGGCGAAGTTGTTGCCCAAGGCACACCCGCCCAAATTGAAGCCAACCCGAACTCAATCACTGGAGATTACATGAGCGGGCGCAAAACCATCCCTATGCCCAGCGAGCGCCGCAATGGCAACGCACAGTTCCTTCGGATTGTTGGCGCACGCGAAAACAACCTCAAGAACATCACCGTGGATATTCCTTTGGGCAAACTGGTTTGCATTACCGGCGTTTCCGGATCCGGCAAATCGAGCCTGATGGTGGATGTACTTTATGGCACCTTGGCACGCCAATTGATGGGCGCGCACTCTCAAGCTGGCAAGCATGACCACATTGAGGGCACCCAACAGCTCGATAAAATCATCAACATTGACCAATCACCCATTGGGCGCACACCACGCTCAAACCCAGCCACCTACACTGGGCTTTTTGACCCAATCCGTGACCTTTTTGCGGCATTGCCTGATTCGAAAATGCGTGGGTATTTAAAAGGGCGTTTTTCTTTCAATGTGCGTGGTGGCAGATGTGAAGCCTGCATGGGCGAAGGACAATTAAAAATTGAGATGCAGTTCCTGCCCGATGTTTATGTGCCTTGTGAAGTCTGCCACGGCAAACGCTACAACCATGAAACCTTACAAGTGCGCTTTAAGGATAAAAGCATTGCAGACGTGCTTGATATGACCGTGAGCACAGCCTTGGACTTTTTTGAAGCCTTTCCGCGTATTAACAGCAAACTACAAACCCTAAAAGATGTTGGCTTAGGTTATGTGCGCCTCGGACAGCCAGCCACAACGCTTAGTGGCGGCGAAGCCCAACGGGTAAAACTCGCCAAAGAGCTTTCTCGGCGGGCAACCGGAAAAACCATCTACGTGCTGGATGAACCCTCGGTGGGCTTGCACGCAGCTGACGTGCGCATGCTGATTGAAGTCCTGCAAGCCTTGGTGGACACTGGAAACACAGTGCTGATTATTGAGCATAACCTCGACATCGTCAAAGTGGCTGACTGGATTATTGATATGGGACCTGAAGGTGGTGACCGCGGTGGTCAGGTGATTGCCCAAGGCACGCCCGAGCAAATCGCGGAGGTCGCCGAAAGCTACACTGGGCAGTACCTTAAAGCTTTCCTGGCAGAACAAGCCAAGAAAAGCGCCAAGCCAATCAAAGCCAAAAAAGCTTCGGGCAAGAAGAAAAACCCTTAAACCACATCAAAACAAGGGATGAAGCAGTTTGCTATGCATTAACTGCCCATTAAACTACCTGGAAATTGATTAAACTGCCTATTAATTGCGATTTAATAGGCAGTTTATGACTCTTATATGCCTATTTTTTGATATAATATAGGCAGTTTAGAGGTGAATGATGAGGACTTTTGACTATTCTTTTTTAGAAACAGGCACACTACCAGCCAGTTTAATTAACATTACCGCCAGTATTTACACACTAAAAACAAAATCGGGTTACAGAAAAGGTGATTTCGAATCGATATTTACTGAGCTCGAATACATTGCCCGACTCCAGTCAGTCAAAAGCTCCAATGCCATTGAAGGAATCGTCACCAGTGACCAAAGAATCGCTGAAATTGTCAACCAATCCAGTGCCCCGCTCAATCATGATGAAGCCGAAATTGCTGGTTATAGAGACGCATTAAATCTCATTCATACCCAATATGAGCAACTTGATTTCCGTGAGCGTGATATTTTAGATCTTCACGCGCTCATGATGTCTTATGCAGGATATGAATATGGTGGACAATACAAGAAAGATGACAATGTCATCCTTGAGGTCGATCGCCAAGGTCAACGTAAAGTTCGTTTCCGCCCCACATCAGCACTTGAAACACCCGCTGCCATGACACAACTTGAGTTAGCATATCTGGACGCAAAAGCCAATCCTCACGTCAATCAACTGCTACTTATTCCTTGTGTCATTTTCGATTTTCTTAGCATCCATCCTTTCAGGGATGGCAATGGTCGCTTATCCAGGCTTTTATCACTGCTTTTGCTCTATAAAAACGGCTTTGATATAGGTCAATACATTTCTTTTGAGGACCAAATCAATCGCACAAAAGCAGCGTATTATGAAGCTTTACGTGAATCTTCAGCGGGTTGGGCAGAAGGCAAAAATAACTATGAACCCTTCATTATTTACTTTATCAGCACCCTTTATGCCTGCTACAAGACCTTGGATCAACGTTTTGCAATCATTGGCGACAAAAGAACAACAAAACGTGAGCGTGTTGAAGCAGTATTGATGAACAGTTTGATTCCTATATCTAAATCAGAAATCAGTAAAATTCTTTTAGATGTTAGCCCTGCGACCATTGAAACTGTTTTGGGAGAGATGGTTAAAGACGGAAGAATTACGCGCTTAGGGATGGGACGAGGAACAAAATATATTCGTAATTAATAATTAACAAACAGTGCTAACTGGTAATCAACAAAACAAAATAGTAAGCCACAGCCATGCCCCAAAGCCAGGAGTCGATGCGGTCCAGGATTCCCCCGATACCAGGCAAGAGCTTACCAGCGTCTTTCACGCCCGCGCCACGTTTGAGCATGCTCAAAAAGATATCGCCAAAAGGAGCGACAATCGCAATCAATGCCCCCAAGCCAATGCCCGCCCAAACGCTTACTCCAGGCAACAAAGGTTTTGCCAACCAGGCGATAAGAGCGCCAAAGCCCACACCAAACAACAACCCACCTGCCAGTCCTTCCCAGGTCTTGGATGGGCTTAGTTTGGGCGCAAAATGGTGTTTGCCGAGCAAGGAGCCTACGATGTATGAGCCTAAGTCAACCAGCATAACCAAACCAACTGCAGCCATACCCCACCATTGGCCATTTGGCAATCCGCGCAAAGAAACGGCATAAGCTCCCAACCATCCCAGGTACAAAATGCCACTTAATTCCAAGGAAAACTGTTGGTAAGCTTTTTCATTCCCTCGTTCATAAAGCAAAAGCGCATGTCCTGCCAAGCCAATCAACAATGCGCAAAGACTCAAAGCGCTATACTGAAAACCAAAGAAATGGCGCAATCCCAATAATGCCAGAACATCTCCTACCAAAAGCCATAAAGCAACCTTTAACCCAGCTTGGTTTAAAACGCGTGCGTATTCAAAAGCACCAATGCCAAGGCAAATTGCCATAAAAGCCAGTAAAGCCCAACCTCCAAAATAAAAGGCAAGCAAAGAAACAGGCACAAAAATAAGCGAACTGATCAGGCGGTGTTTAAACATGGGTTCGCTTAGAGTTGTTCGCTTATCGCGCCAAAGCGCCTTTCACGCTGGGCGAAGTTTTCCAGTTCCTGAAGCAATGCTTTTTCATCAAAATCTGGCCAATACGTTTTAGGAAAAGACCATTCGCTGTAAGCTGCCTGCCAAATCATAAAATTGCTGGTGCGCTGTTCACCAGAGGTGCGAATAATCAAATCAGGGTCAGGGATGTCTGCCGTAAAAAGGACTGAGCTCAATTTTTCATCAGTCACTTCTTCGGCAGGAACGCCTTGAGCAATCAGCTTGCGAATGCCCGTGATTATCTCATCGCGTCCGCCATAGTTGAACGCGATAATCACATTAATGCGGGTGTTATCTTTGGTGAGTTCAACCGCGTTTTCAACCTTTTTCTTCAGCGTCGGCGACAAACCATCCAGATGTCCAATATGTAAGAGGCGCGCGTTTTCTTTGTGCAAATCGCGCACCTCGTTATCAATAAACTCAGCCAAAAGGTCCATCAGACCGCTTACTTCATCATTGGGACGTTTCCAATTCTCGGTCGAAAAGGCGTAAAAGCTGATGTATTTCACCCCTGCATCAGCTGCCGCGCGAATGACACGCCGTAGGTTTTTGGTACCCGCCCGATGTCCAAGCAGGCGTGGTAAGCCACGTTCTTTTGCCCAACGCCCATTTCCATCCATGATGATACCCACGTGCACAGGCACGCGCGCAAGCGATTCGTTTTTTGCCATCGGCTAGAACTCCATTATTTCTTTTTCTTTGCGTTCTCCAATCACGCTTACTTCATCAACATACTCATTGGTCATTTTGTTGAAGTCCTCTTCGGCGCGTTTGAGTTCGTCTTCTGATATCATCTTTTCTTTTTCGAAGTCGCGCAAATCCTTTAGAACATCACGGCGGATGTTTCGGATGGCAACGCGACCTTCTTCCAATCGGTTGTTGACCAATTTCACCAAATCCCGTCGGCGTTCTTCGGTGAGTGGTGGCAGGTTGAGGCGTATCACCTTGCCATCATTGTTTGGCGTCAAGCCAAGATCAGAAGCCTGGATGGCACGTTCAATCATTTTTAATGAAGAGCCATCAAAGGGACGGATAAGCAACTGACGCGACTCTGGCACGCTGATTGTGGCGAGCTGAATCAAGGACACGTTGCTGCCGTAATACTCTATCTGAAGCTTTTCCACCAATGCGGGTGAAGCACGTCCAGTGCGGATGCCCAACAGGTCTTCTTCCAGCACATCCAATGCGCTTTGCATGCGGGTTTTTGTTTCTCTCAACAGATCATCTATCATAGGAACCTCCTCTTGTGTTTCTCTCCAGTACTCTATTTTACAAGATGTACGAGTTTTGCGCGAGTGTATAGCCTTTAGTATACTTGTAGCGTAACAGATTTACTCTATAAAGGAGTTTACCATGAGCAAAATCACTCATATTATCAAGCGTGATGGCAGCCAGGTTGTTTTTACACCAAATCGGATTGCCAACGCTATTTATCGCGCCTCGGTTGCGGTTGGCAATCGCGACCGTGAAGCCGCCAACGAAGTCGCCCGTCAAGTGGTTGCCGCTTTGGAAGAACAACTTCTTCCTGGCGAGATACCCAACGTTGAAAATGTGCAAGACCTGGTTGAACAAAAACTGATTGAAAACAATTACGCCACAGTTGCCAAGGCTTACATCCTTTACCGCAATGAGCGCGCCCGCCAACGTGCCAAACGCAGTGACCGCGACAGCATGCCCTCAGGCAATATCCCCTGGCACAAGCTCTGGCAATCGCTTGATTGGGCAGTTTCGCATGAAGTGCACACCACCCAGCACCTCAACCAAAAGATTCGTGCCGGCAAATTCCATGAAATCATCACCGCAGCTGAAGCGGCATACTTTGAAGATGTCGAAAACGCTGCAAATCTCATTTTAGAGCGCCAAGACGATATTCGTATGGTTTTCGTGGTTGGACCCAGTTCCAGTGGCAAAACCACCACAACAACCATCATTGGCGAACACCTCGCCAAACAAGGCTTCAAGCTTAAAACCTTAAACATCGACCATTACTTTTTTGACCTTGAGCTCCATCCCAAAGATGAATTTGGCGACTATGATTTTGAAACGCCTCAAGCCTTAAATCTCGCCCTCATCAATGAACACCTGGTTGAACTTTTTGCTGGCAATGAAGTGCGCATTCCGTATTATGACTTCAAAACCGGCAAAAGCCATCCAGACCACACACCCATGCACCTGGAAGAGCACGAAATTGTGCTCATCGACAGTCTGCACGGTTTACACCCGGATATGACCGCGGATATTGACGATTCACTCAAGTTTAAGCTTTACATCGAACCACTTCTGCAAATGAAAGACAGCCAGGGTCATTACGCCCGTTGGACAGACATCCGCCTTATGCGCCGCATGTTGCGTGATGCCAGTTTCCGCGCTTATGATCCCTTGCAAACCTTGCTACATTGGCATTATGTGCGCAGCAGTGAACTAAGGCACATCATTCCTTACAGCACAACAGCTGATACGGTTGTTAACTCAGGCATGCCTTACGAACTGCCTCTGTATAAAGCAAAACTTGGCGCGAACTTTGCAGAGTGGGCTGAGAGCTTAAAAAATGATCCTTTGCGGGTTGATGCCTACGAACGCGCCACGAGGGTCAATGAACTCTTCAAGGAAATTGACGCCGTGGAAGATGATAGCATGGTGCCAGAAAACTCTGTCACCCGCGAATTCATCGGTGGCGGTATTTACAAGTATTAAAAGAAACTCAATTTATAAAAGAAACCAGACTGGTGCGTAGCTCAGTCTGGTTTTCATTTAATCGATAAAACTTTACCAACAAGGACTAGAGCCATAATTGGGTCCAACATGATCTGGAATGGTATTCACAGAATAAAACCAGCCACAGGCATCATAACAGGTCATGCCCACATAGCAGTTAAGGTGCTCGTCTGTCCTGTATTCAACTTCGCAAGATAGGTTATTCCCTTCCTGAGGGCAGCTTTCACTCCGCCAGGTTACATGTTGAGGACCAAAATTTGCGCGTGGCCAAATGAGGCGGGCAGTTAATGCCAGCGTTGGCGTCACCGTTTCTGTGGGGGTTTCTGATGGCACAACTGTCCAAGTACTGCTCGGACTAAGGCTTGGCGCATGGCTAAGCTTGGGCGTGGGCGTATCGCTTGGAAAGGGTGTATCACTTGGAATCGGCGTATCGCTGGGCAAGCTTTCCCAAAATGCAGTATAAGTTGCGCCATAATCAATCTTAGGCACACAAGCCGCAACCAAAAGGGTTATGAGAAGTAAAAGAAAAATGCGTTTCAGTTTCATGTGATAATTAGTCGTCATTACAAGGTAAGGAAAAAGTGTAACTGCCAATGCCGTATTTAATCGTATCAACGCCATAATACTTGCCACAAGCATCAAAACAAGTCATACCCACAAAACAGCCATTACTATATTGCCGATATTCAATCTCACAACTCACATTTTCACCACGTGATGGACACCAGGCATCACCACCCCACCACACATCATGTTGACTAAAATCTGCTTTTGGCCAAGTAAGATACGGGTTGGGTTGCCAGGTAGGCGTCAAGGTCTCAGTCGGTTCCTGTGTTGCTGTGTGGCTTGCTGTGGCACTGGGGCTTGGGCTGGGTGTGTGGGTGTTGGTTGGTAAGGGTGTTGGCGTATCCGTTGGGAAGGGCGTATCAGTTGGCAAGTTTTCCCAAAACGCCGTATAAGTTGCCTGATAATCTGTTTTTTCCGCGCATGCACTTAAAAACAAAGTAAACATTGACAGGCAAAGTATAAAACCCAAGACCTTATGTGACTTATGTCTTAACATTTTCATCCTAATGGCAGGGACCAGAAAAAGTATAATCGCCACTACCATACTTTATTGTATCAACACCATAGTAAGCACCACAAGCATCAAAGCAACTCATGCCAACCAGACAACGGCCACTATAATTGCGGTATTCAGTTTCACAGCTGATATTTGTGCCCCGTTCAGGGCAGTTATTACTGTGATCCCACCATATATCCGCCTGCGTAAAATCCGCCCTCGGCCAAATTAAGCCTGGGTTAGGTGCCCAGACACTGGGTAAATCAGTTGGTGGTGGCGTGGGTGTTCTCGTAGAAGTAGGCGTAAAACTGGGCGTATGGCTCGGCGTATAGCTTGGTGTGGCAGTACACGTGGCTGTTGCGGTATGGGTTATTGTAGGCGTAGAGGTTGCCGTAGACGTTGAGGTTGGGGTCGGAGTCCAGCTTTCTTTGAGACCCTCCTTCATAATACCCGTAGGCAGATAGTTTTGGCTGGGAGTGGTCGAACAGGAAGACAAAAGCACAAAAGTTAGCACAAATAAAACCCCAATTTCAGGGATGTTTACTCGCTTTTTCTTTACCGTGGAAATGATCAGATTCATCTAATTACAAGGCGTTGTAAAGCCCTGAAACTCCTTAAATTCCTTGGGTAAATTATCTTTTGAATAGTACAAACCGCAAGCATCATAACAAGTGTGTGAATAATAACACCTTCCATCATAAAGGCGATATTCAGAAACGCAGGACACGTTTTTGCCCCGGTCCGGACAGTCGTATTGATAATGATATATCGTGTTGTCTTTCAATTCGGCGTTGTAGCGATGTTCAAACACAGGGTCTTGTCGCGTTTCATCAAGATAAAAAGCAAAATCCATATCATCTTCTTCAATTTTGCCTTCATGTTCACAGATCATACCACTTGGATTTTTTGGGTCTGACTCGCAATTAAGCAAATAATCATCGGCTTTGGCGTACATTGTAAAATCAATGCCGGCATTAAGGAAATAGAAGAAGGTTTTACCTTCATACCACCACGCCCGGTAAAACCGAAAGTGTTTCAAAAAGCCCTCAAAAGGAATCGCGGTTGGTGCCGGTGTTGGTGAAAGTGTTGGTGTGGCTTCAACCTTGGTAGGGACAAAGGTCGCCGATGGAGCTAAAGTTAATATTGCGGTAGGCTTTATGGTCATAGATTTAGCAGTTGCCTCAGCATCCAATGCCAAGATCGTTGCCGCTACGGGATCAAAGGGTTCACTATCCCTTGTGTTTACAGGTGCACAAGCAGAAATAAATCCCATTAATATCAGGCTTATGAGCAGGATTATTTTTCTCATATCTAAAATACCGTAAAGATGATTATATCCCAATTGTGCTATGGACTTCTGGCGCAGTCCTATCAAATAAGGGGCATTTTTGCTTGCAAATTCACAAAACCTTCTTTTCAGCTATAATAATGCCAGAAGAAGAAGTCGCAAGTTGACTATGCAAAAAAGATTTATTTCCGTACTACTCGCAGTGGGGTTCATCATTTTTAGTTTCACATCCACCAAGCCCGGCTTGGCTTCTTTTGATTTACCTGCGAACCAGACTTCCCATGCAATTCACACGAGTATTCAAGCTCAGCAGGATCAAGAAGTGCCCACACCTGTAATTATTCCAACATACCCGGTGGAACTTTACACCCAAACCGCAACACCCGGACCAGATGGCTACATCAAACACACCGTGCTTGAAGCGCAATTTCTTTTTCATATCGCAGATCTTTATGGCGTCAACTTACAAGAAATTCTCGCCCTCAACAACATTACCATTGATAGCATTATCAACCCTGGGGACATCTTAATCATTAAAAAAGTTGAAGCGCCTACGCCAGAACCCACAGAGACGCCTGAAGACTTTGAAGTCGCAGATGAAGAAGCAGAAGTTATGCCTCTCCTTTTTGAACCCACGCCCGAGCTTACGCCAACCATCACACCTCTGCCTGAAGTCAGCCAGGGTTTATTAGAACGCGTATTTACCAACAACTCACGTTACTTGGCTTATGGGATTTTTGCTTTGGTCTTTTTAGGAGTGGTCTTACTCATCGTAAGTTCGCGGCGAATTTATTAACCAGCCTATTGTTCACAACCGTTTAATGGTTTTTCCTCGGTTAGCGTGGCAATAATATTTCCCTCAGTATCAATTAATCTGCGCTTGTAGATGGAATTCAGTCCTTTTATTTGCAATTCTCGCTTTTGCGCTTCAATCCGATTGAGCAGTTCCTCAACATAAACCAATCGCACCGGTCCGTTCATGCGGGTATAACGCGCGCCTCGACCAGCGTTATGCTCTTTTTCACGCCTTAGCGGATCAGTTGTCCAGCCGGTGTAAAGCGCGCCATTGGCACATTCCACCATGTAACAATAAAATGCCATTAAAACTACCAACCAATCAGGAAATTAAAAATCCTTGACATCGGACCATGCAGCAGATAGCTAAACAAACTAAAACCAGTGAATCTGCCCAAAATCAGCGCGCCAAACAAAACGTAGGGGCCAATTGCCCGAAAAGAGTCAAAAACTTTGCTCCAGGCATTGGGCATGGTGTACTCAAGCACTTTGTCCCCGTCCAGCGGTGCAATGGGGATCATGTTGAATAAGAAGAGCAAGATGTTGATCATGATAAATTCAAGGATAAATGCCGACACCCACGACGGAGGAACCCAGCTATTATCCAATGCAATGAAGAGTCTGAAAACACCAGCAGCAATAGCAGCCATTGTTAAATTACTCAGTGGACCAGCAAGCGAGACCAACATCAAGCCGGCTGGGCTCTTTTGGCGAATGACATAAGGGTTAACAGGCACCGGTTTTGCCCAGCCAAAGCCTGCGAAAAGCAACATGATCGATCCGAGTGGATCCAAATGCACCAATGGATTCAAGGTCAGGCGTCCGGCATTTTTGGCTGTTAAATCACCAAATTTAAATGCTACAAAAGCATGCATAAACTCGTGCACGGTAAAGGCAATCACCAAAATGATGATGCGGTTAATGATTGTGGGCAAATCCAAACCAAACATAGCGCTCCAATTTCATAATACCTTAAAATTGTAACACGCGGTGTTATAATCTCAACATGCTAACCGATATACAAATCGGAGACCTCGTGCGTATGCGCAAACAACACCCTTGTGGTGGCTGGGTCTGGGAAGTTACCCGCATCGGTGCAGATATTGGCATCCAATGCCAAACCTGCCTAAGGCGTGTTATGCTCACCCGACGCGAACTCAATCGTCGCGCCAAAAGCATTACGCCAGGCAAGCCAAACGAAGAGCCAAAAGCTCTGCCCCAAGAATAGAAAGGTAAGCAAGCTTATGACCAAACTCGTCATTCAAATTCCTGCCTATAACGAAGCCGAAACATTGCCACTGGCATTAGCTGATTTACCCCGCCAAATTGATGGCGTGGACGAGATTCAAGTGGTGGTCATTGATGATGGGTCAACAGATAACACCGCGCAGGTCGCCCTTGCCAATGGCGCTGATTATGTCATCCGCCATCGCCAAAACCGGGGGCTCTCCCGTGCGTTTATGGATGGTATTCAGTTTTCACTTGCCCTGGGTGCAGACATCATCGTAAATACAGACGCCGATAATCAATATCCGGGTGGCGACATTCCTGAGCTTATTCAACCCATCCTTAAAAAAACGCATGATCTTGTCATCGGCGATCGCCAACTGGCTAAAAATATGCACTTTTCGCCATTCAAACGCCTGCTTGAGCGGCTCGGTACAGCTTTCGTACGTCGGGTTTCCAGCACCAACGTGCCAGATGCTGCCAGCGGTTTTCGTGCTTTCTCACGTTATGCGGCGTTGCCTTTACAGGTTTACAACCCCTATTCCTACACCCTGGACACCCTCATACAAGCCGGAAAATCGCAATTAAACATCGCCAGCGTGCCTATCCATACCAATCCTGCCACACGGGCATCCCGATTGCATAAAGGCATAGCGCATTTCATTTGGCGTCAGGGCGGAGCAATTGTGCGCTCTTATTTGCTTTACCAACCTTTGCGAAGTTTCATGATCAGTGGGGTCTTGGTTGGTTTGCCCGGCCTCGCGCTCATTATTCGGTTTTTGGTTTATTACCTCATGGGAAATGGTGGGCGTTTTATACAGAGTGTTACGTTGGGCGGCACGATGGTGATTGCAAGTGTGCTTTTGGTAATTATTGGCTTCCTGGCAGATGCCACCCGCGCAAACCGCCAATTGCTGGAGGAAACGCTCATCCGCAAACGGGACACTTTGCGTTTCGAACCAGATCTGAGCCAACAATTTCTGGGCTTAGACTTGCTTCGCAAAAAGGATTGAAAAACCCATCTCAATAAAAACTGCTAATCTTTGCACGATTTTATTTAAGCTTTTCCAACCTTAAAACATGCAAACTTTTAAGCATTCAAAAGGGAAATCACCAGCTCGCTGTGCTATACTTAGTCTTGCCATGGCATGATAAACATGGGTCAAAATTATTCCATCATTGCCATTGTGTGAAATAAAAAATAGAAACGAAATCCAAGCCAACCATGTCTTTTGTCCACCTCCATGTCCATTCTTCATACTCCATATTAGATGGATTCGGCAAGCCTGCTGATCTGGTAGCGCGCGCCAAAGAACTGGGCATGCCTGCCTTGGCGCTAACCGATCATGGCACCATGTTTGGCACGCTGGATTTCTATCGCGCGGCTAAAAATGCCGGCATCAAACCTATTATTGGGCTGGAAACCTACTTGGCACCCCGCCGGATGCAAGACAAAGACGCCCAAAAAGACCGTCACGCTTCCCACCTCATTTTGCTTGCCAAAAACAAAACCGGCTACCAAAACCTGCTTAAACTCGCCTCGGTTTCTCAACTGGAAGGCCATTATTACACACCTCGCATCGACAAAAAAGTGCTCGCCGAGCATAGTGACGGGCTCATCGCCACTTCTGCCTGTATCTCTGGCGAGATTTCGCGCGCGCTTTTGGATAACGACCATGAACGCGCCGAACGTGCCGTTGCCTGGTATCGCGAAGTCTTTGGACATGAAAACTTTTATCTGGAGCTGCAGGATCATAACATTCCTGATCTTCACCGAATAAACCGCCTCTTGTTGGAGCTAGGCAGAAAATCCAACACGCGACTGGTTGCAACCAATGACGTGCACTACATCAAACCAGAAGACGCCGCTTTACAAGATGTTTTGCTTTGTATTCAAACCGGCAAATTACTAAGTGACCCCACACGCATGCGCATGACCGATGACAGCTATTACATGCGCAGTCCCGAAGAGATGAAATCCCTCTTTGCCCAGCTTCCCGAGGCCATCGAGAACACCCTTGAAATCGCGGAACGTTGCAACCTGGACCTCAGCAGAAAAGGTTACCATTTGCCTTTGTTTGAAGTTCCCGAAGGACAAACTGCAGAAAGTTACCTGCGCGAGGTTTGTGAGGATGGCTTACGCAGACTCCAGCCTGATCGCGTCGATAGCCCCGAAATGCAAGAGCGCCTCGATTATGAATTGAGCGTTATTCAGCAGATGGGTTTTGCCGCCTACTTCTTGATCGTGTGGGATCTTTGCCGTTATTCGCGTGAAAAGAAAATCTGGTACAACGTGCGTGGTTCGGGCAACGGCTCCTTGGTTGCCTATGCTTTGGAAATCACCACGGTTGAACCGCTTTCACACAAACTTTTGTTCGAGCGCTTTTTGAACCCAGACCGCATTACCATGCCGGATATTGACCTGGACTTTCAGGATGACCGCCGCTCGGAAGTGATGGAATATTGTAACCAAAGGTATGGGGCGAGCCATGTTGCCCAAATCATCACCTTTGGCACCCTTGCAGCCCGCGGAGCTGTGCGTGATGTTGGCAGAGTGATGAACATCCCTCTGGCGGATGTTGACCGTGTGGCTAAAGTTGTGCCAAGCGCCTATCAAGGCAAAGCCATTCCCTTGGCTGAGTCCCTTCAAAAGGTTTCTGAGCTTAAAGAAATTTACAACAGCTCAGAAGAAATGAAAAAACTCCTCGACACAGCAAGTGCCATCGAAGGCGCAGTTCGCAACGTTGGCACCCATGCTGCTGGCGTGATTATCAGTGACCGCGAGCTTACCGAGTATTTGCCCCTGCACCGACCAACCAGTGTCAGTGAAAACTTGCCGATTAAAACCGTGGCTCAGTACGATATGGACGGCATCAACGAACTTGGGCTCCTAAAAGTTGACTTCCTGGGTTTGGTAACGCTCACCATTATGTCCAAGGCATGCGAGTACATTCATGCCCGTGGTGGTCCAAACTTGAACCTAAGCACCATTCCAATCGATGACCCAGAAGTGTATAAGTACATCAGTGAAGGCAACACCGCTGGGCTCTTCCAACTGGAAGGCAGTGGCATGACCCGTTACCTGATGGAGATGCAACCCAAAACAATCCATCATGTCATCGCCATGGTTGCGCTCTACCGACCTGGCCCGATGGACATTATCCCTGACTACATTGCCAATATGCATGGCAAAAAACCGGTGAGTTACCAACACCCCAAGCTGGAGAGCATCCTTTCCGAAACCTATGGGCACGCCGTTTACCAAGAGCAGATCATGCAAGCTGCCATGAAACTGGCAAGCTATACACCTGGTGAATCGGACGATTTTCGCTCAGCGATTTCCAAGAAAAAGGTCAAGGAAGTTAAGAAACATCGAGCCAAGTTCCTCGCCGGAGCCGAAGCCAATGGCATTCCCCGCAAAAAAGCGGAGGAAATTTTCGGGCATTGGGAAGCTTTTGCCCATTATGGCTTTAACAAGAGCCACGCTTCAAACTATGGCATTATCGCTGTCAAAACCGCCTGGCTCAAATGCCATTACCCCGCCGAATACATGACCGCGCTACTCTCTGCCTGGAAGAACGATAACGAAAAGTGCGCCACCTATGTTTCTGATTGCCAGGCAATGGGTATCGCAGTCTTACCGCCTAACGTCAACGCCAGCGAATTTGATTTTAGCATCGAAGACCAGGAAGAAGGCAAATCCGCCATCCGCTTTGGTCTTGGCGCGGTGAAAAATGTAGGTTTGGGACCCGTTGAAGCCATCATCAAAGGCAGGGCTAATCGTCCTTTTGAAAACATCAACGACTTTATCCGTCGGGTTGACCTTCGTGCGGTAAGCAAACGCGCGCTGGAATGCCTCATCAAAGTTGGCGCCTTAGATGATTTTGGTCCACGCGTTGCCCTTTTAAGAGCTATCGAACAGATTGTGAATGCCTCCACCAGCCATTTTCGGGCTGTGGACATGGGACAAATGGCACTTTTTGGTGGCGGACCGGACGCGCCAGGGCAAATCAAGCTTTCAAGCACCGCGAAATCAGACTCACACGAAGAGCTGGAATGGGAACGTGAGCTCCTCGGCTTGTACATTTCAGATCACCCACTCAGCAAATTAATGCGCCACATCAGCCACCGTTTAAGCAACACTTCTAATGAATTTTCAGATGTTGAAGACGGCGCAGCTGTAACAGTTGGTGGCATGGTCAAACGAAGTCGTGCCTTGGTTACCAAAAAAGGTGATGACATGGCTTTTGTAACCCTGGAAGACAACTTTGGTGAAATAGAAATTGTCATGTTCCCGAATGTTTGGGCGAAGTCCCGCCACATGGTTGAACCTGGCTCGCTTTTGGTCATTGAAGGCAAAATGCAACATCAGGAACGCGGCGACTCGATTATCGCTGATACGGTCGCGCGTATTGAGGTGGACGAAAACCTGGCACCACCCACAACCAGCCAGGAAACGCTGTTTGAAAAACTACTGGATAACTATTTACCTGATATGCGCAAACTTTCCCGTTATCGATACCCACAAAACGGCTCAAAACCGGCAATTGACCCAGGAAATTTGACAATACAAGAGAACGACTCGGAAAGCGATTACGCCATAGATGAGGAGATTTCATGGTTCGAAACTGAGGAACTGAGCGATCCTTTCTTTGATATGGATCACCCGCTTGGCGTCTTGCAAAGTCTTGAAGAACCTGAATTCGAAGCTGAGGCAGAGGGTTTTTCTTCGCCGCTTGTGAACAACCAAACCCATAGCACAGGCACTGAAACATCAGCAGATGAAAGCTTGCCAGAACAGCAAACCCAGCAAGAAGCAGCCACGTCCAATCACCCTGCATTTGATATAGACACCATCATCTTTGAAGATGACGATGATGAGCCTGCCATATTCCGTCAATGGCTCAAGATTACCATCCCCAACAACGGGGATCGTGAACGTGTGCTCAGGCATATCGCCCATATTTACGGCATTTTGCAATCCTACCCGGGCAAAGACCAGTTTTCTTTTAGCATCCCGGGAACCCACAAAGAATCTGAAGTCATTTTCTTCCCCAATGATGGCGTTAGAATCAACCAAGCGCTACTCAACAAACTGCGTGGGCTTTTGGGCGATGAAAACGTTAGCATCCAAGACCCTTTGGATTATTAGAGCAAGTATTTCCAGACACAACGAAAAGAAGCTTCATGCCACACTATTTGGCATGTTTGGCTATAATAACAAAAACGAGTAACGAGGTTGGCATGATGAGAGACGTTCGCTTAATGTTAATTGGTTTTGGAAATGTGGGTCGCGCTTTTGCGAGCCTTTTGATGCAAAAGGAAGAAACGCTACGCAAGGACTATGGCATCCGCGCCAAGGTTACCGGCATCATCACTGCCCGTCATGGGGCATGCATCAACCCAGATGGCATCCAGCTCACAGAAGCCCTCCGCCTGGTCGAAAACAAACAAAGCCTGGCAAGCCTGGGCACACAGACCTTTGAGGGGAACACGCTCGACTTTATCAAATCCTGCCCTGCTGACGTGCTCGTCGAAACCACACCAGTCAATCCTCAGGCTGGAACGCCCGCCATTGACCATTTACACGCCGGGTTCGAGCATGGTTTGCACGGCATAACCGCCAATAAAGGTCCTGTTGTATACGCTTATCAAAAGCTCAATCAACTGGCGCAATCCAAAGGCTTGAAATTCCGGTTTGAATCCGCGGTTATGGACGGCGCGCCAATCTTCTCGCTCCATCGCAAAACCTTGGCGGGTGCCGAAATCGAAGGCTTTGTAGGTATCCTCAACTCCTGCACCAATTTGCTGATTGAAGCCATGGAGGTTGGCACGTCGCTTGAAGACGCCATCCTGCATGCCCAACAAATCGGCATTGCCGAAAGTGACCCAAGCAACGACGTGGACGGCTGGGACGCTGCCATCAAAGTGGCTGCCCTTTCCACTGTTTTGATGAACCACCCCATTACACCTCTGGAAGTTGACCGAACCGGCATCAGAGGCATTACCAGCGAGATGATCGCTGAGGCAAAAGCCAAAGGCAAACGCTGGAAATTGGTCTGCAGAGGTGGCTGGCAAGAGAACAACTTTATCGCGCAAGTAAAACCAGAAATGGTTTCGGCTGATTCCCCGCTTTACAGCGTGGCTGGCACCTCCTCATTTGTCAGCTTCGCGCTGGACGTGCTCCCAGGCTTAGGCATTTTAGAATCAGACCCAAGCCCCAAAACAACCGCCTTTGGCGTATTGGCAGACCTTATCGATATCTATCAGGGTGTTGAATGAAGCAAGTTTTCCTGGGACTTGGCACAAACATCGGTGATCGCATGGCTAACCTGCACGAAGCGCGAACCGCCTTGGAAGCCTTTGCGAAAATCAAGGCCATTTCATCTGTTTATGAAACAGCCGCCTGGGGTTTTGAAGACCAGGCAGCTTTTTTGAACCAGGTGATTGATATCGAAACCGACCTTTCGCCCTACAAACTCCTTTGCAAGCTAAAAAAGGTTGAAGCAAGTATAGGACGGGTTGAAAGCTTCCGATGGGGACCACGTTTAATTGACCTTGATATTTTGTTTTACGGCAAACGCATCGTGGTCCTTCCAATGCTCACCATCCCTCACAAAAACCTGCACAATCGGGCTTTTGTGCTCGTCCCTTTGGCTGAATTAGCCCCAGACTTTGTGCATCCTATCCTGGGAAAAACCGTCTTGGAACTGCGCGATGCTTTACCCCAAATTGAAGGGATTGAAAAATGCAATTAATCCAAATCCTGCGCACCGTTTTGGCATTTCTTGCCCTTTTATTGCCTGGGCTCGCCTTTTGGGCATGGTTCCAAAACAAAGAAGATGACCCCGCGCAAATCCTGGCGCAAGTTTTGGGTATCAGCTTTAGCCTGATTGCCGTTGGCGCCTTGCTCTTCCATTTGATTGGCTTACAGGTCACCGGCTGGATTATGGGCATCTTGTTGGCTTTATGTTTAGGCGTTGCTTTATTTGGCATCATTAAAAACAAGCCAACTTTCGTTTGGTGGCATTGGCTAGTTCTGTTCCTGATTTTAGGTAGTTTTGTTTTTTGGCGTTTCTGGCAAGCCAAAGCCTTAGTCCTGCCCAACTGGGTAGATTCGCAACATCATGTACTGATTGTGCGCAAATTCATCGAGGCGGGTGGATTGCCTGCCAGTCTTGAACCTTATTTGCCTGGTCCATTTTACTATCACTTTTCTTTCCACAGCGTAACCGCTTTCTTCGCCAGCATCAGCGGACAGAACGCGGCACAAGCTACGCTCATGCTTGGGCAAGTCTTAAACGCCTTTATTGGTTTGGGCATTTACGCACTCACAAAGAGCCTCACGAAAGACTGGCGACCTGCCCTAATGGCTGCGATCTTTGTCACTTTTGTAACAAAGATGCCTGGCTATTACCTAACCTGGGGTCGCTACACCCTGCTTACCGGCACTTTCCTACTGGCTTTAGCTATGGCGTTCGCACAAAAAATCCATACAGGCGACCGCTCCTTGGGTAACACGATCACTTTAGGCTTACTCACTGCGGGATCCTTGTTAAGCCACTATTTAATTGCTTTTTTGCTGGCTTTCTATCTGATCATTCTTGGCATCGATTGGATTATCCAAAGTCTAAAATCAAAAAAATGGGAAGCCAAAGGTTTGCTTGCCTTGATCATACCCTCTCTTGGCGGTTTTCTGCTGAGCTTGCCATGGTACTTGCATGTCATTAAACTTTCTTCAGGTCGCTACAATATTGGCGTCAGTGCAGAGCGCAGTCATTTTTGGCCAAAACCTGAGGAT
Source organism: Anaerolineaceae bacterium UBA5404 (assembly GCA_002409625.1). Classification (GTDB taxonomy): domain Bacteria; phylum Chloroflexota; class Anaerolineae; order Anaerolineales; family Anaerolineaceae; genus Mesolinea. The sequence continues at coordinate 6,788 of DHNY01000004.1, read as the reverse complement.
TGGGAGTATGTAAAGTACATTTTAGGTCCGGTGGCAGCTTATGCGCTCATCGCCTTGGCTTTAATTGCCCTCATCTTTGCCTTCATCAAATCAGATTACCGCAAATTTGCGGTTTGGTCTTTGTTGGTTATGTTTTTTACTGTGCCAACCGGCATTGAGTTTATGGGTTTTCGGGGGGATTATTTTGCCTTGATTACTTTTATCCCCATCACAATTCTTAGCAGCTTGCTCTTGTTCTGGCTCGGTGAACAACTTCAAAAATGGAAACCCAAGAAGCAATATGGCAACATTTTTCTCGTTGTTGTGGCGATGGCGATGCTCCTTTGGGGATCCAACCAAAACAAAAAGGCTATTAATAGCATCACAATCATTGCCAATAAAGACGATGTTGAGGCAATGGATTGGATCAATGCGCATTTGCCTGAGGATGCCCGCTTTTACGTGAACACCACTTATTGGGGCTATGGGATCTATCGCAGTGTTGACGGTGGTGGCTGGCTTTTACCCTACACCGGACGTTTTAGCGTGGCGCCAACAACTTTCTTCCCTTATGGAATGGAAGCAGAAGACGCTAAAACTTGGATGTCCTGGGGCGAAAAAGCTTCCAAGATAACGGAATGTGACGAAAGCTTTTATAGTCTCCTGGCAGAGGTAAAACTAGACCATATTTACGTGAGAGACGGCGTTAGGCCTAATAACCAAAAAGAGCCGGCTGGCATTCAAACAGACACTTTATTAGGCTGTCCTGGTTTAACCCAACTTTATCAAAACAACAGCGTCAGCATTTGGAAACTTGATTAGGAGTTTAAAAAACGCTCAGAAACAATGCTATTGGTCCCGATTTTGCCTAGCTTTTAAGCCATGGCGGATTCCTTGCCAGTAAGCTTTAAGGGCTTCGGGCTTCCCTTTTAATACCAAGCCCATGGTCCACAAGAACGCACTAATCGCGCGATGCGCCCAAAGAGGGATGGCGTTCCACCATTTTGTAGCACGTTTGCTATATTTCATCAACGAGCGGGCAGACCAATAGCGTTCCTTGGGGTTTAGATAGCCGCCACTGCTTTGGGCTTCTTTGTGCCACAGTTTTGCACTGGGCACAAGTCCTATTTTGATGCCAGCTTGCCTGGCACGCGCCATATAATCCAGGTCTTCATAGTACATAAAATAATCTTCAACAAAGAAACCGAGCTTCTCAATGGCAAATTTGCTAAACAGCAAACAACAACCGGTCAAAAAACTGCGTTGGGTATTTACAGATGGCGGATTTTTACGATGGTGCGCGTTGAGGGGCAAACCAAACACCTGGCAGATATGCCCACCAGCAGACCAGACCTCATTTGGATTGTCATGATAATAAATAAGGGGTGCGCTTATTGCAAAACCCTCTTTTTGGCTTTCCTCAAGCAACGTTTCCAGCATTTTTACATCCGCGATTGTGTCGTTATTGATCAGCAAGACATAATCAGCACCCATTGCTAAAGCGCGTTTCATTCCCGCGTTGGCGCCTGCCCCAAAGCCCAGGTTCTTGCCGGTTTCAAGCACTTCGATATCATCAAAGGGATTACGGGAAATAAAAGAAGGCTCTTCATCAGAGCCATTCTCAACAACAACTATTTTATTCAGGGGCAAGCTTTGAGCTTTTAGAGATTGGACACAAGCGATAGTATCTTCCGCGCGGTTCCAATTAACGCTAACTCCAACAAGCCTTGATGCCTTCAAATCCAATGAAACTCTTTTACAAAGCTTTAGGGCACGTAAATCGTTCCCATATCCAGGGTTTCGTTCGCCACGGCATTCACCCAGAGGTAATCCATAGTGTCATCCGTTTTGCCGTTGTCAATAAAAATAGGAGCGCCACCCGGTACAAACAACAAAATGGCATATTGGCCTTCGGGAACATCTTTGAAATAGAAAAAGCCATTTTCGTCCATTTCTGCTCTAGGGCTGCTCACATGAGAAAAAGACAAGTAAACGGGCAAATCCGGTTTGTCATCAGTAATATTTTCTGCCAGATAAACTGCGTTCTGAGGTGCTTTTCCGGTTTCTTCATCAACAAGTCGGCCATGAACAACAGCTAGTTCGGATGTTGGGGAAGGGATGGTCAGGCTTGAAACCAGCTCAGTGTTTGGATCAAGCACGTTCGTTGGATTTTTTACACCATTGTCAGATTCTTTATTACAAGCTGAAAGAACGCTAAAACTCAAAACGGTAATTAATATGAATATTAAGGTTTTTCTTTTCATAGGCCTTATTATAATCGATTGACCTTTTATTCGGAAGAAAAAGACATAAAAAAAACAGCCTCGGATCGAGGCTGTTTTTTTATTATAAATTTTGTACCCTAGTCAACGAGGAAACCTTCGGATACGAGCAATGCGTCAACACCGGTGTATGTGTCGCCTGAACCAAGTTGGTTGAGCACACCAATAACTTTACCAGTGGTTGAACAAACAGCGCTACCAACGAAACCTTCAGCGATTTGTTTGCTGTGGGTCAATGTCCAAGCGCCACCAACAGGAATTTCAGGGCTCTTGAATGTTTCTTCAACGGTACCACCTTTGACAACACAGACAACGCCTTCCGCAGGGATAGCTGCATCGCCAACATTGACGATACTCCAACCAGTGAAGTAACCATAGTTGCGGTCCATGATCAAGGGGAAGATAACCTTGCCCTTGCCCTGGGCAGCATCAAAGGCGTTGTATGAACCACCCTTGACGGCTTTGCTATTGAGTTGGTTGACAACGGCAACCAAAGGTTGTCCTTCACTGTTTTCAGAAACAGCGGCGGAACCAACAAACAATTCCTTGGTACAATCGGAACCCGGAGCACCTGCACCGAAAGCTTTGAGACCAAAGGTTTCAGACTCACCAGCTTTGATGGTTTGTTTTTCTTCACAAGCAGTTCCAGCGGCGCCAGGAGTGTAGGCAACAGTAACTTCTGTATCTTCAGTACCAGTATTTTGGATTTGGATACCAGTGATATAACCACTGTTATTGGCTTGGAAGAGGGGCATGATGGGTTTCACAGTACCAGCACCAAAACCATTGTAAGCCAAGAGGGTTGGACCAGTTTGAGCAACAGTCACAGCAATATTTTGTTCAGAGGTCAAAATTGCTGAGAAGACCGTAGCTGTGTGGGCTTCTTCTGCTTGTTTCACGGCTTTGGCAGCACCAGGTTCGATACCTTCCAAAGTCTTTGTTTCGCCATCGCTGTAGGTGATGGTGACATTAGCTTTTTCCGAGCCCAGGTTCTGGACATAGAAGAAGGTGTCATAGGTATAGTTACCTTTCATCAACACAGGCAAATAAACAGATTTTGAGCCTGCTGTGAAAGCGCTAAAAGCACCGTAGGTCATAGCTTTTCCACCAGTCTTGAGTCCAACCAAGTTGGAAAGACCTGCGGTGGGAACATTGGAGGCCACAACGACGCTACCATTGAAACCAGGATCAATGGGCATAGTGCCACGATAGAAGTTTACGGAATCATTTGCTGGAATTGCTTTTTCAGCGGTATCTACGAGATTTCCAGCAAGATTGTAGAAACTGAGACTGAGAGTACCCGCCTCATCAGCAAGGTTTTGAACCACGATTGAGGATTCATAAGCAACGGGTGCTTGGGCTTTTGCACCTGCAACGGGCAAAATTGCCAGAACGAGTGCGAGTGCTAAGAAGATTGAGAAGAACTTTTTCATGTGTATTACTCCTTTTGTAGTTTATGCCCCTAGTATAGTCGCCAGACCGCTTGCAAATCAATAATACATTGGGCTTATTTATCAAAAATGACCCTTTTTTCATTAACCCAAAAGGATTATTTTTGGTTTTCATCGAGTAAAAAACGCCGTGGAGGTCGTCCACGGCGTTTTTTTGAACAAAACTTCCGCTAAAGTTTATACTCTGCGCCACGGCGCAAAGCTTCCACATTTAAGTGCACAAACTTCTTTAGTTTTTCACCGGTATTGGCTTCAAGCGAACGCTCAATGGCGCCTTCTGGCAAGATCTGCAAATTGGCTTCCAAGGCACCCAGCAAGACCATGTTGGCTGCCCGTTCATTGCCAATTTCGCGCGCGATGGTATTCGCAGGCACCATCACAATGTTGATGTCTTTACGATCTGGCACACGATTGACCAGGTCTTCATTAACAATCAGCCAGCCACCACTTTTCACCATAGGCTCGTATTTATCCAGCGAAGGCAAATTCATGGCGATTACAGCTGTGGGATGTAAAGAAGTGGGTGAACCAATTTCATCCTCAGAGATGACCACAGTACAGTTGGCAGTACCACCACGCATCTCGGGACCGTAGGACGGCAACCATGTAACATGTTTGCCCTCATCCATACCACCGTATGCCAATACCTGGCCAGCGTACAAAGTACCTTGACCACCAAACCCAGCAATTAGGATTTCATATTGCATCTTACTTTACCTCCTTCATAATTCGTTCGGCTTCTTCTGAAACCTTAAAATCTCCCACTGGATAGTAAGGCAACATATGTTCCTTTAACCACTCGCGCGATTTGGGTGTGCTCAAACCCCAGTTGGTGGGACAAATGGAAAGCATTTCAACCATCGAAAAACCCAATCCGGCTTTTTGAATTTCAAAAGCAGTGCGGATGGCTTTTTTAGCATTGCGGATTCCGCGTGCGTCGCCCAAACTTCGGCGCACCACATAGCTGGCACCATCCAATGTGGACAGCATTTCAGCAGTGCGAATGGGATAACCCTGGGTTTCCACGTCTCTGCCAAGCGGTGATGAGCTTGTTCTCTGTCCGGGCAGGGTTGTGGGTGCCATTTGACCACCGGTCATGCCGTAGTTGGTGTTGTTCAGGAAGAAGATGGTAATTTGCTCACCACGTGCGGCAGCAGCCACGGTTTCGCCCATACCCATTGAAGCGAGGTCACCATCACCTTGATAGGTGAAGACCAAGCGGTCGGGCAGCGTGCGTTTGATGCCAGTTGCCATGGCAGGTGCGCGACCATGTGCTGCTTCAACAAAATCAAAGTCGAAGTAGTTATAAGCAAAAACAGCGCAACCAACCGGTGCCACACCGATGGTGTTGCGTAATTCTCCCATTTCTTCAAGCACTTCAGCAATCAAGCGATGTGCAACGCCATGCGTACAACCCGGGCAATAGTGTGTGGTGCGGGGGGCAAGACCAACAGGGCGATCGTATACCAATTTGACGTCTGTATCAGTCATCTTTATGCTCCTTGTCCAATCATTTCGCGCATTTGCGCCAACCAGTCATCTCGTCCAACATAATCATTTGCAGCTTTGGCTTCAATCATGTCATTAATCGCGCGGCCAATCTCATCAGGATAAGGCACCATACCACCCATGCGTCCGTAAAAATGCACAGGCGCGCGTCGCGCAACAATAGAAACGACATCATCCAACATCTGGCCATTGTTCATTTCAACAACCAGGAAACCTTTAGCGCGGTCAGCCAGCTCATTCAAGACTTCGGTGGGGTAAGGAGAGAGGCTCACAGGTCGCAAAAGACCAACTTTAATGCCTTGTTCGCGTGCTTCGCGCACGGCAGTCAGGGCAATGCGACCACAAGTACCAAAACCAACCACCACGTATTCGGCATCTTCGAGGTAATAGCCTTTGTAGCGGACTTCATTTTTGGTAATTTCTTCCCACTTGGTCATTTGGTGAATGTTGAGTTTTTCCTGAGCGGGTGGATCGATATTGATGGAGGTTAAGAAGCGGCGTTCGCGTCCCGGTTTGGGCGCAACGGCATAATCGGGTGATTCCATGTTGACTTCTTTGAAAGGTGGCAACTCACAAGGTTCCATCATTTGACCCAGGAAACCATCCATCAAAATAACTGCCAAAGTGCGGTATTTTTCTGCGAGGTCAAAAGCTTCGCCGGTCAGGTCGATGGCTTCTTGAACCGATGAGGGCGCCAATACGATGAGATGATACTCACCATGACCGCCACCATGCACAATTTGGGTGTAATCTGCCTGGCTGGGTGCAATATTACCCAAACCCGGACCACCACGCATAACGTCTACCAAGACTGCGGGCACTTCTGTACCATAGATGTAAGAGATACCTTCGGTCATCAAGCTTACACCAGGGCTCGAGCTAGAGCTCATCGTGCGCAAACCGGTACATGCGGCGCCATAAACCATGTTGATTGCGCCAAGCTCACTTTCAGCCTGCACAAAAGCGCGGCCTAATTCTGGCATGCGGGCAGAAAGGTACTCAAGCAGTTCTGTCTGGGGTGTAATGGGATAGCCAAAGTAGGAGACCAGTCCTGCTCGAACAGCGGCTTCAGCAACGGCTACATTCCCTTTGATCATTTCTTTAGCCATGATTAGTCTGTTCCTTTCTCTTTCTCTTCGTAACCAGGCGGAGTGCCACGATACACAGTGATTGCCGCATCCGGGCAAACAGTAGAACAAATGCCACAGGCAATACATTTCTCCGGTTGAGCCATATAAGCAGGGTGATAGCCCTTGATGCTCAAGCGGCTCATGTCCAGTGCCAAAACCTGTTGCGGACAATCAGTGATGCACGTTTCACAAGCCTTACAATACAGTTCATTGATTTCAACCCATCCCTTTGGGGGCATGCGTTACCTCCTAAATTGCTAATTAGTATTTCAAGTGCTTTCAAGTTTGCATAGATTAGTATAACAGTCTTTTGGGCTTTTTGGGCTCAAAAAAAGTAAAATGTTACAGCAAAATGATAATGTCCTAAAGTAGCAAAATAGAAATGTCCTAATTAAGATTAGGAGCTATGACATGGACTATCGAAATGAACGGTAAAG
>DHNY01000002.1:203549-203684 GCA_002409625.1 Anaerolineaceae bacterium UBA5404 | reverse complement strand
CAGTCAAACTGCCCACCTGACACGGTCCCCCATCCGGATCACGGAATGGGGTTAGGGTCAAAATTTTATCAGGGTGGTATTTCACCGATGGCTCCACCAAGACTGGCGTCCTAGTTTCATAGCCTCCCACCTATC
>DHNY01000002.1:202361-203327 GCA_002409625.1 Anaerolineaceae bacterium UBA5404 | reverse complement strand
CAGTAAAGCTCCACGGGGTCTTTTTGTCCTACTGCGGGTAAGCCGCATCTTCACGGCTATTTCAATTTCGCCGGGTCCTTTGTTGAGACACTGTTCTAGTTGTTACACCTTTCGTGCGGGTCGGNNCGGCCGCCGTTCACCGGGGCTTCAGTTCAAAGCTTCGGCTTGCGCCTAACCTCTCCCTTTAACCTTCCGGCACTGGGCAGGTGTCAGCCCCTATACATCGCCTTACGGCTTTGCAGAGACCTGTGGTTTTGGTAACCAGTCCCTAGAACCAATTCACTGCGGCCCTCCGTGGCTCATTATTCACTCACCATAGAGGGCACCCCTTATCCCGAAGTTACGGGGCCAAATTGCCTAGTTCCTTAACAAAGGTTCTCCCGTTCGCCTTGGTATACTCTACCCATCTACCAGTGTCGGTTTGCGGTACAGGCACTCAAGATTCATCGTTTAGAAGCTTTTCTTGGCAACAAGGCTCAACTCACTTATGCCTCAGGGGCTCGTCACGGTATCTCACCTCGGTCTACGGATTTTCCTATAGTCCTCATCGGCTGACATACAATGCACCCGCACAACCAATCGCGGGCTGGCCTACCTCGTTGCGTCCCTCCATCACTCTTCTTAAGTGGTGCCGGAATGTTGACCGGCTGTCCATCGCCTACGCCTCTCGGCCTCGGCTAAGGTCCTGACTAACCCGACGCGGATTGACCTGGCGTCGGAAACCTTAGATATACGGCGAACACGGTTCTCACGTGTTTTACGCTACTCATGTCTGCATTCTCACTTCTGCCCGCTCCAGCTGTCCTTCCGGTCAACCTTCTCAGCTGGCAGAACGCTCCCCTACCAACCACACCTAGTGTGGCTCCAAAGCTTCGGTATTGTACTTAGCCCCGTTGAATTTTCCGCGCAAGATCACTCGACCAGTAAGCTATTACGCACTTTTTAAAGGGTGGCTGCTTCTAAGCC
>DHNY01000002.1:200266-202241 GCA_002409625.1 Anaerolineaceae bacterium UBA5404 | reverse complement strand
TGAGCTATTACGCACTCTTTAAAGGGTGGCTGCTTCTAAGCCAACCTCCTGGTTGTTTCAGTAACCTCACCTCGTTTCCCACTTAGTACAAATTTGGGGACCTTAGCTGTTGATCTGGGCTCTTTCCCTCTCGACCCCGAAGCTCATCCCCCGGAGTCCGACTGCTAAGCTTGGAGTAACGGCATTCGGAGTTTGATTAGGTTCGGTAAGCAATAAGCCCCCTTACCCATTCAGTGCTCTACCTCCGTTACTAAACGCTTAACGCTAGCCCTAAAGCTATTTCGGGGAGAACAAGCTATCTCCAAGTTCGTTTGGCATATCACCCCTAACCACAGTTCATCCCCTAATTTTGCAATATTAGTAGGTTCGGTCCTCCACGAGCTGTTATACTCGCTTCAACCTGACCATGGTTAGCTCACCTGGTTTCGTGTCTAATCCTTGCGACTGCACGCCCTATTCAGACTCGCTTTCGCTGCGGCTTCGGATGTAACTTCCTTAACCTTGCCACAAAGATTAACTCGCAGACTCATTCTCCAAAAGGCACGCCGTCAGGCATAACGCTGCGCACAGGCTTTCACCTTAGCACCAACACGCCATAGCCCTTCGACTGTTTGTAAGCTTACGGTTTCAGGTTCTTTTCACTCCCCTAACAGGGGTACTTTTCACCTTTCCCTCACGGTACTTGTTCACTATCGGTCATCAAATGTATTTAGCCTTAGAGAGTGGACTCCCCAGATTCCAACCGGATTAGCGTGCCCGGTTGTACTCAGGTATCCAGCGAGAGACTTGACAATTTCGCGTACAGGACTGTCACCTTCTATGGTTGGCTTTTCCACACCAATTCTGCTATCGTCTCGTTTTGTAACTCTTAGTCGCCGGACCCTACAACCCCGCAACGGTAAACCGCTACGGTTTAGGCTGTTCCCCGTTCGCTCGCCACTACTTGGAGAATGGTCTCTTTTCCTCATGGTACTTAGATGTTTCAGTTCCCATGGTTCCCCTCATATATCTATGTGTTCAATATATGATACTGGTGGTTCGCACCAGTAGGTTTCCCTATTCGGACATCCCCGGATATATCGCTTGTTCACAGCTCCCCGAGGCTTATCGCAGTGTCCCACGTCCTTCATCGGCATTTGACGCCAAGGCATTCACCGTAAGCTCTTAGTAGCTTCTCCACGTGATGCGGAGAAATCGATGCTTTTTCAAGCATTTTTCTTTATTACTAATTTTTTTCGTATGATACGTATCACATCGCATGATCGTATCGATACGGCCTACAAATGTTATTCTGTTTTTAATGTACTGTTTTCATCTGTTCCCAGATGATCACCAGACCCAAATCTTACTTCCGATCCAGTCATCTTCTGGCAACGCCCCTATCCCATCTTAGATGGAGATGAGGGGACTCGAACCCCTGACCTCCTCCTTGCAAAGGAGGCGCTCTCCCGACTAAGCTACATCCCCGGTTTTCTGAAAAGTGGGCCTTTCGGGATTCGAACCTGAGACCTCGCCCTTATCAGAGGCGCGCTCTAACCAGCTGAGCTAAAGGCCCTTTCAGAGTCAGCCTTAGCAACTCAAAAGTGACAGAAATATTAACTTAGGGCGAAACCTGCCTCTTAACGACGCTCCATCTCACCGTTAGTTGGAACGATTCCCTCTTGCGAGGTGTGGATTTTTGCTTCTTTTAGAGTAGAGTTCGAGCCCTCGGGCTCGTCCTCGGTTCTCCATAGAAAGGAGGTGATCCAGGCGCACCTTCCGGTACACCTACCTTGTTACGACTTAGTCCCAGTCACCGACCCCACCTTTGACAGCTCCCTCCCTTGCGGGTTAGGATACCGGCTTCAGGTGTTGCCAGCTTCCATGACTTGACGGGCGGTGTGTACAATCCCCGGGAACGTATTCACCGCAGTATGCTGACCTGCGGTTACTAGCAACTCCGACTTCATGCAGGCGAGTTGCAGCCTGCAATCCG
>DHNY01000002.1:199939-200079 GCA_002409625.1 Anaerolineaceae bacterium UBA5404 | reverse complement strand
TGCAGCCTGCAATCTGAACTGAGGCCAGATTTGGAGGATTGGCTCCGCCTTGCGGCTTGGCAACCTATTGTTCTGACCATTGTAGCGTGTGTGTAGCCCTGGATATAAAGGTCATGCTGACTTGACGTCATCCGCACCTT
>DHNY01000002.1:199119-199704 GCA_002409625.1 Anaerolineaceae bacterium UBA5404 | reverse complement strand
AACATCTCACGACACGAGCTGACGACAGCCATGCAACACCTGTAACAGCTCCCCGAAGGGTCGGTCCGTTTTCACTTCTCTACCACTGTTATGTCAAACCCAGGTAAGGTTCTTCGCGGAGCATCGAATTAAACCACACGCTCCGCTGCTTGTGCGGGGACCCGTCAATTCCTTTGAGTTTTAGCCTTGCGGCCGTAGTCCTCAGGCGGCAGACTTATCGCGTTAGCTTGGACACCGACGGTGATTAAACCGCCGACGCCTAGTCTGCATCGTTTAGGGCTAGGACTACCGGAGTCTCTAATTCCGTTTGCTACCCTAGCTTTCGCGTCTGAGTGTCAGGAATGGTCCAGGAGGCCGCCTTCGCCACTGGTGTTCCTCCAGATATCTGCGCATTTCACCACTACACCTGGAATTCCACCTCCCTCTACCATCCTCTAGCTCTGCAGTTTAGTACGGCCTCTCCCAGTTGAGCCGGGAGCTTTCACGCCCTACTTACAGAACCACCTACACGCGCTTTACGCCCAGTGAATCCGGATAACGTTTGCCTCCTACGTGTTACCGCGGCTGCTGGCACGTAGTTAGCCG
>DHNY01000002.1:168854-198929 GCA_002409625.1 Anaerolineaceae bacterium UBA5404 | reverse complement strand
AAAGTGCTTTACAACCCGAAGGCCTTCATCGCACACGCGGTGTTGCTAGATCAGGCTTTCGCCCATTTCTAATATTCCCTACTGCTGCCACCCGTAGGTGTATGGACCGTGTTTCAGTTCCATTGTGGGGGGCCACCCTCTCAGGTCCCCTACCCGTCATTGCCTTGGTAGGCTATTACCCTACCAACTAGCTGATGGGACGCAGGCTCCTCTCGAAGCGAATAAATCCTTTACTCTCAGTTTTCTAAACCCTGAGAGACTATGCGGTATTAGCTACCCTTTCGGGAAGTTATTCCACACTTCGAGGCAGATCACCAACGCGTTACTCACCCGTTCGCCACTATGATTTCATTCGTATTGCTACAAAATCGTCACCGTTCGACTTGCATGTATTAGGCACACCGCCAACGTTCATCCTGAGCCAGGATCAAACTCTCCGCTAAAAAAATCATCTTTCGATGTTAGTTTCTTTTTACGGATATTCATTAACGAGGCTTGCAATTTCTTGCTTGTAATTTCTTACCTTTTTCGTCTTGCATATTTCTATCACTTTTCAGTTGTTAAGGTTCTGACTTCAACTTTAGCGCTCCCAGTTTTTCAGACTAAAACACCGGCTCTACTTCTCGCCGGTATTGGCTCTTACTTCTTTGGGCTCACTTCAGACCCAAGCTATTGTGTTGTCAAAAATCACGCCTCCCGGCGCAACTTGTGATGTAGCACCTTGGACTGATTAGTATAGACCATTATTAAGTCTATGTCAAGGGCTAATTCTGGTTTTGTAAACGGTTCTTCTTGCTCTCCGTTTCCAGATTCTTTGGGCTTGCTTAATTTTGAAGGTTCAACGTGCCTTATTCCGTGCACGAAGGACTATTATATGCATATCCCCTAAAGAGTCAAGGGCTTTTTTGACCAATTTGAGACCAATTTCACAAATTCATCCATTATTCCGCCTTTTCTCAACATTTTCTCCGTATTTTTACTCATTTTATTGAATTAGCCCTTATTTTTGCGGAATTTCAGTTCCTTTTCAGCACTTTAAACACCAAACCCGCCATGCTGGCGGGTTTGAAAGATCTTTTTTAACTCAAATTTAGCCGGGATACTCTCTTAAGACCTTTGCCAGGCGTTTGATGCCTTCTTTGATCTCGTCATCTTCCAGGGCACAGAAGGGTAAGCGCACGAACTGATCGCCGCCTTGCATATAAAAGCCGCGGCCATCGGTGAGCTGCAAGCCGTTTTCTTTGCCCAGTTTCAAAAGTTCATCCATCTTGATCGGTTTATTGACAAAAGCACCAATAAAGAAACCACCATCCGGCACCGTCCATTCACACAAACCGGTCAGCTCCTCTGCCATGGCTTCAGCCATCACGTTGCGGCGGTGTCCATAAAGCTTGCGCAAATCGTCCAGCTGCTCTTCTAACCAGCCACGCTTGCAAAATTCATAAACAATCGCCTGATCAACATAGCTGGAATTGATATAGGTGTCTTCGGCAATCTTCAAGGTCTGTGCCACAAGCTCTTCAGGCAAAATCATCAGACCCACACGCAAACCAGGGGCAATCAACTTACTAAAGGAAGTCATCAGCAAGGTGATGTCTGGCGCCATTTCCCAACAGGATGGGATGGGTTCGCCGCTATAACGCAACTGGCGATAGGGCAAGTCTTCGATAATGCGGAAACCGTGTTCGCGAGCCAGCCTAACCAGTTCTTCGCGTTTGGTCAGAGGCATCAAGCTGCCGGTGGGGTTTTGGAAATCAGAAACCACATAGAAAAAGTCCAATTTCTCACCACGTGCCAAAGCCTCTTTAAGCGGAGTAAAGTCCAAGCCGTCTTTTTTAATAGGGCACGGGATGAGTTTTGCCTGAGCGCGTTTCAATTGCGTTACTGTGCGGTCATAGGTTGGCTCTTCAATCGCCACGGTCAATGAGCCCATCGGGAATGAACGCAAAACATGATCCAAAACACACAAAGAGCCAGTACCAATAATTACTCGCCCGGCATCAACCTTGTAGCGTTCGGCAACCCATTCGCGCAAGGGCGGAAATCCTGCTGCTTTAGCGTATTGCAAAATTTTCTCTGGGTAATCTTTTAAGGCAGTTTGCACACATGCCTGGAGTTTTTCAGTGGCAAAGCTTTGAGTTGGGGGAACGCCACGAGTGAGAGCAATCATTTTTTCCATACAGTCAACAATCTCCTTTGTAAGCCATTTTTTACTACCCTAATGGTAGCATGAATCCCAAAAGAATGGGCAATTGATTGGTTCAATTACATATAAGAAGTACATCTTATGAACAAAAGACGTATTGATAGGTTTAGGGATTACCTAAGAGTTCAACATAACAAGGGTCGGGTTTCTTTTCAGCGTCCCGCGAGAGGCAAAATGTTCGGGTTGGGCGGCTATGATGGCCTGCCACTTGAAAATCGTTCTGTGCCTGCAACCGAAACAAAAACGGGTTTTCCATGTCGTCCGCGAACCATTCACCGTACACAAAATTTTCAAAAAAATCCTGGTCTTTGGCATATTTAATAACAAAGCCAAATGTTCTGCCATCCATTTCTGTTTTCCCAACCAAACTTGCCCCATCTTGTTCAAATAAAATCTTACCTTCCAGCAACCTGCCTGAATCTTCAAACCATAAATACCAATCGCCTTTCCAAAACTCAAAAAAGGCTGCTTCATCATCACTTTTGAAGCGGGTTGGCGTAGGCGTTGCGTTGGGGTCTGAAGGTGATGCCAGGGTGTTAACTGGGTCTTGTCCTGACCGATTTGAGGGCTCTGCTGTGGTTGTGCCTTCATCTTCACCGATGGCTAAAGGTTGTGTATCAGCAGCAATTTTGGTCTTATCAATGTCCCCGCCTTCTTCCATCATACCTTGCTCAGGTGTCGAAAGCGCATTAATGTCCTCAGGATGACTTTGCGCAATTTCGAATGTTGCACGAGCACCACCAAAAGGAATGTCGGGCAGCTTGCGCGAGCATCCAAGGGTTAATGAGCTAAAGCCAAGCAATAAAACAATCGTCAAAAGAAACAAAGTGCTGCGTTTCATGCCTCTATTTTACTTCACATTAATCAGGGCATTAAATACCAATTAACACAGGCATGTGAATGAGTTATCTTCAGTACCATTCAGCTACCCATCATACAGCAATAGCCAAAGTAGAACGGTAATTGTAAATTTCGCGGCTGTCTCTGATGTATAATAAGCGCGTTATACAATATAAGAGGTATCACTATGAAACAAGGGCTCGATTTTCAAGACATCATTTTCAAACTACAAACCTATTGGGCGGATCAAGGCTGCCTGATTTGGCAACCCTACTACTCACAGGTTGGCGCCGGCACCATGAACCCTGCCACCTTCCTGCGCGTGCTCGGCCCAGAACCTTGGAAGGTTGCCTACCTGGAACCTTCCGTGCGTCCTGATGACGGGCGTTATGGACTGAACCCCAACCGCCTTCAACAATTCTTTCAATACCAGGTCATCCTCAAACCTGATCCGGGTAACCCCCAGGAACTGTACCTCAACTCACTCCTGGCTCTCGGCATCGATCCTGCCCAGCATGACATCCGCTTTGTGGAAGACAACTGGGAATCCCCCGCACTAAGCGCCTGGGGTTTAGGTTGGGAAGTCTGGTTGGATGGGCAGGAAATCACCCAATTCACCTACTTCCAACAATCCGGTGGCGTGGCGCTTGATGTCCCCTCAGTTGAAATCACCTATGGGCTCGAACGCATCGCCATGACCTTGCAAAACGTGCATCACTTCAAGGACATCCGTTGGAACGGCGAGCGCAGTTATGGCGACGTTTATCAGGTTGCCGAGCGCGAACATAGCACCTATTACTTTGAAACCGCCGACATCCCCCGCTTGCGTGAGATGTTCCGTCTCTTTGTTGAAGAAGCTGAAAGTTCGCTTGAAAAAGCTTTGGTTTTACCGGCTTATGACAACATCGTCAAATCCTCGCAAACCTTTAACATCCTCGACTCACGTGGCGCGATTGGTTTTACCGAACGTCAGGCTCTGTTTGGCAAAATGCGAGACCTATCACGCCGGGTTGCTGAAACCTATATTGCCCAACGCGAAGATATGGGTATGCCCTGGTTGCTTCCCGATCAGCCCACCCTGGAACTTGAACCCACCTCATTGCCCGTGCTTGAAACAAAACTTGCAGACTTTTTGCTCGAGATTGGCACCGAGGAACTGCCCGTGGCAGATCTAAATAGCGCGCTTGAACAGCTCGAGCAAAGCTTCGTTAAACGCCTTGCAGCCGCCCGACTGGATTACAGCTCACTACAGGTTATGGGCACTCCTCGCAGACTTAGCGTGATGATCAAGGATCTGCAAACTGCCCAAGCCGACCGCTTGGTTGAGCACAAGGGTCCCCCTGCCGATCGGGCATTTGACGCTGAAGGTAAGCCCACCAAAGTTGCTGAAGGCTTCGCCCGAGGTAAAGGTGTGGATGTGAGTGCCTTGGAAGTGAAAGAGTTTGAAAACGGACGCTATGTTGTGCTCTCAATGGAAGAAAGAGGTAAGCCGGCCATGGACATTCTTGCCGAACAACTACCTGAATTTTGCTCTGGCATCCACTTCATCAAATCCATGCGCTGGAACAGTAGCAAGGTCAACTTCTCGCGACCCGTGCGCTGGCTGACTGCCCTTTTAGGTGAGCATGTGGTGCCCTTTAATTTTGCCGGGCTTCAAAGCGGTCGCTTCACGCATGGCATGCGTTTTTCAAGCGAGCCGATTTTTAGCCTTGGCAGCTGTGCAGATTACCTGCCTTACCTTGATAGAGAAGGCATTATTCTCGACCCCAACCAACGGCGTGAAATCATTTGGAGCCAAGCCACAGCTTTGGCAGAAAAAACCGGTGGCATGCTTGAAAAAGACCCAGCCCTTCTGGATGAACTCACCAACCTGGTTGAGCAACCTACTGCCTTGCTGGGTAGCTTTGACGAGCGCTACCTCAAAAACCTACCGCCTGAAGTGCTCATTTCAGTCATGAAAAAGCACCAACGCTACTTCCCTGTCTTGAACGCGGATGGTGAGCTGAGCCCGCATTTCATTATCGCGCGCAATGGCGACACCGAAAACGCGTCAATCGTTGTGGACGGCAATTTGCAGGTTATTTTGGCGCGCTTTGCTGACGCGGAGTTCTTTATCCATGATGACCGAGAGAAACCCTTGGCAGACTTTGTGCCTGCCCTTGCCCAACTAACCTTCCAAAAAGAACTTGGTTCTATGCTGGAAAAAACCGAGCGCATCAAAAATCTTAGCGCTCTGTTAGGCGAAAAACTGGCGCTAAATGCCAGCCAACAAAAGGCGACCCAACGCATTGCCCACCTGTGTAAAGCCGATTTAGCCACCGCTATGGTCGTTGAGATGACTTCCCTGCAAGGCATTATGGGACGCTATTACGCCAGGCTTTCTGGCGAAACCGAGGCGGTCGCCGAGGGTATTTTTGAGCATTATTTACCACGTAGCGCCGACGACATCCTGCCCACCCAACTGGAGGCAGCCACTGTTGGCATCGCCGACCGGCTCGATTCTATCGTTGGCCTTTTCGCGGTTGGTTTGGCACCTACCGCCAACAAAGACCCCTTTGCGCTCCGTCGGGCAGCTCTCGGGCTTAACCAAATTCTGATTGGACTTGACCTGGACTTTAATCTGCAAGAGGCTTTGCAACTGGCAGCATCATGTTATGACTTCGAAATCCCTCAAGACACCCTGCAAAGCGCACTCGAATTCATTCGCGGACGTTTACACGGGGTTTTGCTGGACAAAGGCTATCGCTATGACGTTGTTGAAGCTGTTGAGCAAGTTCAAGCTGCTAACCCAGCCAAAGCCAATCGCTATGCCCAGATTTTGAACGCCTGGGTACAAAAACCGGAATGGGAAGCCCAATTGCCGGCATACAGCCGTTGCGCACGCATCACCCAAAACCTGAAAGAAACCTGCCAAATTCAGCCAGAAGCCTTTGTAGAAGAGTCTGAGCAAAAACTCTTCGAGGCAATAGAAAAAGCCCAAGCAGACGGCTTTGAAACAGCGCTTGAATCCGTAAAACAGCTTGTGCCCACAATCAATGCTTTCTTTGACAATGTCTTGGTTATGGCTGATGATGAAAAGCTGCGCCAAAACCGGCTTGGCTTACTTCAAAAAGTTGTCGCGCTTCTTTCAGCTTATGCTGATCTTTCAAAATTGGAAGGATTTTAGAGCGGTTTAGCGTGTTTGACCCAATTCCTTTCTAAGCTTAAACATCAAACCCCGTCATCCACAAGAAATGACGGGGTTTCTTTTTTATCTTACATAAACGCTAAAAAACTGGTTTGCTTGCCAGTTTTGAACTCACACCCAAACTGACCATTTTGCGCATGGTTTCCAAGCCTTCAGTAAGCGTCTTGCCCAAATAAGTACCCCCCAGTTTCTCGCGGTCTTCAGGATGATCTTCCAGGTGCTTTCCGCAATACAACAAACGTGGTTTTGAGGGCAACTTTGTAAGACTCTGAGCAAAATCACGCAACAAATAAGCGGTTGCCTCTTCGCCAACATAAAGCGCAATGAACTTTGGCTTGGATATGAGCGAATAGTCCAAAATATCTTCAACTGGCAAATCAGGTCCCAGGTACTCCACAAAGAATCCGGCTTGGCGCATCAGCACCGCCAACATAAGGATATCCAATTCCTTGGTTTCACCGGGTCCGCTTCCGATTAATGTAAGCGCCCCTTCGCGAACTATGGGCATACTGGTCATCAAATTAATTAGCTTGCTTTTGATAAACTGCGAGGAAACATGCACCGTTGCCAGTGGAATCTCGCCCTGATACCAGGTGTGTTCCAATAGTGCCAAACTTGGCTGCACAATTTCTTCAAAAATGGTGATGAGGTCAAAATACTTGCGCGTTTCGTCAACCAAAAATTGGGCGCGTGTTTCATTGTGCGAAATCATCGTGCTGAGCATCAATTCAGCGTAATCGCGCGCAGGCATCGGCGGTTTGAGGCGTGGCAACTCTGGCTCAACCTTTTGCACGCTTTCTGGCCACAGATCTTTTTCACGCAGATCGTTAAACTGTTGGACCACTTGGGAGATGCTCATGCTGGAATCCAGCCGGCTCTTTACCCACAACAGCAGCTGCACGTCACGTTCTGAATACAAGCGATAGCCGTTTTTTAGGCGTGCGGGTTCCAAAAGCTCATAGCGTCTTTCCCAGGCTCTAAGCGTAACGGGTTTGATGCCAGTTCGGCTTTGCACAGCTTTAATGGTGAAGTGTGGGGATGTTGAAAAACTGCCTATTTGGGTCATTGTCTCCTCCCAAGGTGTTCAGAATGCCAAAAAATTACGGCTAAAAAGTCTTGTCGCTCATCCAAGGTCATCGGGCGCGGCTTTCCGGTTTCTTCAATGGTGATGGTATGAAGTCTGGTACTAATATGTTGTCCGGCAAAGAAAAAATGCTCTTGAATAAAGCTGTTATAAGTAATGTAATAATCCGGCTGGTCAAAAAAGAGGTTGCCCAATCCATAGTGCACAAAGCTCTTATCGTAGAACTCAATTGCCCGGGCGACATGCGATTGGCTCCCATTAACAATGACCGCGCCAGCACCAGCCACATCCAAATAATCGCGCACTTCACTGGAGTGAGGTTCACGGATGTAATATTCCTGAGATTGGAACGTAACGATGGGCAAATAACCTTCGGCACGCAATCGCTTTATCTCATCCTTTATCCAGCCAAAATCCTCACAAGGTGCCGCGCCACTGCCATCTTCGCTTGCCCATGCCATTTCGGGACCATAAGAATTACAACCAATAAATGCCAGACGGTTGCCATTATGCTCAATGAGCAAAGGCTTTTTTGAATCGGCAATATTCACGCCACCGGCATACCATTGCATGCCATATTCGCGATAAAGATCCAGGGTAAAGGGCACCGAATCGACTTTGTATAGTGCGTAAACGTCGTTATTATGATTGCCGGTTAGTTCGATAATATCTGCCTTGAGATCGTCAAGCAACTTGATATATTCCGGATTGCTGCAGAAAATAAAGCCCTCATAGTCCGGATCAGGGAACTTGCAACCCTCATAAAAAGAGACTTCGTTACTGATGTGGGTCAAATCTGCCGCTCGCATCAAGTCTCGTATTTCTGTGCCTGGGAAGAGCACACCCTCAGTTTCCATAATAAAAGCCGTATCACGTGCCATGGCTGTAACACCGGTCATGATTAGACTGGTGAGTTGGTCTGGATTTCGGTTTGGAACAGGAAAGAAGTCTGGAAACAATCGTGCCGTACCTTCTCCTGCCAACTCAGTCACGCTCATGAGCGCGATATGCATCGTAAAGGCGTATTTATCGGGGTTAAATTTATGATCAAGCGGTGAGACACCATCAATAGCAATGACTTTCCACTCCGGGCTAAGTTGCTCAAAAGGAATAATTGCCCAATGATCACCTGAAGGATCAGGTTTTATACTGCCATTGGCAACTTTTTTGATTCCTTTTGTGGATGTTTTTTCAATACCTGCCAGCTTCCTGACCGCGTCAAAATCATCATCCTGTATCAATATCCGCTCATCAGGCAAATCACCATTTTTATTCGTAAAGTGCGATAGAAAGGGGCTTAATTCCCTAAGCGTGATTTCATCGGTGACGGTAAAGAATGGCGCAACCAAGACGTAGGTCCATTGTGTGGCAGCATCCAAAGCGTTTCTGTTTTTAAGGTCAATCGCTGTGATGTAATAGTCTGTATTAAAGCTATCTGTTGACCAGCTAACATTTTCTGGTAACTCAAGCATCGCCTTGATATTCTGGGGCAGATATTGATCGTAAGTGACTTCAGATTTAGGCGCAGGTGGCGTAAAATCCGGCGGAATAACCGGGCTGGGATGCGCAGGTGGGGTATTAAGGCTGGTAACTTCAGTGCTTTTGGTGTTCTGAGGAGTGGAGCCTTGTTGAGGGTCTGCGGTTATTGCAGGAACTTCAATAAGCTCTGTTTGTCCGTTTCTCTGACATGCGCTTAAAAGTATTGCCAAACACAGACTGCAAATGATAATGTTTATTAAAACCAGTTTGCTTTTTTGCATAATCATTCCAAAATACTTTTTCATTATAGCTTTCTTCCCATAGGCTGACAATGCATTGGGCACAAAAAGGAGCTAATATTGTAAAAGTTTTGTAAAGGCTTTATTTTTAGGGGCTGTAACCGTCAGGCGTAGTCCCATACTGGTTAAAAAGAGCTTCCCACTCTTCAATTTCCCCCACCGTTAGACCTTCAAAAGCCTGTGTTTTTTCAGGATTTTCTGCTAAAGTTTCCATAAGTTTGTCGGCGAATGCTTCACTCTTGATGACCTGCACATATCGCGCCCGGGCAGCAGCATGAATCATGCGATCAGAGCTCACCAGGCAATAATTGCGTGCTTCCCCACCCAAGCTATGGATATGCGCAACAATCGCCGCATCAGCATTTTGACCAGCCGGCACAAAAACAGCTTTAACCAAACCCATATTGCGTTCCCCACTTTGACCTTCAGCGGCATGATCAAAGAACACCCTGGCGCGTGATCGTGTGAGCCTTAAAAAAGGAATTAACAAGTCGATGAGCTGTTTTTCATCCTCTGGATCGCTTAATGATAAGCCAGGAATTTTGGGAATTAGATTATGTCCATCAATAATGTATTGCATGTTTAAATTTTACCTGATGCACTTGGCTTTTCCCATTATAATAGCGTAAGAAAAGCATGTGGAGGTAATCCTTGCAAAATCCAAAATACTATTTTCCAGGTTTTGAGCAAATCCCATCCAAATTGGAAGGCGTGATGGTTTTTGCCCCAATTCCTGAAAAAGATGAAGCTGAAGTGCGCTCGTATGCTTGTCCACAATGTGGAGGGCATCTAAAATTTGATGTCAACAGCTCCGGTATGGCATGCATCTACTGCGGTTATACGGCAGCAGTTGCCACTCAACAGGTAGGCCAGCAAGCGGAAAGTTTTGAATTCACCGTTAAAAACGTACAAGCTGCTGAACAAGAGTGGGAAGCCGATCGGCAATTAATGCATTGTAATAATTGTGGCGCTGAATTAAGCTATCCGCAAGGCTCTGTGGCTGCCAGCTGTCCTTATTGTGGCTCAAATAAAGTCAATCTGAGCTTGCCCAAAACAAAATCTTTACGTCCCCAGGTTTTATTGCCTTTTAATACCAAACCCGAAGCCTTACAACCGGTCATTCGTGATTGGCTAAGTCGCGGTTGGATGCACCCCAAAGAACTCAAAGAAGCCGCCCAAATAGACAAACTTAGCCCTATTTATCTGCCCTACTGGACATTTAGTGCCTATATTACAGCAGACTGGAACGCAGAAGTTGGGCGCTATGTAACCGAGCGCTATTACGACACCGCTAGCAAATCTTACCAAACGCGTCAGGTCTTGCGCTGGAAATGGGAAGATGGATCAGTGACACGTGAATTCAAAGACCTAACCGTGAATGGGGTTAACCCACAACGGATAAATCACCAAATGCTGGCTGCCGTTGAACCATTCAACCTTGGCGGATTAGTGCTCTTTTCTCCCGATTATCTGGTTGGCATGAACGTGCAAGCCTATGAAACCCCGCTGAAAGACGCCTGGGAAAGCGCCAAACAAAACATGCGTGGCGCAACCAACGACCTTTGCAAGTCAGATATCGGCAGCAGTCATATTCGCAATTTGAGTATTGACATGCAATACGACGATGAACAATGGCGCTATATTTTATTGCCATTTTACATTGCCGGTTACAGTTTTGGAGGAAACTACTACAATATTATGCTCAACGGACAAACCGGCAAACTGGCAGGCATCAAACCGGTTGACTGGAAGAAAGTACGCACAATCACCTGGTTGCTCGCCTTGATACCGCTGATACTGGCAATCATTGCTGTGCTCCTGAGCTCTATTACTGGAGAGCCATCTTTCATCATGATTGGTGGCATCATTGGCTTTGCTGGGGTTGTTAGTGCGATTGTTTTATACCTGCAAGCAAAGAAAGCGGAGAAAATAACATGAGTGAGCAAACCATGAACAACCTTGACCCCAATCCTGGCAGAATTGAAGACTGCCCATCATGCAAACGCGTGTTTCAAGTTCCGCTCAATTGGCAAGCTATCGTTTGCCCGGCGTGTCAACAGGCTCATTTACAGCCCTCGCAGCAAGCCTCTCATATGCCCCCAATTGAACTCATCGTGCCGCCCAAGTTGGATCACAACGCCATCCGCTTAAATTTGCAGGCTTTTTGTAAAGGTGCGGCTTTTCCTGTGCCGGACCTCAACCCTGAAACCCTTGCCCAGCGCATGCTCTTAATCAATTGGCCAGTGTGGCTAACCGACTCAGACCTAAGCGGTGAATGGGACGCCACCTTTGGTTACGATTACGAAGTTGAATCTTCCCGCGAGCAAATGGGTGGTGGTAGCTGGAGCAGCCAAAAAGTCATCAAAACCCGGGTTAAGGATGAACCCCGCAAAGGCTTTATTGAAAGACATTATGACAACGTGCTTTCACCTGCTTTGCATTCGCACGAAGAGCGTTTATCGCAACTTGGACCTTATGACCTTGGCGCAGCTTATGTCTCTCAATCACAAAGCGCTTTGCAAGGATTGAGCCAAATTGGCACCATTATGCCCGACAATCTAGAGGATTCGGTTAAGCGTCAGTTTTCAAGCCTGGCAGCACACGACTGCCAAAAGGCATCTGGCGCTCAGCATCTAAAATCCTTCACCTTTTATGGTGAGTTCAAAAACATGCACTGGTCGCACGCTATGTTGCCCATGTTAAGCACGTATTATGAAGATGACGATGGGGTAAGGTATGTGGTGGGCATGAACGCGCAGACTGGAGTTAGCTACGGTCCGCGCATTGCCTCCATAAAAAAAGCCTGGTTGCTAACTGGCATTCTGCTGGCGGTTTCGATTGTTTTAATGCTTATCCTCTACCTGGCAAAGCAGAACATTTTTATCTGCGCTTCGATACTCATTATCCTGTCGTTTATCCCACTGGTACGAGCGGCAAGCTGGAATAAAAAGGAAAAAGCCAAACGCCCTCTGGCTTAAAGGAGCACACCATATGCTTTTGTATGTCTTTATTTTGCTTTTCTACGCAAGCGGCACCTGGTTGGCGATAAGCCGCAATGGATCTGAGCTTTCGCTTTGGATTCTAGCCTTTGGCATCGTGCTCGATCTCGCCATGCTTTACTTCGATTGGACAGGCGCCACGTTTGCTCCCCGGCTTGGAGAAGGTGACCTGGCAGCCAAAGTAATGCGCCTGATTGGCTTCTTTATGTGGGGTGTGGCATTCTTTTTACGCGTTCTTCCCAAAATAGACAGCTTCAAATGGCTTGTTGGCATCGCCTTTAGTGTGTGGCTTGTCTTTTTTGTGCGTTCATTGTGTTTACATTATCGAAAAAAGAGGTCTGCATGAAAGCTATATACCCTTCAAAACATCCGTTGGTTGCAACAAAACTATCGCTTTTGCGCGATGTGCGCACTGAGCCCAAAAAGTTTCGCGAATTAGTGCGCGAAATTGCTGCCTTGTTGGCATACGAAGCCACCATAGACCTCGCCACCCAGGACATCACATTGCAAACCCCATTGGCGCAAACCATAGGTAAAAAGCTCTTGGAACGCATTGGCTTGGTGCCGGTTTTGCGTGCCGGCTTGGGCATGGTTGAAGGCGTTTGGGAACTGATGCCCGGTGCGGAGGTCTGGCACATTGGACTTTATCGCGATGAACGTACACTCAAACCCGTTTCTTATTACAACAAGCTGCCTATCGAGCCCACCGTCTCGGTGTGTCTTATTCTGGACCCGATGCTGGCAACCGGCGGTTCAGCCGTGGCAACGGTAGACATTTTGAAAGAATGGGGCGTGAGCAAAATAAAGTATATTGGGATTATCGCCGCGCCGGAGGGCATCGAGACTTTGCACACAGCCCACCCGGATGTAGCCATTCACATCGCTGGCATAGATGAAAAACTCAATGAGCATGCCTATATTCTGCCCGGTCTTGGCGACGCTGGTGACAGAATGTTTGGGACATAGAGCTCATTCCCTCGGGATTTCCTCAAAATCACCGCCACCTTTAACAAAAACCCGTCCCGTATAGACAATGGCTGGTGTGTTTCGCTCATCCCAATATTTTATTAACAGTTCATACTTCCCATCTTGCAATGCGATGGTTGAAAAACTACCTGTATACCCTAAACCTTCCGATGTAACATTTTGAGCTTCAAAATATTCCGCAATATTGGGCATACTAAAAGTCTTTGCTGCAATTTCGTGAGCATAACCATCAGTTTTTAGAATAAAAGAAATGTTTCTTTCTAAGGATGTGGGGAATGTTCTATCAAAAGCCCATCCGTTGAAATAGACTAAATCAAGGATTCCTACTGGAGCGTTGATATTATCAATACTCCATGCGATATCTTGAGATAAGTTCTTGGTTTCAATTTGCACTTTTGATAAGCTATAACCTGTCAAGATGAGAATAAGGCGTGTTGAAAACAGTAACAAAACAAGTCCAACCAGGATAAAAACAATCAGTCCTTTTAAACGCGGTTTCATTTATCCTACCTGGCTTCCTCTATCAACCCCAAATTCAATGAGAAAAGATTATCCAAGATTGTCCTAAGGACATTAATGCCCGAATAACCATCCAAATTAATCTGTTCACCAAAATAATAAACTGCCTGAAGGATATTTCGCATGTAATAATCCTCAAGTACCTTATCCTCCGCCTCGATGCCATGGTTTTTTCTTTGCATTTCTGGCAATCTAAACCCATGGTCTGAGAGCAAAATAATGCACGAATCAGGGTCATTGGTTAAAATCACATCCACCAATTCAAGAATCAGTTTGCTGGAATATTTTAGCTGACCCAAATAGATATTGGTGTCATCCCAATTCATCTGGTCATTTTCATCGACCTTATTTCCATGTTCATCCACAAACCATGGGAGATGAGGGAAACTCAAGTAAGCGAAGGTGAATAAACCAGACTCTTGAAGCTGGCTTGATTCCGCGCCGTAATGGAACATCCCCAAAACTTCCTGCATCCGATTTCCAACGATAGTCTTCAATAAAGGATAATAGGCAGAGCGATCGATCATCAAAGACATTAGGGACTCTGAGCGCTGAAAATCACTTGTTGGATTAAAAACGTATTTAAAGTAAGAGTCAGGTGTGCTGATAAACTTTTGATCATTGATTAAGTTAATGTCATAACCCAAATCATGCAACGTGTTGAAAAGAACAGGAGACTTCATCATCTGATCTTTGGCTTGATCGGTACTTTCCTCAACAACCGTGTCCAAATTCATCAGGTTTGGAATCTCAATTCTAGTAGAAATAGTGTAACTAATGCTTCCTTTAGAAACATTGAAACCTAGTTGGCTAAGATCATCATAAAATTTTTGGTTATCAAAACCAGTATATCTCTCTAAGCCTTCACGTCCCGCGTACTCGTCAAAGATGAACAAGTAAATGTTCGGCAAATGATCTTGAGTACTGTCAGTTTTATGATCTGGTTTGTTTCCTTGTGTGGTTGCTAAATCCATCCTTTGTTTCAACTGCCTGTTTTCTTGTATTTTGCTCACAACACTTGGGGTGATATTGACAAACAATAAAACAAATATGACAGCCCCAAATATAAGGGACAGTTTTCTGGCGACATCCTCTTTAACAAGGTAGTGAATCAAATACCAAAGCAAACCAATAGCTATGATTAGGACGATGATGCCGTGCCAGTAATACACGGACGGCGCAAAGCGTTTTACCACATTGAGGATTGTGTGAAAAAGACTCAGAGGCAAAATAATGAGCATTGTCGCAAATGAGGCTTTGCTCCATGCTCTAAAGCCAAATAAGCTGATTAAGAAAACCAAAAGCCAATGAGCCGACACCAAGGCAAGCGATAACCAAATCTCTTTAACACTAACGTAGCTAAAATTTTTATTGGTATAGTATGCCAATGGAAACAGGGCGACTACGTAAGACGCCAAAACACTCAGCACCAATAAAAGCTTAGTGCCTTTCTGGTTCGCTTGTGTTTCTTCAATCTTCATCATTTCGTGTCGCATTGTATTCTTTATTGCAACCTAGCACTAACTTCCTAAGAGTGGTTAGTTTCGTTTCATCAAGAACAACGTGCGTTCAGAGCCTTGCACAGGTTGTTCATCCAAAATGCTATAGTATTCAGAAAAAGCTTGCTTAAAGCCTTCCAAGGTATAGTCAGGGAAGATGTCCAAACGAGAACTAAGCAGACGTTCCACCTGCGAATCTTGCTTAGGCACAAACTCTATAATCAAGTGTTCGCCGAAGTCTGCAAAACTGCGCGCCACCTCTCGAAGAGGCACATTATTAGCAATCGCCATGTGATGGATCAAAGCCAACGCCATCACTAAATCCACAGGACCGCGGTCTTTCAGTGAGTCACGCTCCTGATTATGCCAACCAATCGACGGAGACGGATTGGTCAAATCCATAATCAACGGAAGCATAAACTTTTCTTTTTGCTTCTTAACAATGGCATAGTTCTGTTGCACCGCGCCTGGGTCGATATCAAACGAAACCGTTGGAATACCCAAATCGCTGGCACAACGGCTAAACTCACCCGTGTTACCACCCAAATCCCAGGCGGTTTTGGGATTAACTTGCTTAACAAAATCAGTCACCAAAGCTCGTTTGGCTTCAAACGAACTTTCTGTGTAGTTATTATCCTGATAGTAATCGGTCCATTCGGTGCTAATTGTTGGCACATCAAGTCCGCGTACTGCTGAAAGCAAACTATCAATAAGGTTATAGGTGGCTTGCTTGGAAATCTTTCCGCTAACTTCTTTCTGAGACACCTTTTGGTCTGCATACTTTTGTTGGCTTTTCGCATGAATATGGATATGCGTGGCGAGGCCAAAGCTGAGCTTGGTCGTCTTTGGCAGTAGTTTTGACGCTAAATCCAGAGGGATTCCGTCAATGTAATCTCGGGTCAATCCACCCAAACGGATGTCTGTTTTAGCCATCAGAGCCAACGGCGCCAGGAAATGTTGGCAGAATTGTTTATAGGCTACCCATGGTAAACCTTCTTGGTAGGTTTCAAAAGAGAGTGTATCAATAAAAATAGGTTTTCCGTCAAGAAACTGGATGTTATAAGCGCTGGCATCTTTTAGCGACATACCATATTCTAATGCCCGCCGCGCAATGGATAAGGTTAAAATAGCCGCGTCTTTGTATTGATTAAAACACCATTCGTAAGGATAGGAGATAAAACCCAATTGCGTGGGCTTAATGACCTTATAAGCTTTTTCAGACATGGTCGCCATATCGAGTGGCATTTCTTCATGCGCGACAATCGCTTTGGCTTTGCTCAGTTGCTGGTATAAGCCTGAGGAAATAAAGAGGTCCCAGTCTTTTTGATAAGCAAGATTGACTTGGCGGTAATAAAGTCCATCTACCTTGAACATGAACCCACTCGGGTCACGAAAAGAAGCGCTCACTTTTTCTTGCATATTAACCTCACTCGTGATGATGATGTTGTTAAGGACAAAGCAAAGGGGTTCATCTTATTCCCCTTCATCGATTTATTCATTCTAGGTTTTGCTTGACAACTACTCTTCAATTGCAGGAGTTTCGGTCTCTTCTGGTTCAATCTCAGTAGGGTCAATGGCGGTAGGATCGAGCTCCTGCTCACTAGCCTTTTTACCAGTAAAGAAAGCCTTAATATTTCTCCAAAAGACTCCAATGGCAACACCAGCACCCATGACCGCGGCTAAAACAATTTGGATAATCAGACTACCGGACCCTGGGTCCAAATATTCTTGGGGTTTTACAAGAACAGAAAATAAAATTGACATATTCACCTCTCGCACGTACAAACTTTTAACTTTTGTTGGCTAATTCTAACATAGCTTGAATAGTATTCGGAAAAGTCTTTTTGAGAGCAATGCTTAATGAAACTGAACGGTGCTCATCGTTTTTCTGTTCTTCCAGTCTCTTCGCACTGCAAGTCTATTCCCCCACAACAGAAAATTCATTGCCAAACTTGACGTAATTCTTATAATGCTGAACCATAGAAAATGGCTCGCCGGTCTCCCACACCTTTACAAAAATTTCATATTTCCCATTGGGTATCGCAAGAACCGAAAATGAAGTGTCGAATTTCAAGTCTTCAGAGCTAATCTTTAGGTCTTTAAAATGGTTTGCAATACCGTTACTATCATATGTTTTGGCTGGAATCTCAAAAGACAACGCAGGACCCTTAAGAATCAATGAGACATTTCTTTCAGAGCCATCACGATAATTAACATTAAATGCCCAACCTTCAATGGTAACCATTTTCAATAAGCCTTCTGGGGAAGAAATGCGATCAATGTGATATTTTATGTCAGGAGATAAAGTCGAAGTATCGATTTGCTCTCCCTTTAATGTGTTGCCCGTAAAGAACAGTATTATTTTTGTAGAAAAAACGAATAATGCTATCCATAACAAAGCAACCAAAATAACAAATAAAATTTTCATATTTTTCATTTTCCTAATTTGCCTCCTCAATTAGCCCTAAACCCAAATTAAACATTTTATCCAAAACTGTCCTCACCGTATTAATGCCTGAATATGCCTCAATATCATGCTTCTCACCAGAAACATAAACAGCGTTAAGAATGTTGCGCATATAAAAACGTTCCAGATCAGAATCTTCCATTTCTTCACCAAACAATCGATACATATGCGTTGGATATCTAAAACCATGGTCAGAAAGCAGGAATATAGTTGAATTTGGATCATTCTCAATCAGCGTTTCTACCATATCATATATAAGTTTATTAGCGTACTTCAATTGCCCAAGATAGACTTGGGGATTTTTCCAGTTGTCCCAATCACCTTTATTGATTTCGGTTCCATTTTCATCGACTACCCAAGGCGTATGCGGAAACATAAAATAGCCGAATGTAAAAAGCCCTGCTTCTTGTAATGTGCTTGATTTTTTAGCGTAATCAAACATTTGCAGTATCTCTAAAACCCTGGCATTCGACTCATGTTTTACCAATGGATAATAAACAGATTTGTCCATCAATAAGCCTATTAAGCTCTCTTGGCGGCTAAGCATTTTTTGCGGTAGATAAAGGTATTTAAATTTCTCTTGTGATGTTGAAATGAAACCTTGATCGTTTATGAGGTTTAGATCATAACCCAATTCCGGAAGCTTTTTAAACAAATAAGTGTCTTTCAATATTTCATTCTTTTCAGCTTCAGTGTAATAGCTTGCATTGAAGTTCAAGTTCAACAAATTAGAAACTTCCGCCTTAGTCGTTAATGCATATGTGCGGCTTCTTTTTGAAGTATTAAAGCCTAAATTTTCTAAACTTTCATAAAACGCGCTATTGTCATACCCTGTATATCTAAGCAACCCTTCATGTCCAGAATACTCATCAAAAACAAAGAGGTAGATATTATTTAGTTCTTCCTTTGCTTTTTGGCTAGTCAATTCGTCTGTTATCATGCTGACCGATCCAGTCCTTTGTGCACTACCTTTTTTCACTTGTGCAATAACCGTAGGGAAGCTATTGATGAGAATCAATCCCAAAAACATAAGGCCTAATATCAGATTTATTTTTCCAGCCGTTTTAGGTTCGAAAAGTTTATGGAAAGCCAAATAAGATATAACAATCAAAGTAGTAACCAGCAAAATGCCATGCCAGTAATAAAAAAATGGGAATACCCTATTTATAAAATTCAAACCCGTGTGAAATAAGCTCAAGAGCAAAACGGAAAACAGTGTAGCCAAAGAAGCTTTATGCACTTCTCTAAACAAAAGCAGATTAATCAGAAGTACCAGAAGCCAATGCGCGCATACAATGCCAAGTGAAAGCCAAAGGTCCTTCTTGCCAAGCATATCGAAGTTTTTATTAGCAAAATATACATAAGGTAACAAAGCAACAATCAAAGAAGATAGGATGCTGAGTGCGCTATTCAGCCCTTTTCTGAGAGATCCACTCTTGCTTTCAGCCATTACTTTTTCTCCAATCGTAAGCCATCAAAATAACTTGCAATAGTGCTTTTCTACTTCCCTGGTTCTTCGATCATGCCCAACCCTAAAGAAAAAAGCCGGTCGAGCACCAATCGCAAAGTGTTTATTCCGGAATAATCCTCAAAATCAATAGCTTCACCTTTGATATACACAGCATTAAGCGTGTTGCGCATGTATAAATATTCTAATGCTGGATCTTCCATGGAAATATCTCTATATTTTTTTAAGCGTGAAGGGTGCCGATATCCATGATCAGACAAAAGGAGAATGCATGACTCTGGGTCATTCTCAATTATTTCAAGAACTAATTTTAAAATCATCTTGTTTGAATACTTTAATTGACCAAGATATATGTCAGTATTTTCAAAGTTGTCACGATCTTTTTCATCAAGCAATTTCCCATTTTCATCTACCACCCAGGGTTGATGCGGGAACATCAGATACCCAAATGTAAACAAACCACTCTGCTGAATTGTGCTTGCCTCAGCCCCATAAGCAAACATTTCGTTTACTTCCAACATTCTTGGGTTACTTGTCGTGGTTCTAATAGGATAGTAAACAGATTTTTCTATTAATAAGGACAACAAATTTTCATCTTGTTGAAAATAGCCCTGAGGTACAAACTGATGCTTAAAATAGGTTTTTGGCGTTGAGATAAAGCTTTGGTCATTAATGAGATTGAAGTCATAACCCACCTCTTTTAAGAGCTTTAAAAGAAATGGGTCCTTCATCGCGTTATTTTTTTCTTGTTCTGTGTACTTCATCGCACCAGTTGACAAATTTAGCAAGTTTGTAATTTCGGTATTTGATGATGTTGAATAAGATAAGCTGTGTTTTGAGGTCTTAAACCCAAGGTTTGACAGGTCGTCATAAAATTTCTGGTTATCAAATCCTGTATACCTTAATAAACCATCGTATCCAGCGTATTCGTCGAAGATAAACAGATAGATGTTGGGCAACTTATCGCCGACCGGACTAATAGCGTTTAGCGCTTGTCCAAGAGCATTATTTTTCTGGTCTGCTTTTCTCTTTTCACCACCCTGCTGGGAAATAAAAGGGGACGCATTAATTAAAATAAGCATCAAAAAAACCGCACCGGCAATAATATTTAGCTTTTTACTGACCTCAGGTTTTACATATTTTTTAATAATGAAGATTAGAAGAATGTAAAAAGTAAACACTAGCATCAATACATGCCAATACTGAAAGGCTGGAACCACTCTGCTTATATAAGCAAATCCGGATTTAAAAAGACTTAAAGGCAATATAATAAAAATCGTTGTCAACGATGCTAAATGGAAGTCTTTCAAAATAAGCAAATTGATGATAATTACGATTAACCAATGAAGAGCGACGCCGCCCAGTGCCTGAAAAAAATCGTGTGTGTTTATCCATTCCAGGTTTCGATTAGTAAAATAAACCAAGGGAAAACAAGCCACCAGAAAAGAACTTATTAAGCTCAAAAAACTAAAAAGAACTACCTTTTTTGCGGGTGTTTTTGTTCCTGGTTCTGTTGTTGAGTTCTCAAGGGTTTTCACTTTAGTCTCCTACCGCAAAGTTCTTGACATCAAAATATTCGTCTATCAAAGCCTTGTCATCATCTTCAAAAATTTCTTTAAAGCTGCTACCTTCCTTGATGAAATGCCTATTGGTTGTTGTGATTGATGCTTCTTGCCCTGTTTCCCAAACCTTCACAAACATTTCATAAGTACCATCTTTAAAAGCTATGGCCGAGAATGTATCTTCAAACCCCAATCCTTCAGGTTTTAAATTGAGTTCAGAATAATAGACAGCCACATCACGCCTTACAACCTTAGATGGTTTAATCTCATAGCCAAAGGTATCAGCTTTAAAGATGATTGAAATGTTTTTTTCAGTATCTGACTCATAGCCAGTGTTTAATGCCCAGCCTCGAATGTAATATGTTTTAAGTAATCCGCCGGTTGAACCGAATTGATCAAAATTGAACAACACATCTGGCGATATGATCGCAGTGTCAATTTCTTTTTTCTCTAAATAATGGCCTGTTGCCAATAGTACAATCCGTGTGGAAAACAAAAGAAGGATTAAACCCGTTAAAGCGACAGCCATTATTATTCTAATTCTTTTGCTCATATGATTAATTAGCCTCCTCAATTAATCCCAAGCCTAAGCCAAACAACTCATCCATAATAGTGCGTAAAACATTAATGGTGGAATAACCCTCAATATCAAGTTTTTCTCCACCGAAATAAACCGCGCTTAAGATATTTCGCATAAAAAAGTATTCAAGCTCTGGATCTTCCATCTTTATTCCATAAAGCTTTTCCAAATGGAACGCTTGTCTGTAACCATGGTCCCCCACTAATATAATAATAGCCTGGGGATCATTTTCTATAATTTCATTTACCATGTCTAAAACCAGCTTATTGGCGAATTTTAGCTGTCCTAGATAAGTGTCTGCATTTTTCCAGTTCTTTATTTCGCTTTCAGGAAGGGGCGCTCCATGCTCATTCACAACCCATGGATGATGTGGAAACATAAAATATCCAAGGGTGAAGAGTTTTGTCTCCTGAATCTCACTGGATTTTTTCCCATAGTCAAACATCGCTTTGATAATATCTATTCGGTCTAGTTTGGGTTGGATGCGTATAGGAAAATAAACCGACTTTTCTATCAAAATTTTGGCTAAATTCTCTTCGCGTTGAAAAAGGCCTTGCGGGACGAATTGGTATTTAAGGAAACTATCCGGAATAGAAATATATTTCTGATCATTGATTAAATTGAAGTCATACCCCATCGCTTTTAACGTAGTAAATAAGTAAGGGGACTTTAAAGCCTCAGCTCTTTCTTGTTCAGAAAAAAAGTCTGCTAAAAATGATAAGTTCAACAAGTTGGTAATTTCTACTCTAGATAATAGGGTGTAGCTGCGGCTCGACTTTGAGACATTAAAAGAAAGCGCTTCAAGATCATCGTAAAACTTTTGGTTATCGTATCCCGTATATCGTTCCAGCCCTTCTTGCCCACTAAATTCATCCATAATAAACAGATACATATTCGGATAATGTTCCCTGCTTATAGCGGTATTCTCAACTTTCTCAAAAACATCACCCCCAACTGTGATATCTGCCTTTTCTGTGCGAAAATGATGAAGCACTGATGGCATTATGTTCACTAAGATCAGTATAAGGAAGATGCCACCAATAATGAGGTTGAGTTTTCGTACCAAATTTGGGCTCAGATACCAATGGATAACGAGTAGCAAGATGATATAAACTGTTATGAACAGAACAATTCCATGCCAGTAATGGACATTTGGCATTATCTTTTGAACAGCATTCAGGCCTATGTGAAAGAGGCTCAGCGGCAAAGCAGCAACAATTGTTGCAAAAGAGGCTTTCTCAAAGGATCGCAGGATTGCCAAATTAATCAAAAAGAGCATAAGCCAGTGAGCAATGACCATCCCAGCAGAAATCCATAAATCGCTCGCGCTAAGCAACTCTAAATTCCTGTTTGCAAAGTAAACATAGGGGAACATTGCAATAATCAAAGAGGCAATGATACCCGCAAACAGTTCAATTTTTGGGGTGGCAAGTAGTGCAGCTTTAGGTTTTGTTGTTTTATGTTCAGTCATATTCTTCAGCTAATCAATTTTTTTATTCATTTGTTTGCCCACTTTATAAAGCTAATCAGCTATTCTAGGGCAAAACTTCTTCAAATCGAACGCCCTCTTTTATAAAAGTTTTATTCGTTTTCAACAGAGCTGGCTCAGCTCCAACTTCCCCAACTTTTAAAAACAACTCGTATTTACCCTCTTGGATAGCGATTGAAGAAAATGTGCCACCAAAACCCAAATCATTTGCAGTTAATGCGTAACGCGGAAAGGCGTCCCTAACATCTTCTCTGCTCTCTGAAAAAGTCGGGATTTCATAAGCAAAGGTGTCAGACTTTAATATCATCGTTATTTGGCGTTTAGTGTCTGCTTGATATTTGGTATCAAAAGCCCAGCCTCTGATAAAAACAGACCTAAGCAAGCCTTCTGGAGGTGAAATGATGTCTATGTGATAATGCAAATCCGGGGATGTAATCGTGGTGTCTATTTGCTTTTTCTCCAAGGCATTCCCGGTCACCAACAATACAATCTTTGTAGAAAACAGAAGAAGTACAAGGCCAGCAACCACAAAAGCCAGGAGAATTTTATAAGATTTATTCATCAGATTATTCCGCCTCTTCAATCAAGCCTAAGTTCAACGAAAACAACTCATCCAAAACCGTTCTAAGGGTATTAATGCCGGAATAGCCTTCAATGTCAATTTTTTTACCTGAAAGATAGACCGCGTTTAAGATGTTGCGCGCGTAATAATTTTCCAAATCGTAATCTTCTATCTCTATTTCAGCATTATTATACTGACGGAAAATCCACCGGGATGCGTGGTCAGACATTAAGATGATGCTCGCTTCGGGATCTTTTGCCAATATGCCCTCAACCAGATTTAATATCAACTTGTTAGCGTATTTCACTTGCCCAACATAGACATCAGGGTCATTCCAATTCCTATAATCGCTTACGTTCAGGTCATTGCCAAATTCATCAACCACAAAAGGATTGTGTGGGAATAAAAAGTATCCAAAGGAAAACAGGTTTGAACTTTGCAGCTCATCCAACTTGTTGGCATAATCAAACATCTCATGAATTTCATGCAACCTGGCGCCTTTTGCAACACTTCTAAAAGGAAAGTAAACCGACTTATCAATCAGTAAAGTCAATAAACTCTCATCCACTTGAAAGACACCTTGTGACTCAAAGCGGTATTTAAAGAAAGTGGCTGGGGTGGATATCATATTTTGATCATTAATGATGGCAATGTCATAACCCAAGGATTTGAGGATATTAAACAAGGTGGGATTTTGCATTAAAGCATCTTTTTCAGCTTCTGTATAATTATCTCCGTCAACGGACAAATTCAGCAAATTCGGCAGTTCAACCTTCGTTAGTGCAACATAGTTCCGGCTGGAATGTGAAATGTTGAACCCAAGCTCGTTTAATCTGTTATAAAATTTTTGGTTATCGTAACCATAGTACCTATTCATTGCCTCTTTACCACTATACTCATCAAAAAGAAATAAGTAGATATTGGGCAAAGTTTCCCGGTTGTGACTTGAAGGCAAATCATGGTTAATTGCGGTTGCCTTTGGCCGTTCCACATATTTCTTTTCTGCCAGGTTTTTTACAAGCATGGGAATAGTGTTAAAGAGAATTAAAGCCAAAAACACGGCTCCAAAAATGATGTTTATCTTAAATGCGTTCTTTTGCTGGAGTTTTTGGAAGATAAGGAAACAAATCACACCATAAACAATCAGGAATAATATAAGTCCATGCCAATAAAAAAAGCCGGGTAAAAAGCCTTGCACAATTCCAAGCCCTGTGTTGAACAAGCTCAAGGGCAGGACGGCAATGATTGTCGCTAATGAGGCCTTGTGACCTTCACGGAAAATGGCCAGATTAATCAACAACAACAGGAACCAATGCAGGCTCACAACACCTATTGCCAGCCATAAATCGTCTGAACCAAGTAATTTGAAATTCTGATTGATTAGAAAAATACAAGGGAAAAGGGCAATTAGCCAAGAAGCAATAAGGCTTAAAACATATAAGAATGGTTCTTTTTTCTTCTTGGGTGTATCTTCATTTATTGTCATATTAATTACCTAACAATCAAAAAACTAATTTCTGCCAATCATTTTAGTCTAGATTTTTGGTTGTTGTCAAAATTGATTTAAAAAACACATCTCATTGAGCGTTAATAGAGTTATGCGCTATAACTTTTTCCGCAATCAAGCGGTCGACTTTGCCCATAGGATAATTGATCAAATCGCCCGGCAAGACCCATGCCAGCACTTCAGTCTCGGGTTCGCCATGAGGTTTGTCAAGCGATTCACCCGCTTTCAAACGCGCCAAAAAGGCATGCAGGGTAATTTTGTAGTGCGTGTAAGCATGCTTATAAACACCAAAGGGTTCGCCAACATCAATCAACACGCCCAACTCTTCCATTATTTCGCGTTTTAAGCCGGCTTCCATACTGGCATCGCTTTTTTCCAATTTTCCACCAGGAAACTCCCACATCCCACCCAAAAGATCACCTTTGGCACGCTGGGCGATGAGTACTTTCTCGCCGTCCTGGAGGACCGCGGCAACGATAGTTAGATGAGGCACTTTAGGCTTTGGCTTTCTTCGGGGCAACGCTGCCACCAAGCCTTTTTGAAAAGCCAAACATACCTCAAACAAAGGGCACGAGTCACACATCGGTTTTCGCGGCAGGCATACCGTCGCGCCTAAGTCCATCAAAGCCTGGTTATAGTCACCTGGTCTTTCCCGCAACAGGCTATCCGCAGCTAAGCTTTGCAACTTTGTTTCTGTGTCTTTTTCACCCAAAGCGCCCTCAACCGCAAACAAACGCGCATACACCCTACGGATGTTCCCATCAACAGCTGCTACCGCCTCACCAAACGCGATGGAAGCAATCGCGGCAGCGGTGTATGGTCCAACCCCAGGCAGTTTGAGCAAATCATCTCTATTTGAAGGCAGTTTTCCATCAAAGCACTCAACAACCTTGCGCGCGCTACGATGCAAATTTAGCGCCCTGCGATAATAACCCAAACCTTCCCAGAGCTTTAAAACCTCTTGTTCATCGGCAGCTGCAAGCCCTTCAAGGTTTGGGAAAGCTTCCAAAAACCGCTCATAATAAGGCAACACGGTATCAACCTGGGTTTGCTGTAACATGAACTCTGAAACCAAGACCTGATATGGAGAGGCAGAAGAACGCCAGGGGAGTACCCTGGCGTTTTTGTCATACCAATCGATTAAGCGCTTTTGAAATTGCCCCATTAAAACTGGAAGCCACCTTTCAAGTCGAGCACTTTAACAGTGTAGTCATCCACATAATCCAAAAGCTCGTTTTCCAGGTCTACCCAGGCATTTGATTCAAAAAGATGTCTGGCTTTTGTCACCGTGGGCATGGTACCACCCACCAACATCGCTGGATGCTCGCCATACGCGGTTAACCATGCATCGGTCAGTACCAAACCCAATTGGTTCACTTTAGGGAGGTATTCGCCCACCACAAACTCAAAATATTCTTGTTCGTTACCTCGTTTGAGGTTCCAGGTCATGACTACTTTTACTGCCATTTTAGAGTGCCATCAATTTTGGATCCAAGGCGATTACACGCGTTTCTTCCGTAAAGGAAGAAGCGGTAGCCTTGTAGGTTTCCATGGTTTCCAGCTGGGTAATGCCCATTTCTTTTAGGAATTTGCTGAGGGGTTCAAGAGGCAACTTGGAATGAGGCGTTTCATAATGCATTGGGATAACGATGTTCGGTTCAAGCATGCTAATCAACTCAGCCGCCTTTGAAGCGTTCATCGCGCCACCCTCACCCACTGGCACCAAAGCGATGTTGATTTGCCCAAGCTCTTCAACAGAACTTTGAGGCGGGATGTTATTCGCCTGCCCAAGATGCATAATGGTCATGCTGCCATAATCAAAAACATACAAGGTATTACGCAATTCTTTGTTATTGGTGCTAAGCGGTGTGGTTTGAATACCCGTAATAAAAACACCTCCGCGCTCATACTCGCCGGGCCCATTGATGACAAAAGGTTCAGGGCGAATAACGCTCACATTATTGTGCGCCAGGTCATTACAGCTTACTGTCGCAATGTCTGCCTTAAGCTTGAGAGGGTTGTATCCAGCAATTTTAGAATCAAAAGGATCTGTTACCACGCTGGCAACACCGCGTTCTACAAATCGAAAACATGAATGTCCATACCAAGTAATTTCCATAAGTCCTCCGTGCCTCAGTATCGATCACGAGGCTCCTTTATTATATCAGTTTGACGAGGGAGCTGAAAGTCTTTTGGCTTGTGCCTCACCATTGTCCGCGCAAATAAACAAAATCTACGCGCAGCCCAAACCTCGGGAACAAAGCCTTAATCAATTGATTTTATAAAACCTGGCGTTTTGAGATTGTATTCCAAGAGATAGGTTAAATGATGCTGAATGAGGTGCTTGATCTCTTGCTCCACCTCCACCGGTATCACGCGCCCTTTGATTTTTGACCAGGGTGAACGTTGAAAGTAGCGTAAATACTTTAGCGCGTTAAGCGAGATCCGCCAGGCGGTGGGATCAGCCGAGAAACATTTTGGGCAAAGCACACCACCCAATTTTGGAGAGTAGTATTGCGCTTCGGGCTTAATTTCCGCCTCACAAGCCAGACAGCGGTTGAGTTCTGGCTTAAAACCAATTAAAGACAAAAGGCGCAACTCAAAATAATGAACCACTGTCTCTGGTGAAAAACCATCATCAAGCCTTTGCAAACCTTCAGCCAGGGTTTGAAATAGCGCCCGGTTTGGACCTTCTTCATAACTAAAGCGGTCCACCAATTCCAGCAAATAGGCTGCTTGCGCAGTAAGGCTTAGCTCTTTGCGAATGTTTTGGAAGGTTTTTTGGGCTTCAGCCTGGGCAACCACTTCCCAGGTGCGCCCTTTGGCAAGCTGTAATGCCACCAGCGTAAAAGGCTCAAGATGCCCCGCCTTACGGCTTTTTAGCTTTCGAACGCCTTTGGCAATGGCTTGTAGTTTGCCGTGCTCTAAACTATACAGGGTAAGAACGCGATCAGCCTCGCCATACTCACGATGTTTAAGCACAATCGCCTGAGTGCGATACGAGCGCGATGCGCGTTGATTCATTTCATCTCAACCAAAGCAAATGAGCGATAAATCTACTCATCAACTTCAAGACTTTCTGGTCCAAAAGACCGCGGTAAAAGCGTTGTAAAGGGCATTTCTGCCCGCAGTTCGCCCTTTCCATCAAGGATGAATACAGATGTTAGATTATCCACAAATTCGCGCATAACCTGCCTGCACGCGCCACAGGGTGAACCACCATTTGGCGTACTCACAACCACCGCCAAAAGCTTACGGTTACCCTCAGAAACAGCTTTAAAGATCGCCACACGTTCGGCACAAATACCCGATGGGTAAGCCGCGTTTTCGATGTTACAGCCACCGTAAATTTTGCCATCCTCACCTAAAACAGCCGCGCCAACCGGATAGCCAGAATAAGGTGCGTAAGCACCTTGGGCATAATCAACCGCCACCTTTTTCATTTGCTCAATGATGTTTGGGTCAATCATGGCTCTTAGTCTCCGTTTCGTTTTCTTCTTCTGCGCCCAAACGCACCTTCACCGTAAGGATACGGCGGGCATGCACCTGTTCAATAATAAACTCAACCCCATCACTCAAAACGCGTTCTCCTGGTTCAGGCACACGTCCTATTTGACCATACAAGTAGCCACCCAGGGTATCTGCATACTCGTCTGAGAGGTTCAAGCCTGTAATTTCGTTAAACTCATCAATGGTTGCGCGCCCAAGAATGAAAAACTCATTGTCTGAGAGCTTGGTGTAAAGCTGCTCTTCGCCGGTGTCATATTCATCACGGATTTCGCCCACAATTTCTTCCACGATGTCTTCAAGGGTTACCACACCCGCAAAACCACCATATTCATCAACAACGAGCGCTAAATGCACTCCTCTGCTTTGCATTTCGGTAAGAAGTTCGTCCACCTTTTTGGCTTCTGGCACAAAATAAGCCGTGCGCAAAAGCTTTCGTTGCGAAGCGATGGTTTCATCCCCGTCGACAACTGCCAAAAGGTCCTTGGCATAAAGCAAACCAACAATATTATCAATCACATCTTCATAAACCGGCACGCGTGAATGTCCCGCGTTGATAAACTCTTGCCTTGCCTGGCTTATGGTTGTATCAATGTCCAGTGCCAACACATCCATGCGCGGCACCATGATTTCCTTGGTAAGGGTTTCGCTAAATTGAAAAATAGAGTAAATCATCTCGCGCTCACCCTTTTCGAGCATGCCTTCAGCCTGCTCCAGGGCAACCCAGTCTCTCAGGGCTTCATCTGTAACGGCGGGTTGATTGACCTCCGCGTGAGGACCAAGCAATCCTGCCATCACGATGGTCAAAGGTCTGAACAAGAGATGTATCAAACTCGCTAAATACCGCCAGGTATGCGCAGCTTTTTCTGGCGCGTTCAAAACGCCGTGTTCGATGAGGTATTCAAGCAAACTAATCAAGAACAAAACGCCAAGAGCTATCAAAAGCACCCAGGCAAAATGCAAGTCTGGCATAAAATAGCGCACAATGAGTGCCGTCAACACACCCAACATCAAGTGCGCAAAGGCGATGGAAAGGCGCAAGGAAGTGCGTAAACCAACTTTTTCAGCAACCTTGAGCGTCTTTTCGGCTTTATGGGGTTCTTTTTCAAAAACGATTAACAAATTAGGCAGTTGCGCGTGCGTATAAGCAGCTTTGGCAGCTGCTGTAATCATATCCAGCAATACAGCGATGCCAAATAGCGTCAATAGCCAGGGAAGTTCTTTCACATTAATCCTTTCTTTCTTTCGGTTTGGCAGGCGCACCAATAACCAAGGTGTCATCCGGCACATCCCGGGTTACCACAGATCCAGCTGCAGTTGTGGCGTTTTTTCCAATCTTTAGAGGTGCAACAAGCATGGTGTCACTACCAATAAAGGCATTATCACCAATCACGGTTTGATGTTTGTTTTTGCCATCGTAATTACAAGTAATCGTGCCTGCGCCGATATTAACATCCTTGCCAATCTCAGCATTGCCGATGTAAGAGAAGTGCCCCATCTTGGTGCCTTCACCAAGCACTGAGTCCTTTACCTCGCCAAAGTTTCCAACGTGCACATTATCCTTCAAAACGGCGCCCTTGCGCAGATGCGCAAATGGACCCATCGTCACATTATTGCCTATCTGAGCAAATTCGCTCACACTGTGGTCAATGCGACAATGCTCGCCAACAATGGTGCTGATGAGGGTTGTGTTGGGTCCGATGATGCTGTTTTTGCCGACCTTGGTTTGCCCCAGCAGCATGGTGTTAGGCTCAAGCACCACATCCTGGGCGAGTTCAACTTCTGGATGCACGGTTGTGGTCCATGGATCTATAAAACTCACGCCTTTGCGCAT
>DHNY01000002.1:0-168660 GCA_002409625.1 Anaerolineaceae bacterium UBA5404 | reverse complement strand
TGCGCATGCGCAATGCGCGCTCAGTATCAGCCAGATCCACGCGATCATTGATCCCCAAACCTTCCGTGCGATCTTCC
This sequence comes from Anaerolineaceae bacterium UBA5404, assembly GCA_002409625.1. GTDB lineage: Bacteria > Chloroflexota > Anaerolineae > Anaerolineales > Anaerolineaceae > Mesolinea. Next base: position 168,583 of record DHNY01000002.1, on the reverse strand, counting down.
AAAACATGGGCACTAACCCGTTTGCCTTCAGCCACAGCCATTGCCACCAAATCGGTGATGTAGTACTCACCTTTGGCGGATGGTTGCAATTTGGGCAGGCTTTCCCAAAGCCAGGCAGCATCCACACAATAAGCGCTGGTGTTTTTCTCGCGCACCAAAAGCTGTTCGGGTGTACAGTCCACTTCTTCAACAATGGCGGTTACAGATCCGTCCTGGGCGCGAATAACCCGACCAAAACCGCGCGGCTCTTCTGACATGACTGTTGTAATCACCATGACGCTTTGCTCCTGCTGACGCAGCTGAATAATCCGTTCAAGGCTGTTTTGGGTCAAAAGGGGCATATCCGCAAAAGTGATGATCACCTGCTCAGATTTGCCTTCTAAAAGCTCTCTGGCGCACATCACCGCGTGACCAGTACCAAGTTGAGGTTCCTGAATAGCAAATTGGATTTCCCGGTTCGCGCCTGCCTGAATGGCAGTCTGAACATCCTCTGCGCCATGCCCAAGCACAATCACCGGTGCTAAATCGCTTAGCTTTTCAACAGCGCTGAGCGCGTGCAAAACGAGCGGCTTGCCTAAAATGGGATGTAATACTTTGGGTAAGTTTGAGCGCATGCGCGTGCCTTGACCAGCTGCGAGCATGATAGATGCAATTGTCATGAGTATCTCCGAGAAAAATAACGACAAGCAGGCACTGTGATATTCACGCTGCTTGTCGTGCGAAAAGAATGATATGGATCGTCAGGTTCAGTGTCCACAATAATTACAGGCTGGGGTACATGGATTCGAACCACGATCAACGGATTCAAAGTCCGGTGTGCTACCATTGCACCATACCCCAGGGACGATTATTTTAGCATATTTTCCAAAATATGCAAACGGAAAATCAGAACCAGTTTTTCGGCTTCCCAAGACCCTTACAGAACCCAAGCCATCTGCTCTTGAAACATGAGGGAATGTACCCTGCTATCCAGAGTTTGTGTGGCATAGAAGCGATATCACTTTGGAATAATTTTTAACCTGCTTTAAGCTTAACCTCAAACAAAGGATTTAAAAACCTTTCCATTGGCATGTTCATGGTGGGCAGATAATCCTGAGCACCAGCAAACTTAGCCTCGTTCGCAACCACGCCATTGTGTGTTGCAATGAGCTGCAGGCAGGCTGAAAGTGCGAATCAAAAAGAGCTCTTACGAGCTCTTTTTTTGTGTTTTATCAAAGCGATTGAATTACTTCAACCAGACGAAGACAGAGAACAACCACATCAAGATCCAGACAATCGCAAAAACGCCTACTATGGTCAAGCCCGCTAACACCGCGTAAAAGGTATAGCGCGCAGTCTCTTTTCGGGTCATCACGCTTCCAGCTTTTGACTGAGTCGCTTTAACCCGACTTCGGCGATAATCACTCACCTTAGACACGTTCTGGTTATACCAGCTCATGCCTTCGACGTTCATGTCACAAATCACACGTCCGTCATCGTCTTGATACTGCTTCGTCATCCTATAGGTTCAAAACCCTTCCCTGTCCGGTGTAGAGGTGACAAGCCACTTCGTGGTCTGGTTTCATCTCAATAACCGGTGGAACTTCTTCCTTACAAATGGGCATTACATGCGGGCAGCGGGTGTGGAATTTACATCCGGAGGGAGGATTCGCAGGGGAAGGAATGCTACCTTCCAAAATAATGCGTTTCATCTTCAAGGTCGGATCAGGAACAGGTACTGCACTAAGCAATGCTTGCGTGTAAGGATGTAATGGATTCTCAAACAAGAATTCCTTCTGGCTATATTCTACTATATCGCCCAGGTACATCACACCAATGTAATCTGAAATATGTTGTACAACTGAGAGGTCATGAGAAATAAACAGGTAAGCCATCTTGTTTTCATTCTGCAAATCTTCAAGCAAGTTGATGATTTGCGCCTGAATAGAGACGTCCAAAGCAGAAACGGGCTCGTCACAAACGATGAAATCAGGCTTCAAAGCAAGTGAACGGGCAATACAAATGCGTTGGCGCTGTCCACCAGAAAACTCATGCGGGTAGCGGTCCTTATGGTAAGGCTGCAAACCACAATTGAGCATCACTTCGTCGATATAATCGTTGTGCTCCTCACGTGACACAATGTTATGTTCACGCACTGCCTCACCAATAATTTCACTGATGGGCAAGCGGGGTGAAAGGCTTGAGTAAGGGTCCTGGAAAATCATCTGCATTCTTGGGCGCAGATCACGAACTTCTTCCCGGTTGAGAGAAAAAAGATCGATTCCATCAAAAAGCACCTTACCAGCGGTTGCCGTATTCAGCCTCAACATCGTCTTGCCAACGGTCGTTTTTCCACAGCCAGACTCACCCACTAAGCCAAGGGTTTTGCCCTTCTTGATTCTGAAAGTAACATCATCCACGGCTTTTACGTGTCCAACCACGCGCTGCAACAAACCAGCTTTGATTGGGAAATATTGTTTAAGGTGATGCACCTCAACAATATAGTCATCGTCATGAATTAATTCATCAGATAGAAAATCATATTCCATTGTTGGCCTCGTTGTGTTTATCTAAGTAAAGGTAGCAGGCAACCATATGGGAGTCAGAAGTGTAAATTTCAGGTGGGTACTCACCGTTACAAATGGGCATGCGCTTATTACATCGGTCTTTAAAGTAGCAGTAGTTAGGCATGTTAATGGGGTTGGGCACTGTGCCAGGGATGCTATACAGGCGGTCAACTTCCTTGTTAATCACTGGTTTAGACGCCATCAAACCCACGGTGTAAGGATGCTGAGGGGTTAGGAATACTTCACTCGCAGTGCCTTTTTCCACGATTCGTCCGGCGTACATAACCACAACATAATCTGCCATTTCTGCCACAACACCAAGGTCATGGGTAATAAGCATAATACTCGAGTTGATGCGGTCCTTAAGGTTGCGCAACAAGTCAAGAATTTGTGCCTGAATGGTCACATCCAAAGCGGTTGTAGGTTCATCCGCAATAATAAGGCGTGGGTTACAAGCCAAAGCCATAGCAATCATGATGCGTTGGCGCATACCACCCGATAGTTCATGGGGGTACATTGAATACACACCTTCGGCGTTGGCGATACCAACCATTTCGATCATGGAGATGGATTGCGCCTTTACCTCTTCTTTGGTCATTTTGGGGTTGTGCAAAGCGATAACTTCGTCAATCTGATCACCAGCCCTAAAGACGGGATTCAAGCTGGTCATGGGTTCCTGGAAGATCATCGAGACTTGCGCACCACGGATGGTTTCCATAATCTCGGTTGGCGTGTTGGGGATGTCATAAACCTTTTCGCCGGTATTGAAGCGAATGTGCCCCTTAACCGTTTGTCCTTGAGGTCGCTGCACCAATTGCATCAGTGAGAGCGCGGTAACAGATTTACCACAGCCCGATTCACCCACAACGCCCACGGTTTTACCCACGGGTATTTCAAAGGTCACGCCATCCACAGCGCGAACCGTACCGATATCGGTAAAGAAGTAGGTATGCAGGTCATCAAATTCAACCACGTTTTCTTCATCAATCATCTCGGTGAGATATTCTGAAGGGTCCACATTGCGGCGATTGCGACGGCGTTCAATTTGGTTGGTTATGCGTCGGTTCTCACGCGTAATCCGCGCGGATTCTCGCGCGCTAAGGTGAATGCTCTCCTTTACGCGATCTTCTTCCGCCTCGGTTGTTTCGTAAATACTTAAGTCTTTATTCTCGTCAGTCATCGATGCTCCTAACGTTTCATTTTTGGATCGTAAGCGTCGCGCAAACCGTCGCCAACAAAGTTAAAGCCCAACACGGTGAGCAAAATCAACATGCCGGCAGGGAACCACATCCACCAGTAGCTCTGCATAACGTGCGCGTCTGATGCAACGTTGATGATGCTACCCCATGAAGCTTCGGGGTATTTAATACCCAAACCCAAGAAGCCGAGCGTTGCCTCAGAAATGATGATGCCACCCAGACCAGCAGTAGCAGAAACGATAAGCAGTGGCATAACGTTGGGAATAAGGTGGCGGAAAATACGGCGGCTGGTTTTGATACCGGTTGCTTCGGTAGCTATCATAAAGTCTTGTTCGCGCAAACTCAAAATCTGACCGCGAACAACACGTGCGATACCGGTCCAACCCAGCACACCCAGGATACCCATCAACAGGAAGATACGCTGGGTGGAACCAACCTGTAAGGCATCCATCACCGAACCAAAGATAATCACGATGGGGTAGAAGGGAATACTGTTGAACAAGTCCACAAAACGCATCATGATCGTGTCCACGGCACCACCAAAGTAGCCAGAAATGCCACCAAAAATCACACCAATCAGCATCTCAATGATGATGACCACAAAACCAACCATTAAAGAGATTCTGCCACCATACATCAGGCGGGTGAGTAAGTCCATACCGTTGTTGTCCAAACCAAGCCAGTGAGCATCGTTTGGCGCTTCATAGGTACGGATGACTTCTGTGGGCATATCGCGCAGGATATTGTAGTTTTGGTTGACCACAACAATTTTGTAGTGGTTTTCATTTCCTTGTTCATCAGTGTGGTAGAAATCGTTCTTCTTGTCGTTCATCGTGTCGCGAACTATTTCTTTAAAATCGATATCCAAGAAGGTACTCGCGTTCAAAGGATTAACGATGATGTTGGAAATCTGGGCAAAGTTCTCGCCTTTAAGATCTTTTACCGTACCATTATTGCCATCCATCTCAAGGTTAAACTCGCGATTTTCAACAGTAAAACTTGAGCTGCCATCCGCAATGGCTTTTCCAACCCCCAACATAAAAGCATGGGATTTTACAAAAGCATTGTCGGTTTGTTTATAGGGATCAAACACATAAATCGAGGCAATAGCAACTTCTTTTTCGGTAGAAACAGATTTCACCTTGCGACCAGTAATGATGTATTTAACATCTTCAAAAACGAAGCTGCCTTGGTTCTTATTGGCTTCGTAGGCTGCTATGAACTCTTCAGAGATGTTTGGATCATTCTCAGGCAATTCACCTAGAGGGTTCGTTTGAGCAACTTTCTCTAATTTCACAATACGGTAGAAATCTGGAATCACCTCAATATAGTAGAATTCAGTATCTCCAGCTTTAAAATCCACTACGCCCTGTCCGCGAGCGAGAAGATAAGCTGCCCGATCTGCAGGCCCAAAGCTTTCACCTTCTGCAACTGTGTAACGCTCTTCAGTATTGTAGATGGCGCCAGCAAACTCGCGCGACATCGGTTTCATACCTTTAAAGGTTTGAGTCTGCGTATATGGTGAGAAGATTGGCCCAAGGAACGAGAAAACGAACATTATCGCCAAAATGATAATGCCCACAACGGCAAGTTTGTTGCGAATGAAGCGCTTAAACACAAGCATGCCAGGTGAGAGCACTTTTACACGCCGGAAGTCGTCAAGTGCCATTTCTTCTGTGTCCTTTGGCAAGGCGTCTCCTTGCACCAGGTCTTCCATGGGCTCATCAATAGGACCGAAAACATTCAATGGTTGCGGTCTTGAGCTTGGTTCGTGATGTTCTGACCCTTCGACTGGATCAAAGGAATCAGCGTCTGGGTTGTGTTTTAATTCGTCAGTCATTTATCACCAACCTTAATTTACTCTAACCCGGGGGTCTACAACCGCATACATAATATCTGCGATTAACAAGCTAATCTGAGTGAGCAAAAGCAAGAATGTGGTGTAGAACATACCAAATGGGATGTCACCCTGTTGCATTGCACCAAATGAGATATAGCCAATACCGGGAATTTGATACATGGTTTCAGTAATCAGCGAACCGCCAAACATGGCTGGCAAAAGGGTGCTCATGTAGCTTACCAATGGGATAAGCGTGTTTCTGAAAGCGTGCTTATTGATTACAACCTTTTCAGAAAGACCCTTGGCGCGGGCGGTTCGTATGTAGTCAGAGTTAAGCACCTCAAGCATGTTTGTACGTGTATAGCGCATGAGGCCACCAATTGAAAGCATCATCAGCGTAACAATAGGTAGGGTAAGGTTTTTACCCATATCCAAAATTTGTTCCGTTTTGCTCATGGTCGAGAAGAAACGGCTGGTAATACCATATAAGGGGAACCACTTTAGTTTGATGCTAAACACATATTTCAGCAATGTCGCCAGGAAGAAGGTCGGCAACGAAAGACCGGCAAGCGCGAAAACGGTAATCGCGTAGTCCACACCGGAATATTGCTTGCGTGCGGCAAGGATACCTAATGGAATAGATATCACAATTTGTACTGCAAAGGTTATCAGGTTCAAGGCCATCGAGTAGGGGATGACCTCCTTGAACTTTTGGGTCACAGGAACGTTGTAGATCCAGGAAATACCAAAATCTCCTCGGACTGCATTTTTGAGCCAGCCAAAATAACCAGGAATAACGCCAACATCAAGATGATAAACCTTGTTCAGTTCATCAATCCATTGTTGATAGGTCTTCATACTGGCAGGGTTAGCGGCACGTTGTCTTGCAATTGTTTCAACATAAGAGCTTGGTAAGCTACGAATGGTAGCGTACACAATCATGGCCCCGAAAAACACAATGAAGAGACCGAGGAAAACTCTCCGTATAATGAAATTACTCATAGTGTTTCACTTCCTTCAAGCTATAAAACGAGCTTGCTCGTTCTGGGTCGATAAATGTGAGCCCACCCAAGGGTGGGCTCACTTTACTAGTCAGCTTATTGACTCACCCAGTTCATTTTCACGAACTAGGGAAGCATCTCAAGAAGTTGAAGGTCGTTCATCCAACCCCAGAAGGTTGTGATGTCAGGTGTAAGGGTGTCGACATTCAAGCGTTGAGTGCTGAAGATGGTTGCGTTCTGGCGTTGGTAGGTGGGGATTTCTACTGCCCAGTCAATAATCACATCAAGAGCCTGCTTGTAAACAGCCTTGCGGTAGTTTTGGTCTTCAGACACGCGGGCGTCCATGATAAAGCTATCAAGTTCGGCGTCGCGGATGTGATAGTGGTTGGAGTCAGTTCCACCTTCGCCAACAACGTTGTTGCTGTGGTAGACCTGGTACATGTCAGGATCAATGGTTGAGCCCCATGCTGCAGTCCACAGTTCTTGTTGACCGGAATCCAGAGCATTCCAAAGAACGTTGGCGCTGGAAGGATCGTTGATGAGCAGTTCAAAACCAAGCAGTTCGAGATCAGCTTTTGCGTCAGTGATGATAGCGAATGCAGGGTGATCACCAGTACCGTCACCAGGAATGATCAATTCGTAAGCCATCTTGGCGCCTTCGGGAGCTTCGGTTACTTTACCATCAGCAATGGTGTAGCCGGCAGCTTCGAAGAAACCTAAAGCAGCCTGGCGGGCAGCTTCGTATTTGGCTTCGGGTTCCATGTCAGCAGTGTAGATGGGCTTGCCTTCAACGTCAACCGAGAAGGCGATTTCGTAATCGTCATCGGTGGGTTGAGGAGCAGCCCAGCTGGTGTTGGAAATGGGGTAGTTAATAACGGATGCAAACTCACCGTAGTAAGTAGCAATAGCAACATCACGGCGGACTGCCAGGATGGTTGCCAATGCCTTGCGGAGAGCCTTGGATGCATCTGAGCTAGGTGAACCACCAACGTTGACGGTGTCAGCGTTGATACCGATGTAACCGTAGCCAAGGTTGTCAACTTTGATCAGGGTAATCACGTCACCAGTGGTTTCGCCATTGCTGTTATAACCCATAACTTCTTGGAAGCGTTCCATGTTAAAGGAGAGTTCGCCAGCGTCAGCATCACCAGTGTTCAAAGCGGAAGCAACGTCACGTGAGTCAGTTTCCTTGAATTGGATTTCGCGGATCTTGGGGCAGCCCTTGTAATAGTGTTCGTTGGCTTCAAAGCGAACAACACGGTTGTTGTATTCAACAAATTTGTAGGGGCCAGCGCCCATGGGTTTTCCGGTGAGGCTAAGTTGTTTGCTCAGATCACCGAAGGGGAAACCGAACTTATTGTTTTCGTAGTCATATTGTTCTTTGTCACCGTAGTAGTGCAATGGGGTAACGCTAACACCAAGCACGGAGTAAACTGCGGGTGCGGAAAAACCATCCAGAACGACTTCGATAGTGTAATCATCAATCTTGCGGATACCAGCAATGTTGGGAACGCCTTCATCACCGGTTTCTTCGTCTTTGGGACCCCATTCTTTGATGAATTCGGTGGTTGCAGAACCCTTGACGTCTTTGTTGTCGCCAGCGGCTTCTGTATCCCAGGCTATGACAACGTCGTTTTCGTAGGCAGCCAAGATGTCAGCATAGTAGTCATCAACGGTGGGGAATTCGGTTTCGAGGTCGAATTCTTTTTCGAGGTAAGCAGTTTTGAAGATTTGGCCAGCTTCTTCTGGACAATCTTCGCCTTCAGCAACTTCTTCTTTACATTCTAAGCCACCAAAGCCCCAGAGGCCCATACCGAAGGCGACCTGAAGGCCTTCGCTTTCTTTGACTTCTTCAGCGGTTTTACCGGTGATGGCTTCGGCGTATGTGTCAACATAGTTATTCAAAACGTAGGTGACGATTTCTTGAGTGCGTTCCATACCGTACTTATCAACTTCAGCCCAGAAAGCATCCTGGAGTTCTTTGGTCCAGGCATCGGAATCTGAGTGTTCGTGATCGCGGCCAGCAGCAAAGATATCTTCAGCATACTTTTGGTAGCGTTCCAAAACCGCGGTTGGGGTTTGGGTCAGGTACTCTTGCAAACCAATGATGGGATACGATTTGAGGCTGGTGGAACCAACATAGGAAGGATCCAAGTAGGTGTAGTAGGTGAAGATAACATCATCAGCCGTTACGGGTTCGCCATCAGAGAACTTCATACCAACGCGCATGCGTGCCTTGTAAGTAGTCTGCTTAGTGTCAGGATCGTAATCAACTGTGAGGTTTGCGGCGCCCTTGTATTCGTAGGGAACAGCATTGTATTCAGAGATTTCGCCTTCGATGGCGTTTTCAATAATTTTGCCTAAGCGGTCAGTGGTCATCAAACCAATTTGGGTCATGCCAGCGACATCGCTATCGTACGCAGTTTCAGAGAAGAAGGGGCTGAACTTCTCGGAGAATGCGCTATAGGCTACAACCAAAGGTGTGTCGATTGAAGGAGCCGTGGGAAGATTCTCGCCGTAGGGTTCGTCTTCAAAAACGACGGGTTCTTCTGTGGGTTCCGGTTCATCAACGGGCTCTGGTTCTTCTGTGGGTTCCGGTTCATCAACAGGTTCCGGTTCTTCTGTGGGTTCTGGTTCGTCCACCGGGTCTACAACTGGTGGCTCGGTAGGATCTGGCGTCACAGTTTGGCCACATGCTGCGAGCATGCCACCAAGCATAACGGTGACGATCAGAAGGGATAAGATACGTGCTAATTTACTCATTTTTCTCCTATTCTCCATTTGAATTTAGTTTATTATAAACCTCGAGTCGCTTAACTGTCAATTAAAACACCGTCGCCCTTTTAAACGGATTAAAGATTGACAGTAAAGGACCTCACTGCCCAGAGCAAGGCAGTTATGGCACTATTGTAACGCATTCTACATATATTATGGTAAATATAAGCACAAAAAACAATTTACAGCTTTAAAGGCGCTTCAATAACGCGAATTTCTATTTTTTGGCTTTTAAGACGCGCGAAAAGCGCGATGGCAAAGACAATTAACTCGCCAATAAGGAATAAGAGATCAAATAAAAAGTTTACTGGCCTAAAAAGGATGAGAAAAACGATCAGCCCCAAACTTGCAATCGCTGCAAAAACAGTCACAATTAAGCTGGTTAGTTTAACGCGGTCAAAACTAAGCCCAATAACTTCAAGCCTGAATTCCTGCTGTTGGGAAGGCAGCCGAAAGGCAGCAATCGCCCAATACAACAGAGGGAAAAACACTGCCACATAAGGCAAACTTACATACAACACACGCCCACCAGCATTGTTTAAAAAACCAAGTCCGATTTGAATGAGGGCGACAAGCAAAAAAGAAAGGATTTGGCTGAGTTTGTAACGCTTTAACCCTGCCTCATCCAGCATCACCTTAAAATATTGACCCCTGTATTGGAGTTTTCGGGTTTCGCGCCCTTTTTCGTCATATTCATAGACGGTTTCGTAGGCGTTGATATATTTTTTTCGGCTCATTCTTACTGTTTAGACTCGTCTTCGTCCTCTAAAAACTGTTCGAATTGCCGTTCTTCCCGATGTTTGTCACGTGAGGCTTTGGCAAAGGAAAAAATGCCCATCATGCCAATGAATAAACCACTCACCATCATGGCATAGGACACAAAGTCAATCCAGAGCCAGGCTGGTAGTATATCTACCAGCCTTAGCGCGGGAATGATGACGCTTAGCACAAGCAAAACGCCACCAAGAATAATCATATTTTTTGAGCTAAATCTTAACAAGCTACCCTGTTCTTTACTCAGCTTCGTTTTCGAATTCCCGGTAAATCGGGTGTTCTCTAAAGAGCCAACAGGCGACCTGATGATCGTTGCCCAGATCAAACTCTGGTGGACGCTCAATTTCACACAGATTCGGGATCATGTGTGGGCAACGCGGGTGGAAACGACAGCCAGCAGGTGGTGTTACCAGGCTTGGCGGTTCTCCTGGGGGAACATCCTGGAATTCATCAACGTTCTTCGGATCAGGGTCTGAAGTAGCAGCCAAAAGAGCATGTGTGTAAGGATGCGCGGTATTGTTGATGAGATCAGCTTCTTGTGCTTTCTCAATAACCTGGCCGGCATACATTACATAGATGTACTCTGAGAAGTAACGTACGGTTGCAAGGTCATGGGTGATATAGATTACCGCCAGATTGTGTTCTTCTTGCAAAGAGCGCAAAAGTTTGAGAATTTCAACACGAACTGAGGCATCCAACATCGAAACGGGCTCATCAGCCACCAGCAAAATGGGGTCCAAAATCATTGCGCGGGCGATGACGATGCGTTGTTGCTGCCCACCACTGAGTTGGTGAGGGAATTTTTCAAGGAAGTCTTCAACCGGGGTCATGCGTACTTCTTCAAGCACTTTAACCACTCGGTCATGCCGTTCCTGACGGTCAGTGATGCCATTAACCTTCAAGGGTTCTTCAAGAATGGAGCGCACGTTCATGAATGGTGCCAAAGCGCCATAGGGGTCTTGCTGTACGTAACCAATCTTGCGACGAACATTCTTGAGCGCGTTGGCTTTGAGGTCATTGATGATTTCGCCATCAAACTCGATCTCACCACCAGTGGGTGTGTTGAGGCGCAGGATGGTCTTCATCAAACTGGTTTTACCACAGCCAGACTCACCCACAATAGCGATGGTTTCGCCACGTCTTAAGTTCAGATCCACACCATCCACAGCGCGCACAAAACCAGCATGTTGAAAACCGCGTTTGCGTAACTCGAAGTAAACTTTTAGCCCTCGAATGTCAAGAACAAAGCCATCGTCCAGATCGTCAAAGGCTTCAATTTCTTCAATTTCATTGTTTCCGATTTGTTCTGTCATTCTATTCACCTTCTCCTTCATAGAGCCAACACGCAACCCAGTCATCTTCAAAGCGGAAGATTTCAGGTTCTTCTTCGCATTTTTCAAATCGGTTGGGACAGCGATCTTTAAAGCGACAACCTGTGGGCGGGTTGATGAGTGATGGTGGCTTACCATGGATAAAATGGGGTTCTTCGCGTTCGCGCAAGCGAGGCACACTGGCCATCAGTGCTTTGGAATATGGGTGACGTGGGTTGCTAAAGAAGCGATGCGATTCGCTCACTTCAACAATTTTTCCTGCGTACATCACTGCCACAATATCTGCCAATTCAGAAGAGGTGGAGATATCATGGGTAATCAGAATAAAGCTGGTTTCCAGGTTAGCCTTAATGCGCTTGAGCAGGTTAAAGATGTTGGCTTGGGTCAAAACGTCTAGCGCGGAAGTGGGCTCATCCAAAATAACCAAATCCGGACCAGTAACCAATGCCATGGCAATAGCCACACGTTGGCGCATACCACCCGAAAGTTCAAAGGGGTAACGGGTCAAAAAGTCAACCGGCACACCCACGTTGCGGAACATGATAGCCGCTTGTTGCATGGCTTCTTCTTTTGGCATGCCATAGTGGACGATCATAGGCTCTGCAACCTGATCACCCACGCGCAAAACGGGGTTCAGCGAGTTCATCGCCGCCTGGGGCACCATTGAAATCTTTACCCAGCGAATATCTTCGCGGTAGTCTTCATCATTGAGTGCCATCGTATCCACATCACGCAACCAAACTTCACCGGAATAGTGCGCAACGTTTCGCGGTAATAAGCGCAAAACAGCCTTTGCCAGGGAACTCTTACCACAGCCGGATTCTCCAACCACAACAACGGCTTTGTTCGTAACCAAATCAAAGTTCACGCCGTCAACAGCTTGCACAGGGCCACGAACGGTTTCAAAGTGAAGTTTGAGGTCCTTAATACTCAGGAGCAAGTCATGCTTTACTTCACCCACTTTATGGGTTGTATCGCTCATCATGCTCATCAATTCGGCTTTTCGCTTTGCCTCCTTGATTGCTTCTGTTCTAACAGAGACGGGTTTTTGTTTTGCCATCTTACATACCTCTCAGTCTTGGGTTAAAGATTCGGTCAAGCGCGAAGCCTAACATTGCAAACCCAAGCCCAGTAATCATCAAGAATGTTGCTGGTTCCAAAATCCAGTAGAACATGTTCTGATACAAGGCGCCATAGGAACGAGCGTCGTTAATCACCTTACCCCAGGTAGGCACGGTTGGGTCACCAAGACCTAAAAGCGCCAGTGATGCTTCCAGGAAGACATAGGAAGGAACTGCTGATACCAAACCAGGGATCAACATGGGAATGATGCGGGGGATCATATAGCGGGTAATGATACGGAAGTCATTTGCGCCATAAGCTTTTGCCGCCTCAATATAGGTTGATTCTTTAACCTGCAAGAAAATCGCCCTCTGAGACTTAATCGCCCCAGAGAATATATTTAGTAAAATGGTTACCACCAAAAGCGTCCAAATACTCTTTGAGTAGAATGTACCCACCATAATCAAGATGGCTAAATAGGGGATAACCATGTTGACTTCAGTAATTCTTTGGATGAGCTCATCCAACCATCCACCAAACCATGTTCCCAAAGCGGAAATAAACATAGTGATGATGGCTGAACCCAGCGCGGCAGTTAAACCAAACGCCAAAGCAATAGGCGCGCCCCACATCATGGCAACTTTGAGATCGCGGCGCATGTGGTCAGTACCAAAGAGCCCAAACACAGTGCCATGCATCACCAGTTCCGCGTCTACATCTGAGCCCTCTTCAAAGGTAGTTGCTTTGATATTCAAAACATAAGTACCTTTATCCATTACTGGTGGGACGGTTGTAAACTTAGAGAACAAGCCTTCCATTACATTACGTAACTGATTTTCTGAATCACGCTGATGTAATCGGTTTAACCGTTTGAGTAAGTTTTCGTCTTGTCCAAAGCGCACATTGGTTCTTCGCGAGATGCCAGCATCAAAGACTTTAATTTCTTCGCCGGATGGCGTGGTCATGGTGATGACCACAAACGGGTTTTTGTCATTGTAATTCGATGTAAAGTACATGAATATATCCTGGGGCAACTGATTGTAGTTGTAATCAAAGGTATATTCAAAATCAATCGAATTTCCACCTTTTTCACGTGGGGTTGATTCCTTTGTGAATTCATCCACTTCACCAGCAACAACATCAACTGAAACAGGTAGTTTGTCTTTCAAAAACCAGTTGAACCAAGTTGGCTTTGCGTTTTTAGGGTTCTTATAAACAACTGCTTCTGTTCCACGCCACTGGTAAATGGCTTCCCTATAAGGGATCTTGATCATTGTGTAGATTGAGAAAAGGATCAATCCGAGAACAATCAACAAACCTGCAATCGCTGAAGGATACCTGGCAAAGTCTTTTAATGAATCTGTGAACTTTTTCATTTTATCTGCCTCCACCCAATTTGACCCTGGGGTCAACAATTGCATACAAGAAATCAAGGAAGAACACGGTAATACCAAGTAAATAGGCTTGGATGATGGTGGTACCCACAATTACCGCGGTATCGTACTTACTAATAGCCTCAAAAATAGTTGTGCCAAGTCCTGGCCATAGGAAAATAGTTTCCGTCAGTGTGGCACCGGTCCAGATACCAACCAGCAAAAGCGCAAAGCTGGTAATAATGCTGGGCAAAGTTGGCCGCAAGATATAGCGTCGCTCAATAGCGCGAGAGCTCAAACCTTTTGCCTTTGCCATGTCTACGTAGTCTTCACTTGAGTAAATCAGGAAGAATGTTCTCCAGGAGTAAGTGCTAATAAAGAATCCGGAGATAAACAACGAGCCGGCAGGTAAGATGAGGTGTTTGAGAATGTTCAAAAAGTATTGCCATTTTGTAGGTGGTGGTGGCGCGTCTACCATACCACTAAAAGGCAGAACTTTTAGCCATGCCGCAAAAATGAGGATGAGGAAGATACCGTAAAACCACGGCGGAATGGAAGATGTGGGCGACATGGCAACAATGATTCTGTCCCAGGCACTTCCATAATGGCGCGACACCGCTAATGCTACACTAATTGTTACTGCGAATAGCAATAGCTGCGATGTGCCCATTAAGAGCAGCGTGGCAGGAAGCCGCTCCAAAATAATATTCCTTACCATTCTCGAGCCATGATTACTCACCATAAAACGCGCGCGACCAAAATTGAGGGTGAGTGCGTTCCAAAGGTGAGTGAAAGAGCGACGGATAAATGGTTTGTCTAAGCCAGCCAAAGTTTCACGTTCAGCAATGAGATCTTTAACCATCTCTGCACGTTTATCTGGTGGCGTATTTGTATTGGCAACCATAGCAGATACTTCCATGTTGGCTTGCTCAATAATCGAAGCTCTTAGGATGGTATCCACATAGCCTCCCATATTGGCAACCAAAATGGTGATGTAAACGCCAATAACAATGGTAAGCATTTGCAATACAAGACGAATAGAAAAGAACCGAGCCAAGCGTTTTGCGGTATCTCGGGTTGCTTTCCTTGCGTATTGTATAGTGCTCTCTTGTGAAATAGATTCAGTAGTCATTTAGGGCGACCTCCCTGTTCCTTTTGTAAAAGAAAGGGGCAAGTTAGAAAACTTGCCCCTTTTGGGAGCTATTTAACCACGCAGTTTACTGGGTGGTAATGAACTCAATGGCTTCAAAGGTCGGCTGTGCAACAGCAAGCGAGATGACTGCAACTTCAAGCTTGGTGGCGCCATCGCCAAACTTCTGGGTCTCATCACCGGTGAATTTGATCATGTAGTGACCATCTTCAACGGCTTCGGCGGTGCTGATAAGAACAACGTTATTCTCAGCATCGTAGACTAGGAATTTAACTTCTTTGATATCTTTCATTTCATAGGGTTTACCATTGAAGGTGACATAGATATCAAATTCAGCTTCTTCACCACCCATGACCTGACCAGGAGCTTCAATTTCAACTTCTGCAATCTTTGGTGCGGAGTACATTGACCAGCGATCTGCGAGGTCGGGATATTGATCCCAGTGTGCCATGACGAGTGATTTACCGTTCAAGTCAACAGACTTGAGGAAGTAAGGACCAACGCCCTGGTGGTAGTTGCCGTACTTTGTAAAGTGATCTTTCAGTGCTTGATAGCGGGCAACAGCTTGCTCAGAAGTGATGTATTGACCCAAGGTGGGTTCGTAGGGGATGGGGCCTTCTTCAATCAATTTGTCCAGGTGGGCAGTAAGGATATCCAAGCTGGGACCACCAATGGTGCTGGTTTGCTCAACTTCGAGCTCAAGAGCTTTACGTTCAGAGTAGGCAAGTTCTTTGGCTGCTTCTGCGGAGTTCATCATTGCATAAGATGCGAATGAGCCTTCGCCCTGGAAGTTGTTAATCCAGGAGTAGCCAATGGGGGCGATGAGTTCAGCGTCTGCGCTGAAGGTGTCTTGGTAGCCTTCCATAACCAGGGGATCAGTGGAGATGATCTTGAAGCCCTTGAAGGTGGACATAAAGACATTGAAAGCACCAACGGCTTGTTGGTCAAAGATAGCGGATGCTTCTTTGGGGCGATCAAAGCCCATGATGTAAGCCATCATGATGTCAGCCATTTCGAGGTTGCTACCATCGTGCCATTTGACCACGTCAAAGAGGTCGGGGCGGAAGTAAACAGTAGATTTCGCGGTTGAGGTTACAGGTTCGCCGCCACTCTTCTCACCAACAGTGATGAAGGTTTGTGTTTCGGCATCCCAGTCAGCCCAGGCATCTTCAGGAACAACGATTTCGTCAGCAAATTTCAGGTCAACCCAATCCAAAGTTTTCTGGACAGGTAAACCAGTTTGAACGGTGACTTCGGCTTTGTCAACCCAGAAGGCATTCAAAAGACCGGTGTAGGGATCGTATGTGGTGGCATAGCCAACGGTCATGCGAACTGCACCTTGGTCAGAAGTCGTGTTTGAACCTTGCACGGGGTTCCATGGACCATTGAACAAGAATGGTTGGGTTGCCCAGCGAACGGTTCCACCCTCTTGGTCAGCCCAGCGAAGGGTGTAGGGGGTGATTTGGGCGCTTTCGATACCAGCAGCGAGGTCGGTTGTAGCAACCAAGCCATCCTGGTGGGGTACGAAGCGTTTGGAGTCAACAACCATGACCTGCAATGAGTCTTGGAGAGAGAGCTCAAGTGCTTGTGCCATCATTTCGGCGCGTTGTTCCATGGTAGTGAATTCGCGGTTGTAGAGTTTGTCGCCAAGTTCCTGGAAGACAGGATCTGGATCATTCTGTTCGAACACGGGCAAGCCCTGTGCAGAAGTTGGCAGATACATTTCCTGGAAGATGTTGGATTGGTCACGGTTCAGAACCGAAGCACCCCAACCACCGGTGTAGATGTGCCATTCGCCTGCGGTGGGATCACCAGCGATCCAGATGGGACCAAGGTCGCCACCGGTGCCTTCGCGGAAGTCAACAGCGAAACCGAGTTTTTCCATCTGTTCTTGGAGGTAGAGACCCCATGCTTTACGAGTGCCATCACCATCGTTGCGGACAAGGAAAACAACATTATATTGTTCGCCATCAGCATTGACGTATTTGCCATCGGTGAGAGGATAGCCCATGGCTTCCATTTCAGCATCGATGATTTCTTTGGCTTTGTCAAAGTTGTAGGCGTATTCAGTTTCAAGTCGGCGTGCGGTGTCTGCTAAGAGGGCGTAGTCACCAAAGTTGGTCATGATTGGGAACCATTTGGGCAATGCACCACCAGCGTAGAATTCCTGGTTGATATAGTTGCGGTCAATCAGGTAGTTGAAGGCTTCGCGGACTTTGCGATTGCGGAATGGGTTAATGCCCTCATTGAATTCAGCTGGGTTAAATTGAATGGTGTAGTAGGTACCATTCGAGGTGGTGTAGGGCAAACCCGATTTGTTGAGTTGATCAAGGTCATTGGTGCCAAAACCGTTGACGTAAATATCAATTGATTTAGCTTCCAATTGAACGATGACCGAGGGAGCATCAATTACCGAAACAATGATTTCATCCAACCAACCGCCTACGCGGGTAGTGGGTTCGGGTTCGGGTTCGGGTTCGGGCTCGGGTTCGGGTTCTTCTGTGGGGTCGGGTTCATCTACGGGATCCGGTTCATCAACAGGTTCCGGCTCATCTGTAGGTTCCGGTTTGTCCACGACTGGATCATCGACCGGTGGTTCCACTGTTGGAGTGGGTTTTGGTTGGCATGCTGCAAGCATCAACGCAAAAACCATTACCAGTGAAAAGAGTACATACGTAAAACGTTTCATACTAGATCCTCCTTAATAGGTTTGGTGTGAAAAAATATTGGGTTTGGTAACTTGTAACGCATTGTGTAGGCTTCTCCACTAACCTAATTTTTCGTTATCTTTTAAACCTTATCCCAGTTGGATTACCCATTCATTAAATGGGCGCGATTATTGAAATATTAGCATAGCCTCTTGAACCTGTCAAGCAAACCAAGGTCAAAATTGGGCTGTTTCAGCATCATTAACTATCAGATGGTTTACATGAAATTAATTTGGCTCTGCAGTCAAAAAAGATGCCTTAAAGCTTTATGGATGACTCAGTTTAATGTCGTTTATAAGCTCAAATTGGGCCTTTTCCGGCAGGTCCAATTCTTTTGACACAAGCCAAAGCCTGATTTGGGGCATCAAAGGCACTGCTGGGGTGTAATGGAGCATCGCTTCCTCAGCGCTTGCTAGACCCTTGGCGCAAGCAAAATCGAAACCTGAATCATTCAATCCGGCAACATTTGTGCCAATCCAATAGTTCCCTGTGTGTGGAATTTGCCCACTGACGTAAAGTTCACAGTCTTGTTGCGCCAAATGACCCCAATTGATGATTGCCAGGTCAAACTGCCGGCCAAAAAGAGCGCCATCAGGACCAGGCGCGTAAAGCTGGTTTGAGGGCATGCTTTCATGGCTAACCGCAATCCCGCAAGCAGCCAAACGATCAACCACATTCCTGACAATAGCCTGGCTTTGAGCACCTTGCCCGCTCAGCAAACGCACCCTAAATGCACTGCCATCGGCAACATTGGCAACATCTCGCGCGATTCGCACGCCATCACTAACGCCATCCAGTGTCCAACCAATTTCATTGAGCAGCTCATGCGCATTAAGCCCGCTGTTGCTACTAAACTGGCTTGGATCGATGCCGTCCGGCACCCGGGCTTGCATCCAGGCTTTTTCGAACAAGCCAGAGACCATGGCTGGCTCGTTGATGCACGCTCTGATAGCTTGTCGCGTTCTCACATCGCCAAAAAAGTCCGCCCGGCTATATGCAGCATTTGATCCAATACCAAAAACCAGCTGTTCAACAGCTTTGTAATCTTCAAGCACCAGGTGATACTTACTTGCCAAGTCGGTCAAACGTGCGTCATCCAAGGCTTCAAGCTGATAAGATTTATCCAAAATGTGGCACTCACCCCGTTCCAATTTTGCCAAAGCTTGCTCCACATCTGGCACAATCAAAAAATTGAGCGTATCAAAATGAGCCTGCTTCCCACTATCTGGCAATAGGTTTGGGTTCTTTTCAAAACTGATCTGTGTGCCGGCTTGCCAATTTGTCATGCGCCAGGCACCCCATCCAAGAGGTGTGCGCGCTGCCATGGGGTGTTCTGCAATTTGCTCATCAGGCATGCTTTCAAAAAGATGTGCGGGAATAGGCTTCCAAAAGAATGCCATCAAATCCGCAGCCATATAGCCCGGGATGCCCGTCCAGCGGATTGTGTTGTCATCCAGAGCTTCCATATTCGCGGTGCGATCAAGCGCCCATTGGTTCGCTGGCAAATTGAGGCGGCGCAAGAGATGATAAGTGTAGAGCACATCATGCGCGTTTAGAGGTGTGCCATCAGACCACAGCTGACCTGGATTGAGCCTATATATAATAGTAGACTGCGTCATGGTCCTATCTGCTTCCCACGCAATCACTTCTGTTGATTCACTTCCAAAAACGGCTAAACCGGGTTTGAGCACCTGCACCATGCCATCAGCCGCCAATACGTTCATACCTTGTTCTGGCAAGATGCTTTCATGATTAAAGGTTTCGGTGTTTTCAAGGTTGGGCACCATAGCGAGTAAGTCCTCACCGTTGTGGTGACCGTACAAAGCGGCAAAAATGCTCTGTTTAACCAAAGTGTTTTTACCATCATAGCGATACAAACTCTCCGGTTCACCGGCAATACAAACGTTTAACACACTGGGCGCAGTTTCAGTGGCTGTGGCTGTTGGTTCCACACCAATTACAGGCTCTGTTTCAATAACATTCTCACCTGTTGGCAAAGGGCTTGGGCTTGGTTTAGGATCACAAGCGACCAGCAGGAGCGCGCCAACAGTTATCAATAAAAGCAATTTCAAAAAAGAGCTAATCTTCATCTTCGTCCTCTTCATAATAGTCATCTTGGGGCTGTCCAAAACGCAAACGCAAATAGGAATCATAGCGATGCGGGCTTATTTTCCCTGTCTCGCTTGCCTCACGCACGGCACAACCGGGTTCGTGGCTATGGCTGCAGTCGTTAAACTGGCAAAAGGGCACTAGCGGCGCGATTTCAATAAAATAGGCATCCAACTCTTCACCCTCGATATCCCAAAGGGCAACTGTGCGCAATCCGGGCACATCGGCGATATAACCACCTTCAGGTAAAGGTATCAACTGGCGCACTTGTGTGGTGTGCTTGCCCTTGCCTACGCCGGCCTGACTCACCTCACCTACTTCCAGCTTAACCCCGGGAATGGCAGCATTAATCAAACTGCTTTTACCCACCCCACTTGGTCCTGCCAGGGTGCTGATTTGCCCCGCGAATCTCTCGCGCAGCTCGGCAGTACCGGCACCCGTTTTCGCACTGGCATAAATCACCGGGTAGCCGATCTCTTCGTACATTCCAAAAATTTCTTTGGCGGCGTCCAGTCCGATGAGATCCACCTTATTGGCAACAATTACAGAGGGAATGTGCGCGCGCTCAGCAACCACCAAAAACCGATCCAGCATACGCAAGCGTGGTTCCGGGTTTGAAACCGCAAACACAAAAAAAGCCTGATCCGGATTGGCTAAAATAATTTGCTGATAGTCATAATTGACGCCGGAAAGCTGCCTGGAAAGCACACTATGGCGTGGCAACACTTCCTCAATGCGTCCGGTGCCATCCGGCTGGGGTGCAAGCTTCACTTGGTCGCCAACTGCCACCAAATCACCTTCGGCTCTACCTCGTCTTAAGCGCCCACGCACCCGGCATTGAAAGTCGCCTTTTTCCGTTCGCACGGTCATCCACCCCGCTTGTGACCGTATCACCAAACCTTGAAGCAGTTCTTGCCTGTCGCTCAAGGGCTATTCCTCTTCTTTATCCAAAAGCTGATAAGGTCGCTTTTCCCATGGGAGGGTACCGCCGGGTTGGTCCGCATTTGAAAAGTAAAGCGATACAGCGCGTCTAAAGAGGGGCGCTGCCATCTCTGAACCCTCTCCGGCATATTCCAAAACAACTGCCACGGCAATATCTGGCTTATCTGGGTCTTCATTGTTGGTGAAGCCAATGAACCAGGCATGAGGCGTACCCAATGCTGTTTCAGCTGTACCTGTTTTGCCAGCCAGAGTACCGCTAAAGTTGGTAAATTGCCAGGCGGCAGTACCTCTGGGATTGCGAATGACCTGCGTCATACCTTGAACGACTGCTTCCAGGTTCTCTGGCAAGGTGTCAACCTTGCGAATGAGTTCTGGCTTTTCAAACACATAACTTGGCTCTTCACCCATAAATCCGATGCGGTCAACCACAGTTGGGCGATGCAAATAGCCACCGTTGCCGATTGCGGCAGTAAAATTAGCCGCTTGCAAGGCACTAATTTGCAATGTACTTTGCCCAATCGCCATTTGGAAATATTCAAAAGCATTATCCGGGTAGTTAACTTGGCCTTCAAACTCTTCAATTTCAATGCCGGTTCGCACGCCTAAACCATACATTTTGGCTTCATCAGGGATGGATGTGGTGTAACCGTCATTCCATAGGGTTAGCCCGATATGCCAAAACCAGGGGTTACAAGAGCGCATCAAACCCTGCACCAAGGTGAGGTCACCATCTGCATCAAATCCGCGGGTGTAGGTCCAGTTATCACCCACCCATCCGTCATACTCATACCAACGGTTATCGCAACGATAAACGCGATCGGGTGTGAAAACACCGGTTTGCAACGCGGCAATCATCGAAATCACCTTAAAAATAGATCCTGGCGCGTAAACGCCCTGCGAAGCACGGTTGTAAAGCGGTTGCCGCACATTTTGGATTAGGTCAGCAACTTCATAATGAGTGTGGATGAGCGGATTAAAAATGTTAGGATCAAAACCTGGGCTTGATGCCATCGCCAATACGCGGCTGGTATCCCGTTCGAGCACCACTACCGCGCCTACCTGATTACCCATTGAGCGCTGCAACCAATATTGCAGACGGCTATCAATTGTTGTTGTAATCGATTGGGCAGCTTTGGCTTCAGTTGAAGCCAGCTTGGTGACGATCTTAGCGTCCTTGTCTTTCACATAAAGGTCAGCGCCTCGCGTTCCCGCAAGATACTTTTCACCCCAAAGCTCCAAGCCACTCGCGCCAACGGTTTCATCTATTTTATAGCCCAGGCGTTGATACTTTTCCTGGTCCTCCGCTGAGATACCCAACATATAGCCAGTAACATGAGGCGCGATTCCGTTGTCATAATAAAAACGGGATTTAAAAGGTTGCAGGTACAGCCCAGCAAAGGCATCAATGCGTGAGCTATTCTGGGCAGCCGTCTCCGCGGATATATCGCCAATAGCCACCGACCAATCCGGTTGAGCGTAGGCATATTTGCGCTTTACGGCATCAACGCTTTGGTTAGTAATCTCAGCTAAAAACTCGACCAACCTATCTTCCTGATCTGGATTGATCCGACCTGGAACAATCGTTAAAGAAACAGCATCAGTAAAGGCTACCAAAGGATAGTTGTCAGAGGCATCTGAGGAATAAATGTTTCCTCTTGTTGGGATGGTGAGCACAAGTTCCAAATAATTACCATCTGCAAGCTCAGGCAACATCATATCTGGTTCCCAATGGATGCGCCAGTTTTCACCCTCAAGCTGCATGTTCATGATGGTATCGCGTTCCAACTTGCCGATTAAATTGGTCTCATAGCTGATGCGATAGCTCACCTGGGCGGCATTCGCGCTGAGCAAACTTGAAAGGGTTTGAAAACTTACCGTCTTCATGGTCAGATCTATGGCTGTTTTTTTATGTTTCGCGATAAAATCTTCTTGGTTATAGTTTGCCCTGGCATTAACCGTCAAATAGTCATACATTGCGGCATAATCTTCCGCTTGCCAAAGCTCAAAGTACTTCCCTGCGGCAATTTCAACATCGGGCAAATCTTCACGGGAGACAATTGGGCTTGGCAATGTTGGGGTCGGTTCAGGTGTTGGGGTATCTTCAACCTTGGTCGGCGTGGTTAAGTCACAAGCCCCAAGCAGTAAGCTAAAAATAATAAGAATGAGAATAAGTCGTTTCATAAGCATCAACCTGATATGCCTTGCCATTCCGCGTTTTGCAAAATGGTTGGATAGTAGTCACAGCTTGTTCTGATGTGATTTTGGCAGGCTTCTGGCAAATCTTCCGGTAAAGGCAGCCCTTTTTGTTCAAACAAACGATAAAGATGACACAGAGGTAAGCCCATCACATTGGCATAACAGCCTTCGATGCGCTCCACCGGATGGAAATCATCATCCTGGATGGCATAGCCACCCGCTTTATCGCGATATGTACCCTTATATAAGTAGGCGGACTGTTCTTCGCTATGCCATTCACGCATAAAAACGGTGGTTTTGCAAACAGTTCGCAAGGTTTCTCCGCTTGAAACATCATGAAGATTCAAGGCGGTGTAAACATGATGAGGCTTCCCACGCAAGGCGCACAAAGTTTGCCTGGCTTCCTCATCGTCAGCTGGTTTGCCCAGAATCCTGGCATCCATTTCAACAATGGTATCCGCAGCCAGCAAAAGCTCACCGGGAAAAGCCTCAACATGCGCTGCCTTTGCCGCGGCTAATGCACTAACGTAGTCCACGACCTCTTGGTCAGCCATTTTAGGCTCTGCAAAATGTCCTGGTCGCGTCTCAAAAGGCATGCCCATCAACGCCAAAAGCTCCTTGCGTCGTGGAGATGCGGAGGCGAGAACCAGCTTTAATTTTTTATCCATAAGTGAGGTTGATTCTAACATGAATCAAGGTCAGAGAATTTCTAAACGCCAAGCCTTGGGCTTAGGCAGTACTGGCTTTAATCTGAAAGGCATCAAAATCGTTCGCCAGGTGGGTATTCGGGAATATCGCCTGGGCTTCTGCCAGAATGGCGTCATCGCGATAGCGGCGCGACACGTGATTAAGAATAAGCTGTTTCGCGCCGGCTTCTTTTGCCAGTTGCGCACTTTGTTCAGCGGTGCTATGTCCAAATTTCTCTGCCATTTCGAGCTCTTCGGCAAGATAGGTGGCTTCAGTTACGATAGCGTCCGCGCCACGAACATGATCAACCAGTTTAAAAGGCTTGCCCACGTCACCCACCACAGCCAGCTTTGTGCCAGGCTTTGCCTCACCCAAAACCATATCAGGGGTGATCAATCTACCATCCTGTAAGGCAACCGTTTTCCCTTGCACCAAATCTCTGCGCCAAGGTCCGGGTGGAATGTTGAGGCTTTCAGCAAGCTCTGCCAAAAATGGTCGATGAGGATATTCTTCAAACACATAGCCCAGTGAAGACGAGCCCCGATGGTCAACCGAAAAAGCTTTGATTTGAAATTTATCGGTATTAAAGATGAGCCCGGGTTTAATCTCAATCAGGTTGAGCGGCATACCGGGGTCCTGTCCGCGTAAAACAACGCCAAACAGCAAGTCATGCACCCGATCAAGCGTATGGCGTGTGCCGTAAATATTCACCTCATCAATAGCTTCCCAACGCATAAAAGTGGAAAGCAAGCCCGCCAAACCTAAGATGTGATCCAAATGCCCATGGGTCAATAAGATATGATTGAGGCGCTTAAAACCAACCCCAGCGCGCAAAATTTGCCGTTGGGTGCCTTCGCCACAATCCACCATAAAGCGATACTCCTCATGCATAACCACTAATGAGGATAAGCCACGACGAATGGAAGGCGCCGAGGCAGAAGTGCCCAGAAAAACAATCTCAAACAATGCTTAGGCCTTTCGCTTAGCCTCTGCCACCGGTTAATTGTTTCATAATACTAAAAGCGCTCAATCCCGCCTTGATGCTATCCGAACCCGAAATTGGAAATCGCCCTTGGTTGGCTTCCATCTCTTTCACCAAGTTTTGCGCCATTTTCAAGCCAACAACTGCGCCTAACACCGCGCCGGCTATCATAATCATCGTCTTTCCAGTTTTATTCATCTTGTTTACCTTTCGGGGATATTCGATCTTTAATGCTTTTTCTGACTTGTTTAATCTGCGAACCAAAGCCTTTTGCACGCAGAACCGGTTCCACACTGGCATCAGCCGCCGTGCGCAATTTTTCTTCAACTTGTACCACACCACCCAAGGCAGTTTTGCCTAACTTGGGGAGTTCCTGGTTCAATTTGTAAAGTCCATCAATGGCTTTTATTAAAACAAAAATCAAAAGACCACCAATTAACAAAGCCAAAAACAAAACAATAATCAAAGTAATTTGCCCTGCCTTATAGCCTGCACCAGTTGGGTCTTTTATCGCCAGATAAATGGCAATGCCTAAAACGACTAAAAGCAAGATGCCCACGACAATAATAGGCAAGATGATTTGCTTAAACCGTTGCTCTTTCTGTCGTTCAAGGGCTTCATAGTGCAATACTTCAACTTTTAGCTTTGTTACATCGTCCATAGCATTATTCTAGCATGATATGCTTTGTATTTCATAAAAATTTAGGCTTGTAAAATAAGAGTTTTGAAATTCCCCAAATTGTGCGTCTTTTAATGTATAATGCTATTAATAAAAAAATACACGCATGGGTTCTGTTTATTACAGGTAAGCAGGCATTCATGGTGACGAAATCGCCTGGCGATTTATTTGGCAGTTTGATGCTGAGATTTTACTCAGTTTATGTTTTGGAAATGAAATAAGCGTATGCTTACGGAACCGCAATCGAAAAATGCATATTTACTCAAAACGGGATGGCTAGTGCCTTTCTGATAACCCTTATTGCTTAGTTCTTAGCAGTATCGGGGCTTAATTCTTCCATATTTCTGACTTTTTCTGCCAAAAATCCGCAGTCATTGTTTTTTGTTTCGTTGCCATAAAGCTAATCCATGGCTGTTTGGATAATATGACAAAAGAGATCACTGCGATCACACCACAAAAGCGCAATACCCGCCGATTGAACATCAGCCTGGACGGTGAATTTGCTTTTTCACTCGATCGTCTCACCGCTGCATGGCTCAAAGTTGGTCGCAAACTCAGTCAGCAAGAGATCGCCACGCTGCAAGAAAAAGACGAGCAGGAAGTGGCATTCAACCGTGCCTTGCACTTTTTGAGCTACCGCGCGAGATCTGAAGCTGAAATGCAAACCTATCTCAACAAAAAAGGCTTTAGCGATTTTGTCTCTCAAACAGTCATAGACCGCCTCAAAGAGGAACGCCTTCTCAACGATACCCGTTTTGCCGAAGATTGGATTGACAACCGGGCAAGCTTTCGCCCGCGCAGTCAAAACCAATTACGGTTTGAGCTTCGCCGCAAAGGATTGGAAGAAAGCACCATCGAGCATGCTTTGCAAAAAGCAAACCTGGATGAACTCAATCTGGCAAGAGCTGCAGGCACAAAACTGGCAAGACGTTATACAGAACTTCCTTGGCTTGCTTTCCGTCAAAAGATGAGTGCCGCTTTGGCAAGACGCGGGTTCAACTATGAAACCGCAAGCATCGTTACACGCCAACTTTGGGACGAAGCACAAAAACAGGGCTCTTCGCGTGATGAATAAATGGAGCATTGGAAATGAATTTTTTTGAGAAACTGTTTGATTTTAGCAACCCCAGCATGTGGATTTGGGTTGCCCTGGCGCTGATTCTTGGCGCTGTAATCGGCTGGATTGTTGTCAATTTTGTGCGCAATAACCGCGACATTCGCCTAAAACGTACTGCCGATGACATCATTGCCGCCGCAAACGAAGAAGCCATTCAGGTGAAGCTTGAAGCCAAAGACGAAGCCCTCAAATTCACCCGCCAGGCTGAAGTTGAGCTGCAACAACGACGAAGCGAGCTCAACAAAGAAGATGACCGCCTGGTAAAACGCCGCGAAGAACTTGACCGTCGCTTTGACCAAATGCAACAGCGTGAAAGCTCGCTCAACAAACGCCAAAGCAGCATTGATAAACGTGCCAACGAAATAGACAGCCTTTACGCGGAACGCTTGAACGAACTTCAACGCGTGGCAGAACTGAGCACCGAGGAAGCGCGCGACATCCTGCTTGAAGAAGTCGAACGCACCGCCCGCAATGATATGGCGCGCATCGTTCGCCAAATTGAAAACGAAGCCCGCGAAACCGGCGAAGAAAAAGCCCGCGAGCTTATCGCCGACGCCATTCAACGCGTTGCCTCAGACAAGGTTGCCGAAGTGACCACCTCGCTGGTGACCCTGCCCAACGAAGAAATGAAAGGTCGCATTGTTGGTCGCAACGGCCGTAACATCCGCTCTTTTGAACAAGCCACAGGTGTGGACGTGATTGTGGATGACACGCCAGAAGCGGTAACCATTTCTTGTTTTGACTCCGTGCGCCGCGAAATCGCCCGCCGAACGCTCACCCGTTTGGTGCAGGATGGCAGAATTCACCCGGCATACATCGAGAAAATCCTGGCGGAAGAACGCGCCGAGATGGAACGCGACATCATCAAATCGGGTAACGAAGCCGCTTACGAAGCATCCGTGCATGGTTTGCATCCTGAGATCATCAAAAAACTGGGTCGGCTCAAGTTCCGCAGCTCATATGGACAAAACCAATTGGCGCATGCCGTTGAAACCAGTAAGATTGCCAGCGTGTTGGCTGCCGAGCTTGGCGCTAACATTGAAGTCGCCAAAGCCGGCGCCTTGCTCCACGACCTGGGCAAAGCCATGGACCACAACACCGACGGCACACACGCCCAAATTGGTGCAGAGTTTGCCAAACGCCATGGTGTAAGCCCGGCTGTTGTAAACATCATCGCTTCGCATCACCATGAGGTTGATCAAGCTTCAGTGGAGGCGGTTATTGCCGAAGCGGCTGATGCCATCTCTGGTGCCCGACCCGGCGCGCGCCGCGAAGACCTCGAGCAATACATCAAACGTCTCAAGGCGCTTGAAAACATCGCCAACGAACACAAAGGTGTGGAATCAAGCTTTGCCATTCAAGCCGGACGCGAAGTGCGCATCATTGTTAAGCCCGAAGAGGTCGATGACTATCAGGCTCACCAACTGGCAAAGAACATCGCCGACGAGATCGAGGAAACCTTGCAATATCCCGGGCAAATTCGGGTAACCGTTATCCGTGAAACCCGCTCGGTGAGCTACGCAAAATAAACACTTCAAAGCCCCAACACTGCTTGGGGCTTTTTTATAGCAAATAAATTGGAGGTACAAATGAAAACAACCTTAACCTGGTACGGACACGCTTCGCTTGGTTTGCAGGTGGGCGAACATCAGCTTTTAGTGGATCCTTTCTTCACGGGAAACCCGGTGGCAGCCATCAGCGCTGAAGAAGCCACTGCAAATTTCATCATTATCACCCATGGACATGGTGACCACGTTGGCGACGCGCTGGACATTGCCAAACGCGATAATGCGCTCATCATCAGCAACTTTGAAATCAGCAATTGGTTTGAAGCGCAAGGTTACCAAACCCACGCGCAACACCTGGGCGGTGGCTTTCAGCATCCCTTTGGCTACCTCAAACTCACTTTGGCATTACACGGTTCACAGCTGCCTGATGGTGGCTATGGCGGCAACCCTGCCGGCTTGTTGCTTACCACGCCTGAAGGCAAAAAGATTTACATGGCAGGTGATACTGGCTTGTTTGGCGACATGAAACTCATCGGCGACGAAGGGATTGACTTGGCTGTTATCCCAATCGGCGATAACTACACCATGGGACCCGATGACGCCTTGCGCGCGGTCAAACTACTGCGTCCAAAAGTGGTCATCCCTATTCATTACAACACCTGGCCACTCATTGCTCAGGATCCCCAAGCATGGAAAACGCGCGTTGAAGCCGAAACCGAAACGAAAGTTGTTGTGCTCAATCCGGGTGAAAGCATATCCTTGGAAGAATAACAGCCCAAACCGCACAGCAAAGACTTAAAGAAAAAGGAGGCTGGAGCCTCCTTTTGTTTTACTATGCTTTTAACTTATCTTCGTGAACGGATCATGTAGAACAAGAGACCCAAACCGGAAACTAAAATCACGCCTCCGAGGACGAATAACAACCAGGACCTGGGTGCTGCCTCAGCATTTTGGGTCGTTTTTTCAGGCGTGGCTTCTTGTGCGCCAAAGTCTACCGTTAAGGTATCGCCTGGGTTGATGGTCATAGCATGATTTTTGGCAGTGGTGCTGTTAAAGCCATCCGGCACGGCAATTGAAAGATTATATTCACCAGGTGGCAATTGATCAAAACACAAAGGCGTGGTGATTTCAGGGTCTCCGGCAACGGTGGTTCCCACACGCGACACGGTACCAATGCGATCATTGATGCTTACTTCACCGCCATACAAGTAATTTTCGCCGCTCTCGCGCATGCCGTTGCCATTGGTATCATGGAAAAGGACAATACAAATCTTCCCAGTGTCCAACATCGCCGTCGGTTCCGGGACATAATCCACGGGCGGTTGGGTTGGTTGGGGGTCTTGTGGAGGTGTGGTCGGTTGTGATGTATCCGGTGTCGCCGTTGGCGGGGCAGCGGTTGCGGTAATGACCGCCATAAGCAGTTTTCTGCCAACCGAGATGGTGCAATCTGCGTCCAGGTTATTCAAGCGGATAATCTCAGCTACGGTGGTATTAAATTTTAAAGCAATGTTATAGCATGCGAAATCAGCCTCGGTTACCGTATGGTAAACATAACCGTTCTCATCAGGCGTGGGGGTATGAAAAACCTCGGTTGGTGCCTGAGCGCTGGTATCGATGCTGCTAAGCAGGCTCATCATTCCGAAGATTAAACAAAACGATAAAAAGATTGCCAAAGGCTTTAGAATGTTTTTCTGTATCATTGCAAACTCCTGTTTTTAGACAGCTTCTGTTTTTCTGATTATATCATTGACTAAAAAGTTCATATTTATGCAAGGTGTCAAAGCATACGTTTCAAAACCCGCTTTTAGAAAGAATAGATACTGCAATCATAGATCGAGGATTTTTTAAGTCCATAAGGGTTTGGAACTTCTAATTTAAGACACAAAAAAATGAAACAGAGAGCAAAAGAGCGATTGCTAAGACCAACTCACTAATCTCCCTTATAATAAAGCCATCAAGATCCTTGGAGGTTTGACATGGAAAAAGTATTGTTCTACGCAATGCAAGGTGAGAAAATGTGTTTTCAGCACATTCTGCTCAACGCACTCGATTTGAGTGAAGCCGGATTGGAAGTCAAGATAATATTCGAAGGCGCATCGGTCAAGTTACCATCTGTACTTGCCGAAGAAGGCAACAAACTCTACCAAAGAGCGCTGGATAAAGGTCTCATAGCGGGCATCTGCCTGGCATGTTCACACGCTTTGGGCGTTTATGAACAAAACCTCGCCACAGGTTTGCCCATGTTGGATGACATGATGGGTCACGCCGGCATGCGCCCTTACACAGAGCAAGGCTACTACGTCATCAGCATGTAACGCCTTAAGCCAGTAAATAGATAAAAGCTCGGTTCCAAGCCACAGTCACCATGACTTGCTTTAAACATATAAAGGTCCTGTTTAGCGCCTTTTTGGCTTGCT
Source organism: Anaerolineaceae bacterium UBA5404 (assembly GCA_002409625.1). Taxonomy (GTDB): domain Bacteria; phylum Chloroflexota; class Anaerolineae; order Anaerolineales; family Anaerolineaceae; genus Mesolinea. The sequence continues at coordinate 138,187 of DHNY01000002.1, read as the reverse complement.
TCTTGCTTGTCGCCTGCGCCACGCAAACAAACACGGCTGAGCTCACACCCAGCCTAGAAGTCAGCCTGACCTCATTGCCGAGCGCCACCATCGAATGGTTCCCTGCCACAGAGACGAAACCCAGCCCAAGCGAAATTCCTGGTCCTGTTATAGCCAGCATTGAACCCACGCAACGCGGTGATCTTATTTTCATGGATGATTTTAGTGATAAGAGCCTTTGGCAAACCCAAAAAGGAACTGAGGCTAATGTCAGCTATGAAACCAACGCCCTATCGCTGGCTATTTCTGGGGACCAAATAGAGGCGCTTAGCCTTAGCCAACACACTCTGCCTGAATCTTTTCATCTCGAATTTACCATCGAAACCGCCTTGTGTTCTGATGACGATCAATACGGCATTATTTTCTGGCGCAACAGTGCATCTGGCACCTATCGTTTTTGGGCAAATTGTCAGGGGCAGATTATGGTCGATAGAATTCTACCGGATGGCACAACACGATTGGTCAATTGGCAAAGCGCGCGCAAACTTGCTCCCAGCGCACCTTCACGGAATATTTTCGGCATTCAGGCCCATGCCGGAGAACTCAATTTTTATGTAAACGACACTTATCAATTTAGCCTTAAAACCAGGCCCGATTTACAAGGCGCACTAGGCGTCATCGCCCGTTCTGCTGGCAGCACTGCCCTAACGGTGCGATTTTCTGAACTAAAAGTTACAAAATGAGGCGTCCAGATGCATCTTGCCACAACTCGACTTATAAGTGATCATTTTTAAAATGTGTCCTTCTCGTAATACTACAAAGTATTATCAGCAAAGGTGAGAAAGCTGGTGTTATGAAACACTATGAAATAAATGGCAAGCAATATCGTCTCCCAAACAGTCTTACAGATTTTCAACGTCAGATCTATGTTCACTTAATTGATTGGAAATGGACTAACCTCGGTTCTGAACCTGGCTTTTTTAAAAACCAACCGTATGATGCCATACTCTCTGAAGAATGTGTGAAACAAGGTCATCCACTATATCAGCCTATTTTCAATCGTTTCAAAGAGCATCAGCTCAAATTCCCGTTTAAATCCCACAAATTTCTCGGACACATGGCAAGTTCTCAGGCCGCCTGTGCAAATTTATTCTTACCGCTGCTTGAAGACCCTCAAATCGGAAGCCTGGTCTTACGTTCAGTCAAAACAGATCTTTCTCACATTGCAACAGATCACTTAGACCGGGGTTTTCGAATAGAATTTTGGGACGAGCCTTATAACATTTTGAATGACCATACCAAGGTAAGTGGAACCGATGCAGATATTGCTATCGCATATTATGATTTCCAGGGCGATCTCAACCTTTGGATGATTGAGCATAAACTAACTGAAACGGAGTTCACAACTTGCGGAGGAGCTAAAAGCCAAAATCGAACGTGCCGGCATACCTGTTCACCTGCATCCGCAATCCTTGAGGACAAGACTCTCTGTTATTACCATAGTGGGTGTGGTTACCGATATTGGGATATCACCTTGAAAAACCCATGGCTCTTTTATATAGAACACATCAGAACTTATCATGACTGCCCTTTCAAAGGCGGTATGAATCAGTTGTGGCGAAACTTGGTTCTTGCGATAAGTCTGGAAGATTCAAGGTCTCAAAAATACCCTTATAAGAAAGTATATTTTTCGGTTGTCCACCACCCAAAAAACAACTTATTGCAGCCATCAATCAATGAGTTTAGTAAGGTCATTGGATACAACGATCGTTTTTTTGCATTCTCATCAGACAGATTAATTAACCAAGCTATCGCAATAAATGAACCAGCTTTAACCGATTGGATACGCTGGTATTCAGCGCTTTACTTTTTTTGACATAGATTCGAAAAAATCTCGGCTTGCCTTTTTTCCCTCATTTGAGTAATTAAGTCTCGTGACCAAGCTACTTTTTTTTCTCCATATCCAATTTTCCTGCCAATATTCCCTAAAAAGGATATAATGACACAAAAGGCAACCACCACTCAGGTTGCGAAATACCTGGAGGACGGAAATGTCAGAAAATCTAAGCATCTTGATCCCCATGGCTGGCTTAGGCTCGCGCTTGCGCCCACTTACCTGGAGCAGACCCAAACCACTGCTCTCATTAGCTGGCGCCACCGTGCTTGACCATCTTTTGGCTATGTTTAAAACCATTCCAGATCAAGAAGCTCTCAAATACGTTTTTATCATGTCTCCCGGCCAGGAGCCGGTTATCAAAGCCTACATGCAAAAGCACCATCCCGAAAAAACGGTGCACTATGTTGAACAACGCACCATGCGCGGTCAATCTGACGCGCTGTGGCAAGCCCGCGAACACATGGATGGACCCACTTTAGCCATCTTTTCAGACACGCTCATCGACAGTGACTTCAGCAATCTGCAAAATGAGAGCGCGGACGCTATCGCCTGGGTCAAGCCCGTGCCAGACCCTCGCCGCTTTGGCGTGGCTGAAGTGGACCCCTCGGGTTGTGTAACGCAATTGACCGAAAAACCAAATGACATGCACAATAACCTTGCTGTTGTTGGCTGTTACTACTTTAAAGAAGGCAAAGACCTCTCTAAAGCCATCAAAGAACAAGTCTCGCGCAATATATCCCTAAAAGGTGAGTACTTTTTGGTGGATGCGATCAACATCCTTCTGGAAGATGGGGCGAAAATGCGCATCGAGCAAGCCAGCACCTGGCTTGACGCAGGCACATCCGAAGCACTGCTGGATACCAACCGCTACCTGCTTGAGCACGGTCGCGACAATATGAAATATGGGCGCATCCTCGAAGACAGCATCATCAGACCGCCGGTCTTTATCCATCCTGAAGCGCGTGTCAGTGGCTCCATTATTGGACCCTTCACGTCGATTGGCGCTAATTGTGTGGTTCAAAACAGCTCTATCAGCGACTCTATCCTCAGTCCGGGCGCGCATGTGAGCAATTCGCACCTTGACGCCTCACTGATTGGCTATGATTGCGTTATTAACTCACTAAGTGGCAAATTTAACCTGGGTGACAATTCCTGGGCAAGCTCTTAAACCATAAAGAAAAAATACCTAAACAAGGAGTTTTGATGTTCGAATTCATTAACCCGCGTGTTACCAACCTTAAGCCTTCTGGCATCCGAAAGTATTTTGACATTGCCATCACCATGGATGATGTTATTTCACTTGGTCTGGGTGAACCCGACTTTACCACGCCAAAACCCATCATCGATGCCGGCATCCGCGCCTTACAGTCCGGTGCCACCCATTACACTGCCAACTTAGGCCTGCTGGAATTACGCCAGGAGCTTGGCGCGCACCTTAATGAGCTTTATAAGGTCAATTACGCTCCCGATGAAATCATCATTACCGTTGGGGTTTCCGAAGCGCTTTACCTCACCTGCACCGCGATTTTACAGCCGGGTGATGAGGTTATCGTCCCAACGCCGGCTTTTGTGTCTTACGAGCCAGAAGTTAAATTGGCTGGTGGCGTGGTTGTTGAAGTGGCAAGCCACGAAGAAAACCTCTTTGTGCCCACCATCGAAGATATCGCCGCCGCTGTTACCGATAAAACCAAAGCCATCATCCTAACCTACCCCAATAACCCCACCGGCGCTGTTGCCAGCAAAGAGACTTTGTTACAAATTGCTGAACTAGCCCAAAAGCACAATTTCCTGGTGATCGCTGATGAGGTTTATGACCGCTTGGTTTACGGACAGGAACATGTTTGCTTTTCTGCCCTGCCCGGCATGAAAGACCGCACCATCCTCTTGGGTGGCTGGTCAAAATCCTATGCTATGACCGGTTGGCGTCTGGGTTATGCCTGCGCGCACAAAGATATCATCAGCGCGATGGTGCGTGTTCACCAATTTTCGGTGATGTGCGCGCCCATTATGGCACAAATGGCGGGTTTGGAAGCCTTGCGCGTTGGCGAACCTTATGTGCAAGAAATGATTGCCGAGTATGACCGCCGCCGTAAGCTGATTGTGAGCGGTTTCAACGCCTTGGGCATGCCCACTTTTGAGCCTAAAGGTGCTTTTTATTGCTTCCCCAAGATCAGTGGTTTTGGTTTGAGCGATGATGATTTTTGTATGGGCTTGCTCAAAGAACAAGGCGTGGTCATTGTGCCTGGTGATAGCTTTGGCAATGCCGGCATCGGATTCGCACGGGCATCTTATGCTACTTCTTACGAGCAAATTGAAAAAGCACTCGAGCGCATCGCTCGATATGTCAAAAAGTTTGGCTAATGCTTTTGATTGGTTGATTAAAAGCGCCATTTGAGATATGGTTAATAGGCTAATTTCTTGAGGAGATATGGGACTAGAAACCTTCTCAACTAAATATTTACACACAGGCTGGTGCCAGTTTTTGCGTACCAGTCTTTCTATTTACAAAACTTACCCCACAAAGGAGACTCATTAATGTCAGAAAATACCAATGCTTTTACTATGGCACAAGCCCAATTCGACAAAGTTGCAGACCAACTCGACCTGGGCCAAGATATCCGCGAAATGTTGCGCTGGCCAATGCGCCAATTCACTGTTCGCATTCCTGTTCGCATGGATGACGGCACCCTGCGTGTCTTCACCGGCTTCCGCGTGCAACACAACGACGTTCGCGGTCCTAACAAGGGTGGCATCCGCTTCGCCGCTGGCGAAACCATTGACACCGTCAACGCCCTTGCCATGTGGATGACCTGGAAAACAGCCGTCGCTGATATCCCCCTCGGTGGTGGTAAAGGTGGCGTGGATGTTGACCCCTCCACACTCTCTGATGGCGAAAAACAACGCCTCGTTCGCGGTTACATGCGCGCCCTCTGGAAAGAGCTTGGTCCCCGCCAAGACGTGCCCGCTCCCGACGTTGGCACCAACGCTCAAATGATGGGTTGGATGATGGACGAATACTCCGCCATCGTTGGCCAATACACCCCTGGCGTCATCACCGGCAAACCCCTCGGTGGTGGTGGCTCAGAAGCCCGCACCGAAGCCACCGGTTTTGGTGTCTGCATCAACATCCGCGAAGCCATGAAACATCTCGGCATCGATCCCACCAAGACCAAAGCCGCCCTCCAGGGTTTCGGTAACGTTGGTCAATATGTTGCCCTCGGTTATGGCAAGTACGTTGGTGGTATCGTCGTTTGTGTTTCCTGCTGGGACCGCGATGACAAGAAATCCTACACCTTCTACAAAGAAGACGGCATCGACGCTGAATTCCTGAAGAGCATCACCGACCAATATGGCACCATCGATAAAGCCAAAGCCCAGGCTGCTGGCTACGTCATCGAAGATGGCAATGCCTGGCTCGGAAAAGACGTGGACGTGGTTGTCCCCGCCGCGCTCGAAGGCCAAATCACTGGCGAGACCGTACATCAAATTCACGCTAACGTCAAAATGGTTGCTGAAGCCGCCAATGGCCCCACCACTCCCGAAGCTGACAAAGTTCTGGCAGAACGCGGCATCTTCCTCGTTCCCGACTTCCTTTGCAATGCTGGTGGCGTGACCGTTTCTTATTTCGAAGGCGTCCAGAACGACCAGAACTTCTACTGGTCACGCGAAGACGTGCTCGAAAAATTGGACTACAAAATGTCCCAGGCTTTCGCTTCCGTTTTGGGCATGGCACTGGACAAGAAAGTCTACATGCGCGACGCAGCCTACATGGTCGCTATCGACAAAGTCGTGCGCGCGATGAAACTGCGCGGTTGGATCTAAATTCCAGTTTTCCGTAGAGATAGCATTTAGCTAATCAACCTGGTGGGCAAAACCCACCAGGTTGTTTTTTAAAGGATGCATGTGGATGCCTGCTTCTTCCGATTCGCAGCTGTGCTCCCCCAGGTTGTTCCGGCGTGAAACCCTACGCGCCTACCGTGCCCGCCTTTCAATCGTCCACATTTGCAACCCAACCTTTGGCGAGACGCCGAGAGTACTGAGTCGAAACGTCTTTCGTTTTGCAACGAAACGGTTTGCGTTGCAAAACGAATGAAACGATGGAACGATAATGGCATGTTTCCTTGCAATTTGGGATGTTTCTAACCATTTTTATCTTTCTCTTATCCTTCAAAAGCCTTTTTCAATGTACAGCCGCTTGAACCCGCCTTTCAAATGTGGGATATTAAAACAAAAGGAGATTATTATGGCAGATAGAACCGCAACCGCAATTTGGCAAGGCAATCTGAAAGAAGGCAAAGGCAAAGTTGAACTTGCCGGCACCCAATTGCCTTACAGCTTTAGCTCTCGCTTTGAAGAGGGACAAGGCAGCAACCCCGAGGAGCTCATCGCCGCCGCTCATGCCGGCTGTTACGCGATGGCGCTCAGCAATGAAATCGCTAACCAAGGCTACACTGTTGAAAAAGTTGAAGTCAGCGCCAAGATCAGCCTGCGTTTTATTGATGGCAAACCAACCATTGTAAGCAGCCACCTTGACTGCAAGGCCCAGGTGCCTGAGCTCAACCCGGAAACTTTCCTTGAAATCGCCGAGGCAACTAAAATGGCTTGCCCTGTCTCGCGGGCTTTGAACCTTGAAATCACCCTGGATGCTTGTCTGGTTAACCCGCAACCCCGCAGAGGCTGGTGAGGATAAAAACACTGCTGCCGTGTGCAGCACCAAAACATTGAATTTCTCATAACACTTCCCTTTCCTTTAGCATGCGCTCAGGTAACAATGCCTGAGCGTTTTGTATTAGAATCACTGGCGATGACAACTGATAATTTCCATGAAAAAGCCAGGATTGAACTTAAACACATGGGCATTAGCCCTCAGTCTTTGGAGCTGATGCGCGCGAAAGAGGGCATTTTCTTGTTTGCCGTACACGGCAAAAGTGATGGACATTACATCCTTAAATACTTTGAAAATGTCGTCTTTAGGCGAGAGATTTTACATTACGATCAACTTAAGGCGATTGGCGTGCCCACCATTCCTCTTATTGCCAAAACAGACAAAGCTTTGCTGATGGAAGACCTCAACTTTAGCCATGCCTGGCGTTTGGGAGTTAAAGAAGATATGGACTCACCCACCATAGCCCGCGTGCTTGCCGATTGGTATCAGCAGCTGCACACCAAAGGCAAAAGCCTAGCAACTGACCCTAACTTGAGCTGGTATTCTGAGCTAAACGAATTCAATCCCGAAGGTATCGCCTTGGTCAAAGCCCGTACAAACAGTGAAAACGCTCAAATCTGGAAACAAATTGATGAAAAAACAGAGCGAATCACAGAGCTTATCAAACGCTCAACCAAAACCCTATGCTTTAACGACTTTTACTACGTCAACCTGGCTGTCTCGCGAGATGAAAAACGCGCATTGATGTTTGACTACAACTTTTTAGGGCTGGGTTTCCCTGCCATGGACATCAGTAATGTGTGTGCATCGCTTAGTCCACGCGCTGGCGAAGCTTTTCGTGAGGCATATGGTGCTATTGACCCCGCTGAGGAGGCTCTTTTTGCCGTGCTTGCCCCAATCACTTCCCTCGTAATAGGCGCAAAACGGGAGAACCTGCCCGGATGGTTTATGGAAGCCTGGGAAGAGCTCAATCAACCTGCCTTTTTAAACAAATTAGAAGGCTTAAACGCCCTCTAATCCATAAGCACCATGCAAAAATGCGCATGGTCTACTGCAATTGTTTGTTAAAAAAGTTTAGTGTACAGCTTCCAGGTTGATCTCAGGGAAAAACTGGCGGATAGTGCCCGCAACCCAACCTTGCAGGGTTTGCTCGCTGAGATGGCAATCCTGGCACGCGCCACCCAAGCGCACCTTGACCACATCACCTTCGATAGCCACCAAGCTTACCGTACCGTGATGATATTGCTCAATATAGGCACTAATTTGTTCAATCAAACCCGCGATTTGTTCATCGCGCGAAAAGTCTGGTTCCACATGAATTTTCATACTAACTCCTTGTGATTTCTCTCATCATTTTATCACAGCCTTTAGGGGCATTGATAACAGCCTTTCAACTATTCCGTTGAAAGCCGGCAAGTTGCGCCACCATCCACGATGATGCTTTGACCCGTCATAAAGCCAGATTGGTTGTGATCAGCCAGGAAATAAATCACCGAGGCAATTTCTTCCGGCTTGGCAATGCGACCGTTCACCGTTTTGGCTGCCAGCGCTGCCATTTGCTCTTCTTCTGGCAGCTCACCTTCTCGTCCACGGGTCATTCCCGCACGCAACATGGGCGTATCCACCGCGCCGGGCAAAACCGCATTCACACGGATCGCGTCTGGAGCAAATTCAATCGCCATGGCGCGGGTTAATGCCAGCAGCCCACCTTTACTGGCGGCATAGGCGGCGATGTTGGCGGATGTCGCCACAGCATGAACCGATGCCACGTTTACAATAGCACCGCGACCAGCCTGCAATAAAGGATGCACCTTTTGTGTCATCAAAAAAGCCGCGCGCAGGTTGGTTGCCATGACCGCATCCCATTCTTGCAGGCTTGTTTCAAGCAGCGGTTTGGTAATTTGATAGGCGGCGTTATTTACCAATGCTTCCAGATGGTCAGTAAAGACTTGGACCTCGTTCAGGATGCCGTCAAATGCTGCGGCGTTGGTCAAATCCGCCTGGATATACAGCCCATTGGCTGGGAAGTCTGGGCTTTTTTCCGATCGGCTTACACCAATCACACGGTAGCCACGCGCAGCGAAATAATGAGCCGTGGCTTTGCCAATTCCACCGGAAACGCCGGTTATCAGGATCGTTTTTTCTTTCTCGTTATCCATTTCGCTTCACTTCCTGTTTGTGGCTATTTATTATGGTCTACTTAACGCAACTGATTTTATTTTTCAAGCTTCTTAAGGCTTTCGATGTCACCGACTGGAATGTCCAAGCCCATTAACAAATTGCGAATGGAATTCCAGTGCACGCGCTCCCAAAAATAGGGGCTACTATTGGTGTTGTGTGGTGAAAGTAAAACATTATCCATCTTAAGCAACGGACTGTCTTTGGGCAGTGGCTCAAATTCAAACACGTCCAATGCCGCGCCTCGCAATCTCCCATTCTGCAAAGCTTCAATCAAAGCAGCTTCTTCAACCACCGGTCCTCGCGAAGCATTAACCAAAACCGCGCTTGGCTTCATCCAGGACAAGCTTTCCGCGTTTATCAGCTGTCTTGAGCTGGGGGTTAATGATGGGCAAAGGCAAACATAATCACTCTGCTCGAGTAATGTGCGCAAGTCTGTTGTTTCAACCTTGTTTTCCAAAAGAAAATCTGGTGCGATATCCACAATGTCATAAGCCAGGAGTCTGGCGCCAAAACCGCGCACTCTTCTTAGTACGGCTTTACCGATGTTTCCCACACCAATCACGCCAACCGTGCTTTCACTTAAGGTGTGCCCGCTAATTTTTTTCCATTCGCCACGTTTCATGGCGTCATCCATCCAGGGCAGGTTACGCGCGAAGCACAACAAAGCCGCCAGAACGCTTTCTGAAACGGGCACTGTAAAAGCGTTGGGCGTATTCAGCACCTTGATGCCCAGTTTTTCCGCGGCATCCAAATCAATCGAATCAATGCCGGTTCCCCACTTGGCGATCACCTTTAGCCGTGGCGCGCATGCTGCTAAAACTTCCGGCGTATAGCGATCATCGCCGCAAATCGTGCCATCAAATTGTCCCGCGTAAGCCATCAGCGCATCTGCTTCCATGCGCTCTTCCACTTCAGGCACGATTACATTTAGACCGAATTGCTCCAAAATGGGAATAAAGCGATCCAAAAAAGGGAACATATATGTTGCTGTAATCAAAACGGTTTTCATTAGTCCTCACTTTGCCGTAGCCGATGGCTTAAAAGCGCCTCTGCTACGCTAAAGTCAATTTCTTCATCAATGTCCCAGGCTTCTTCTGCGTCGATTTCGAACATCATGGGGTTATAGCCAATCCGATTGGAACGCGCCAGGAGGTTATCGCGTGTGAAGAGGTAGATACACGAGTTTTCCTCATAAATGGGCGGCAGATCCTGGGTACGCAACAAAACATTGGGGTCATGGTTCACTGCTTGGGCATTGGCATCCCACAATCGGGTTTGCAAACGCGTAACGCCAAAGAGCGAATCATACTCTGGCCAACAAGCGCGCAGTTTGCGAATCGCTTTGGAGATCGTCTCGGGTCTTAAAAGCGGATTGGTACTATGGGTTTGCAGGTAAAGGTCAGCTTCAATCTGCCCGGTGTCATAAATTAAGATTTCATTCATCGGCAGGGTATCGGCGCGCATATGCTCAGGACGCAACAAACGCTTCACCTGCGGATAATCGCGCTCCAAACCTTCAAGAATGACGTCTGAATCTGTATCCACCAGAATGGTATCAAGCTCTGGCACTGCTAACAGGCTTTCAATAATGTGGGCGTACAGGGGTTTGCCACAAATATGGCGATAATTTTTACCAACCACACGCACCGAATCATGGCGCATGGGCACCAAGGCAACAATCTTTTCAAGGCTCATTGCGCATCCTCCTTGAGCATATAATCTCCGCCATGGAGCAAGCCATCCCTAAGCGCCTCTAAAGCTGGCGTGTTTTCAGGCAATAAGGCTTGCCAGTCAAAATCCTTTAGCATCACATAGCCATTCCAGTATTTATCTTTCTCTAAAAAGGTGTCAAAGACCAATGAGGAGCGGTAAAGCTGGTAATAAAGGAAGCGTCTTCCGTTTTCGCGGTGTTCAGCTGGCGCGCTAAGGCTTTCCGCGTCCAGGAAAGATTGCAGCGTGCGATCATATGCCTCACGCCCAGCTGGAAAATGGACTACATCGGACGCCGTAAAACGCGCTTTTCCTGCGGAGAGCACGGTAGCGCCCAAAATAGCAGCTTCCATACCAATGGTGGAGTTGTAAATCATGACAAATTTTGCCATGCGAATGAGGTCATAGGAATTGATGTATTCATGCGGCGGAATAAACATCACATTTGGCAAGCTATCCAGCCTGCTGGAAGCAGCCCAGGCAGCAACGGATTCTTCGCTGGCTTTTCCTTCTCGGGCTTCATCAGGATGCGCCCGCACCACAAACAGCGTCTCAGGGTTTCTTTCCGCTACTTCCAGCACATTATCCAACCAGGCGAACATATGCTCAAAAATCAGATTGGCATGCACCTGACTGGTATCAAATATAACGTTAGTAAAAACAGGCACAACCTGCTTAAAGTTCTTGGTCTTCTCTAAAAACGCGGGGCTCAGCTGGCTCATCTCTGGCCAAAATTGCACACCCGCCATAAAGAAATCACCCTGAAAACGTTTGCGTAAATATTCATCCAGCCTGGCATTGCGCACTTCATCCAAAACAAAGTCTTCTGGGATGTCCAGGTCATAAGCTGTGGCATCACCCTCGGTAAAGTAAGCGCTCATCGGCTGGAGCCCAACTTCGTGGCTAATCACCTTGATGCCACGCCGTTTGGCAAGCCAATTTGCCACACCTTCGGGGTAAGAAATGCCATTAAAAAGCACAAGTGCCTGAGGCTGATGCTCGTCAAGCGCATTCTCAAACTGTTGTGCAAGCGACCAGGCTGATCGAATGTAGGCTTTATAGATGCGCAAAGTGGTCTCATCGTCCTCAAGATGATGCCTGCGCAAAATCCAACGCACGGATGGCAAAACCAAAGCACCTAATGTGATATCGAGATGCGCAAAATGATAAAGCTCATGCAAGCCTAAACCTTCAAGCACGCTTTCAAGCACGTGGTCTTCACTAAAGCCGAAGTCAATATGCCTGGATTCTTTAAACAAAGCATCCGATTGTTGCATACAAGTATGGCAAGGTGGACGCAAGTGTTGGTCATCGCGATTGGTGCCCAAAACACAAGGGCGCAATCCTCGCCGACACACAAAATGTACAACGGGTATGCCCTGCAGTTCAAAAGACCATGCCACCAAACGCGAAAAAGCCGCGTTCAGGCTTAAACGAGAAAGCCGTGTGGAGGCGTTAAAAAACAATACGGGTTGCCCCGAAGCTGGCTTTTTATGCAATGCCACTGTTTTAGAAACAGCTTCTATGTGCGTGTTGTTCGTTTTGGTCTCATAACTCAGAGCAAAATGGTCACGCAAGCGTCTAATCAAACTCTCTTTAATCATCATTTAGGAATATCGCCTTAATTTGCTCAACGAAGATTGTTCGCTGTCATAAACCCGTTTGATGCCGTCGCCCATGGCACGCTCGGTCACACGGATATATTTGACCAATCGCGTAATACCTTGCGGCTCCACAGAAGCAGACTGATCTGAACCCCACATGGCGCGGTCGAGCGTGATATGGCGTTCAACCAGGCAAGCACCCATCGCCACGGCAACCGCGGTGGTTACCAAACCGACTTCGTGCCCGCTGTAACCAATCGGACAATTGTAAAGTGCCTGCAGCTTGGGAATCATACGCAGATTAAGCTCTTCTGGTGGGCATGGGTAGCTACTGGTGGTGTGGCATATAATCAGATTGTCCAAGCCCAGGATGTCAACCGCTGTTTGGATTTCTTCCATTGTCGACATGCCTGTTGAAATAATAACGGGTTTTCCTGTTGCCTTATAAGCGCGCAAGAGCTCTTTATCCGTAATCAGCGCACTGGGCACCTTGTGGGCTGCGGGATCAAAAGCCTCAATAAATTCCACGGATGGAATATCCCATTCCGATGCAAACCAGGTGATGCCAATTTCTTTGGCATAGCGGTCGATTTCAGCATATTCGTCCTTGCCAAATTCGGTTTTATAGCGGTAATCCATGTAAGTGATGTAACCCCAGGGCGTTTCCCGCATTTGACCGCGTTGATGTTCAGGCACGCAAATTTCGGGCGTTCGTTTTTGGAATTTCACCGCATTCATACCACCTTGTTTGGCTGCCAACATGAGCTGCCTGGCAATCTCGATATCACCGTTATGGTTGATACCAATTTCGCCAATGATGTAGGTGGGGTTTCCTTCACCAATCTTTGTGTTTCCAATAATGACTTCTTTTGTCATACAAAACTCCATTTGTTAATCGAGCGATTGCCAATGCGCGATGAGCTTATCACAAAGCTCGCGCAAAGCACCTCGCCCGCCTTTATTCTTCAATACCAGGTCCGCACGTCGCAAAACCTCAGAATGTGAATCTGCTGGTGCCACAAAATAACCAGCGATATCCAGTGTCGGCAAATCATTGACATCATTCCCAACAAAAATTGTTTCTTCCTGAGCAAGGTTCCGCTCGCGCATTGCATGTTTAAGCGCAGTCGCCTTATCGTCCACAGCCTGCAAAAAAGGGATGCCAAGTTTAGCGGCACGCTGGGCAACGACAGGATTGCGCTCTTTTGAGATGATCAAGCATTCCACTGGTGTTTGTGCTTTCAGCAAGCCAAAGCCAAGCCCGTCAGAGCGATCCGCACACACACTTTCAACGCCATTTTGATCAACGATAACACGATTATCGGTGAACACGCCGTCAAAATCCATCACCAAAAACTTAGGCTGTTTTGGAAAAGCGCGGCGATTACTGGCAGGGTCAACAACCTCACCAGTCAAAGCTTTTAGCGTTGCTTCCGCGCCATGCCAATCCCGCGGAACGTCAATATCAACGGTAAATTTCGGGTCAATATGGATTGGATAAAGCACATCACCCGTCAAAGATTTTTTCTCTAAAATCGTTTCCAGCCGAATGGCGTCAATATGCCCGGTTTGCCAATAGGTGGCTGGCAAAATCTGGCGCGGTGCGTTGTATGGCTCCTGAATGCCTTCGACCTGCAACAAAGGCTTCATCGCGCCACTGGCTTCATCAACCGTCCACATTTTAAAAGGATTTTGCCCACTGGGAACAACACCGCGCACACAATCGGCCTGGGGATGTGCCAGCAAGGCTTTCACCGCGTCATCCACTAAGGCAAGCGGTCGCACCGGCGACGTCGGGCGCAATTGCACCACCACCTCAGGCTGATAAGCCTCATTCTCTTTCAACCAGTCAAGCGCGTGGCGCATCACCGGATAATCTGTGGTTTTATCCTGTGCCAGCTCTGCCGGGCGCATAAAGGGCACTTCCGCACCCCATTCGTGTGCTACACAGGCAATTTCATCATCATCAGTTGAAACAATCACGCGGGTTACAGACTCGGCACGTAGAGCTGCCAAAATGCTATAAGCAATTAAAGGAAATCCAGCAAATGATTTGATGTTTTTCCTTGGGATCCCTTTCGAACCACCCCGCGCGGGAATAATGGCTAAGACTTCAGGCTTTTTTACCATGCTGTCCACCCTCCATCAACCACGAGATTGCTGCCTGTCATATAGCTACTGGCATCCGAACACAGGAAGAGCATCGCTGCGTCCATTTCATCGATGCGTGCCATGCGCCCCATGATTGTTTTGGCGGCGTAGTTATCGGCAAAAGTTTGGTTATGGTTATTAAAAACGCCACCCGGTGTCAAGGCATTCACGCGAATGTTCTTGCCGGCATAGTAAGCCGCCAAGTAGCGCGTGAAACCAAGCACGCCAGCCTTGGCAACCGAATAATCGCCCGGTTTGTAAAGCACCTGTCCATCCACCTCAGGATAAATGCGCTGGTCAGGACCGTTCAAGCCATAGGTTGAGCAAATGTTTACAATAACCCCTCGTCCCGCATCCAACATGGCTGGTACGGTAGCCTGAGTGGCGAGAAACATACCGGTTAAATTAATGTCCAGCGTGAAGCGCCAAGCTTCGGGAGAGTAGTGTTCAAACGCATTTTTATTTTGTTTGCCGAGATTTTGAGGGTCAAACTTAGGATCCATGGCAGCGCTATTGACTAAAACATCCACACTGCCATAAAGCTTTAGTGAGTCCGCCACAACTTGTTTACAAGATTCAGGTTCAGTCACATTTAGCATAGCAGCATGCGCGCGATAACCTTTTTGGGTCAATGCTTCCGCATGGGCTTGAGCAGCATCCAAATTGAGGTCGGCAACCATTACATTAGCGCCAGCCTGGGCTAAAGCAAGCGTAAAACGCTTGCCTAACAAACCGGCACCACCAGTAACCAAAGCGGTTTTTCCCTGCAGGCTAAATTTGTCTAATACTGTTTTTTCTGTCATCGTTATCCTTCACATTCTACCACTCAAGCGGGATTGTGCAGCCACCCGCCTGGCTGGAGCGTTTAACAGCCTCCACAATTTCTTGCGCGCGAATGCCATCCTGTAAACTGCAATAATCCAGCTCCTCACCGCGGCATAAACCTAAAAAGGCACGCATTTCATCCAAAAACATGGTGTTGCGTTCAAAACCTTTTGGAGCTTCCAGCTTTTTCTCAGACCTACCATCCGCAAAAAGCATTCTCGCTTCTGCAGTGGCATTATCCCAAAGGAGTCTGCCTTGCTCACAGGTGATTTCCAGGGTGTGTGAGGGTGGTTTTTGATAATAATCGAGGTGCACATGCCCCATGATGCCATTTTCAAACCTTAATTGGACATCGGCATGATCTTCCACATCCATTTCCAAGGAACTGACATGCGCGCAACGCGCGCCAAGGGATTCAACGTCGCCTAAAAGCCAGCGTAAATAGTCAAAGGGATGCGAAAGCGTGTTCACCACACCACCACCCAGCTCAGCCCGCGCCGCATAGGATTGGCGATAATCCTCCCAGGGGTGCCAATCGGGCAGATATTCGCCCCAATGCACCTTGGCATAAAGTGCTTTTCCAAGGCTTTTTTCTTCCAGAATTTGCTTTATTTGACGCAAAACCGGATGAAAGCGGAAATGAAAGCCGGTCATCGCCCGTTTTTTATTTAAGTCCAGGGCTAGCTGAAGCGCGTCCAAACCCTCGAGGCTATGTGAGACCGGTTTTTCAATGAGCAAGTTTGCGCCAGCTTTTGCAGCGGGTAAAGCCACTGCTAAATGCAATGCGCTTGGGTTCGAAACGATAACGCCGTCTGGTTTTTGCGCCAGAGCTTCATCCAGGTTTGAATAGCTTTTAAGTCCGGCAAGTTCGGCATCATCCAAGGTAGCTTTGCCACTGCGATAGAGGATGATATCTTCCACACCTAAGGCGATCAGATTGCGTAAATGGCGTCTGCCAATCGAGCCAAGCCCAGCAATGAGGATTTTCATCTATTCACCTCCGCCATGCACTTTTTGATAAAGCCAGTTGGTAATGCGCTCTGCCAAGCCACGCACTTTAGGCAAACGCCAAATCCCTTTAGCCTGCACATTTGGCTGACTGTCACGTACCGCAGCACTTGTTTCGACACCATCCCGGGCAGCCAGGGCGGCAACTTCGTCGTCAATCGCATTGCCCAAAAGGCGCATGGTTTGCTCATAAGTCGTCAGGCGCAAATAGCCTTTGGCGTCGATGCGGTCGTCCATTTCCACCATGCGGCCCATCATCAAATCGCTCCAACCATCATCAAGCATCTCAGCCAGCACCTCTAGCAAAACCTTTTTAGGCAATAAAACCTGAAAATGATGCGCGGAAACCCAGGCTTTGATGCCCTTATGGCTCACAATCACATCTTCAAGACCGGCAATTTCGCTTTGATAGCGCTCTTCGCTCCTGCCGGAATTGTCCATATACTCTTCTTCCCACTTCCGGGGGATAAACTGACCACGTTGCACGGCTTCAGGTTGGCTTGCTTCGAGCGCTTCTGCCCATTTTAATGTGGCGTCACTGCTCATGTTGACCCGTTGCTTGATGTAAAAACCAGTCACCGCGCCAACCTGCGGAAAACCATCTAAAAGCTCTAAATGCTTGGGCAACCAACCGGGCATGTGATACACGTCATCATCGGTATAAGCGATTACCGCACCCATCGCCAACTGAGCAATGCGCCATAAGGCGTTTAGTTTGCCAAGGTTGTGTTGCGAAAGCACCAGCGTGTCGATGTGCCCTTGTGTTTGCAGTTCTTTTAAGTAAGCAACCAGCTCAGGGCAAGAACCGTTGTCAAAAACCAAAAGTTCATAGGCACCTTCTGTGTTTTTGAGGATGCTTTGCAAAGTGAGCTTGGTAACGTCCAAGCGATGCTGAAAATAGCCACTGAGGTTGGGCACAAAAGTGAGCACCGCCACCGTAACGCGAGGCGGTTCAAAATCGAGGGTTTTGCCACGGGATGGATTAATGCCGAATCGGGGCATCACTGACCTCCTTTTTGCCCGCCATGTTGCACAGCGAGTGCGGCAAGGGCAGCGTCCATTTCTTTTTGTCGTTCGGCTTCGCGTTTGGCTTGTTCCGGTTTGAATGTTTTAAACAGAAACTGGCTCGCGCCATACCAACCCAAATTCAAAAGGGGCCAATGGATCAATTCCCTTAGGCAACGCGCACGTGAGCGCGGCATAGGCAAGAGCTTGCCATTTACCACACGTTTGGCTGAGTCATCAAGGTCAAATATCGTGCGTCGTCCACCAGCCAAACGGATGTTCACACCGGTTTCTGGTTGGCGGTAATGTATTTGCCCACCTGGCAAATGGCTGTAATCATGGTTTTGATGGATGATATTGATGTCCTCACTACAATCCACAACCGTCCATTTTTCTTTGCGTCCTTTGAATATCATCCAGTTGTCCCAGCCGGCGCGCCCCACACTAAAGTCCGGAATATCCTTGAAACAAGCTCGAGGAAAGATGAAATAATCGCTTCCGGCACGGGCATGACGTTTGCCTTGTGTTTGGGCTTGATGCAAAAGCTCTTTCTGCCAGCCATCTTCAAAAGGCAATTCTTCAAGGATATCCATGTCATAGCGCTGACCAACCAACAAGAATTTTTGCAATTGGGAGCCTATGGTTTTGAGTGTTTCTATAAAATCAGGAAAAAGAATGATATCTGTGTTGACATAAGCCAAATAAGGGCTGCTATTTTCTGCCCTGCCCAGGTCAAATATGGAACTAATCAGAGGCGTGCCTTGCTCATTAATGCGGGCTTCAGGGCGATGAATGAGCCCAAACTCTTCGGCGATCTCAGGCATGCCATGTTCATCACCGACCAGAACAATTTCAACATCCTTGCCAAGTGCCTTCCAGGACCGTAAAGCGTTGCGTTGGATGGTGACAATGTGAGGGTCCTTGAAAGGCTTGGGTGTGGTAAAGAGGGTTAACAATGCCATCGCTCTAGACCTCCAACCAAGTGTCTTTGGGTCGCAGTCTGCTCATCATCTTGCGCCAATAAACAGAAAGGCTGCGTTTTAAGGGCACACAGGCTTCGGGTTTAACCTTTCCAGGCTCCGCTTCACCCACAATGGGTCTTGCCAGTGCTTCAATGTAAAGCTTGAGCGTTTTTGAACGCGGATAACCATGTTTTCTAAAAGCCTGAATTTCAAAACCAGCCTGATGCAGTATTTCTTTAAGGCTGTGAGGGCTAAAACAGCTTAAATGAGCCAACTCAAAAGATTCATGCGCGTAAAAATTGGGCACTTCCACCAAAAGCGCGCCATTGCTCGCCAAAAGTTCTTTGCGGATTTTGCGCAAAGTTTCCAGTGGATCGGGCAAATGCTCCAACACGTGCATCATGGTAACCAAGTCAAAAGGTTTGTAATTGGTTTCAAGCAAATCGCTTAAAGAGCTAAACATTTGAATATCGCGCTCTTCTGCCAGTGCCCGATAGGCATTTCCGGGTTCCACACCGGTTACCTCTGCGCCAAATTCATGTTGAAAAGTTTCCAGCAACAAACCCGAAGACGCGCCAATATCCAAAATGTTGCCCGGGGCTAAGTGATTGCCTTGCAAAAACTGGGCTTGATCAAAAGCCCTTAGGGTTTGTTGGCGCAAGTCTTTTGCGGTGGGCTCTTCAGTATCCTGATACAAAGTGCGGTAGTTTTCTTCGTAAAAGCTGTCATCTTTGGCGATGGTCTCAGCTTCATTTTGATAAACAAAACCGCAGTCCAAGCATAAATAGTAACTGACCGGGTGTCCAAAGCTTTCAATTTGCTTGTAATGCTTGCTCTTCTCACTGCCACATAAAAGGCAGACGGGTTTGCGAATAGCTTCAGTCATGGTTTTCTTTCCTTGTGTCACCTTTCTTCTCTTGCAAGGCGCGTTGGTCGGTGTCTAAATAGCTTTTGTGTTGCACGGCTTTAAGCGAGTCCTGCCACTCTGGATGCTGGGCATTGGCTTCGAGCAAGGCATCCAAGCCGAAGTCTTCTTGTCCGGCAAAATGGGCAAACACTTTTTCAGCCAGCGCAAAGTCAGCGGGCGTATCCACGGTAAAGCGCAAATGCCCAATTTCGCGCGGATCATCCACCACACAAACTTTTACCCTGCCTGTTTCTTCATAGAGCCAGGGCATAACGTGTTCCCGCTCAAAACTTGCTTTTGCGTTTTGCCAGGCACGTTGCAAAGCGTCAAAACTTGCCACTTCTGTATCCATCCCAATCGGCGTTGTGCGTTTTAGCGGCGGAGGCAGACGGTTTGCCGCAAAATCGCATTCTTCTTCAAAAAAGCGTGCCACAACTTTGTCAATCTCCAAGGGGTCGATCATAGGGCAATCGGCTGTGATTCTTACAATCGTTTTTGCCCCAAAATGTCTGGCGGCCTGATAATAACGGTCGAGCACATCATAAAGATCGCCCCGATAGCAATCCACTTGCCAGCTTGTGCAGGCTTCTTCAATGGCATCATCGCTTGCGTCAGTTGTGGTGGCAACCACAACTTTATCCACCAAACTTGCCCGTTGAACACGATCAACCACCCGTTTGAGCATGGGCACACCCGCGATAGCTAACAAAGCCTTGCCAGGCAAACGGCTGGAGCTCATCCGCGCTTGAATAATGCCAACTACTGGTTGGCCTTTGCTTAACTTAGTTGCCATCACCCTCCAAGACCTCAATCTGAATGGTGCCAATGCTGGCTTCCATGCTTTCCTGCGCGCCGATCAGCCCTTCAGGCGTAAAGATAAAAAGGCTGAGCCAAAGATGCTTTTCTTCTTTAAAGGCATAAGCAATCCAAGCGACATCTTCCTTGATATATTTAAAGCGCACCACAGAGCGCTTACCCAAACGCAATGTAGTTTGTTCAACCTGCGTGGTTTCGTTGTCCAGCATGCGTTCAAGCCCGAAAGCAGTTACTGTAATGGGCAAGGCGTGTAAGGCTTTGTTTTTAATAACGAGTAAACGCAATGGGTTTTCTTCCAGCGTTTCAGAATCCCAACCCCACCAAGCCACGTTTTGCTCCACATTGTCCAGCAAACCAGCCATCAAACCATCCTCACCGCCGGTAAAGCGTTTGATGATGTCAATCACTTTTGGCAAGTCATCTTGCACATTGCGCGCCTTATAACTGGGTGGCAACATAATGCTCATGCCATCGCCGGTGTACCATTCCATGTCACTGGGTGTGGGTTGCGGTGTGTATTCGGGTTTCTTGAAGATATCAAAGCTACACGCGCTAAGCGTAAGCATAATAAGCAAACTTAGAAAGATGAGCGATTTTCTTTTCATAGCAGACCTCCGCTCTGATTAACAAAATGATAACAATCCAATAATTTCTGCTTGTTCTGATCCCAATTGGCTTTTTCTTGTGCGTCCAGGCGTGCCTGGTGTCCCATCGCGCGCCAATCAACCTTTTTAAGATCCATGATGATTTCAGCGAGTTTTTGATGGTCATTGTCAGGAAAAACCCAACCGTTCTCACCATGGCGAATCCATTCCAGGTTGGCGGGTATATCCGATGCCAGGGTGGGCAAGGCACATGCCATGGCTTCCATCAAAGAGACTGAAGAGCCATCCACATGGCTGGGGGTTACGTAGACGTCCGCCACACCATAGTACATGCCCAGCTCATTGTTGGGCACTCGTCCGCCAAAATAAACCTGAGCGCTCACGCCGGCTTCATCAAAAATGGCTTCAAGAGATGCGCGCTGAGAACCATCGCCCAAGAGCAACAGGCGTAAGTCAGGCTGTTTGGCAGCAGCAATCGCAAAAGCTTTTGCCAAAACGTCCACGCCATAATTCGGCTCCATGGCGCGTAAACAAAGCAGTACAGTTTTATCTTGCCAGTCTTGAGCCTCCCGCCAGCGTTTACCCGAAGCAACCACAGCCTGCGGCGAGAACCTTTCCAAATCAACTCCCCAGGGGAAGATGCACAGACGGTTTGGGTCAAAACCGAGCTCAATTGCCTTATCGGCAGAGCATTGCGCGTCGGTAATCAAAGCTACCGAATGCGCCAGCGCGAAGCGTGTCCGGCTTGCCATGCCAGCATCCAAATTAACATCACGCATCAGATCAAAACCCCAGCTCATACTTAACAAGGGTTTGTAACCGGTTTTGGCAATGAGATAAGCCAAGTCATGCAAAGGTCCGGCATGCACTAAATCGGGTTTTAGCTCCACAAGGAGCTGTTTAAGGCGCTTCACTAAACCGGGGATTTGCCAAAGTCGCAATGGACCTTTAATCCCTTTAAACGAGAGTGCCTCAATGCCCTCTGGTGTGGCGTAATCGCCTTCATAAAGGCGCAACACAAAAGCTTCATGTTCGCTTTCAGCCAAAGCAGCCATAAAGCGTTGGTCATGAACACTATCTGAGCGCGTAAAATACAAAATGCGCATGCTTACTCCAGCTGCGTCCAGCGCAAATCTTGCCCTTTTTGAAGGTTTTGGCTAGCCCGGGTTCCGATAACTTTGTCAATTTCAAAAGGTTCAATGGCGCCAGGCGTTGCCGGACGCAAAACGGCAATCATGTCACGCTGGATTATCTCGCCGGCTTGAATATCGCGTGCCGCACGCAAACACCGTCTTTGAACAATGACCGTTTCCTGCTCGTTTTCGGTCACACGCTTGTTGCCGGATCCTAAAGCCCGTTCCAATTGGCGCGTGTTGCGCACCATGTCTGCCCAGCTTTGGGGGTTCATCGCAAAAGCATGGTCCGGACCTTCGCGGTGGTTATCATCAGTAAAATGTTTCTCGACGACGCGCGCGCCCAGTGCCACAGCACCAAGGGTCGTGGCGTGCCCATGCGTGTGATCACTCAAACCTAAAATCAAATCTGGCCACATTTTGTGATAAGTTTTTAAGACCCGTAAGTCAATATTGTCAAAATTACCATCCGCGGCAGTGTAGTTGGTATTACATTGCATCAAAACCAGCTGCGGATTAACCGCTAAAATCGCCTCAACCGCGCGTTGCACGTCCCCGATGCTGGAAGCACCTGTCGCCAAAAGCACCGGTTTGCCTTTTTTGGCGATGCGCAAACAAGCTTCAATCCAAGTGATATCGCCAGAGCCGATTTTGTAGGCAGGCACATAGTCCTCAAGCATATCTATCGCCTCAAAATCATAAGGTGCTGAGAAAAAGTCAATGCCTTGACGGTCACAAGCTTCTTTTAAGAAAGGCGTCCATTCAAAAGGTATGGAGGCGTCGTTATACACTTCGGTTACGCTTTTTTTCCATTTCGCCTGGTGCGAGACCTGCCCGTCCATGTGCGAAAAACCATAATCTGAGACAATTTCCGGACCACGAAAATTTTGGAATTTAGCAGCATTGGCACCGGCATCTGCAGCCAGGCGAATGAGTTCAATCGCGCGTTCCAGTGATCCATCATGATTAGCGGCGATATCTGCCACAAAATATGTGGGATGTTTTTTCCCAATCAAAGTGTTTCCAATTTTCAGTTCCATATGCCTCCAAAAAGCCCTTAGGCTTGATAAGCAGCCAATTGCTCGCGCCAGCCTTGATCAAAATCGCGTTTTAACGCTGCAAGTCCGCCCATTAAGCCGGGCAGTTGATGTCCCAAAGCAGCTGCTAGTTTATCGCTGTTGGTGCTAAGCTTGATTGAGCGTTGAGCATCACGCATAAGCTCTCCAGCCAAAACTGGTTTTATCAGTCCCTCGTCTAAGCCAAAAACACGCGCCATAGCCACACCAAAATCGTATTTGCTGAGCGTGTCGTTTCCGAAGGTATGCCACATACCAGTCAGATTTGCCTCTGCCATTTCCAGCAAGGTTTGCGCCAAATCACGCACGTACATCGGGTTAAATAGCATGTCTGTAAAACCGTTTACAGTTTTTCCAGCGCTCAAGTTGTTGTAAAAGAACTCAGCCAAACTGCGGTTGCCGTTCATGGTCCAACCATAAAAGACCACGCGCGCGATGGCAACATCAGGATTGGCTTCAGCCACCGCATGCTCGCCATGGAGCTTGCTTAGCGCGTAGGCATTGAGCGGGTTTACTGGATCATCTTCCTTATAATTGCCCTTAGTGCCATCAAAAACAGCATCCGTTGAAATGTGGATCATCTTCGCGCCCATGTTTTTGGCAAGCCTTGCCATCACGCCGGGCACTTCTGCGTTCATGCGATGGGTCAGTTCGGGTTGCTTCTCGGCAATATCAATGTTGGCGATTGCCGCACAATGGATTATCAGCTCGGGTTCCAAAGCAGTTAAGTGCCCAGGCAAAGCAGATAAATCAGTCAAATCAACCGTTTCGCTTTCAAAAGGCGTGTTTTTCAGCCCTTTTGAGTGTGACCAACCAGTCACTTTGTAGCCTTGCCCGCTTGCCAGGAGAGCTAAGTTAAGCCCAAGATGCCCACTCGCACCGGTAACCAAAATTTTACGCATCTTTATTTTTCTTTCGCCAGTTCAGCTTCAATAGGCTTGATAATTGCGTTGATGCCATCCACATCCAGCCATTCGGTATTGTTGGCGCTGGTGTAAGTAAAGCCATCGGGCACGCTTTTGCCTTTATCCGCCCAAGCGTGGCCAAACCAAAGCGCTTCAACAGAGGGTTGCACCACAAACATATCATCCAATTCAACCGTTGTCCGGGCTTCATCTTCAGAAATCAAACTTTCATGCAATTTCTCGCCCGGTCGAATGCCAATAATTTTTATCTTGGCTTCAGGCGCAATGGCTTTTGCCAAATCGGTCATTTTCATGCTGGGGATTTTGGGTACAAAAAGCTCACCGCCCTGCATTTCTTCAACACAGCGAATAACAAAGCGCACACCTTGCTCCAAGGAAATCCAAAAACGGGTCATGCGGTCGTCGGTGATGGTCAACTCGCCACTCGGACGTTGTTTGATGAACAGGGGCACCACAGAGCCGCGCGATCCCACCACATTACCATAACGTGAACACGCGATGCGCGTTTTGCGTCCGCCAGCATAGGCGTTGCTTTGCACCATCAATTTTTCAGCTGCCAGTTTGGTCGCGCCATAGAGGTTAACCGGGTTCACGGCTTTATCGGTGCTAAGCGCCAAAACTTTTTCAACATTGTTGGCAATCGCCGCGTCAATCACATTGCTTGAACCCATAATATTGGTCTTAATCGCTTCCATAGGGTTGTATTCACAAGCCGGCACTTGCTTTAGCGCCGCGGTATGCACCACAATGTCAACGCCGTAAAATGCCGTCATCAGGCGATCACGATCGCGGATATCGCCAATGAAATAACGAATGGAGGGATGGTCAAAACCACCCACCGCGCGCATTTCATGTTGCTTGAGCTCGTCGCGGCTAAAGACAATGATTTTTTTGGGCTGATATTCGTCGAGCATCAAGCGGATAAACTTTTTACCAAACGATCCGGTGCCGCCGGTTACCAAAACGGTTTTTTCTTTCCAGTTCATATTTACTCCTTAGCGCCATCGCGCTTTGGTTTTGAGAATACGATAAGCGGGTATTGCCCGTTTTCGCCAAAATATCGCGGGAAGAGATCTTCCAGCCAGGATAATTTCAATAAAAGCAGTCGGCCAAAAGCATTGTCTGGCACAACCTCGCGCAAAAAGCGCACACTCACACTGCGCCATGAGCGAATTTGATATGGGATTTTATCCCCAATAACAGATTTGAACCAAGCCGCACTGGTCTTTACCACATGGGTTCCCGCTGGGCCATTTACTTTTTGGATTTCTTCAGCTTGGTTTTGAGCCTGGGTCACGGGTTTTAAGTTCTTTGGAGCACGGCGCAAGCGTCTTGCCAAAGCAATAACCTTTTCCCAAAACTTTGCCAGCTTATGCTCACCCCAACCGTCCACGGTTACCATGCTGCCACCCGGTTTTAAACCTTTGTACATATAAAGATAGGCGTCAGCCTTTTCTTCGATAGGAAGGTGGTGAATGGTGTGCAAAGACACGATGCCATCAAAACTTTCAGGAGCAAAAGGCAGATTTGCGACGTCCGAAACCACATAAAAGCCTTTTTCACCCAGTTTCTTGCGCGCTTCCTGCATGGCGACAAAGGAAAGGTCAAGACAAACACGCTTTTCAAAGCCTTCAGAATATTTCAGATAGGCTTCATACTGCACCGGACCCGAACCAGCATCCAATAAGTATTTGCCTTTTTTGGGCAAGTGTTTCCCCACCCGGGCATGCGCACGCGCGATATAAGACTGTGAAACTTTGCGCAAGTCCTCATACTCCGCGTTTTGAAAAAGCCCGTCACCCTCGCTCTGCCAGCCGACTTTATCGTAAAAACTGGCAACTTCCTGCTTGCTCACTTCAGTCATGCGCGGTCTCCCCTGCTGGTTTTGCAACTTGAGCGGATTCGATATGCTCCAGCTCTTCAAGTCGAGCCAAACCACGCGCTGCCCAATCCAAAGGCTCGCCCACCAGGTAACCAAAAGTCTGCCCATAGCGCTTTTGCCCTTGCGTGGATAAAACCTTGCTCATCGGTCGTTCTTTAAAATCTTCTGCCAGCCATAGCAAATGCCATGGGAAAGGTAAGGAATATTCAAAGAAGAAGAGGTAAGCGTAAAGCCAGACCTGTTCAACTTGTTTTTCGCTC
Organism: Anaerolineaceae bacterium UBA5404; assembly: GCA_002409625.1. Classification (GTDB taxonomy): domain Bacteria; phylum Chloroflexota; class Anaerolineae; order Anaerolineales; family Anaerolineaceae; genus Mesolinea. The sequence continues at coordinate 112,594 of DHNY01000002.1, read as the reverse complement.
AGACGGTAAGCCTGGGGATCTGAAAAAATTGCTTTCAATAAGCTGGTGTAGGCATCCCAGTCGGCTGGTTCGTGGGTGAAGCCTTTTCGGGCATAGTGGGTTTTACCGGTTACGATCACCGGAATGCCCGCCATTGCCATTTCCATCCCCACCGTTGTGGTAAACACGATGCCACAATCAGCAATTTCAACCAGGTCATAGGTGTTGATTTTATCCTCTGGCCGCACAATATGAATGTGCTCAGGCAGTTCTTTAAAAGCCTCATTAATGACGTCGATCATTGAGGTGCCATGCGTTTTCAGCTCGCCCGGATGCACGCGCACGATCAGTTGTGCTTCTGCGTGCTCGATAAAGTGCCTGATAGTACCCACAATCATCTCCGCCATTGAGCTGGTGATGCGTTCGCGCCCCAAGGTGAGGCTATCGCCCAAGACATTCGTAGGCAGAAGGGCAATGGGTCTTTCATCCAATCCGAGCGATTCTTTCACCTTAGCCGCGCCTTGTGACGGGTTTTGTTGCCATTGACGGGCAAAACTGCCCCAAAGACGCGCGCCTTTCCGTGCGGAAAAGAGCTCTTCCATCGCTTGGTGGGCTTTTTCGGGCAATGGTTGCGCCCCCAGTCCTTCCCACAAGGCGCTGGTGTCATGACTCATGATTTCATCATTCTGGGCGATCCAAATGCGCTCGCGTTGATCAGCAAACTCAAAAGTCATCGTGTCAATGCCCATGCCACGCGCCACTTGATAAGCTACACCCATTTCTAAAATGGTGCCGTTTGGCACAATCACCACATCCGGTCGTTCACGCTCAAAAGTACGTTGCAACGATAAAGCAGTGGGCAAATTACGGCGGAAGCGGAAGAGATACAAAGGATCATCTTCTTCAATTTCCTCAATTTGCTTGGTGTACATGGTGTCATAGCGTGAAACCTGTTTGGCAATATCCACTAATTGCGCGGGATAATCCGCCACATCACGGCGATAGTAACGCAAAACGTCTGCCAATAATGGGGCAACCTGAATGATTTCGCGGGTTGGGTTGAGCAAATCCTGCGTGTAGAGGTCCTGGCGACGTACATCAAAGCGGTTGATGTCCTTATCCCACTCGGCAAAGGGCAAATATGCCAGTTTGACCTCGTGCCCCTGACCAGCCAGCGCCAGGGCAATTAAGCCGGCTTGCTCGATCCAATAATGTAAAGAGGCAAAAATAAATACTTTTTTAGGGTTGGGGTTTGCAACCGCATTTACCCTTACCTCATGCACCGACTGTGTGAGCACATCTTTGATGCCACCCAGGCGATAATGCGCCGACCAGGGTCGATGCGCGCCTCGCACTGCCCAAAAGAGCTCCGCGCTGTATGGAATACTGCCAATAAAATCTTTGATTCTATTTCTCATCTCTTATCCTTTCTCCTGGATATCCCACGCCAGAGGCAAGCGAACGCCACCCGGTCGTGGTTCTGGCCAATGCGTGCCCGGTGCGCCGCTGGCGTCGACCGAGAAGCTCAAAGCCTGGTCGTCCTGGAAGTAGCGTCGCACCCGATAGGAACTTGCGTTCACCCCAAGCACAAAACGCCCTTCGTTGAGCGTGTTTGCAGGGATGACGCAACGGCTGGTATAAACACCTTTTGCCCGCATGTTGTATTGTTTAAATAAGGTCTCTGAATCTGTGTCAAAACTGGTAAAAATCGCCTCACCGCGTGTGCTGTTGAGGTAAAAACCCACCCGCAAGCCAGTGATATCCTGTTCCAGTTCATAATCAATTTCAATCGTGATGGGGTCCACACTGCGCATACTATCCGAAACCACTCCGTCCTTATCCACCACACGGATAGCAAGAGGACGGAACGGCACGGCGTTGGCGGGCACTTCATCGTCTTCCCAATAGCGTTCGCCAAGTTTAGACATACCCCGGTTCAGGTAAAAATCAACCGCTTCGGCACTTGGCGCGCGCTTGATGACGCGTCCTTTATCCAAAACGATGGTTTCTTCGGTTAGGCGCAAAATTGCCGACATGTTATGGCTCACAAAAAGCACTGTGCGACCACTTTCAGCCACATCGCCCATTTTACCCAAACACTTACGCTGAAAATCAGCATCACCCACCGCTAAAACTTCATCCACAACCAAAATTTCAGGCTCAAGATGGGCTGCCACCGCAAATGCCAGGCGTAAATACATGCCGGAGGAGTAGCGTTTTACGGGGGTATCAATAAACTTTTCTACTTCTGAAAAGTCAACTATTTCATCAAATCGGGCATTGATTTCCTTGCGGGTCATGCCCAAAATGGCACCATTCAAAAAGATGTTTTCCCTGCCGGTCAACTCGGGATGAAAGCCAGTGCCTACTTCCAAAAGCGAGCCAACCCGACCGCGTAATTCACCATAGCCTTCAGTTGGCTCGGTAACGCGTGAAAGGACTTTTAGTAGCGTGCTCTTGCCAGCACCATTGCGTCCAACGATGCCAATTGCCGAGCCTTGCTTAACCTCAAAACTGACATCACGCAAAGCCCAAATATGGTCATCAGTCGCCTTGGCCAATTTTCCACGCTTGAATGCGCTTCCGATTTTTCGTGCGCCAGCAACCAGCACATCCCGTAAGGTATCCTGTCGCTCCTGGGCTGCGCCAATTTTGTAGCGTTTGCCGATATTTTTAACAATGACGGAATAGCTATCGTTCGCCATCACACCACATCCGCAAAAGTTTTTTCCATGCGCTTGAAATAAAACAGTCCGCCCACCAGCAGCAAAAGCACCGCCACGGTGGAGACTAAAAGCGTCATGTCGGGTGGGGAGCCGCCAAACAGCGCCCACCTAAAGCCCTGCACAACACCCACCATCGGATTAAGGCTGTAAAGATAACGCAAAGTGCCTTCAGGGATGGTGGTGATTGGATAAACGATAGGCGTGGCGTACATCCAGATTTGCAGCAAGAAAGGCACCATCTGTTGCACGTCGCGATACTGCACATTTAGCGCGGAAAGCCACAAACCCACCGCCAATGCTGCAAACACTGCTAACAGCGTGAGCGGAATCACCCACAGCACCGTCCACTTTAAGGTAATGCCATAAATTGCCATGGCAATAAAGAGCAGTACCAACGAGATGAGAAAATCGACCATCACCGCCAAAACCGAGCTGATTGGAATAATAATGCGCGGGAAGTAAATTTTGGTAATCAAATTGGCGTTACCCACCAAGCTGATGCTGCTTTTTTGCAAACTCAGCTGGAAGAGATGCCAGGGCAATAATGCCGAAAGCACAAACACCGGGTAAGGCAATCCGTCCGACTGCACTTTGAGCAAAAGCCCAAAAACCAGCGAGGTAATCGCCGTTGTAAGTACCGGTTGCAAAATAGCCCAGGCGATGCCCAAAACGGCTTGCTTGTAGCGCACTTTGATGTCGCGCCAGGTTAAAAAGTAAATCAGCTCGCGGTATTGCCAGAGCTCTTTTAGGTCAATACCCAGCCAGCCTTTACGTGGCTTAAGCACGACCAGATTTGGCGCGGATTTTACGACCGCTTTCTCATCAGCCACGCCCACGGGCACGCTCCTCTTTGTACCAGGCGATGGTCTTCTTTAGACCATCTTCAAAGCTGGTTTTCGCTTCAAATCCGAAGCGTTCTTTGGCGCGGGTGGTGTCAAGCTTGCGGCGGGGTTGGCCGTTTGGCTTGCTGGTATCCCACACAATCTCGCCCTCGAATTCGCACAAGCGCGCGATAAGTTCGGTTAAATCTTTGATGCTAATCTCAAAACTCGAGCCAATGTTCACCGGATCTGAGCTGTTATAGCGCATGGTGGCAAGCGTAATGCCTTCCGCGGCATCCTCAGCATAAATAAATTCGCGCGTTGGCGAGCCATCACCCCAGGCGACAATTTCCTTATCGCCACGCTCTTTGGCTTCCAAACATTTACGGATTAAAGCCGGAATGACGTGAGAACTGGCGGGGTTAAAGTTATCGCCGGGTCCATAGAGGTTGACTGGCAACAAGAAAATCGAATTGTAGCCGTATTGCTCGCGATAGCTTTGCGATTGCACCAAAAGCATCTTTTTGGCGAGACCATAGGGCGCGTTGGTTTCTTCAGGATAACCGTCCCAAATGTCCTCTTCCTTAAAAGGAATGGGCGTGTATTTTGGATAGGCGCAAATAGTGCCAATAGCCACAAACTTTTCCACACCTTTTTGCCAAGCCTGGTGAATAAGCTGAATACCCATCATCAGGTTGTCATAAAAGAATTCGCCCGGCTTTTCCATGTTTGCGCCGATACCGCCCACCTTGGCAGCCAGGTGAATGATGATATCCGGCTTGGCATCGGCAATCATGCGCGCCACATCTTCACCTTTCACAAAGTCATATTCCGGATAGATTGGCACAAAAACGTCCTTAGCGCCGTAATGCTCCAAACGGCTAATCAGATGTTTTCCCAAAAAACCGTCGCCACCCGTTACACAAATCCTTTTCTGGCTGAGATCTAAATTATTCCACATGCGTACCTCTACTCTCAATTTCAGGCGCGTCATCAGATGACCTATCGCCCGGACATTTTAATGCAAGTTTGATGCCTTGAATATGAATTATAGGCGTTTTGTTGTCTGATTTGTCGCAGATGAACACACCTTGCTCCATGCAAGTCAGGCGCACCACTTCTGCCACTTCGTCTTCGCCGCCGCTGATGCAAACTTGTTCATAACCCTGAAAGCGCAATTCGTTTAACGCGCTAAGGGTACGTTGGCGCACCAGGCGGTAAAGGTTAAAAGAGTTCTTGATGTAATCCACCGTGAGCGCAGCACGCAAGGCGATGCCTTCAGGCGTGATGATATAGCGCAGCTTTTTGCGTTGCGCACGCTTGACCTTGACATAGCCTTTGTTGATCATGCGCTTGAGGTGCCAGTTGATGGTGCCCACCGCCACACCGAGTTCATCCGCCAACCCGACTTGCGAAATATCCGGGTTGGCTTCGATGTGGGTGAGCATCTCCAGCGTATGGCTGGGTTCGTTTTTTATGCGTTCTTGTTCCATATAATTCAATGAATGAATTATAACCGAATTATGACTTTGTCAAATCAAGATACGCTATAATAATTAGGCTTCAATACTTATTGAACAGAAAGAGTCACCGTGAAGTCTTTATACATCAAACAGAAATTTTTTAAGATATTAGACCACTATCCCATTACAGATGAGAACGGCGAGACCGTTTATCAAGTAGACCAGGCATTTCGCCTCATCGGCAACACGGTGCATGTTTCCAATGCATATGGGCAACATATTTTCACCATCGACCGGGTTGTTCTCACCTTGTTGCCAAAATTTATCGTTCGTTTTGCTGATGGTCGGGAAATCAGAATCAAAAGTAACTTCACCCTCTTTCACCGCGACATTGACATCGACCCAGATAATTTAGGTCTTAACGTCTCTGGTGATTTTTGGGGCCATGAGTTTTCCCTCATTCAAAGAGGAATAACTGTCGGTACTATTTCTAAAAAATGGCTAACTTTCGCCGATACCTATAGATTAGATATATATGACGATTCCTTGCAGGACGTTTTTATTGCTGTGGTGATTGCTGTTGACCGTCTAATTGACGAATCGAATAACAACTAGCCTACCAGTCGCGATTGGTAGCCATCACCGGCGCGGCATCCCGATAGTTGGGGCCACGCGGCAAGATGATTTCTTTCTGCACCGTCTCATACAACACATCACCCTTGAGCTCATCAACCGTATAACATGTCGCGCCCATTTGGTCTGCCAAACGTTGCGCCAGACCGGCGTCAAAAACTTTTTGTTCCATGTTAATGACCACGCTGTGGATTTTCTCGCGTTTGAACATGCTGGCCAGTTCTTCGAGCTCCTGGGGTACGTTGCGACCGGACTGATAAGCCACATTGCCAGCGCCATCGGTGAGCACAATCAACAAGGGCTGTACATCTGGATGCAAAATCTTTTCACGTTGCACAACCTCATAGGCCATCACCAAACCGGCTGCCAAGGGTGTTTTGCCACCAATGGGAATGTTTTCCATGGCACGTTGGGCTAAAACCACCGAACTTGTGGGCGAAAGCACCAGCGTGGCGCGATCTTTTTGAAAGACCACCAAACCCACCCGGTCACGCCGCTGATAGGCATCAGTGAGCAAGGATAAAATCGCCGCCTTGGTTGCCGACATGCGCTCAGACACCGCCATAGACCAGGAACCATCTACTAAAAAGAGGATTAAGTTGGCGGTTTTACGCATGCGAATCTTTTTCTGAAAATCCGCTGAACGCACCGCAAAAGCAACTTTGTTTTGTCTTTTTAAGGTCTCGCGCCTGCGCTGATAAGGTGCGGCTGCACGCAAGGTAGCATCGAAGGCAAGGTCGGATGTATCATTTGGCGCATGACGCGCAGCAATATAGCGTCCACGCTTGGTTTTAGAGCGGGTTTGCGAACGTCTGCCACCTTGTTTGCGCACCATTTCGTCAAGTGGGGTATCCAACTGGCGCGGCTCAAAGGTTTCACCAGCTTCCATAATCTGGCCACCATCCCACCAATGCGCGTCAAGCGTGGTAAAAATCTCTTGCTGGCTTTCGCCAACGAGCTGGGAATTATCTTCTGCAGGCTCCGCCTGAGGCGGACCATCCGTTAGCGGTTCGCTTTTTTTTTATCGGAATCGTCGGGTGACGGAATCTCCTCATCAGCTTCTTCAGCCGGTTCCTGGGCGATAGCTTGCATTTTGAGCCCATCAATTTTTTCGTTGAGGGTTTCAATGCCCACACCGCTCTTGCGGAAGGGTCCCGCCTTGACCCGATGCGGCAATGCCAGCTCAGCCGCAATGCCAATATCCACCGGCGAAATGCGGCGTCTGCCGTCAAAAGCAGCTTGCGCCCGGGCTCCCTTGAGGATAACCATGTCCGAGCGGTGGCCATCCACTTCCATCGAGGAGGTGAGCTCGGCAATCAGCTGCAAGTCGCGCTGGGTGTAGCCCACTTCATCCAAAAAGTATTGCGCGGCTTTGATTCTGTTTGAGAGTTCTTGTTCTTTTTCTTGCCAGTTTTGCTGAAAAGCCAGCGGGTTAGCTTCAAAGGCGATGTTACGGCGCATAATTTCAACACGCTTGGCTTTATCCAAAATGCCATGAATATCCACAGAAAAGGCAAAGCGATCCAGTAGCTGCGGGCGAAGATCACCTTCTTCGGGGTTCATGGTACCCACTAAAATGAAGCGCGCGGGATGGCTAAAGGAAATGCCTTCACGTTCAACCACATTAATGCCCATGGCAGCCGAGTCAAGCAAAATGTCCACCACATGGTCATCAAGCAGGTTCACTTCATCAATATAAAGCATGCCCCGGTTGGCAGCCGCCAACACGCCGGGCTCAAAATGGCGTTCGCCAAGTTGAATGGCACGTTCAATGTCCAAAGTGCCCACCACGCGATCTTCGGTGGCGGAAACGGGCAGGTTGATGAAAGGCGTCTTGCGGGTTTCAGTGGGCAAGGGGTTTTCACCGGCAGCCATTCGTTCCTGGCACTCCGTGCAAAAGTGGCTGGGTTGCGCAGGATCGCAGGCAAAGCGACAGCCTTTTACGACTTCAATATCGGGCAGGAGAGCGGCCAAGGCACGCGCAGCGGTGGACTTGGCGGTGCCACGTTCGCCACGGATAAGCACGCCTCCGATGCGTGGGTCTACGGCGTTGAGGATGAGCGAGCGGAGCATGGCCTCTTGGCCAACGATAGCGGTGAATGGGTAGATACGGGTATGGTTCATAGTCTGTCCTTTGCAAGACAGGATTATAGCACGGCGGCTGTTTTTTTCAATAATGGGTGGATGGTTTTTGTGTTTGCGGTTGCTTTGGAACACCGGTCTGGAATGCTGAGAGTGGTTAGTGTGTTTCTTTGGCTTCGCCTGAAAACTCCCACTCTGCTTGCCGAGGCGTCTCGCTGAGGATGTAAAAGCGAAAACACCTAGGCGATATCTTGGGTTTTCATTTTTAGCCCTTCGGTGAGGACACCGAGGGCATCGGGAGGGATGCTTACATGAGGACACCGAGGGCATCAGGTGGTGTATTTACATGAGGACAGCGAGGGCATCGAGTGGGGCTCCTAAGATGAGGATACTGAAAGCATCTTGTAGCCTGCATGGCAAGGATGCCACGCAGCAGTAATAAAAAAATAATTGCCAGTTAATGGTTTTTAGGTAGTATGGTTTGCCATTTTGTGCCGGTCTGGAATGCTAAGAGAGCTTAATGTGTTTCTTTGGCTTCGCCTGAAATTTCTCACTCTGCTTGCCGAGGCGTCTCGCCGAGGCTATGAAAGTTAAGATTTTGAGGTGATGTTTTGGGTTCTGCTTTCAAGCCCTTCGGTGAGGACACCGAGGGCATCAGGTGGTGTATTTACATGAGGACAGCGAGGGAACCTTGTTGGAGCGCATGGCAAGACGCCTTGCTGAACAAGATTAAATCCTCTACTCTTTATCCCCCAAATCAAATTTGGCTTTACGATGCAAACCGAGTCAGAACATGTGTTGCGGCGAGGGAAGCATTGCCAGCCAGGCTTTGAACCATGCACACATGCGCGTTAGGGATTTGATTCGCGCCAGCAGCACCTCGCAACTGCAAACATGCCTCAATCGCCTGAAAAACACCACTCGCGCCCAGCGTAAATCCACGCGCCTTGTTGCCACCCATCGTTGCCACCGGCAAATTGCCATCCAAAGCCAGACTTCCATCAGATGCCAACTTCCAGGCTTGGCCACGCGGTGCGGCAGCAATTGCTTCAAGCGAAAGCATAGCATGTAGCGTGGTGTAATCGGCATATTCAAAGAAATCAAGCGTTGCCAGGTTTACGCCAGCTTTATCCAAGGCACGCTGCGCGGAAACAGCTGCCGAATCAAAGAAAAGCGGGTCGGGTCGGTCGTGCAATGCCAGGCGTGATGCCACCACCGCCGAGCCAGCCAGACGCACCGCTTTCTCGCGCAAAGCTTCTGGCAAATGACTTCCGCGTGTCAAAATGAGCGCGGCAGCTCCATCCGCCAAAGGGGCAACATCATAAAAATTGAGTGGTGCTTCAACCATGGCGGCTTTTGCGTAAGCATCCGCGCTTATAGCACGCCGGAACATAGCATGCGGGTTGTTCACGGCATTGGCATGCGCGATCATCGGGAAACCAGCCAGCGCTTCACGCGGAAAAGCGTTTTCGTGCAAGTATCGCTGCAACAAAAGCGCGGCTTGGCTGTTGGTGTTCATACCGATTTCGGTTTCAAAATCCGCATCCAGACTTTGCGCCATAAAAGCGTCCAAATCGCTACCCACCAGGTCGGTCACCTTTTCAACGCCCAAAACAGCCACCACATCCGCCGAACCCGCGCGAATCGCATTGGCTGCCAATTGCAGGGCAACACCACCGGATGCTTCAGCAGCTTCAACCGTCAAAGCTTCGGCTTGACCAGCCAAACCAATTTGGTCACAAATCAAAGCGCCTAAATTCGCCTGTCGTGATGCGCTCGCGCCGAGCATATTGGCAACATACAGCACCTGGGGCATCAAACCCTGGGCGTCCTGTATGGCACTTTGCAAAGCCTGCACGCCCAAATCGCGCAAGCCTTGATCCCAAAGCTCGCCCAAAGAGGTTTGGCCAATACCAACAATAAAGACATCATCAGAATGAGGCATTATTCGATCACAATCTCGCCCCTAAAGCGCACGTAGGTGGCGTAATCAATTTCTGTACGGCGGGCGATATAACCCTGGGTGCTCAGCGCGCGGTCACGGCGTTCCAAAATCGCATCACGCACCTCTATAATGAAGCAGTCCGAACCTGCGCCGGAGCCGTAAGAGGTCATCAGAATACGGTCGCCGGGTTGGGCAATGTCTAAAATGGCGGTAAGACCGATCATCGCCGAGCCGGAATAGGTGTTGCCGATGTGTGGCACCAGCAAACCGGGTGCGATTTGCTCTGGCGAGAAACCCAGGCTCTTTGCCACGCGTTGGGGGAACTTGGTGTTAGGCTGGTGGAAGGTGGCGTAGGCAAAATCCTTGGCGGTGTAACCCGTTTCGGCGAGCATAACTTCAGTCGCGGCGGTGATATGCGCAAAATAAGCCGGCTCACCGGTAAAGCGCTGCCCATGTTCGGGATAAAAAGCATGTGCCCGGCGCCAAAAGTCGGGTGTATCAGAAACATAAGAGTAACTGGCGATGATTTCTGCCAGTGCGTTTTCAGCTTTGCCAATAATGAAAGCCGCGCCACCGGATGCAGCGGTATATTCCAAGGCATCGCCGGGTTTTCCCTGGGCGGTATCCATGCCGATGGCTAAACCGTAATCACCCATGCCGGAGCCAACCAATGCCATTGCGGCTACCATAGCCTCGGTGCCGGCTTTACAGGCAAATTCCCAGTCGCCAGCCTGGATGTGGCGGGGTGCGCCGATAGCTTCAGCGACAATCGTGCCACTGGGCTTAACCGCATAAGGGTGCGACTCGCTTCCCACCCAAACCGCGCGCAGTTGCTCGGCTTGGATGTCTGAGCGTTTGAGCGCGTTGCGGGCAGCCTCAATGGACATGGTAATGACGTCTTCATCCAAGCCTGCCACGGCTTTTTCGATGATGGGCAAACCGCCTTCTCCGCCACTCCATATACGGGCGACTTCTTTTGCGGGCAGGCGATAACGAGGCACATATGCGCCATAACCGCTGATGCCCACCGCGCGAGCAGGTTTGTGGACGAGATGATGGTCATGATTATTGGGATGAGTCATGGGTATCTTCTTTCGTTTCTTGGAGGATTTGCCGGGCATGATGGGCAGAGATATTTTTCTCTTGCACCATTCGTTCGGCAATGATTTGTGCTTCTTGAGGTGTGGCACCAACCGATAGAGCAACCTGACGCGCATGCAAGCTCATGTGCCCACGTTGGATGCCTTCGGTAGCCAGGGCACGCATGGCTGCCAGATTTTGCGCTAAACCAACCGACGCGATAATTTCGCCCAGTTCTTCAGCGCTTTGCACGCCCATAAGTTTGAGATTCGCCTGCGCTGTGGGATGCACGCGCGTGGCACCACCTACCGTACCGATGGCCATGGGCAGGGTGAGCTTGCCGTGCAGATGTCCGTTTTCGTCTTTGTGCCATTCTGAAAGGCTGGTGTAGCTACCATTTCGAGCGGCGTAGGCATGCGCGCCAGCTTCAATGGCACGCCAATCGTTACCAGTGGCGAGGACCACCGCGTCAACCCCGTTCATAATGCCCTTGTTGTGAGTAGCAGCGCGGTAAGGATCTGCTGCGGCAAATGCCCAGGCTTCCAAAATGCCATCGCGCACACTTTCACCGCAAAAATCGCCAAAGGCAAGGACTTCTGGCGCAAAAGTGGCTTCCGCGGTGGCCAGTCGGCGGTCAGCCAGGTTGGAAAGGATTTTGAGATGCACCCGCCCACCAATCAGCTTGGTGACAGGCTCGGCAAGTTGCTCAAGGGCGGTGTTGATAGCATTGGCACCCATCGCGTCACGCACGTCCAGGATGAGATGCAACACAAGAAAACTGCCGATTGGTGAATCTTCGATCATGCGGGCTTGTATATCACGCGCGCCACCGCCACGCTGAACCAAGCGTGGGGCATTTTGGTTGACAAGCTCCAAAAGCTCAGCCTTGTGTTGTTGTAGTAAAGTCAGAGCCGCATGGGTATCAGGCAAATCAAGGATTTGAAGTTGACCAATCATCTCCTGGCTGGTCATACTGGCTTTAAAGCCACCTGAGGCTTGCGCCAGTTTCGCCATAAAGGAAGCACCAGCAACAACCGATGGCTCTTCAACCACCATAGGCACCAAAACCGCTTTGCCATTGACCACAAAGTTTTGGGCGATGCCAATGGGCAAGCCAAACACGCCAATCGCGTTTTCCACCATCGCATCCGCTTTATCAGGCTGCAAGCCGCCTTCAGGCAAATAGGACTGCAAATCCGCGTGGCTCATTTGGGTGTTCTCAAGCAGGTATTGGTAACGTTCAGGCAAGCTGCGTTGGTAAAATTTCTTATTCATAGGCGCCTTAATTCATGCTTTTGCCAAGCATATACTCCATTTATAGCTTTTTGAAACTCTAAAAAACTATCAAGCTTATGCAAAAGGCAGCTTTTTGCTGCCTTTTACAATCCAAACCATCTAAAACCAGGCTTTATGGCATCGTTGGTGCCACAAAGTAGTCATCATAGCTGGTGTTATGAGAACCACTTTCACGCGTCCATCCTTCGCTGCCACTACGCGTGCTCCTCACCTTCTTAAACGCTGTTTATGCTGTGCTTTGATTATAAGCGCATAATGGCCTTAAACTGACTTTTTCTTGTTTCTAAAAACTGGCGACAGTTCAGCCATCCCATCCAGAATAAAGCCTATATGCCGCGGTGTTTTTTCTCTTTAACATCAATCAACAAGCCACGCAATTGAGGAAAAATGTCAGGATTGGCGGCAAGGATGTCCACACTGCCTTCCAATAAATTTGCCTCGCCAAAATGCCCTTCCACTATTCCGCCAGCTTCGCGCACCAGCAAAATGCCTGCCGCAACATCCCAGGGGTTTAAGGCAATCTCCCAAAAGCCCTCGGCACGACCGGCAGCCACGTATGCCAAATCCAAGGCTGCAGAGCCTAATCGCCGCACGGTTTGCGAATTTCGCGCGATGTGAATGAAATTGTCCAGGTTTGAGCGAGGTGTATCCAATAATGAATGTCTAAAACCGGTAATCAAAAGCGAATTGAGCAAGTCGTCAATGTTGGAAACGCTCATCGGCTTACCATTTAACCAGGCGCCTTCACCTTTTACCGCGCTAAACATTTCGTCCATATCGGGTTGGTAAACAACGCCAACCTGAACTTCACCTTCAAAAGCATAGGCGATAGAAATACTGAACTCCGGCAAGCCATGCGCGTAATTTATCGTGCCATCGATCGGGTCAATATACCAGGCATGTTGGCTGTTTCTTTGGTGCATGCCGCTTTCTTCTGCCAGGGCGGTGTGACCGGGAAAATGCTTTTCAATTTCCGCCAGTAAATAGGCTTCAATGGCTTTATCTGCGCGGGTAACCAAGTCGGTTTTCCCTTTGTGTTCTATGCCCAAATCTTCCTTGCGCATTGCTATTGCCATTCGGCCGGCTTGTCTTGCCCATAATTCTAAAAACGCTAATTGTGGTTTCATATGCTCTCTTTTTAACTTTGATACCGCTATTGTATCAATGTTCCCTGTTTTTTCACTTTTTTAAACCACAGGCTTCGGGTCTTTATAAAATAGTCGAGTATAATTTCAATTCAGGAAGGAACAATTGCTCATGCTCAAGTTAGAGGGCATTACAAAAAGCTATAAACAAGATCTTATTCTGGATGGCATTTCCTTTAACCTGGAAAAAGGCAAAGTTTTAGGCGTTATGGGTCCCAATGGCGCTGGCAAAACAACCTTGCTCAAGATTATCTCGCTCATTCTAAGCCCAGATGCGGGCGAAGTGCACATCAATGGCATTGATGCCCTGCGTAAACCCAAGCTTTTGCGTCCTCTTTTGGCTTATGTGCCCCAGGACATGGCATTATTCGAAGAACTTTCTGTTATCGACAACCTTTATTATTGGTCTGAAGGCTCCTTTAAGTCCCAGGAAGCGCATTTTATGCAACTTTTGGACGAAACAGGCCTTTCCCAGGTGCGTGAAAAGCGCGTAAATACCCTCTCCGGCGGTATGAAACGACGCTCAAACCTTGCCGTCGCGCTCATCAACAAGCCGGAGTTGCTGATTATGGATGAGCCATTGGTAGGCATGGACATTGCACAAATCAAAAGCATGCACCATTTTTTCAGCGAGCTGGCAGAACAAGGCATGAGCCAAATCATCAGCTCGCATAACGCGCATCATTTGCTCAATATTGCAGATGAACTTTTAATCCTCAACCATGGCAAGGTGCGCTTTCAAGGAACGAAAGAGGCTTTTTTGACTCTTTGCAATAACGACTTTGCTAAAGTCGATCAAACTATTTTAGATATTATTGATTTTACGGAGGTAAACCTATGAAGTTGTTCAAACGTGTTTTTCTTAGTATCTTATGCGTCGTTCTTTTGGTTGGTGTGGCAGGCTGTGCACCCAAAGAAAACAAAAACGATCAATTGTCCCGTGGCCTTTTTGATATGGTCTTGCAAGAAGAAGTTTTTGACTACCTTGAACCCAATCCGCCTATCAAGTATGGCGATGGATTGGGAGGTGACATTGCCAAATTGAGCAACACCGGCTCCTACACTGCCCAAACCAAAATGCGTGTGTCAAACGTTAACTTTGATCCAAGCATGGATTCGCAGATTAATGGACAGTCAATCACACTTGACACAGCTTACAACATGCCCGATGGACAAAGCCTGGTCAGTTTTGAAGGTGCTGGCCTTAACGGACAGTTTGCGCTGAACAAAAACGAGCTGTTCTTGGACATCCCCATGCTTCTTGCTGGTCAAGCCGCGGTATATGCTTTTGACTCAAAGCTTAACTTCAATAAAAGCATACCCATGGCAGATCGCATCAATGACTTTGTGCAAGCAATCAGCCAAGAGGAAAATGGGCAAGATGGTAGAGACGAAGTTGACCTGAGCTCACTCAAAGACATCCGCAATGACCTCGTTAAAGTCGTGGCTAAAGGGCTTGATAAAGAAAAGATTGAGAGAACTGAAACCTCGATGATGGTTTTCGGCATCGCAGAGAAGGTTGATGAACTTACGACTAAGCTCAATCGGGATGATATCATCGAGCTGGCTAAGGCTGTGCTTGAGCATACCCGCGAAGATGGCAAGCTTCTGGACCTGATCGTCGAAATAAACATGAACGCACCAGATGAAGGCTATTATGAGCTTACTGCTGATGATATTCGAAGCAACTTTATAGAAGGCATCGATAGTTTACTGGAAAACATTGAAAGCCCCTATTTCTTTCCTGAGGATATACAGCTTGGTTTAACCCTTTACTTCCGCAAACCGGCTTTTCTGTCTCGGATGAAACCAGAACCGATTGCAATAAAGATGCAAGCTAATATTGATGGTTCTCCCATGGATCTCTTTATTAAAAAGGCAAATGAGGGTCGCCAGTTTGACCTTGAAGTCCTTCTTCAATCACCTTTTGCCGATTTCGAATTAAGACTTACAAACCAAAAAGCTAAAGACTCCTATGTCATGCAAGGCACAGCCATCCTGCCTATGGACTACGGCAATTTGGATATCCGAGGCGAAACCATTCCATCCAAAGGCAAAGAAACGGGCAACTACACCTTCACACTCAATGCCAGCGACGAGCTTAGCCAAATGGGCTTCGATAGTGGCGTTTTAACCGTAAAAAGTGAAGTAACCGAGCTTAAAAAATCCAGTGAGTACGAACAAAAAATGACATTCGATCTGGATGTCGACTTCATGGGACAAAATATGGGCGGACGCCTGGATATCGAAAGCCTGCTCAAGTTCTCAAAGAGTGTTGACATCAATATGCCAGATTTTTCAGGTGCAACACGCTTCGAAAGCTTTGACGACTTACTTGAAAGCTTCAATTAAGTCCTTAGCGGATAAGATCCGCGGAACCTTAGCGGTATGTTCAGTCTCATCCGCATTGAGTTAAAACGCTTATTTAGCAACAAGTTATCACTGATGGTGCCCATCGTCACCTCAGTGATAACTTTATTCTTGCTGGCTTCTCTCATCGCGCCTATGTTTTTCTCTAACAAGCGTTTTTCAACGCTGCGGGTGGCTTTGTATCTTGAGGATGATTCCCCTGACATCAACCTCATTGTGCGCACCATGTTAGGCAGTAAAAGCTTTAGCGAGCTCTTCGCGTTGGATTTTGTCAAAAGTATTGACGAAGGCCAAACCGCCATTGAAGCCGGCGAAGTCGCCTTTATGGTTTACGTGCCTGCTGATACCACAAGCAGACTCCTTTACCGTGAAAAGGTCAGTTTTGAAGTGTGGATCAATCCAGATTACGCCATGGAAACAGGCTTCTTTTTACCCGTTGCTGAGCAAATGGTGATGGGCTTTAATAACATCCAAAATACCATAGACGTAGTTTATATGGATATTGCCAATAAATTCGACTTCAATGTGGCATCTGACCATTACTACTCGGTCTTAATCGAGGTCTTAGCACGCCTGTTAGACCGCCAAAGTTACTTCCGCTTTGAAGGCATCTCACCCCTGGGTCGATATTTGCCCTATGAATATTACAGCGCAGCAGTCTTCACTTTTTTTGCGGCTTTAGGCATGGTGCCGGTGAGTGGCTTTTACGCGCGGGACTTTGAGGGTCATGTATTAAGCCGTGGCGTGCTTGGTGGCAGGCATCGCCGTATCTATCTCCTGGCAAGGGTGCTTGCTGGAACGGCTTATATCCTTGTCATTTGTTTGCCAATGCTGATTATTGGCATCCTGCTTTCGGGCTCAAACATCTTTTTAACCGGCAATGTCTTCGCGTTAGTCTTTGCCCTCATCCTGATTGCTTTATGCTTTGCCAGTTTGGCTGTATTGATTGCTTTGCTCTTTCCAAAGGGCGATTCCGCGCTTTGGGTAACATTCTTTTTCACACTTATTGCTGCTTTTTTGGGTGGCATTTTCTTGCCTGAGGCAGTGATGCCTCCCGCACTGGCGCAAATCGGCAAGTTCTTACCCTTGCGCGCCAGCCTGAACGCTTTTGCCGCCTCCCTTTATAACGCGCGGTTTGAGTATATCCGAACGCCTTTACTCAGCCTGCTTTTGTGGGTCATAGGAGCAGGTTTGCTTAGTTTGCCTTTATTTGAGAGGCGGTTGCGCGAATGAACTGGTTTGGCAAACTCTTCCGAATGCGTTTGCGCCTGCTTTCCCGCCAGGCTTTGTTATGGGTATTCCTGGCTTTAGCTGGTTTGTTTGCCTTATTACCCCTTTATCAGTTCCGCAACCAGGCGCCAGAACGCATCCCAATCGCTTTGGTTTCAGAAGACGATGGTGCGTTTTTAGATCTTTTTGTTCAAAAACTGAGGCAGTTGCCTAATATGTACGTAGAAGAGCTTGAGGACCTTGAAAAAGCCCAGCGCAACTTGTATGCGGGCAAGTACGAAGCTGTTTTAGTGGTGAAAGATAATTTTAGCCAAACCATTGAAAACGCCAAAACCGAAGAAGTCTTTACCCTTTATCTAACACCATCTGCATCGATTGCCGGCGCGCTTAGCGAGATTTTCGCCGAACAGTATCTGGAGATCTGGATCGAAAACTTCCTGATTAAGGATTATCTCAACTTTTTTGAAGCGCGTGGCGAACCGGTGAGCCCCGCCGACTTAAAGGCCTTGCAAGAAGAAATGAAAGAGCATGCAAGCAGTAGCATCCTTTTGGAAATTCTTATCCATGAAATCGATGCAACCCCAATAGAATCGGCAGATAACCCAAAACAAACAGCCTTTAATCAATCCATTGCCTACTTTTGCGCTTTGGTACCCTTCTTCATCGTGTTGAGTGGTCGCTGGGTAATAGACCAACGCCATAAAAGCCTTGGCGAACGCATGAAAGCTTTAGGTATTAGCCAAGTCCTCTCCGTTTCCGCCAGCAGTCTTGCAATGTTGTTGCTTTGCTTTGCAGTCCTTTTGATCCCGGCATTAATCACCGCGATTAGCTTAAACATTCAAATCACGCTTGTTTTGACCGCGCTTGGTGCTGCTTTGCTTTACCTGCTGGCAATGATTGGTGTAGCCTTGATTTTAGCCGCGATTGCCACTGAAAGCGTCCACTTGATGCTTTTCGCGCCTTTGGTGGTTTTACTCAACACCTTCCTGGGTGGTTTGGGGATGTCTTTACCTCAATGGGGATCCTATTGGAACTGGCTTTCTTTCATTCTGCCCGGTCGCTTACTCAGCCTGTCCTTGAGCACTCAGAACCTGTTGCCTTTATTGCTCGCCGCCATATTTTACTTTGGGCTTGGCTTGTTGTTGGTTCATTTATTTCAGGAAAGACACGCCAGCAAAAGCGACTAAATCAGTCCCATATATTTAAGCAATTGTGGATAAAAGTTGAAAAACTGTGGATAAGTTTGTGATTTGTGGGGAAGATCAGGCTTCGCCACGGCTTTCGGCACGCAAACGCTCAAAATATTGATGCAAAAACGCATCCCTCTCAACCGCCAATGCTTTACCTGTTTCTGTGTACAAGCGGTCTTTTATTTTGCTTAGCTTATAGAGGTATTCATGATAAGCGCTGTAAGCCTCATCTTCTTCGGTCTTGCCTGTTTCTAAAAACTTTGCGGATGGCTCCGAATAAAAACTTTGCCCTTTGTGGCTGCCAAAGATAATGGTACGCGCGGCACCAATTGCCCCTAAAACATCAAGTTTATCGGCATCAAAAACACATTTGGCTTCTATCGTCTCAGGCTGTTCGCCATCATGTCTAAAGCGATGCGCACGAATGCAGTGTTGCACCTTTTCAATGGCAGCTTGCTCCCAACCCGCTTGGCTGAGCACCTCACCAGCGAATTCTGCCGAGGCGAGATGATGCCCCATGCGATCGCCACCATCCACGCTGGGCATCGCGCCACGAGAGTCATGCAAAAGCGCCGCTGCGTGAACAATGTCTTGGTCAGCGCCTTCCGCTTGGGCAATCTTCATGGCAATTTTGAGCACGCGCAAAACGTGCTCAAAATCATGAGCTAAGTCCGCGCTTGCATACCAAGCGCGGGCTTCTTTAATGCTGGGGTAAAAGTCAGCCATTAGGCTTGCGGGTAGACCTGTCCCTTTTTGATGACTTTGGCGACCATATTTGTGCCGTAGCGATAGCTCAGGTTGCGATAGTCATTCACTGAGAGAATCAAGAGGTCGGCTTGCTTGCCGGCTTCAAGGGAACCGATGGTCATATCACGCAAAATGGCTTTAGCGGCGTTGATGGTGGCAGCTGCCAGCGCTTGTCCGGGAGTCAACTTGAGATACCGGGTAGCCAAGGCTTGCATAAATTGCATCGATTCGTTCCAGGTTGTGCCCGGATTGAGGTCGGTCGCAATCGCCAGGTAGCCATTCGCTTCGATGATCTCGCGAGCGGGGGTATATTCGCTTTGCGCCAAACCAAAAGGCGTGCCAGGCAGCGAAACCGCAACCGTATCGCCTTCTGCCATTTTTTCGATATCTTTCAAAGAGGTTTTCACCAGATGGTCAACCGATGCCGCACCAAACTCAGCACCCAAGCTGGCACCGCCTAGATTCTCAAATTCATCCGCGTGGAGCTTGAGCGGGAAGCCAAGGTCTTTGGCTGCCTGCAAAATCTCGCGGGTTTCTTCAATTTCGAAGACATCTTTCTCACAAAATACGTCCACGAAAGGCAAGTCCTGACCCGGCGCGTGGCTAAGCCACCATTTTTTGGTTTCTGGCAGGGCGACTTCACAAAGCCAACGGGTGAAACCAGGGGTATCGCCTTTGAACTCAGCCGGGATGGCATGCGCGCCCATATAGGTTGGCACGAGCTCAATCAGTCCAGCTTTGTTGATTTCCAACACGGCTTCAAGCTGGCGGAATTCGGTCTCCAGGTCGAGCCCGTAACCCGATTTAGCTTCCATGGTCGTGGTGCCGTAAGAAAAAGCACGGGTGACGCGCTCCATGGCTTGTGCCACGAGTTCGTCCAAGCTGGCTTTGCGCGTAGCGTTTACGGTTGCTGCAATACCACCGCCAGCAGCCATGATTTCCATGTAGCTTTTGCCCTGCAGACGCATTTCGTATTCGTTGGCACGGTTGCCCGCCCAAACCAGGTGGGTGTGCGGGTCAACAAATCCGGGCACAATCGCTTTTTGATTCGCGTCAATCTTTTCCGCGTTGGGATATTTTTCAAGCAGTGCGTCGGAGGTGCCAATTTCGAGGATGAGATCACCCTGGATGGCGATGGCGCCATTGGGGATAATCTCCAAGGCACCAAGCTGATGGCCTCGTTGAGGTCCCCCAAGGGTTGTGACAAGTTCTGAGCTGTTATATATGAGTTTCATGGCTCTATTGTAACGGAAAAGCCACCTAATTTCCTTAATAAAGGTGTCTATCAATTGCCTTTTCATCACCTCATAACTTTGACTTTCTCTCAAAACGCACGAATTCCGCTATTAAATAGAGAAGGGTCGACTATACTTAAGCAAACCATTATTCATTACCCTTGGAGGCACTATGCCACAGAATAAAACCCTGCGTTATCTCATGTTCGGCTCACTTTATTTCACCCAAGGCACCATTTTGGGCTATTTCGCCTCGCTAAATGCTTTATACCTTCAATCGCGAGGGCTAACCCTGACCGACATTGGCATTTTTGGCGCAATTGCACTGATTCCCTTCGTCATCAAAATCTTTTTGGGCATGCTCAGTGACAAGGTCAACTTGTTTGGCAAAGGACACCGCATTCCTTACATTTACATTGGGCTGGCGGTGCAATTCCTTTTACTGATTTTTGTGCCCTTCGTCAACCCTAAACAGTACTATTGGGGATTTGTGGCGATGGCCTTTTTCCTGCAATTGGGTATGGCGCTTTATGACACCTGCACCGACGGGCTGGCACTGGACACCGCGCCAGAAGAAGAGCATGGTCGTATTCAGGCTTGGATGGTTGGCGGTCGCGCTGTGGGTACGGTAGTTGCCGCTTCGGCTGTGGGTATCTTAGCCGATAAAGTGTCCTGGCAAGCCGTGTTTTGGTCGCTGGCTGCGCTCACGCTGTTGCCGGCACTCTTTCTGTTTGGCGTCAAAGAGCCTGAAAAGGATACGGAAGCCCGATTCGATTGGTCAGCCTTCAAAGCCTTTAAACGTTGGCAGGTTAATGCGGTTGGCATAGCCGGATTATTGGTCTTTTTGGTCATTGTTGGTGCAAATCAATTGGTTAATCCCTTCTTAGTGGAAACCTTTAAAATCTCGCTTACCCAGGCGGGCATGATTACTTCATTGTGGGGAATAGGTATAGTGATTGGATCTTTCATTGGCTCTGGGTTAATAAAAAAGGTGGGTGATCGCATCGCCACTTATATCATGTTGGCGATGGTTGCCATAAGTTTGGTTTTGGTGGCGACATTAACGAGCACGCAACTGGGATTAAATCTCGCGGTGGCTTTGGTGGTGCTTTATGGTGTTGCCTATGGCACAGCCCAAACAATTACCTTTGCGCTATGCATGGGGGTAACCGATACGCGCATTGCGGCTTCGATGTTCGCGATTTTGATGGCGTTTACCAATGTGGGTCAAGGCATCGGGCTGGCAATGGGTGGGAAGCTTTCGGATCTTGCGGGCTTCCAATGGACTTTCATTGCCTTCGCCGCGGTTTGCATCCTGGTTCTCCCTTTCTTGCCAGCGGTGTTTGGGAAGCGAAACCAAAGAACCCAAAACAGCGCACACTAAACATCTTTTAGGCTAGAATAAAAGCACCGATGAGCCATAAGGATTTAGCTAAAAGCATCACACAGTCATTGCGAGACAGGGGAAAAACCATCGCCATTGCCGAAACAAGCACGGGTGGGATGATTGCAGACATGATTACCAACCAGCCTGGCGCTTCAGCCATGTTTATGGGCTCGATTGTCGCATATTCCTATCCCTCTTTGGAAGATATCCTAAAGATAGACCCCAAAACTATCGAAACACATGGCGCAGTGAGCGAAGCCACGGTCATCGAAATGGCACAAAGCGTTCGCCTGCTTTTTAAATCCAATATCGGTATCGCGCTTTGTGGTATCACCGGACCAAGCGGAGGCACAGCACAAAAACCAGTTGGCACAACCTGGCTGGCAATCAGCGATGGCAAAAACACCAGGGCTGCTACGGCATGTTTTGAGGGTGATCGGCTCGCCATAAAGGCACAAATGGCACATCATACCTTGCAAAATCTACAGGTTTTTCTGCAAAGCTTTTATCCTCTTGATGAGAAGCTTGAAACCACCTCACCTTAGACCCTGTCGCGCGCAATAGCATGGCTCAGACCGCACCCAAACCAAACCCACAGGCAAGCGTCAAAGCTGAAAAACCGCTCTCAAAACAACTCCGTTTACCGGCTTTTATGCCTTTCTTTTGGTTAGGCGTGGCTGCAGTTGCCGGGCCTTTTTTGGCACAAAGCTTCAAACCCGGCTATCAAGTTTGGTTGATTGGCGCAGCTATCAGTTTGTTGGGTTTCATCGCCGATCTCATCCACCAAACGCTTCAAAAAAGTCGCCGAAAACTGTCCATCTTTCTGGTTCTCGCAACGGTTTGCCTCAGCGCGATGCTTTACAGCTTAAGCCTGCCCAAAAACACAGCCCAATACATCAATTACTACAACGACAAAGGCACGGTCAACCTCACCGGCATGGTCATCAAACCGCCACGTCAAAACCGCAATGCGATTGATCTTACGTTGCGTGTCGAATCCATCAATGCCTTGCAATTGGATCAAAGCGCACAATCTTTACGCGGGTATTTATTGGTTCAAGTACCCATCGGAAGTGACTACGCCTACGGAGACCGCATCAGCGTTTATGGCGAGCTTACCCAACCGCCAGAGGGCAGCTCCTTTTCCTATCGCGAATATCTTTTTCACAAAGGGGTGTATGCCATGAACCAGTTTGGCTCAGTTCGCTTGCTGAGCAGGGCTAATGGCAATTGGCTTTTGCATGGCCTGTACAAATTGCGGGCTCGCAGCGCACAAGTCTTGCAAAACAACTTCCCTAACCCGGAAAGCGCTTTGCTGAGGGGCATTTTGCTGGGCGATGAAAGCGGGCTCTCAAAGGAATTATCCGAGAGTTACGCCCGAACCGGCACATCACACATTATTGCTATATCCGGTTTCAACATGGCCGTCCTGGCTGGTGTGGTCAGTATGCTGCTTAGGCGGCGCATGGGACGAATGCGGGGTAGCATTGTTGCCATTACGGTGCTGCTACTTTATACCATCTTTGTGGGAGGCAATGCTGCGGTTACCCGCGCCTTTGTGATGAGTGCATTTGCCATCTTTGGCAGCAGCATAGCCCGGCGGGGCAATCTGCTCAACAGCCTGGGCTTAAGCGTTTTTTTGATGGTGCTTATCGACCCACATCTGCCTTGGGATATCGGCTTTCAGTTTTCGGTGATGGCAACCCTGGCGCTTTCTTTGTTCGCCACACCTTTGCAAGCCTGGGTGGAAGATAAACTGCAAAGCCACATTAGCGAAGAAAGAGCGCGAAGCATTGCCGCAATCCTGAGCGAATATTTCCTCATCACTTTGATTGCTCAGGTTTTGGTTCTGCCACTCATCATTTATCATTTCAGGCAGATCTCCTGGTTGTTTCTGCTTGCCAACCCGCTTATTTTACCGGTGCAACCTTTGGTTATGATTTTGGGCTTGATTGCCTTAATTGGCGGATTGTTTTCTGTCGCCTTGGGTCAATTCTTATCCTGGCTTAGCTGGCCGTTTGTGGCATACACCAACATGGTGGTGCAATTTTTGGCTGGTTTGGCACCCAAAACCTGGCAGCTTCCAGAGTTTAGCGCTATATGGCTGGCAGTTTATTACGTTTTGTTGTATTTTGTAGTTTTCCGTCCACGCCTCAAATCAAACAACACCGCCTTTTGGCAACCTGCCTTTGCACTTTTAGGGATGGCAAGTCTCTGCATTGTTTTTGCAACGCATCTTTCTGCGAAACCAGATGGCAAATTGAGCTTGCGCGTGCTGGGCAAAAACGAAACGCCTGTTGTCTTGATTCGGATACCCAGGGGTGATTATGTCCTAAGTGGTGGTGGCAGCGACGCGCAAAGCCTGACCGAGCAAGTTTCAAAAGCCTTGCCACCGTTCAACCAAGAAATCGCCTATTTACTCATACCGGCTTGCAAAAAAGCAGATCTGAACGGGTTTCATAGCCTGGCACATCAAGTGAACATCGCCGAGGTTTTGTGGGCTTGTGACCCCGAAAGTTCGCGCTCAGCTCAATCGCTTTATAGCGTTTTTGAAACCAAGATAATCCCTCAAAGGCAACTCAACCAGGATGACTTACTCAGCTGGGACTCTGGCGAAATCTCTTTTGTGCTTAATGATATCGGCTTGCAAGGGCTTAGCGTTGAAGATGAGGGTTTCATTGCTCACATCAGCTACGCGCCTGCCACACATTTTGGGCAGACGGAGGACCTTTCGGTTTGGATTGGCGAAGCAAAACATGCCAGCCAATGTGCGCAGGTGATGTTGGCAACCACGCTTGGCAAGCCCGCCAACCTGGAGGATTGCCCGGCTGAATTTGTGTCGGTTTTAGAGCATGATTGGTTGCAAATCAGCAGTGATGGCAAACAGCTTTGGTTGAGTAAGCGATAAGTCAAAAAGTGATTAATGGCTACCGAACCCTTTGTCCCTTAAAACACTAAGTGCCGCAGACGCCGACCGCAGCACTTTAGTATTAAGGAGGAGAAGAAGAGAAATCGTTCTTTCACCTCTATAATACATGCTCACAGCCCATTCTACTTGACGCCAAACCTACGCTTACTCTACGATTTGTGTCTTTTTTGATGAAAAATGGCTATTTTCTTGCTATTTGCTTTGAGTAAACACATTTTTTAATTAGCTGTGTGCTTCTATTCGAAGCGCGCATGCCAGACTTTACCCCATTATGCTGGATTTAAGATAGAATTTCTCTTCGTGGGTGTGCTTCCAAAACAGCCCTCGTTTGTGTTCTTAAAAACCGTATAAATCCAAGGAGACTTATGTCAAAAAAACCTACGCGTTTTCTATTCATCTTGATCGCCGTTGCCATGATCTTTGGCATGTTGGCAAGTTCTCAATCCGCCACCGCTAACAATCCCTTGCCCGACCGCCAGGTGCTCATTGTTCCATTTGAGGACCGCGATAGCCTCAAGTTCCTGGCTGACCATTATGACGTTGTTGAAGTCGATCATGACACCCAAACGGTCAAGATTTTCAGTGATTCATTCGCGCGCGAAGCCTTAGCAAAAGATGGCTACGACTGGACAGTGGACTATCCTTACACGATTGAAATCAACCGCGAAGTCAAAGCCTTACCCAACCAAGTCAGTGGTATTCCTGGTTATCCTTGCTACCGCACGATCACCGAAATCTACGCCCGTGCCGCTGAGCTCGCCACACAGTACCCTAACCTGGTTGAAATCATCGATATTGGCGACAGCTGGAAAAAGGTAAACTCTGGCGGTACAGAAGGCTATGATATTGAGGTCTTCCTGATTACCAATAAAAGCAATCCTGAAACCCCGAAATCGGATGCTTTTTACATGAGCAACATTCACGCTCGGGAATGGACTCCACCCGAAGCCAACCTGCGCCTCGCCGAACATCTTTTGGCAAACTATGGCTCCGACCCGGATATCACCTGGATGTTAGATTACACCCGTGTGCATTTGGTTTTTGTCACCAACCCAGATGGACGTGCCAAAGACGAAGAGAACCACACCTATTCTCAACGTAAAAACATGAACGCCAACCACTGCCCCGGTCAAACCGGAGGTTATGGACAAACCGGCGTGGACCTCAACCGCAACTACCCCTTTGTTTGGTCCGGGTCAAACGACCAATGTAACTTAACTTATCCCGGCACTTCAGCTGGTTCCGAACCCGAAACGGTTGCCATCACCACTTACGTGCGTGGCATTTTTGAAGACCAGCGCGGACCCAATCCCTTGGACCCCGCGCCTGAAACCGCCACCGGCATGTTCCTCGACCTGCACAGCTACTCCGAATTGGTCCTTTTCCCTTGGGGCTATACTAATAACAATGCCCCTAACCATGACCAACTCAAGCACTTGGCTTACAAATTCGCTTATTACAACAAATACGACCCCAAAAAATCCACCGAGCTCTATCCCACAGATGGCTCCACGGATGACTTTGCTTATGGCGAACTGGGTGTGCCTGCCTTTTGTTTCGAAATGGGCAACGCGTTCCATGAAGGTTGCTCCGCTTTCGAGAGCAACATCTGGCCTGACAACAAACCCGCCCTCTTGCGTGGCATCAAACTCGCCCGCCGACCTTACATGGACACCTATGGTCCCGAAGTCACCTTCCTTACCAAACCGACCAGACCGGTAAACCCAACCCTGCCAATGGTCCTTTCCGTGCAAATTGACGATACGCTTTATAGTGGTTTTGCGGGAGGTGTCCCTTCTCAAAAAATTAAAGCTATTCGCTACAGTTTTGACATACCCAGCTGGATTGAAGGCGCCAACCCCAAAATCATTGAACGCAACTTTACCGGTCCAAAGGTGGATGCCACCCTCGCATTGGATATTAATGGGCTAACCCCTGGTAGACATATGCTCTTTATGGAAGGACAGGACGTTTCCGGTAAATGGGGCATACCCACGGCAATTTACTTCACCGTTGCCGAAGGTAATCCGACTCCAACCCCAAGCCTGACGCCAACGCCAAGTCCAACACCAAGCCCAAGCCCAACGCCAACCCCGCAACCCATAGACGGCGATCTGTTCTTCCCGATAATCCTTAGAGAAGACTAATCTCCCTTTAACAAGATCCCAAAAAGCTGGCTCAAAAACGAGCCAGCTTTTTTCTTCCAATCAGGGACAAGAGCCATCAAGGGCATTTTTAAGCCAAAAAATCCCGTTTCACCAGTCCTTTACAAGTGCCCAATTGTTTTTTCTTACTCAGCCACACCAAGTTGGGGTCGCTTTTAAGTCTGCCCTTTTCCATTCAAATCTTAGACAGCTGTCGTCGTCAATAAGCGGTTTTTTAGGAAATAATGGTATACTTAATTGAGTTAAAAAGTCATCACGCCGGAGGATTTTATGAAAGCCATCGTACAACAAAGTCAACTCGCACATGGGGTAGGAGTGGTTCAACGCGCGGTTACGCCACGTTCCACCTTGCCTGTGCTTTCGAATATTCTCATCAAAACTGATGGGGGACGCTTGCGCCTTTCAGCCACCAACCTCGAGCTGGGCATCAGTGCCTGGATCGACGCCCGTGTGGAAGATGAAGGCGGGCTAACCGTTCCCGCACGTACCTTTGCTGACTTGGTGAGCAACCTTCCCAGCCAGGACGTAATCCTTAGCGTGGACACCCGCACCCAAACCCTCAACGTGAAATGTGGCACACTGAACACCGACATCAAAGGCATTAGCGCAGATGAATTCCCGCCCATGCCCGCGCCGGATCTTGACGCCGCAATTCCATTGAACGTGGGCAATTTTAAAGAGATGATTGGGCAGGTTGTGTTTGCCGCATCCACCGAGGATTCGCGCCCTAACCTCACCGGTGTGCATATGAGTTTTGAGGATGAGGTGCTTGAGATGGCTGCCACAGATGGCTATCGCATCTCCATTTCGCGCGCTGCCATGGTTGGCATGGGCAAACAAAAGCTCGAAGCGCTCATTCCGGCTCGCGCGCTTTCGGAACTTTCTCGCGTGGCTGTAAACGGCGATGAAACCCTCAAGATGACCTTCCCACCCGGACGCGGACAAGTT
This sequence comes from Anaerolineaceae bacterium UBA5404, assembly GCA_002409625.1. Classification (GTDB taxonomy): domain Bacteria; phylum Chloroflexota; class Anaerolineae; order Anaerolineales; family Anaerolineaceae; genus Mesolinea. The sequence goes on along the minus strand of DHNY01000002.1, from coordinate 85,223 downwards.
ATTTTCCACCTCAAAGATGTTGAGCTGGTTTCACAATTGATTGAAGGCAACTTCCCCAACTACAACGCCATCATCCCACCAACTTTCAAAACAAAAACCGTCCTTTCAACCGGTGATTTACTCAAAGCCTGTAAGCAAACCGAGATTATCGCGCGCGAAGGTAATTACATCGCCCGACTCGACATTCAACCCGGTGAAGACGGCGAAAGCGTGGCACAACTCGATATTTCTGCCAACTCTGAGCAAACCGGTTCTTCTGAGGTGATTGTGGATGCCTCGGTTGAAGGCGTGCCTCTTTTGATTAGCTTCAACATCCGTTACTTGCGTGAAGCCCTTGAAGTTATCAAAACGTCCACGGTCATCCTGGAAACCAACGCCGCCAACACACCCGGACTGTTGCGCCCTGTGGATGATGAGAGCTTCAAGCACATCATCATGCCCATGAACATCCCACGGTAAGATGTTTTTAAAGATAACAAAAAGGCTGCTCAGAATGTGAGCAGCCTTTTTTTGTTCTAAGTCTTGTTAAGGTTTTGAGCAAAAGGCTCTAAACCAGCGACATGCCTAACTGGAGCGCTTTTTGGTTAACTTCAACAAAGCGTTCGCGTACGTTTTCCGCGATGATTTTATTCCAGTCAATTTCCTCGTGCAAACCCAATGCTTTGAGCGCAACACCCAAAAGAATGATGTTCATCGCACGGGGGTTACCAAGCTTTTCCGCTTCTTCAGTGGCATCCAAGGCAATCAAGCGACCTGCGCGGGCTTCGATGAGCTCTTGAATATTGGGTGGGTAAACATCCTTGCCCGAAAGCACGCCAATCGGGTTAACCCGGGCACGATTCAAAATAACCACACCCTGACCGTCGTCACGCAGATATTCAAGGTTGCGCAGCACTTCAAGCTCTTCAAATCCGATGATGATATCGGCTTTTTTCTTTGAGACAACCGGCGACCAGACTTTTTCACCAAAACGCACGTGGGTGAGCACAGGTCCTTCGCGTTGGGACATGCCATGCACTTCGCTCATCTTTACGTCATAGCCATTATCTTGCAAGCCGAGCGTCAAAATTCGGCTGGCTAAAATGGTTCCTTGTCCGCCAACACCAGTGAGTAAAATGTTTTTAGTCATGTTTAGGCTCCTCTCAATTGAATGGCATCCACAGGGCAAACTTGCGCACAAACACTGCAACCCACACACTTATAAGGGTCAATGGAAGATTTTTTCTTCTCTACCTGGAAGACAATTGCCGGGCAACCCGTGCGGGTGCAGGCTTTACAGCCGATACAAACATCTTCGAGCACTTCATATTGTGTGGTGAAGGGATTGTTGAACTCAACAAGGTCCCATTCGTGCATTTTCTTGAGCGCGCATGGCCAACGGGTAATGATGACTGATGGCTCTTCAAGTTCAAGTGCCCAGTTGAGGGTTTCTTTAACTTCTTTGAGGTCATTCGGGTTGATGGTGCGCACGTTGTGGAACCCCAAAGCCTTTACAATCGATTCAATGTTGACTTGTTCGGTGATTTCACCTTGCACGGTCATACCACTGCCTGGGTTTTCTTGCTGACCGGTCATGGCGGTGATGCGGTTATCGAGAATCACGTTAACCGTGTTGCTCTTGTTATAAGCCACGTTCATCAAAGAGTTGATGCCGGTGTGGAAGAAGGTGCTATCACCCAAAACGGATACCACGCGCATTTTGTTGTCTTCGATGGTGTCAAAGATTTGCTGCGCACCGTGTCCGGCACTGATGCTGGCACCCATGCAGATGGTGCTTTCAATAGCGTTGTAAGGCGCGCCAGATGCCAGGGTGTAGCAACCAATGTCGCCAGAAACCATCACGTTTCGCTTGCGACCTAATTCATAGAAGAAACCCCGGTGGGGGCAGCCAGCGCAGAGGGTTGGCGGTCTGCCAATGAGGGCTTCGGCAAGCTCTGTATCAGCCTCAATCTTTTCGCCATAGATTACTTCGCGGATAACCTCGGGCAACATCTCACCATTGCGCGGGAAGATGTTTTTACCGTCACATTCAATGCCCAAGGCGCGAACAAAATCTTCGATGTAAGGATCGTTTTCTTCAATGATGTAGATTTTTTCAACTTTCGAAGCAAAATCCTTAATCATCTCTGCGGGCAAGGGATTGGTGAAACCGAGCTTTAGATAAGAAGCTTCATCACCAAAAACCTCGCGTGCGTAAAGATAGCAATCACCCGAGCAAATGATGCCAATTTTGGTATCGCCATACTCAGCGCGGTTCCATTTGGTGTTGTTTGAGTATTCCTCAAGCAGCGCCATATTGGCTTGTAGCTTAACTTTCATCACACGCGCGTTAGCAGGTACGGCAACATACTTTTTGATGTTCTTGACGTATGGTTTGATGGGCACTTCAACGCGGTCTTTAAACTCAACCATGCTTTTGGAGTGGCAAACACGCGTGGTTAAGCGATAAAGCACAGGCAAATCATGTTTTTCGCTGATTTCAAAAGCATCGGCTAGCATGTCTTTGGCTTCCTGGCTGTCTGATGGCTCAAACATAGGCACCATGGCAGCTTTGGCGTAGTTGCGGTTGTCCTGCTCGTTCTGCGAAGAGAACTGGCCGGGTTCATCCGCGGTAATGACCACTGCGCCACCACTCACGCCCATATAAGCGAAGGTGAAGAAGGGGTCAGCAGCCACGTTTAAGCCAACATGCTTCATAGCGGCCAGCGCGCGAGCGCCGGCGATGGATGCGCCAATGACCGTCTCAAGAGCTACTTTTTCATTGGGAGCCCATTCGGCTTTGATGACGTCATTGTACTTCGAGATGTTTTCAAGTATTTCTGTGCTGGGGGTACCAGGGTAAGCAGCGGCAAAACGCACGCCAGCCTCATAGGCACCACGAGCTACGGCTTCGTCTCCGGTTAAGAGATGTTTCAAAATTGCCTCCTTGAATAGGGTTTGTTTTTTGCTTGGATCATGTCCAACTTTATTATTGTAACGCACTTATCAGGACTTGGGCGGTATTATTTTGGTTTTTCTTAATAATTTCTTATCCAAAACCTGCTTCAATTCCGAAACGATGTTTTTTTGTGGGGTTTTAATTTAATGCAAGCTTTGTTCAAAGTTAAATGCTTAAAATTGACGTTCAAGTTAGATAATGGTATAACTAACACCGGTTGCATGTTAGACAACTATCTAAGCAAAAGATTAAAAGAGGTTCACAGTATGAACTCGTTCAAAGATGCAAAAATCAACTGGGAATTTGGTACGGCTTATGATCTTTTCGTTAGCCTTTATGTGCTCCACAACCCAGAACGCTTTAGTTTGCGGGCAAACTGGGCAGCTGGCGTACGCTCCCGCTTGAATCCGGAATTACGCCAAACGCTTGAACATGCCCGAAACGCCTTGGTAACACCCATTCGGTTTGTTTTTGGAATGACTGTCAAAAACAAAAATTCAGCCAGCGTTATTCATGCGCTAAGCCATTATCCTCCGCTCAAAAGGCTAAAAATGCTGAGTGATTTTGACAAAATGTTACCCGCTTATCGTGACATTTTGCAAAATACCAGCCCAAATAAAGCCTGGACTGAAGCCGAGCGCGAAATCCTGATTGAAGAAACCACCAATATCGACCGCAAAAACCATCCGCGCTATTTGGAAAGCCTTTATACGATCTGGTCAAACCCAAAAGAATTTGGTGATCTCTACCTCACCGCCATTATGGCTTATGTGGACAACTTCTTCGCCGAAGAAGAGCAGCGCATTTTGCCAGCCTTAAAACAAGCCCAGTCTTACGCACAGATGCGCGCGGGCAGCCTCAGTTTACCTTTATTGCTTGAGGAGCTTACTTCCGGCGTGCGTTACAGCGAACTTGAGCAAGCCAAATCCTTGCATTTGGCACCTTCGTTTTGGGCAGCACCTTTGATGCTCTCCAATCGCACAGATCGGGACCATCTCATCATCCTTTATGGTGCCAGACCAGACAACATGGCCATCATCCCCGGAGACCCCGTGCCAGACAGCCTGATGCGTGGTTTAAAAGCTTTGGCAGACCCCACCCGACTGCGCATTATGCGCTTTTTGGCACAGAGCCCACAAACGGCTTCTCAACTTTCACGCTCTTTACGGTTGCGACCGCCAACAGTTAACCATCACCTCAACGAATTGCGCATTGCCGGACTGGTGCATATCATCATCAGTCAGGAAGGCGAACGCCAATTTGCCACCCGATATGACGGCGTTGACGCCATGCATGACCTACTAAGCCGATATTTGCATGGGATATAGCCTTGAAAAAAACATTTGAAAGCCAAGATGTCGAGCCTGATGAAGCTGACCTAAATATTAGCCGCAACCCTTTCAAAACCTATCTTGCGCGCCTAAAAGCATTTAGCCCCAATGCGAGATATTTCCTTTGGTCGACATTCTTTTTTGGTCTTGCCGGTGGCGTAAACCAGCTCCTTTTTAACTTTTATGTGCTCAGTCAGGGTTACACAGAAGCCACTTTGGGCAATTTGGTAACCGCCCGTAGCCTAACAACCTTACTTACCGCATTGCCAATGGGCTACCTGGTGAATAAGATTGCCCGCAAAAACGCTTTCATCCTTAGTCATCTTGCCTTTGTCATCGCCATGACCATGATGATTTTGTTGCCATCAGTGCCCATGTTCCTTGCCATGAGTGTTGTGCAAGGCCTTTCGCAAGCGCTTTCTGTGGTGGCATCGGGTCCTTTCCTGATGGAAAACAGCCATGAAACCGAACGCACCTACCTGTTTAGCTTTTCATCCGGCATTCGCATGACGGCAACATCCATTGGCGAATGGTTTGGAGGCTATTTGCCCGGCTTCTTCGCTGGGATGCTTTTGGTAAGTGCCATGAACACCAAAGCTTATAGTGGGGCATTGTGGTTTGTGGTGCTTTTTGCCTTACTTTCCGTCATCCCGGCACTCTTGATGAAAGAGCCAAGTAAAGATCAACAAGCCACCTACTCAGTATTCGCACCTTTTAGCTATTTTAAACGCGCGCCAGGCAAACTTACGAAGCTCATCCTGCCCAACCTGATTACTTCAATTGGTGCCGGCATGGTGATGCCCTTTATGAATGTGTTTTTCCGCAACGTGCATCAGCAATCTGACGCTTCAATTGGTGTTATTTTTGCCTGGGGTAGTTTGGCAATGGGTTTTGGGCTGATTATTGCGCCAATGCTGGCAGAACGCTTTGGCAAGATACAAGTTGTGGTTCTGACCCAAGCCTTGTCGATTCCTTTTCTGGCATTATTGGGATTTACGCCATTTTTTGAGCTTGCCGTCATCGCTTATTACATCCGATTGACCCTGATGAACATGAGCGGGCCTATTTTTTCAACCTTTGCCATGGAACAAGTGGAGCCAGAAGCCCGCGCAATGCTGGCGAGCCTAAACAGCATGGCGTTCAACTTTGGCTGGGCGTTTAGCCCCACCATCAGTGGCATCTTGCAGGAAAAGCATGGCTTTAGACCACCGTTCACAATCACGCTGGTTTTATACACCATTTCCACTTTGATGTACTTCCTTTGGTTCTGGTATAAGAAGAATCAAAAAGTCGCCGAAGAAATCGTTAGCGATATTTCCAAAAGCTAATTTTTTTGGCTGGGTTAAAAGGAAAAAGTCAGCTTTTAGGCTGACTTTTTTGATGTGTTTGTATTAAGCTTCCGGATGGGTGCGAAACTCGTATATGCCGTCGCGGTATTCCCAAAGATGATTACATCCCGGGCAATGTTGGCTTTGCCCGGCTTCAGGCAGGCTAGTGTCACAAATGGGGCAGGCAAAGAATGCGCCTTCATCCACACGCGGGCTTGGACCAATTGCAAAAGCCTTGCTAAAGACGCTTGGGCTCAGCTGCACAATCCTGCCGGTATGTTGCAAAACTGAATCCAAGGCGACCAAGGTTTCGTGTTTTATGCGTCGTTTTAGGGCATTCACCCGAAAATGAGATACAGTCAGTTGCTTTGCGAGCTTAAATTGGTTTTCTTTAAGCAATTTGCGCACGGTTTTTGGGTGAAAGTTGTAATTGAGTGCCACAAATTCGACTTGTTCCTTAGAAAAGGGATTCCATTTTTGTTTGCCAAATAAATAGCGCGCAATGGCTTTGAGATTGCGTTTGTTGGCAAACTCCAGGATAAAGACGGCTTCATTAGCCAACACGCGGCGCACATTGGCAAAGGCGGTTTGGGCATCAGAAAGATGGTGTAAGGTGCGAATCATGGTGGCGCCATCAAATAAACCTGCCACAAAAGGCAGTTTATAGATGTCAGCTGTCACGTAGATGTAATGCGGTGAATCGCCCAAACGTTCGCGCGCCTGTAAAAGTTGCGTGCGCGAGTAATCCAGAAGCACAACCCGGTCCCATCCGGCGTAGCGGGGCGTATTGCGGCCAGCACCGGCACCAAGCTCAAGCAAAAGCTTGCCGTGTGGTGGCATCAAGCGTTTTAAGGCAACTTCTTCTGCCGCATCTTCATAACGTCGCTCACCAGTATCCCAAAAAACTTTTTGGTAATTAGAGCCCTCATAAGAACAAACTGTGGGCGTATCATCCTGTGGAATAGCAGTTGCGTTTGTGGTTGGCTTTTGCTCGTCTGTCATTTTATGCCTCGTTAACGAAATGTTGGGCAGGTTTGCCGGCAACACCCAGAGAAACCTCCTTACCGCTGCTTCCTCTCGGACCTGACGGGGTTCGCAGGGCTCTGCCGCGCCGGTCCCGCCCAACGCGAATAAGGATACCTGTTTCTATGGCGGGTGTCAAACACATTTTGTGGCAAAGCTTATGATGCGATTCACCATGCCTTTTCTGGTGAGCTTGCCTCACTGTTATGCCAGTTTTTGGTCGCATATGTCTTTGTAACCGCAGGCTTTGCAACGCGCAGCTTGCTGGTGCGATCGACCAGGTGCTGTTGTGCCGTTTTCGGTTTCACGAACGGCGTTAATAAGCTCCAAGAAGCTTGCCTTGTCTTCGTCAGCATAGGGCACTTCAAAACTTTTATCCAAATAGCGGATGAGTCCGTGGCTGGGTTTTTGGCTGTGGGTTTGCTCAATGAGATAACAATATGCCAAAACCTGAAAAACATGTGAGTCATAAGGTTTGGATGGCGCGTTCATGCTCTTAAAATCAACCGGCACAAGCGAGCCATCCCTCTGCCGAATAACATAATCTGGTTTACCAACCAGCTTCAGATCCGGGTCAAACAGAGGCTTGGGCAAAGCTTGCAGTTGATCCGTATCCGCGTAGACCACTCGTCCACTGGGCAAACCGCTTGCTTTTTTGAGCTTAAGCGCGATGAGCAAGAGGATTATCGCCAGCGCAGCCAGAATAAGTGGAAGTAACCAAGGCATCATTTACCTACCCAATACACAATTAGAGCGGCTAAAAGCAGTAAAAATGCCAAGCCAACCAACAGCGGAATAAGTTTGACTCCACGGGCATGCCCTTCATGCTTTTGGGTGCCCCTTTCCATTGCGGCTTGACTAGCTGATGGCTCACCTTGCAACTGATACCACCAAGCCTTTTGACAATACAAAAAAGTGTTTAATTCGGAAGCTTTAATAACACGCATAAGATCTCATGATTATAGTATCACACCAAGCCTTATCAGAGAGATGAATTGAGCAAAGCTCATTTGAAATTGTCATTCAAGCAATTAATAAAAAACAGCCCATTCCTTGGGCTGTCTTCTTGAAGCTATACAAAACTTAAGCTTTTTTGTGATTCAGCATATGTGTCGAGAGCGTATCATAAAACTCGTCAAGTTTTTCCGTCAATTTTTGTTGGCGATAAGAGGTGGTGATGTCTGCGCGGGTACGTTCAATAATGCCGCGCGCCAGGTCAGTGCGCCGTCGCAAACCTTCGGTGATGGCATCCGGGTAATCCATCGTAACCAATTGGGTGAATATTTCATCCATGTTCGAGAGCAGTCGCTCAACTTCATCAGTATAGCCTGTGCGCAAAATATCAAGGCATCGGCGACGAATCTCACCCAGTGTTTCGGTAAGGCCATTCAGCCAGGCAGGTAATTCAACCCTCAGTTCAGCCGGGCTGGGTAAAGGTTTATCATTGAGGATTGCCGCGGTAAGCTTGGCTTCGCAAAACTCTTTAAGCGCATCTTGTGTGTATCCAGTGAAATAAAGATCCGGATGTTCTGGCTTTAAGGTGTTAATAATAGAATCAACAATCGCTTGGCCAGCTTGAAGTTCTTGTTCAGCCACATCCAAATCATCCCGATGGATAGCACGAATGGCAAGAGATGCCCTTCGAATCAACTCGCGTGCATTTTTTAAGGCTTGCTCGCGAACCTCCGTTTTTGCGTTAAACTCGTCTCGAATTTGTTCGCAAACCTTTTCTAAATTTTGCATTTTACCCCTCCGCTGGTGGCTCCTTTGGTCCACTGGTTTTAAATAATTGGTCTGCTAAGCTATGTCCTCTTGGAATCTTTATTTCGCCAAAAGTGTTTTCATAACGTCGCAAGTTTTCATTAAGAGCTTGCACCAAAAGTTTCGCGCCAAGTGGCGAAAACACAAGTCGTGTGTTTATTTTAGGCTCTTTAATGCCGGGTAACAAGCTCGCAAAGTCGAGGATAAACTCCTGCGGCGTGTGCGAGATGTAAGACATATTTACATACTTCGCCGTAAGATCTTCAGGAACGCTGATGGTTATCTTTTTAATTTCCGCCATAAGAAAACCTAGAACGGGATATCGTCTTCCATGGCATCATCCATGAAATCGCTACCACCGCTGCTTTCACCACTAAATTCAGATTTAGGGGTCAGGAAGCGCACTGTTTCAGCGAAGATTTCGAAGCTGCTTCCCCAGTTACCATCATTCTTTTGATAAACTTTTGGTCCACCGGTTTGCAAATCGGGAATCAAGCGACCTTCAACCAAAACCCGTGAGCCTTTGCGAAGATACTGGTTACAATTTTCTGCCTGTTTGCCCCAAACGGAAATACGGAACCAGGTGGTCTCATCCGTGTCCTTGTATTTGCGGCTTGTGGCAACGGTAAAACTGGTAACGGGATTGCCGTCTGGTGTATAACGCATTTCTGGATCACGTCCTAAATTGCCGATAATGATAAGTTTTTGATACATGTTGGAATATCCTTTCTTTTCTCGTGCTGCCTTTGTTTACTTAGGTTTATTTTACTAGAAATCGGACCCAATTTCTAATACTCGTAAAGATTGCCTTAGCTAGCACCTGTCATGCAAGCAAGGCTTATGGCATAAAAGTGGGCTGGCGAAATGTTTCACCAATTTTTCTGGCTTCGCGAGCCCCTTCTGGTAAGAACCAAATTTCATACAAGGGTTTCACCTCTCCCAAAGCAAAAGCCATAAAAACCAAATCTTTACCGTTTGGCGACCACTCTATGCCGCCGATAATTTGTTGGCTTTTTTGATGAACCTTTTTAAGCATGCCACTTTCAGGTTCAAACAAAGCAATGCTTCCTTCCGGGCTAAAGCTGTTGGCTTGCTCTAAAAGGGCTAAACGGTTTTCTGCGGGGTTGCTTATCGGATTGCGATAGTTTGCGTTGTGATTATCATCGGCAAGAATAAGCTCTGTTTCATTGGGCTTCTGAATGTCAAAAACCTTGATCACGCTCAAATATTCATCGTCCACTAAAACCATATCGCTAAAATAAAGTTTCTGACTGTCTGCAGACCAGGTTCCCAAATATCCGCTGCCAGATTCCACTAAAACGCGTTCTTGCGTGTCCAGGTTGATAACGCGCAAGCCACCGTTGCTGCCGTCCCAAGTGCTTAGATGCTTGCCATCAGGCGACCATTGCGTGCCATAGCCAATATGCTGTCGCTCTTTTAAGAGTGCTGCGGTTTTACCAACTGTAAAGTCATACAGCCAAATGCGTGGGGCACCTTTGGGAGAATTTGGTTCTAAGGCAGCACTTTGCCTGGTATAGGCGATGTTAAGCGTGTCGGGAGACCAAGCAGGCGAAACGCACATGTCTTCTTTGCATTCGAGCAAAATGCTGGCTTCTGTATCCCGCCCAACAAGCCAAAGGTCAGCTCCTCCCACCTCATTGGTCAAAGAGAACACCAGTCTTCTTCCGTCTGGTGAGGCAGAAAACCCCAATATGGTCCCCTCATGGTTGGTAATCTGGCGAGGATAATCTTTGCCATAGGGGTCAAGCGCATAGAGATTAGAAGAACCACCCTCATCATTCAAGACTGCAACCAAGGGACGATGAACCTCAAACTGGCAAGCCTCGGCTTTTAAGTTTCCTCCATCCTTGCCAAGTCGTCCTTTTTCAAAAGAAAATGCCACCTTCAGTCCAGGCTCAAGCACGCTATTAGACCGCCAAAGGGCATGCGTATCATTAGCCCAAATCACCTCAGCCTCAATCTTTGGCTCAACATTTAATAATGCTTCAAAGCGATTGCGATCAACAGCTTTAGAAAACTGAAATGCCACAAAACCACGGGTGCCCATTTGGGTTTGCCCTGGCTCGCCGCATGACATTTTTACTGGCTGGAACTTGTCATAAAAAAGTACACCCGCCAGGAGGGTCAATAAGAACACGCAAAGTATCAGAGCAAGCCAATCGAATCTTTTCATGGGAATAAATAGGGATCGTCAGGGATAGGAATCACCTTGATTTGCGTAGCGTGGATGAGCGGAATGTCTTCATCCTCAACGTTTATAATGTCCATCGTGCAAGAAACTTCCACCCAGGCGCCTTCTGGAGGCAGGTCTTGGTCGGGAAGGTCAATCACCATGGCAACCGCGGTGGCATCTGCCACACAACAGGCAATCACAAAACGCGCGACGGCGAACTGGTGCGCTTCCAACCTTGGGTCAAGAAAGACAAAGCCAACAACTTTTGCCTCTTGACCAATAAAGCTTGGGGTTTCATTTTCGGCCTTGAGCAAACGCACCCAGTCTAAAATGGTGCGCATTTCTGATGGGATTAAGTCCTGCTCACTTTGATTCGCCAAATCCGCAACGCCCATATTGACCCCTTTGGACTGCAAGGCTTCATTTGAAAGCGGTTTGATGGGAATGAAAAAGCCAAAAATGACCGGAAGTGCCATGATATAAAGTGGCAAGCTTGCCATTTTGGTTTTTGCGGATGGCATCCGCCCAAGGGATAAAAAGCCCAACCCAGCCAATATAAGCAACAAAAGAATAGCAATCACAATCAGGTAGGTAAAGCGTTGATGGATGTAATTGTTCAGTTTACCGCCAACCAGCAAGCGCATTAAATAGGCTGCCAAAGCGGAAACCAGGAGGCTTTGCATAAGGCGAAAGGTCTTGTTACTCATCGCTAACTAGCTCCTAAAATGTTCATAAAGACGCTTTGCACCAAGGACATCAAAGTGATGATGACAAGCATCCAAACCACTGCCCGTGTTTTAAAGACCCGAGCGTAAAGCAAAATGCTTTTGATATCCACCACCGGACCATACACAAGGAATGCCAGCACAGACCCGAGGCTAAAAGTATTGACAAAACCCAAAGCCACAAAAGAATCCACCGTAGAGCAAATGGAGAGCACAAAAGCCAGGGTCATCATGGCAAGCACAGAAAGGAACGGACCCCGACCCAGGCTCAAAAGCATGGACTGAGGCACAAAAGTTTGCATGAGGGCTGCAATCAGCGCGCCAATGATTAAAAAACGCCCAATTTCAAAAAGCTCATCCAAACATACTTCCAAAACCTGACGCAATTTTCGCCAAATGTTATTGGACATGCCTTGCTCATACCCAATGTGCGAGTGGCAATGATCGACATCGCAGGCAACATGGGCATGACAGGCACAATGATCATCTTCGCAGCTGGCATGCTCGTGGTCATGGTCGATATGGTTTTCCTGAGAAGCTTGCACTACGTTATCCCGCAAGACATCTTCTTTCTTCTCAGCACTTGAAAAAACCAAAGCCAGCACAAGGGAAATCATCAAACTAAAGGCAATGCGCAGGAAAAAGACCTTGCCAAAACCAAAAGCACTGTAAGTGCTAAAAAGCACAATGGGATTAATAACCGGTGTTGCCAACAAAAAAGCCACGCCGGTAGGGATGGGCAAGCCTTTTTTGAACAGACGTCGCGCCAATGGCACAACGCCACACTCACAAACCGGAAAAACCAGCCCTAAAAAGCTGCCATAAAGCGCGGCTAGAAATTTAGACTTAGGGAAAAAGTTTTTGAGCTTGTCTTTGTCAACAAAGACCTCAACCAAACCTGATGCAATCGTGCCCAACAAAAGGAAAGGAACAGCCTCAATAAAAATGCCTAAAAAAACCGAGCTAAATACGCCCCATTTTTCTGTGCTTTTTGGGTGTTGCGCCAAAAGCACCGACAAAACAATCATAATCACCAGCGGTGCCAGGTACAAGGCTATTTTAAGAGATGGTCTTTCATTTCTGCTTTGAGCGTTTAACATAAGGCTTCCATTTTGCAAGTTAGCTCATACTAACCAAGTCATTTTACTCGATTTTTAAAAAGCCATAATTCATTAAGCAATAAGAGGCATTTTTGATTCTTTTGCTATTCTTCCAAATGGTCTTTTCTGGGGCATCAAATCGCTTGACGATTCGGAAGGCGATAGGATATACTTCACTCTCACGCCGGGGTGTGGCGCAGACGGCTAGCGCGCTGCGTTTGGGACGCAGAGGTCGTCGGTTCAAGTCCGACCACCCCGACTTTTTTATTTAAAAGGTATACTTAGCCAAGATGAATAAGGCAACTCCTTTTCTCTCGATAATCATCCCCGCACACAACGAGGCAGAGCGCCTTCCACAGGCGCTGCAAGCTATCCAATCTTACCTAGCCGGCAAATCCTTTACTGCTGAAGTAATCGTCGTGGAGAATGCGAGCACAGACCAAACCGCTGAGGTGGTCAAAACATGGCAAAGCAAGATGCCTTATCTGCGCTTGATTAGCCGGGCTGAACCTGGCAAAGGTGGCGCGGTGAAAGAAGGCATGCTCGCTGCCAATGGCGCATACCGCTTTATGGCGGATGCCGACCTATCTATGCCTATTAGTGAACTTGATAAGTTTATCCCACCCCAATTGGATCTTCCGGTTGCTATTGCCTCGCGTGAAGCACCTGGCGCGCGTCGTTTTGAAGAGCCGGAATATCGCCACCTTATCGGCAGGGCATTTAACCTCTTGGTCAAAATGATGGTTTTGCCCAAAATCGAAGACTCTCAATGTGGTTTTAAATGTTTTAGCGCGCAAGCTGCGGAACACATTTTTCCCCTGCAAACCCTGGATGGTTGGAGTTTTGATGTTGAGGTTTTGGCTATCGCCCGCGAACTGGGTTATGCGATTACCGAAGTGCCTGTTGATTGGTATTACCAAAAAGGTTCGCGCATCAACGTCCTAAAGGACAGCTGGCGCATGTTCCGCGACCTTTGGCACATCCGAGGCAAAAGACGCAAAGGGCACTATCGTGGCTAGAAGCATCGATCCCGCCCTAATTCCTCCCTGGCCAACGCTGGAGTTTGAAACAGCGCTCTGGCTCAAAGGAAAATCCTTGGTGGCGGGGCTCGATGAAGCTGGTCGAGGTGCTTTGGCTGGTCCGCTTTATGCCGCGGCTGTTGTTTTACCCTCAAACGATCCCGACTTGGCTAAAAAACTCTTTGGGGTACGCGATTCAAAACAACTTCAACCTTTTGAGCGCGAGACACTTGCCCCATTAATCCGTGAACTGGCTTTGGATTGTTCTATCGCCTGGCTAGAGGCGCAAGAAATCGATTCCCTGGGCATGGCGCGTGCTGGAAGGTTGGTCTTTCAAAAAGCGCTTGATGGATTGGGCGAAAAACCACACCATATCCTGATTGACTACTTCAAAATTCCCAACCTGGATATTGAGCAGAATAGTTTGGTAAAAGGCGACCAGCGCTCTTTAAGCATCGCTTGCGCCTCGATTTTGGCAAAACAAGCCCGCGACGCGCGCATGATTGAAGAGGCGGAACGTTATCCTGCTTACGGACTCGCCGAGAATAAAGGATACGGCAGCCAGGAACATATTCATGCCATTCAAAGCCTGGGTTTAACCGATTTTCATCGAAAAAGCTTCTGCGAGGGTCTCTTGCAGCTTTCACTTTTCTAGTTTTGGAGTCATTATGAGTGATCAAACACCGCAAATTTCATCCGTTGGAAGACTGGCACGCAATATATATGACGGCATAAAACGCCTGCCCGAGCTACCCCAAGCCTACTTGCACCCCTGGAGACGCGAATCGCGGCAGAAACTGGGCAAACTCAAAAACAGTCATCAGGGCGAGCGCTGTTTTATTGTTGGCAATGGACCGTCGCTTAAGCACACCGATTTAAGCAAGCTCAAAAATGACTTTGCGATTGGCATGAACCGTATTTTTCTGGCAGCAGATGAGCTCAACTTTAAGCCAGATGTGCTGGTGTGTATCAACGATTTGGTTGTAGAACAATCGGTGGAAGCTTTTAATGCCTTGCAAATGCCCAAGTTTTTCTCGTGGCGTGCGCGCAAATGGCTGCAGATGGACGATTACACCCACTTTTTGTACACCACTTACACTGAACCCAAGTTCGCAACGGACCTTCGTGGCAGGGTTTGGGAAGGCGCCACCGTGACCAACGTTTGCCTGCAGCTGGCGTATCATATGGGGTTTAAGGAAGCCATTTTGATAGGTGTTGACCATAGTTTTGCCACCAAAGGCACGCCCAACACCACTGTGGAGAGCAAAGGCGATGACCCCAACCACTTCTCCGCAGCCTATTTTGGCAAAGGTTTTCGCTGGCAATTGCCCGATCTGGAAACCTCAGAAGTAGCTTATGCCATGGCACGCAAAGCTTACGAAGCCGATGGACGCAAGGTGCTGGATGCAACCATTGGCGGTAAGCTGGATATTTTTGAGAAAGTAGCGTTCGAAAGCTTGTTTTAGTGTGTGGTTTTAATAATAAATCATTCTTCCAAAACAAACTCCCCAAACGAAGTTTTAAGCTAACTTGCAAAGTCACAAAAACATCGTCATATAAATAGGCAGATGTAATACGCCTTCTCTAACTGCCAGATCCTTCTGATAAAGAATGATAGATTCTCCAACACGGTTTATATATTTTCCCCTAAACTTATCCAGAGAAGAGTGCTTTCTATATGCTGATGATTTAACCTCAACAGGAACAATCTTCCCGTTTTTTGAAAGCAAGAAGTCAATTTCCATATGGTTTGCTCGATTTTTCTTATCACTTCTGGAATAAAAGTAAAGCTTATGTCCATTTGATCTGAGCGTTTGAGCGACCACATTTTCCATGAGCATTCCTTCGTTTATGCTTATCTTATTGAAGAGAATTTCTTTATATAATGTGTTTTCCAGATGATCATTATCAAGCAAACTCTGCGTTACCAATAATCCCGTATCAGCCATATAACATTTTCTCGTATTATAGTCGCTACTAAGCGCCAAGCCGACATTTGGATCTGTGGCATTGAAACAAGTGTTTGTAATCATTGCGTCATCTAACCACATAAAAGCGTCTTCATATTCTCGGAGTCGAGCACTCTTGGATATGGACGACAACGTGTATTTCTTTTCCTTCTTGGATAATTGTCCGGGAATCTCATCAAATATTGCCAGTACTTTATTTTGATTCCTGCCTGCATATTTTGCGACATCATTTCGATATAGCGTCAATATATTTCGCTTTACTTCATCGACTTCCAAAAAACTTTTTTCTTCTAAAAACTTGTTTACTGCCTGTGGCATACCTCCCACAAGAAGGTATTGTCTAAAAAGATTTAGGTTTTTTTGATGCAACATCTGACCTAAAGGCTTCTTTTTTAGCATCATTTCTTTCAAGAAAGGAATCGTGGCTTCTTCACCTATTGCCCATAGAAACTCTTCAAAATCAAGCGGAAACAAATTCAGGTGCTTCTCTTCAGAAGGGATAACAATGTCCTCGACATTTCTTTTTATCGAAAGCAATGATCCTGTTTCAATATAGTCATATCTCCCATCAGCAACCAAGTACTTGATAAGCTGTCTGGCCCTTGGCAAAAGTTGAATTTCATCAAAAACAATTAAGCTTTCTCGGTCATGCAAAATCGTACCAAAAAATGCAGACAACTTCATAAAGAATATGTCTAAGTCATAACTTTCTTCTTCAATTAATTGACCAATTTCCTTTGGGATATTAGCAAAATCTATGATAATTGAAGTTTTATACTCATTCTTAGCAAATTGATGACACAAAAAACTTTTTCCAACACGGCGCGCACCATTAATCAATAAAGCTGATGATCCTGAAGATTTCTTCTTCCATTCAAGCATTTTGTCATAAGCTTTTCGTCTCAACATCAGTTCACCTCTTTAAGAGTATATCATGATTCACGGAAAGACACATTATTTCCGTTCTATTTATCACGAAATGACATATTGTTTTTGTGTGTTTCATCGCGTAAAGGCACAATTAATGCTCGCCAAATTCGTTATTCAGAAGTGTTTCGACAAGGATTCAGGACATCAAATCCAAGAACCTATGCGCTTGTCTAGAAGTCGGTGCGATAGAGAAGACCAAAAAAGGAGCCTGTTATCAAACAAGCCCCTCTTTCATCAAAAAGCGTTGGTTATTTAGCTTCGCCAGTTTTAGGCTTCAGTGAATTCACCATCCACAACGTTTTCGTCCGCTTCAGGTTGGGCTTGACCAGGCATGCCTTGTTCAGCCGCACCTTGGGCTTGCTGATAAGCCGCTGTACCAATGGCTTGCATAGCTTCGTTCAAAGCGTTGCTGGCGTTGGTAATCGCGCTCACATCGTCGCCGGCAATCGCCCCACGCAAGACCTGAATCTTAGCATCGGCATCGTTGCGTTGTGCAGCATCCACTTTGTCGCCCAGTTCACGCAAGCTCTTTTCGGACTGGTAAGCCAGGCTTTCTCCGTGGTTGCGGGCTTCAATCAACTCGCGTCGGCGGTCGTCTTCGGCTTTATTCATCGAAGCTTCGCGTACCATGCGTTCCACATCCTGTTTATTCAGGTTGGTGCTCGCGGTAATCGTCACCGATTGCGCCTTGTTGGTCGCCTTATCCTTGGCAGTTACGCTCAGGATGCCGTTGGCGTCGATGTCAAAGGTCACCTCAACCTGTGGGATGCCACGTGGCGCAGGCGGAATGCCTTCAAGGCGGAATCGTCCAAGCGTCATATTATCTCCAGCCATAGGGCGTTCACCCTGCAATACATGGATGTCCACCGCAGTTTGGCTATCCTCAGCCGTTGAGAAGACTTCGGTCTTCTTGACCGGGATGGTGGTGTTGCGCTCGATCAGGCGTGTCATTACGCCACCCAGGGTCTCCAAACCCAGTGACAGCGGAGTCACGTCCAAAAGCAGCACGTCCTTGACTTCACCCGAGAGCACGCCACCTTGGATAGCCGCACCAATCGAAACAACTTCGTCAGGATTCACGCTCTTGTTAGGCTCTTTGCCGTTGGTGTGTTTCTTGACAAAATCAACCACCATAGGCATACGCGTGGAACCACCCACCAGCACAACTTCATCAATTTTGCTAACCGGAATATCGGCATCTTTCATCACCGCATTAAAGGGGATCAAAGTGCGTTCCAGAAGATGCTCTGTCATTTGTTCAAATTTGCTGCGACTGAGCTTCAGCAAAAGGTGTTTTGGTCCGCTTGCATCGGCTGTGATGTAAGGCAGGTTGATTTCTGTTTCAAGCACAGAGCTCAGTTCAATTTTGGCTTTTTCAGCGCCTTCGCGCAGGCGTTGCAAGGCTTGCCGATCAGCGCGCAAGTCCACACCTTGTTCCTTCTTGAACTCATCGGCTGCCCAGTTGACAATAACGTTATCCCAGTCATCGCCACCAAGGTGGGTATCACCGTTGGTCGCACGCACTTCCACCACGCCATCACCAACCTCCAAAAGCGAAACGTCAAAAGTACCGCCACCAAGGTCAAAAACGAGGATGGTTTCGTTGGCGACCTTATCGAGCCCATAAGCAAGTGCCGATGCGGTCGGCTCATTGATGATACGCATCACTTCAAGTCCGGCAATTTTGCCGGCGTCCTTGGTTGCCTGGCGTTGGCTGTCGTTAAAGTAAGCTGGCACAGTGATGACCGCTTGGGTCACTTTTTCGCCCAGATAGGCTTCAGCGTCAGTTTTGAGCTTTGCCAAAATCATGGCACTGATTTCCTGAGGTGTGTAGCTTTGATTGGTAACAGGGATTTGGATGCGCGCGTCGCCGGCTGGTCCTTCGACAACTTTGAATGAGACCATACCGCGTTCGTCTGAAACTTCATCGAATCGACGACCAATAAAGCGCTTAACCGATGAAATCGTGTTTTCAGGATTTACAACCGCCTGACGTTTGGCAGGAATACCCACCAATCTTTCGCCATTTTTATTAAAAGCAACCACAGAGGGCAATAATCGCGAGCCTTCGGATGTGGGAATGACGACGGGAGAGCCGCCTTCCATCACCGCAACCGCGCTGTTTGTTGTTCCTAAGTCAATTCCTATAATTTTTCCCATAGTTCTATTCTCCTAATGTATGTCTTAGGATAGTGTAGCGAGGCGATAATAGAGTAACGTTAACGAAAGATATGTGTGATATTAATGGGTTTTGCAGACATGTAAAAACAGGCTTGAAGCCTGTTTAAAATGTTGCCTTATAAAGAAAATTTATTCTTCAGGCATAATAATCTTCGCTTCAAAACCATTCTCCTTTAGAAGATAAAGCAAACCGCCACCATCAATCATTTCTATCGGCTTGTCTTTGCAAAAATCATACGTAGCCTGACTAAAATGACTTGTAGTAACTAGGATACCCTTATTTGCACCTTCATTGACTAAAGTGCCATACAAATCTCTCGCAGCTGACACACCGACAACATTTTTGTAACGCTTTGCCTGGATGACAACCTTACCACCTACAATTGGTCTTGTATCAAAAGCGACGCAATCAACACCACCATCTCGCGATGCTTGTGTGAGGCGGGTTTCAAAGCCAATTTTTTCAAACAGATTTGTTATAAGCTCTTCAAACTCCCAAGGATTGAGCTCCATGATATTCGGTCGAGAATCTAACTCTGATAATGCATCTCCACTTTCAATAAATCGTTTGTCAAACATATCAAATTCGACAATCGGTTTGATTGCAAGGCTTTCTTCAGGTCTAGGCGAAGCGACTGCGCCTAAATTACGCAAACAAATTTTTTTATCAACCATTTTCAGATTGATTGCCATAAAATGTTCTTTTGTAGTACGAACGGAAATCAAACATGGTCGAATTTCATGACCTGTTGCAGGATCTATTGTAGTTAGCATACCATTGAAGCTAATTACCTCCACATGATTAAATTTGTCTACTGAAAAGCATTCAAAAATTGTACGTAAGGTTACCGCTGCAATTAAATCCTGATATTCAGTGATAACAACTTTTTTAGGTCTTGGTTTTGAAACTATTTCATCCCTAACCTTTACATATCTATACTCTAGTACTGTTGGTACTGTAGACACGCCTGGTAATTCATACTCAATTATTAGTTCTTTTGGTTGGGGGTTATATAAAACTCTATACTTTTTAGAATAGTCAATTGGATATTTGGATTGTTCAAGTACGTATTCTGCAATCGCAACTACTTGACCTGGATCACCAAGCTTATAGCTTTCAAAAAGTAAAGCCACATTCTCATTATGTTGTTTTATTTTTTCAAGTTTCGTCAGCTTTTTGACTTCATATTCTTCTTTTAATCTAGCAATTCTACGATTTCGTTCCTCGTTTACCTTTTCATATTTATCCAAATCAATAGAATGTTGTCTACATGCTTCTTCAACTTTAAGGTCATACTTCTTTTTAATAAAAGGCAACAATCTTAATATCGCATTTGGTTTTTCTATTTGTTGAATATACTTTTCGATTTCTGGCTTAGTAGGGACAATAGCGTCATTGGCTGACAAAATAAATGCTGGATAAGTCTCCGCCTTGGTTTGCCGTCGATAGTAATCCTCTGGATTCAACTTGTAAGGCTTCTGTAAGATATTATCAATTGCCTCAATCTGTCTCAAATTAGCTTTGTTCTTTTTTTCGACTTCTTCAAATTGCAAAGCTTGATGTAATTCTTTTTGCGCTTTTTCTGTAGCTTTCAACGCTCTTTGATATGCTCTTTCAAGTTTTGCTGCTTCTTTGGAGTAATTATCCATTTCTCAACACCTTCCTTTTTATCCCACTTTCCCAAACAACCATCCTTGTCGCTCATTAAGATGGTTTTACCCCACAAAAACCTTATCCACAATTTGCTTTGCTTCTTCTTGAATCCTTGCCAGGTGGTCAGCACTTTCCAGACTCTCAGCATAGATTTTATAAATATCTTCCGTGCCTGATGGACGAGCGGCGAACCAACCCTTTTCTGTCACAACCTTCAAGCCACCAATCGGCGCTTGATTACACGGTGCCGTCGTCAGTTTAGCCAATATCGGGTCGCCAGCCAAGCTGTCTGCTTGCACCTGGTCAGGCGACATCTTTGCCAAAATCTGCTTTTGTGGCGCTGTGGCGGGGGCTTCAAAACGCGCGTACCAACTACCGCCCAAGGCTTCCTCGATGTCCTGATAAAGCAAACCTGGGTCTTTGCCGGTTACTGCCAATATCTCCGCGGCGAGCAAATCCAAAATGATGCCATCTTTATCTGTTGTCCAGGTTTTGCCATTCTTTCGCAAGAAAGACGCGCCAGCGCTTTCCTCGCCGCCAAAACCGACCGATCCATCTTCAAGCCCGGGCACAAACCATTTGAAACCTACCGGCACTTCACACAAAACCCGCCCCAATCGTGCCGCTACCCGGTCAATCACCGCACTTGACACCAAAGTCTTGCCCACCATTGCCTTTTTGCCCCAATCTGGACGGTGGCTAAACAGGTAATCAATGGCAACCGCCAGGTAATGGTTGGGGTTCATCAAACCCACACTGGGTGTAACAATGCCATGCCGGTCATAATCCACATCATTGCCAAAGGCAATATCAAAACGGTCTTTCATTGCCACCAGATTTGCCATGGCATAGGGCGAAGAACAATCCATACGGATTTTGCCGTCATAATCGAGGGTCATAAAACTGAAAGTTGGGTCCACCCGCTTATTTACAACTTCAAGGTTCAAGCCGTAATGTTCTGCGATCGGTTCCCAATATGCCAAGCCAGATCCACCCAAAGGATCCACGCCGATATGCACACCCGCGCGTGAAATCGCCTGCATGTCAAGCACATTTTCAAGGTCACGCACATAAGGCATAATCAGATCGATCATCTGGGTGCTTTCAAGCGCTAAAGCTTTTCGCAAACTGAGGCGCTTAACCTCGCCTAATCCACCAGCAATAATCTGATTGGCACGATTTTGAATCCACTTGGTGGTATCGGTGTCAGCCGGACCACCAGAAGGCGGATTGTACTTAAATCCACCGTCTTCAGGCGGGTTGTGGGATGGCGAAAGCACCACGCCATCGGCAAGGTTATCAGGGTGTGCCACGTTCCAGGTGAGAATAGCATGAGAAATAACCGGCGTGGGCGTGTACTGATTGCCTTGATGCAAACGCAGCTCAATGCCATTGGCGGCAAAAACCTCAATAGCTGTATACAGGGCAGGTTCAGACAATGCATGCGCATCCATGCCCATAAAGAGCGGTCCAGTGATGCCTGCCGTTCGGCGATGTTCAGCAATTGCCTGGCTAATTGCCAAAACGTGGTGCTCGTTAAAACTCACATTCAAGGAAGTGCCACGATGACCTGAGGTACCAAAACTCACCTTTTGCAAAGGCTCATCCGCTTGGGGTTTATCAATGTAATAGCGCGCCACCAGCTCAGGCACATTCACCAAATAGTCTAAGGGCGCAATTTGTCCTGCCAGGGGATGTTTGCTCATTTTTCCTCCTCCTCAAAAGCTCCTTCGTGAATAATTTCGCTAATGGGTTTGCGTTGACTGGGTTTTTCGCGGCCTTGGTTATACTCCGAAAGCTCGCTGGGGTCGCCATATTTGCCGATGGCAATCATGCATTGTGGTTTAAAGCGCTCTGGCATGTTTAGCTCAATTGCGGCGCGTTCATAGCTAAAGCCTGCCATAGGATGCCCCACCAAACCCATCGCGCTGCACTGAAGCAAAAGGTTCTGAACCGCCATGCCAGTGTCAAAAGCATGCCGTTTGTTAGCTTTTCCACTTGCCCGAATGCTATCTGAAAAAGCAACAATCAAAACCGAAGCCTTGTGGCACCAGCTTTGATTGCCCTCATCAAGCAAGCTAAAAAAATGGTCAAAAGCTGGGGTATCGCGATAAGCGTATAAGAAAAACCGATCCTGCAAATTGGCTGCCGATGGCGCCCAACGTGCTGCTTCAAAAGCCTGCATAAGTTGGTCGGGTTCAATGGCTTCACCGCTCATGGCTCGCGCCGACCAGCGTTCAAACAACAAATCTTCGATGGGATAATCTGGTTTACGATAGTCTTTTACGTTTAGCTGGGTCATGGCTCAAATCCTTTCAAAACAAGTGTGGTTAAAAAACAAGCTGCAATCAGAAAGTGAGATTGCAGACTTATTTTGTTTATTTTTATGTTGATATCCTGGTATTAACATATCTTTATTCTAGCATATTAACCCGCACTTTTATTGGTCTTTCAAGGCAATGCGATTGATGCAAGTTTGGCTTGTTATTTTCACCACAGGCTAGTGATGATAAAAGAAACCCCCTCCAGTCTGTGCAAAGAGGGGGTAAACGTTAGCATTTGGTTAGAAGGCTTTTTATAAAGCTTTCCTTAGGTCTTTATTTGATCCGATAGACCAGATAGACTTCGTAGGTCACCACAATTTGTCCTGCTGAAATGGGCACTGAGCTATCCATAGACATTTTCTCGCCGCCACCCATGCCATACATTGGATAGGGTTGAGCGTAAGAATTGTTGGTTATCGTGATGCTTTGAATTTCATCCAAGCTTACACCAACAGTTTTAGCAACATCCTTCGCTTTGTTTTCGGCATCTTTCAAAGCTAAATCGCGGGCTTTATTTTGGGCTTCCGTACGTTCATTAATATCAAAGCTAATCCCGTTGATTTGGTTGGCGCCAGCGGTAATCGCAGCATCCAAAACTTCGCTGAGTGTTTTCAGATCACGCACTGTGATGTAAAGCGTATTATCAACCGAATAGAGCACGCCAGTTTGCTCACCCATATTGTTGTATTGCTGAATTGGATAAACATTGAAGTTGGCAGTTTGAATGTCTTTTACTTCAACGCCTTTTTTCACCAATGCATCTGTGATGGCTTTAGCCAGCTTATTGTTTTCATCCACTGCACTGGTCACATCTGCTTCTCTGCTGTTAACGCCCACATTAACACGGGCAATATCGGGCACTAGCGTAACCTGCCCATGACCTGTAATCGTTAGCGTTCGAACTGAATTCACATTTTCCACCTTTGACTCTGAATTATTTGACGCGGTCAGTTGACCACATGCGGTAACAAACACAAGAACAATCATTATTGCGGCAAGAATCCGCATCCATTTAGCGTTTTTCATCTCTATCTCCTTAAGATATGTAATTTGCTACTCTGATAACGAATCTTATCGTCGAAATGTTCCATTTTATGGCAAATCTTTAGCTTATAATAGGTCTAGCTATTTGCCTTTATGTTTAAGGACCCGTTATGCCCGTAAACTATGCTCACATTCATAAAAACCTCGATCAATTTGCTGATTTAACCCGGAAAAAGCTCGAAGAAGCCCAACAAAACCTCAAAAACGCCACTGAACAAATTGAGCAGGCTTCAAGAGAACAAGACGCGGTGCGTGAGGCAGTTGCCAGGGTGGAAAGGCAGGCTTCAAGCCTGTACACCGCCATGCCCGGGAATGAGGCAATTTTAGACACTTTTCCTTTGCCAGACTGCCCGGCGGAATACAGCTTAATTGCGGCAGATGGCTCACAAATCAACCCCAGTCGGCATCGCGCTTTGCAATTCTGTTTAATCAATATCGGATTAATTCACGTTGAGCACGGCAGTGGCGAAGCCCCAAAACAAGAAGTGTTTACTGAGCTCCTCGATCAGGATCAGCTCTACACCAGCGATGGCACGCTGATTGGCGAAGAAGAAGTTGCCCTGCACCGCGACCTTTTGGAACGCCAGTTTTTGCTTGAAGCTTCTCCCGCCAATCCTCAAAAACCAACCATCACCCTCACCGATGGACCGCTCAAGGTCTTCACTGGTCCCACCTTAAGCGGGGAACGTCGCCAAAAAGTACAAGAGCAAAGCAAAAGGATTGATCAGCAAATGCAAGCGCGTGGCGTGATCAACGCCGGCTATATTGACAAACCCGGCGCGGAAATGATCAACCGCATGCTGGACCTTTACGCTCAGACCAAGGATGACCCATACCGACCCTACGATGCCAAAAAACGCGCCAACAAAGGGGTAAGCGACCTGGCACTTTTTGAAAAACGTTTAGCACCCGGTCAACGCTCAGCTATTTATTACGCTATTTCCAAAAGCGAAAACAAACCAGATGCGCAAGACCTGTGCTTTTTCTTGCTTAATGTTAGCAGCGATGCAGAGGCACCCTGGTTGGCACGAGTTGAATTTCCCGCATGGATGGCAGAAGACACGCAAAAAGTTAACTTACTGCACGCCGCGTTGTATCGCGACGCGCAAGTTTTTGATCCCACACCTTACCCTTATGTGCTCCATCGCGCCCACGAACTTGCCGTAGTGATGATGGTAGAGCATGACGAAGTGGAAGACCTGCTCCTCTCCAGGCTGGATATTGACCACCTGCCCAGAGGAACCATGTCACACAAGCAAACAATCAAATCATTGCCCAAGAGGTGAGCATGAACGAAATGAAAACCATTCCCATTGGCAAGCTTTTACGCGCGGACAACCGCCAATTTGTGGCTGGATGCCGTGTGAAAGAGCTTGAAACGCCCGCACTGGGTGCCCTGGTGAAAGTACGCCTGCAAGACCAATCTGAGGTTTACGGGCTTATCACACGCATCAGCATCAGCGATGACGGGCTCGTGCGCCAGTTGGCTTCCGGTGTAAGCATCCCGCCAGAATATACCGAAGACAACAGGCACAACCGCAATTTACCGGTTGAAATTGAAGTGCTCACCGTAGGCTATGCCAGCAACACGCAAGTGTTTCATCAATTACCTCCTCGTCCACCTCTCAGCCTTGATTTGCTTTACCTTTGTGATGACCAAGAGCTGATTGCCTTTACCAGTCATGGTGGCAAGCAAGCGTATTTGCGACATATTTTGCGCTCGCAAGACATGCCCGTTGAAGAGCTCTTAATCAGCCATTTGAGCCATGCCCGACGAGCGCATGATGCCTTTGGCGACAAAGCCTGGTACGCCAATGCCTGCGAACGTTTAGTCCTTTTATTGCGTGATGATTACCCACGCCTGAGCACTGTCTTAGATGCCCTCTCGGCAATGGAATGAGGTGACAAATGGATCAACCGAAACAAACTAAGCCACAAGAAAACACACCAATTGGATTTGTTTATGGTGGTGGGCTTGAAGCCAACCTGCAAGTACGCCTCACCGTGTCCGCCCAGGAAGTTCAAAGTGGCGCCTTTGTGGTGATCGATAGTGGGTTTTGGCGTTTTTATGGATTGGTAACCGACCTGCAACTTGGCGCAATTGACCTGCAATACGCCAACCAACTCAACATCGATCGCTTTGACCCCGCTTTGGCAGCCATCCTCAACAAGCAAACCCTTTTTACCAACCTGGCGGTCATGCCCACGCTCATGCGCGAAATTGGACCCGAACCGGGCTCGCCTGAATACAAAGCCTGGGCAGAAGAAAGCCAACTGCAAAGCAAACTCATGCCCGTAAAAACTGTGCCAGATCACCATACCGAAGTGCGCCTTGCAAACGAAGTGGACATTTCTGAGATTTTTGGTGAAGAGAGCAAAACTGTCTTCCGCGTGGGTGAAACCCGCGAACAGGGTCATCCCGTTTGTTTAAATTTAAAGGATTTCGTCAAACGCAGCGCGGGTATTTTTGGCACCACCGGCTCTGGTAAATCCTGGCTGGCGCGGATGATTTTGGCTGGCTTGATTAAGGCAGACACCGCATCCACACTCATTTTTGATATGCACAATGAATATGGGTTGGACTCAACAAGTTCAGACACTAACGAGCCGGCACCAGGTTTGGCAGGTAAGTTTAAAGGCAAAGTAAAGCTGGTCGGACTTGGAAGTAAAACAACCATCCGCGGTGTGCAACCTGACTTTGACCTTGAAATCGCGCACAGCGACATCATGCCCGAAGATATCCTGCTTCTAACCCAAACTTTAGGCCTAACCGACACCACGCCGGCAACCTTAGATGCCCTCTACGGCGATTTTAAAGAGAATTGGTTTACTGTTTTTATGAACATGAAAACCGGCGCCGGCTCGACCTATACCGATGATAATGGCAAACAATATCCCACCGAAGACAGCGTTGCTTATTGGGCAAAAAACGCCAACATTCATGAAATCGCGGCAACCACATTACATTCAAAACTCAAAAGGCTCTTTAACCGCGATTACATCGTTCCCAAAACCGCCAGTAAGGTCTTGGATAGCCTCGTCAACTTATTACAAAATGGAAAACATATTGTGCTTTCTTTTGGTAAGTATGAAAGTGACATTGACTATTTGTTGGTTACCAACCTGATCACGCGAAAAATCCGCCAGGAATGGGAAAAGATGACCGACAATTATCATATCGAAGGAAACAATGCCCCAAGACCATTGGTCATTGCCGTTGAAGAGGCGCATAAATTGCTCAACCGCGAAATGGCAAGCCAAACCATCTTTAGCACCATCGCGCGTGAAATGCGCAAGTATTACGTCACACTATTGATTATTGACCAGCGACCTTCACAAATCTATGATGAGGTCATGTCTCAGCTGGGCACACGAATCTCGGCGTCCCTCGGTGATGAAGACGATATCGCTGCGGTGCTTTCAGGACTTTCGGGAAGGTCCGCCCTGCGAGGGATGCTGGCTAAGTTGCAACCCAAACAAGAAGCCTTGCTTTTGGGCTGGGGTGTAAAGATGCCCATTGTCATCCGCTCCCGACGTTATGACCAAAAGTTTTGGGACGAATTGCTTGGAAAGGATGAGCAAGCCATGAGCGACGATGACTACCTTAAGCGAATGGGGTACTTCTCATGATACCAAAACGGCTTTCCCTGGCTGGATTCACCTCTTATCGTAAACCTGTTGAGCTCGATTTCACCAAGTTCAACCTGGCATGCATTTCCGGTCCCAATGGTGCTGGTAAATCATCCGTGCTGGATGGCATCACCTATGCTCTTTATGGCAAGGCGCGTAAATCCGATGAGGCGCTGATTAACGCCGCGAGTGATAAAGCCGAGGTTTTGTTCGATTTTGAATATGAAGGGCAAACCTACCGCATTATCCGCTCGATAAGCCGGGGCAAAGGCAGTAACCTGGATTTCTTCATTTTTAACCCTGACGCGAAAGAAGAACTAGCCAGTTGGAAAACACTCACTGAACACAGCATAAGCCAAACCAACGCCAAAATAGAGCGCACTTTGCGCCTTGATTATGAAACTTTTGTGAATGCCTCTTTCTTTCTTCAAGGCAAGGCTGATTCATTCGCCACCCATAAACCAGCTGACCGCAAACGCATCCTTTCAAGCATCTTGGGGCTCAATCAGTGGGACCAATACCTGGATGCCAGTCGCGCGCGAAGCAAGCAGGTGCGCGTGGACCTCGAAATTATTGAGGCGAAATTAGCAGAAATTCAAACCGAACTCGACCAGGAAGAAGAGCGCAAAGCACGTCTAGAGAGCCTCAAAGATCAATTGAAGCTCGCAAACGCGGAATCAAACGTTTTGCAAGCCCAGCTTGATACTGCACGCGCGCGACATGATAAGCTGAATGAAAAAAAGCAGTTTGTTGGTCTTTTGGAGCAAAATTTTAACCGCGCCAATGCGAAGTTCCTGAGCACTTTACAACGTCGTGATGAACGCAAGTCACAACTCATCAGCTTTAATGAGATTCTGGAAAATGCTACTCAAATTGAAAAAGACTACCAAAGCTGGCAGACCTTACGCGCGAAACTTGAGACCCTTGACAAAATTTACGAACAATTCAAGCCAATGGATGGCAAACGCCAGGAATTATTGAAGCAAGTTGAGCTTAAACAACAATCCCTTGAGCAGAGTCTTCAACATCTCTTGAATGAACGCCAGAATTTAGAGAAAACACGCATTCAAAACACGCTTTTACAAAAGCAACTGGATGAGCTTTTGCCTAAAATTGAAAAGCTGCAGGAAGACCTGGCTCAAGGTGAGACCCTGCAAGAAGACATCGCCGAGCTTATCGCGCTAAAATCGACCCTGGCATCTGAGAACGCCACTTTGAACCTCCAAATGACAGAACTCAAAGAACGGCAAGATAAGGTAGCCAAAGTTGAGGGCGCGCAATGCCCCTTCTGTGACCAAGCCCTCAGCCCAGAGCACAGACAAAACCTTATTGAAAAGCTTGAAGGCGAAGGCAAATCCTTAGCTGCAAAGTGGCGAGGAAACAAGCAGAAATTTGATGAGGCAAACCAGGAACTGGAGCATAAAAACCACATCTTAGAATCGCGAAATCAAAATCAAAGTGTCTTGCAAAACCTGTTACGCGAAAAAGTCCGCCTGGAACAGATCTTAGCCCAAGTTGATGCTCAAAAACAAGCCTTTGATGCCGAACAAGCGCCAAAAATCATCGCCTTGGAAAAACAACTTAAAGACTCTTCTTTCCTGCCTGAAGCGCGGGTAGGTATTCAACAAATCGAAAAAGAGCTTGCCGCCCTGGGATACGAAGCCGAAGCCCATTCAACCGCACGCCGCAACGAAGTGTTGGCACGCGAAGCAGAAGCCGCCTACTATGAACTGGGCAAAGCGCGCAGTTCTGTGGAGCAAATTAAACTCAGTCTTGCTGAACTTGAAAGCGAACTTGAGAGCACTGAAAAGGATCGCTACGCACAAGAGAGCAGCTTTAAACAAGCCGCGGCTGAACTGGCAGCCGAAGAAGCCAGCTTACCTGATTTGCGCAGCCTCCAAAACGCCTTTGTCGCCCAAAAAGAATCTGAGGCAAGTCTCCAACGTTCGTTGGGAGCTGCCCGACAGCTCTTGCACAATTTGGACGCCCAACGCGCGCGTCAAAGTGAATTGCGTGAAGAACAAGAAGCCCTGCGTCACAAGCAAGGTTTATTGCGCAGCCTCGAAACGGCATTCGGCAAAGACGGCGTACCGGCTATGCTCATTGAGCAAGCATTGCCGGAGCTTCAAGCCCAGGCAAATGAGATTTTGCTCAAACTCAGCGACAATACAATGAGCATCACCTTTAGCACGCAACGCGCATACAAAGACAAAAAGCGCGATGACAAGCGTGAAACGCTGGATATCATCATCAGCGATGGCTCTTCTACCCGTGACTACGAGACCTTTTCTGGTGGTGAAGCGTTCAGGGTCAATTTTGCCATTCGCCTTGCCCTCTCCCGCGTGCTTAGCATGCGGGCTGGCGCAAAACTGCAAACTTTGGTGATTGATGAAGGTTTTGGTAATCAGGATGCCCGCGGTCGCCAATTGCTCATCGAAGCCATTAATATGATTCAAAACGACTTTGAAAAAATATTAGTCATTACCCACATCGAAGAGCTAAAGGACCAATTCCCTAATCGAATTGAGGTAAACAAAGACTCAAGTGGTTCATCACAGCTGGAACTCATCCTGTCCTAAAGCAAAAACATTTGCTTTACTCGGATTTTTTAGGAACAAGGTCTTGTTTTTGAGGATTGATGCCAAACAAAGCCAGGGTTGAGAGCAAAAAGACCACGCCGTACACCAACATAAGCACCGCGTAACCGGCATTATCGCCAATTGGTCCGCCGATATATGCGCCAACCGCGCCGGCACCAGCGCCGGCAACGTTTGAGATGCCCAACCATTTTCCGGCTTCATCGCGGGGCACGATGCGCGTTCCCAATGCCCAGTTCGCCGAGTAAAACAGACCTGTAGCAATGCCAATCACCGCTGCACCTGCATAAACCACAAACAGGGAATCAGAAAGCACCACCATCACACTAGCCCCAAAAGCCAAAAAGCCGCTGATAAAAAGCAAAGGTTTTGGTCCCCATTTGTCCGTGAGCCAACCAGCCAAAAGCGCTGCCAACAACAAGGCTAAGCCAACCACGGTCATCAATATGGCAGTAGGACGTGCGGCTGCCTCGCCAGCAAGTTGTGGAAAACGTTCTTGCAAAAAGTAAAGCACAAAACTCGCCAGGTTTGTGGCACCCACCAAAAATGCCAAACGGTTTATAACCCACCATGTAAAACGCCTGCGACCTTGCGTTTCATCCCCAAGGCTAAGTCGGGTTGAAATGGCAACACCCATCACCACCGCCACAGCCATGGCAAAGATGCCAAAAGCCGCGCTCAGTATTTTGAAGTGGCTGCTGTTGGTCATCATGGATTTAACGATGGGCAGAGCGTAACGCGCGCCAAGCCCAAGCAGCAAGATGATGCCAGTAAAGGCCAGTGTCATCGCCACCAGGCGCAAAATGGAGTCTTTATCAAAACTTGTCGTGGGTCTTAGAATTGGCTTTTCAGGTATCAAAAGCGTGATAAGCCCCGAAACCACTTTTACGGCTATAAGGATCCAAATGACGCCCCAAAATTGGTTGTGGCTAATCAGTTTAGCGATGGTAAACGCAACAAAAATGACCGGTAGCGGCAATTCAAAAAGCGACTTAACAGCGGCGAACCTGCCGTGTTTTTCTTGGGGCACAAGATCCGGGATAATCGCTTGTGCCGGTCCCAAGCCAAGGTTTGAAAAGACCATTGCCAGGGTGATGGTTGTGAAAACCATGGCATAGGTTCCGCTACCTTTCATGTAGCTAATGGTCAAACCCAAACCAAGCAAAACCAGGGTTTCCAAAAACAGGCTTAACAGCATAAAAGGTTTGCGCCGACCAAGTTTGCTGGTGCAACGGTCAGAGAGTTGAGCCGCCAGGGTGTGCACCAAGAGGCTTATCATTAGCGTTACCAGGCGCAAAGTGCCCAGCGCGCTACCTTTAATATCCGCATTCAAAAAACGTTCAACCAAAATGGGCATCAAAAGCGGCACCAAGGTGAGCGTTTGAACGTTTACTGAAAAGTAATAGACGTTGAAAATGAGCGCGTCAATCGCGCGCAAGGGTCGTGCTTGTTCTGTTTCTGTCACTTCAGATGACCCACCATTTTAGGATAAAAGCCGGTACTGGCTTGCCAGGGGTAAATGATTTCCGCAACCGTGCGTGCCGCGTAAAAACGAGGAACACTACCTTCAAGTCGGTTTTCGCTTGGGTCAAAGTGCAATGCAGCGCAATCGGCACTAAAGCCTTCGCGCTCCAGGCGTGCTTGCGAAGCCAAAACCTCACGGCCGCTATGCCAATGTTCGCTTAGCAAGAGCAGTTCATGCCTGTGTAATTGTTCAGCCAGAGGAAATTGTGAAAAAACCGGCCACTCAATTGACAACGGGTCTCCGGGGTTTAGTTGCATGTCCAAGGGAAAATGAACAGAGATTAAGAAAATATGCCTGACACCCATCGCTTCAGCCACTAAGCTTGCGGGAATGATGGCGGCTTGATTAACGGCTAAGATGCAGCTGTAAGATTTGTCAAACTGGGGGATAAGATGGTCAACCAAACGAGTTAGGTCGGTCCAACTTATTATTTCCCTTCTTTTTTGCATCCTTCTCCTTAATCAAGTGCTGATAATGCCTTATATTATAGCAAATCTGGCGGATTGGGCTCCACACGCCAGTCCCGCAAATTGAGCCCTTCCAAGAGCACATTTGGGTTTGGTCCACGCAAAACAAGCTGCCAGCGATACTGCCCGGCAAGCTTTTCGTAATAGGCAGGCGCTGGACCAATGATTTGAGTGCGTTTTAGCCCCATGGCGCTTATCTTTTCGTTGAGAATAGCTGCCATTTGCTCGGCTTCGCTTTGCGCTTTGCTCTGATTCCGGTGATGGTAAACCAAACGGGTCAGGCGACCAAAAGGCGGGTAGTTAAATTCTTTACGATAGGCAAGTTCTTGGCGGTAAAAAGTGTCAAAATCATGCCCGGCGGCAAGTTGGATGACGCTGTTCTCCGGTTGGTAACTTTGCATAATTACTTTTCCACCCAATGGGCTGCGCCCAGCTCTTCCAGCAACCTGGGTTAAGACCTGAAAAACCCTCTCACCTGCCCGATAATCGGGCAAATTTAAGCCAAGTTCCGCCAGGATGATGCCCACCAGGGTGACTTTGGGGAAGTCCAGCCCTTTTGCCAACATCTGGGTGCCAATCAGAATATCTGCGCGATGCGCGCTGAAATGGGACAAAATGAGTTCGTGCGCGCCTTTTTCGCGGGTTGTTTCAGCGTCCCACCGCAAAATGCGTGCTTGTGGAAAAGCCTCTTTGACCAAATCTTCAAGTTGCTCGGTGCCCATGCCAAGTTGGCGAATTTGTTTGCTGCCACAGGATGGGCAGGTTTTGGGCATTTGCCGTGTGTAACCACACTGGTGGCACAGCAAAGCCCGGCGAGAGCGATGGTATGTGAGGGGAACGTTATCCCGCGGGCAACGCAAAACAAAACCACACTCACGACAAAAAACGTAGGTGCTGCTTCCTTTGCGGTTGAGGAAGAGGATAGCTTGTTCTCCGGCGTTCAAACATTGCACTAATGCCTGGCGCAAAGCCCGCGAAAGAGGCTGGCGATTGCCGGCGATGAGCTCCTGGCGCATATCCACAATGTGC
The DNA here is from genome assembly GCA_002409625.1 of Anaerolineaceae bacterium UBA5404. Taxonomy (GTDB): domain Bacteria; phylum Chloroflexota; class Anaerolineae; order Anaerolineales; family Anaerolineaceae; genus Mesolinea. The sequence goes on along the minus strand of DHNY01000002.1, from coordinate 52,453 downwards.
ACTGGTGGCATGCTGGGCGCTGTTTCATCATCGGCAAATGGCTTGACCTCAGGCTTGGCTTTGTGTTCCAGATGTGCTGCAACGCGACGTGGCAAGCGCAAAAGGTGCCATTCGCCTTTTTCAGCTTTGTAATATTGGCTCACCCGTGGTGTGGCACTGCCCAAAATAAGGCGGGCATTGCAAATGCGCGCGTAAGCCACCGCGGTTTCTACCGCATGATAGAAAGGTGGTCGCTCTGTTTCATCATATGAGTCATTATCACACTCATCAATCACGATTAAACCCAGATTTTGCAATGGCATAAACAAGGCACTGCGCGAACCGATGATGACCTTTAGGTCGCCTTGCCTGGCACGTCGCCAAGTGTCATAACGCTCGCCATCAGATAGTTTAGAGTGATAAATACCCACTTGATTGGGAAAACGCGCCATAAAGCGACGTACTGTGAGCGGGGTCATCGCAATTTCAGGTACTAAAACCAATGCTTGTTTGCCCTTTGCCAACACTTCCTGAACAGCGCGCATGTAAATTTCGGTTTTGCCAGAGCTGGTTACGCCATGCAATAAGAATGGTTTTGCCTGTTTATCCGCTAACTTAGGGAGGATTTGCTCCCAAACGGTGTTTTGATCCCTTGTGAGATCAGGAATAAGGGCATCTGGGACTTCATAGTCTAACAAAGGGTCGCGCCAGACTTCGGTTTCTTTGAAGTGGATAAAACCTAAATCCGCCAGCAGGCTCAGGTCTGCATAATTGGCACCCGTTTGCGCGTAAATCCATGAAAAATCCATGGGCATTGGGTCAGAAGCCAATCGTTCCAAGACTGCCATACGTCGGCTGCGGGTATTATCTTGCGCGCCAAGGCTGATCGGGTCAAGCATAGCGATCGTTTCAGCAGGGACTGAAAGAGCAGCACTGCGCACTGTTTTGCTGCTAACGCGTGGTGGTGGCAAAACGTTCTCGCTTTTAACAAAGCCGCTAGCGCGCAAATGCGCCATGGGACGTTGCCAATCCAGTTTGGGCAGGGCGTGACTTAGTTGCGCGCCACGCAAGGGTCCGCGAGTTTTGAGCAGGTTGACCATGCGCTTTTGCAAAGGCGAAAAAGTGGCAAATACCTCATCACTTAAGGGCATCTCCCGCAAGCTATAAAGCACATCCGCCCGACGGGAAAGCCCAATCGGGATCATCAGTCCCACACAAGCGCCCAGAGGCGCCAGGGTTGCCACAGAAAGCCATTGCGCCAGCTCAAGTTGTTGCGCGGTAAGCACCACATCATCCGCCAAAAGCTGGATGACATCTTTTACTTCTTCGACCTCTGGCTTGTCAATAAAGCCTAATACAATACCCTGTGCCAATTGACGCCCAAAAGGCACCATGACCAAGTGCCCCGGCTTCAATTCACCTTCAAGCTCGGTTGGCACGCGATATGAATAACTTTGATCAATTTGGGCTATGTTGATACTGACATCAACGAAAGAACTCACTATTAACCCACTTAAGGTGTAATCACCAAGAGATAATCAGCCGAAAACAGGATGTTCCGCCGCATATCTCCGGGAATATCCGCGTTGTGCACAAAAAACTGTTGCAAAATTCTGGACAAACTGGTTTGCCCAACGAGTTGGTCGAATTCATTAAAGGCAAAGAATGGATGTAAGCGCGCGCCAGAAGCACTTATGCGTTCCATATCAATGCGCACTTGACTCCATTTTTCGGGCTCAATAATAACCGGGTGTTCAGCAAAAAGCAGGAAATCCTTGGGTAAATCTTCCAATATCACTTGGAACTGCCTCAAAGTGAGCGCTTGGAACAAATCGCTACGCTGCTCGTGGGGCAGGTTCCAATCACGTTCGATGTTCCAGGGCTCAAAAGCCACATCTGTGTTTTGGGTGCGGTAGTACACAAAGTTAGAACCGTCTGCGGGCATCGCTTCAATAGCCACATCGCTTCCAAAGGTGCCCGTTAAAACCAGCTTCACATCCAGCATTTCGCCGTTGAAAGCATGCCTGGCACGCAAATAGTAAACGGTGATTTCATTGCCCAAAACGGTGATTGTTTCGCTGTGAATACCGCGATCAATGAGTTGAAATGCCATCATAGCTGAAAGGTTAAACTGGCTCTCGTCTTCGCGTTTGTTGTTTTGGGTCAGGTAATGATAGCCCCAATCCACGGTGGTGTTTTCGCCAATTTTCAAATCTATCATCCCAGATTCGCGAGTGGGCACGGTTGTGGGCGTGTCAGTTGGCGTTGCACTGGGGATGGGCGTGGGCGTATCGGTAGGGGTAATGGTAAGCGTGGGCGTTACCGTTGGCGCTTCGGTGGGTGTGGCAGATGCCGTTGGGGTGATGGTTTTTGTGGCTTGTTGGGTGGGGATGCCGGTTGGGCGACCCTCATAAACCGGTTCGCAAGCCGTGATCGCCAGAATCATCACAACAAGGCAAATGAATAAGCTCAATAAAGGGCGGTTTTTAGACATGTTTTTTGTCCTCACGCCTAATGATAGCAGAAACATAGCCAACCACGGAGCTTTTGTCTGCATTGGCATAGGAAGAGTCACGATAGTCGCTGATATTAATGCTATTGGCGCCCAGGTGTTTGCTCAAGGCAAGAATTGTAGCAGAGGGTCCTAAACCGCATGCTTCGGTTTTACCTGCGCTTTGTGCTTGATAAAGTTGATGTATATCGCCGGTTTCAAGCGCCTTGATAAAGTTTTCGTCCAGTTGCTTTGCGACCCTTTGATGATGAAAATGGGAAAGGTCGGTGGATGCCACCAAAAGCACTTTTTCATCCGGATTAAAGCCTTTAATCAGCTCAAAAAGCGCTTGTGCCAAAGCCAAAGCCGTTTTTTGACTTTGGTCAAGCATCATCATCGGTATAAGGTCAAAGTCTGAACCAAGCTGATATTGTAAAAAGGGCAGTTCTATTTCTAAAGCATGTTCTTGATCGAAACGAACAGAGCTCAGTTGCAGGTTTTGCTGTTGAAGATGCGCGTTTAGTGATCGCAATGCCTCATGGTCAACCTTAAGCAAGCCCAATGGTGTTTGATATGCATCATGCCCGGATGTGAGTAGTGGGTCAGCATAGGCACGGTGTGAAGGTGAAACAACAACCACTTTTGTGAACTGTTGTCCCCGCAGTGCCTGAAATGCCGCTGCGGCAGTTTGCCCAGAGTAGCGATAGCCAGCGTGTGGCACCACCAGGGCAATCAGCTCTGTGTTTTCTGGCGAGGGCAGTTGGCCTTCATAAGCCTTAAAGAAACCCGCCAGCTCATCGCGCAAAGCAAGCGCATTGCCAGGATACCAGGTGCCAGCAATGGGTGACGGGCGGATATCAAGCGCTTTGTCTGTGCTCATAGGTTTATTTTAACACGATAGAGCTCACTTCGCGGAACAAAGTTTAAGCATTCATGCCCTTAGCGCACATCATAAGATGGCTTAGGGATTTTGCATATAAGGGTAATAGCCTTCCTTTGGTCGGATCAACATAAAGCCGTCAGTACCGGTCATGCCCAACTCTTTGCGGAAGGAATCATTGGTAAGGTCATAGAATAAACCCACGCCAGGACGTGTGGGGTCATAAAGCATTTCTTCCTGGATAACAAAGCCGTCGCCATGGTTGATGTTGTTCACCGAATATGCCGCGCCATTTTCATCAATGCGCGTCACCACCAACATATGGTCAAAGCCTCTGTAATTAGAAACGCCGGTCAACACATAAAGAAAAAGCCAGTCACCCACTTCCAAGGGATTGTTTACCCAATCGTAGGTGCCAATGCTCTCTTTAACTCGGGTGTACTCGTAATACTCATCAGGAAAATAGCTGCGTCGCAGTTTTCTATCGCCAATGCCCGCGCAATGGGGTCGTTCTGGTGCGTCACCGGGGCAAAGCAACCACATGTCATGAACAGGCACATCAGCCGGCAAATAGCCGCCATCGCGCATAATGGCCACCGTCAGAGGTCCGCAAGCTGAGCTGGCAGACTCGTGAGGGTCAGAGGCAAAATCTATGTATTGGGCAACTTTATCGGCATCTTCTGGTGTGTAAGCCAGATAACGCAGGCTGGCTTCATAGAGGTTTTTTTCCGCTCTTTGTCGCCAGGTCATGGTGGGTGTACTCGTGGGCGGCGCAATTGTTGGTGTAGGCGTGACTGTGGGCGTTGGTGTAAACGTTGCAGTCGGCGAGGGTGTGTTGGTATGGGTATGAACCACGCTAATCGGCGGTGGCAAGGTAGGTGTAGGCTCTACGAACATTTCGCAGGCGCTAAGCAATAAGAAAAGGCTCAATAAGACAGGTAAGAACTTTTTCACCTTTAATTCACTCCTTGCAAAAAGTCCCATGGGTTCACGCGGCCGTACTCATCATGACGTAACTCAAAATGCAGGTGCGCGCCAACGGCATTGCCGGTTTGTCCAACCGTGCCAATCACATCGCCACGATAGATTTCTTTGCCACAAACCACATCCACCGTTGCCATGTGGGCGTAAAGGCTTTGCCAGCCATTACCATGGTCAAGCACAATCATCTCACCATATCCCCAGTCATTCCAGCCGGCATAAACCACTACGCCGTTATCTACCGCGCTAACCGGGTCGCCAATCTTGCCACCTAAGTCGATGCCAAAATGATTAGCCGAGGGCTGAAAGTCAAAACCTGTCAAGATGGGATCCCCGCTCACAGGAAAAGTGAACTTTTCTGCACCAATCACGCCGTCATAAGCGCCTTCACAAGCACCAGGACCAACGTTCTTTGCCGTAGCAGGGTCTTTACGGGTGATGCGAGGTGTGCGCCAGTCACTAAATTCAGCGTAACCACCGGGTATGATCAAAAGTTTGCCGGGTTCAATATTAGGCTCAGCAAAATCGCCGATGCTTGCCATGCTCAAATTGTTGGCAGGGTAATTGACGATGCTCTCTGGGCTTACGTGGTAATACTCTGCCACGGCATTGAGGCCTTCACCAGCACTCCAGCGATGCAAAATGCCGTCAATGGGCAGTATCAGTAACTTTTGACCGGGAGTCATCACATGCGGGTCGTCACCCAAGGTGTAACGGTTGCTCCAAAGCAAGGTTTCCGGACGAATAGAGTATTTGGCAGCAATCGAGAAGAGGCTTTCCCCGGCTTGAATGGTGTGCTCAATGATGCCCGAGCGCAATCGCTCTGGCAATATTGTGGTCAAGTTGGTATCGCGGACTAGGCCTTCGTGGTCAGCCTTGTTGCTTTGGGTGATGAATTCTGGCAGAAGTCCTAAGCCTTCTTTTTGAGCAAGCACAGCGTCTCTGGCACTAAGTTCAGAAGGTTTTTGCCCGCTACGACTCACAAAAAAACGGTTCATCGCAAAGAGCACCAAAACCATCAAAAGCATGGTGCTCGTCATCGCCACGATTCGCCGGGCGGTATCATGCAAACCGAAATGCACCAGTCTTTCCCAAAATTCTTGCAATTTGTTTTGGCTGGTGCTGACTTGTGAAAGATCTTCAAACTCTTTCACAATCTCTTCTACTGGTAGGTCAGAATTCATTATGTTGATGATATCACGACTCAAGTTTTTCATTAAATGGACGCAAAAGCCTGTGGTGGTAAAATGTGTGGGTATGTTTTTTGCACTGGGCTATAATAAACCCAGAAATGCGCCTCAAAAAAAGGAAATGAATATGAAGAAGAGCCGTTTACTCATCATCATTTTGCTGATTACACTTTTACTAAGTGCCTGCAAGCCAAAATCGCCTGCCGAAACACCTGGCAAGCCTGACCTTACAAAGGTGTCAACCAAGGCACCCGATTCGCCTGCTAAACAACCCACTCACACGCCTAGACACCTGGGACCCATCTACCAAACCAAGATCTTTTTGGGTGGTGAAGGCTGGGCTTGGAACGTTGACAAAACCCAGTACTATCGCACCACGAATTTTGGCGAGCATTGGGTAACCGTAACCCCACCTGATTTCAGCAAAGAAATGCGAGACTACCCATTGATTACCAGCTTTTTCTATTCTGGCAGAACAGGCTATATCATGCTTAGCCGACCAGAAGAAAAAAGTCTGCTGTTTATCTCCAGGGATGGTGGCGAGAGTTGGGAAACCAACAAACTAGATATGCCCGGTGGCGCACTTTACTTTATTAGTGCCACAGAAGGCTTTATGCTCTCCAGTCTTGGCGTGGGAGCTGGTTCTGAATACGTTGCCGTGCACCACACCACCGACAGCGGCAAAACCTGGGAAACCGTCTTTAGCCACGAGCCCGGACAAGAACCTGGCACTTTACCCAGCTCAGGCATCAAAAATGGCATCACCTTTATGGACGAAAATATCGGTTTCATCACCGGTAGCGCGCCTATAACCGAATCGCTCTATCTTTATCGAACCGCGGATGGCGGGCAAAGCTGGGAGCAAAAGAGCTGTGAAAACCTGCCCGTTTTTGGCGAAGGAGATATGTGGGTGCCCTCACCCGTCCGCCGAATTGACCCGAGTACCGCCTTTATTGCCATTGAAGCTTTTATCGCCGAGCGCGATACCACCGTTACGCATTGGTGTAAAACAACAGATGCTGGTGAAAGCTGGCAGTTTGTTTCCAGCCGGGATCAGATTACAGCCAGTGATTTTGGCACCGCAGATTTTGGCGTCGCTCTTGGGAATGGGAAACTACTTCGAACCTTGGATGGCGGTGTAACCTGGGAAGATTTTAGCCACAACGCATGCCCGAGCATGGTTCCGGTTACGATTCGGGTCGTCTCTCAGCATCTGGCGCATATGATTTGCTCATCCAACGGACCAGGTCACCTTGAAGCACTCAACCAAATGCGTTTGTTTGCGAGCATGAGCCAGGGTCGGTTATGGCAAACCCTTGAGGCAAATATCATTAAGTAACTTTCAGGCATTAGATTAACACAAGCCCGGGATCGTTTTCTCGGGCTTTTTTTATCAAAATCAGACCATTTGATTTTTTGCATACCAGTCAGGCAAAGAGATCCTAAACCATTGAAGTCCCTAAATTGCTCTTAAAAATCCGTCAATATGCCCCGAAATGGATTGGCACCTTAGTAGCAAACCTGGGAAAAAGTCAAGCCCCATTGGCGATGTGCTTATGGTTTAGCCAAGATCAGCCATGAGCTTTATTAAAAACCGTATTAATAAAACGTTAATAATTTGGACTTGCTTTTTTCCTTTAAATTATGTAATATAGAGTTTTAGACGCTTGGGTGCCCCCCTCACCCGGCGTCTAACTCATTTAAGGCAACATCATCAAATGTTTTTGACATATTCAGAGTTTAAAACCGGAGATTCGCGCGTTTCCACAGACCGTTTGCCACACATCAATAAAACCCTTTTCGATATAATTGAGCCATGACCACCGACGCCATTTTCTTTTTGCAATGCCAAAACCCAGCATGCCAGTTGCGCTTTCCCTTGGACCTTGCCCAATTTGAGGGTAAATTTTGCCCGCGCTGTGGGAGCCCCTTAGAAAAAGATGTACCCCGCGTTGAAAGCCAAAGCTTCCCGGCAAGCAATCACAGCCAGCACACCTTGATTGGCGTTTTGGACAATGTCCGCTCAGCGCATAACGTAGGTTCCATTTTCCGCTCAGCCGAAGGTGCCGGTTTTTCTCATCTGCACTTGTGTGGCATCACACCATCACCAAACACACACCCAGCTATTGTCAAAACAGCCCTGGGCGCAGAAAAAATGCTTGCCTGGACTTACGCGCCAAACGCCTTAAGGCAGGTTGAACAACTCAAAGCAGATGGCGCTTTCATCATTGCGCTTGAAGCAACACCCGAAGCGAAATCCCTTTTTGACTTTTCATCCAACAAGATTGAGCCAACGCAAAACATCCTTCTCATCGTTGGCAACGAGCCGGCTGGCGTGGATCCCAGGCTCATTGCCCTGGCTGATGCCTGTTTGTACATCCCCATGCTAGGGAACAAGGCATCACTTAACGTGTCCATCGCGTTTAGCATTGCCGCTTATCACTTGCGTTTCTAATGAATAAAGCTCCAAAAAATGGAGCTTTACATCAATTCTAAGTTTCTGTTTGTGTTCGACCTTAAGGTTGTATCACCGTTCCGGCAGGGATGGTTGTGTTTTTGGGAATGACCACAACACCATCGCGCACAATGTACATCGAATGATCAACATCAATATCCTCAGGGAAAGGCTTAATGACCACATTATCGCCAATCGCGGCGTTTTTATCGATAATCGCGCCTTGGATGTTGCAGTTTTTGCCAATACCAAGTGGCGCGCCATTCCTCTGCACACCATACCAGTCTGCACCCATCATGATGGTGTCTTTAATCACCGTGCCTTCTCCGATTTGTTGGCGCAAACCAATCACACAATGGTCAAGCTCTGCATCAATAATGGTGCAACCCTCAGCCAAAAGCACGCGACTTAGCTTACAGCCGATGGCACGCGTTCCCGGCAAATAGCGAGGGTGCGTGTAAACAGGCTTCTCGGGGTCATAAAAGTCAATTTCAGGTTCGTACTCCGTAAGCTCCAGATTGGTTTCGTAAAAGGTACGGATCGTACCGATATCGCGCCAATAACCGTCATACTGATAACCATAAACCCGTGAATCGGCTGCAATGAGGTGGGGGATGATATCTTTGCCGAAGTCATCAAACTGTTTGCCGTCAATGGTTTTGCGCAGCACATCCACCAAAACATCAGCATTAAAGAGATAAATGCCCATGGATCCCAGATAAGGCATTTCTGGATCATCCAGGCTCACCAAATCCGCGAGCAATTCAGGGTCTTTTGGCTTTTCTGCGAAACGTTTAATCTCACCGCTGGGGTCTTGTTTGAGAATGCCAAAGCGTGAGGCATCATTTTTGAGCACTGGCTGAACGGCGACAGTCACATCGGCGTCTTGCTCCCAGTGATATTCTGCCATTTTGCCATAGTCCATGCGGTAAAGGTGATCGCCAGCCAGGATGAGCACGTATTTGGCACGGGAACTTTGAATTTCCTGAATTTGTTTGCGTACCGCGTCGGCAGTACCCTGATACCAGTCAGTAGTATCCAAGGATTGTTCCGCCGCCCAAATCTGAACCCATCCATGGTGGAAAGAGTCAAACACATAGGTGCGGGTAATATGGCGATGCAGCGAAACGCTCAGGAATTGGGTTAGAACTGAAATGCGATAGATTTTAGAGTTTATACAGTTGCTGATGGGAATATCAATGAGGCGGTATTTACCAGCGATAGGCACAGCGGGTTTGGCACGTTCGGCAGTAAGTGGGTACAAACGGGTACCTCGTCCACCTCCTAAGATGACTGCAAGGATTTCGTCACGACTGGGCATAATGGCTTCCTTTCTTAAACGGGCATGCCGTTAAAGCTTTTTGGGTCAATCTGGCACGCTGTTGAATTTGCAATGATCAACGGGCAAACCTACCGCCCGAAAAATGGAAAGCTATCTACTTATGAATTGTACCTGTAAATGATGAAACTGAAGCAAGTATCTCCTTTGCAGATTGTAAAATACTTGCCGATTCGCCACCTAACATGCTTGCCAGCTCAATTTCACGCTCCTGGGTGCTAAGGTTGCGCACTTCGGTGTGGGTGCGTCCCGCGCTTTCGTGCTTGCTTGCTTTATAGTGTTTATCCCCAAACGCTGCCAGTTGAGGCAAGTGGGTCACACAAAGCACCTGGTGCTCCCTGCCCAATTGCCAGAGCATTTTGCCCACAGTCATGCCAACTCTGCCACCAATGCCACTGTCAATTTCATCAAAGACCAGAGTGGGCATCTGATCAACCTCAGCCAAAACATGCTTAAGCGCAAGCATCAGGCGCGATGTTTCACCACCTGAGGCGATTTTTGCCAAGGGTTTAAAGCCCTCGCCAAGGTTCGTTTCAATAAGAAATTCAATTTGGTCAATGCCAAAGGCGTCAAAAACCAGGTTCTGCCCAGCAATGGGTAAACCCTCTTCATGGACTGAATGAGCAATTTCAACCCTAAAACTGGCTTTTTGCATTTGCAAAGAGCCTAGTTCCTGGCTAATGGCTTTTTGCATCGTTTCGGCACTTGCTTTTCTTGTTTCGCTAATTCTGACCGCTTTTTCAGCAAGACTTTTCTTAAGTGCTTCAATATTTTGCTTCACTTGCTCAATCTGCTCATCAATCGTGTCGATGTTTTCAAGCTCAAGCTTGCTTTTCTCGAGATGATTCAATATGCCAGCAATGGATCCGCCGTATTTCTTCTTCAAAAGCTGCAAGGTGTTCAGGCGCTCTTCCACTTGATCCAAGCGACCGGGGTTGAACTCGATGGCTTCCAGATAATCCCGCAGCTCATAGGCGATTTCTGCCAAACTGCTCAATGCTTCTTCAGCGCGTTGGGCAAGAGGCTGGGTTTCACTATCAATCCTTGCCAGATCATGCAAGAAATGGGCAGCTTGACCCACCAAATCGGTAGCCGCACTGCTATCTGGTGAGCCTTCGTCAATAGCCATGAGGGCTTGCTGGCTCAAGGCACTCAAAGCTTCAGCGTTTACCAGGCGAGTACGTTCTGACCGCAGGTTTTCATCTTCGTCTTCCTGGGGTTTGGCTGCCTCAATCTCCTGAATTTGGTAACGCAACATATCAATGCGTTCGGTGGCAGCGGTTTCAATGGAAACAAGCTCTTTCAGTTTGGCTCTTTGAGCTTGCCAGGCTTTATAGTCTTGCTGATAGTCCTCAATCAAAGTACTGTTGTGGGCATATCTGTCCAGCAAAAGCCTGTGGTTGCGCACTTTAAGCAGGCTGAGATGCTCCGATTGCCCATGCAGATCTACCAAAAGAGCGCCGAGCTCAGATTGCAAAGCCAGGCTTACCACACGTCCGTTCACGCGCGCAATGGTGCGTCCTTCAGCGCGAATTTCTCTTCCCAGGCTCAAAAAAGCCTCATCCTCCCAAAGTCCTTCAGGCTCAAGTATGGCTTTCAGGGCGGGTTTAGTGCGCTCATCCATTTCAAACAGACCTTCAATAAGGGCACGCTTTTCACCTTGCCGAATAACGCTTGTATCTACGCGTTCACCCAAAATCGCGCTAAGCGAATCAAGGATAATAGACTTACCCGCGCCTGTTTCTCCAGTAAAAACCGTTAAACCCGGACCAAATGTCAGGGTGAGTTCTTCGATGATGGCAAAGTTTTGGATGTGAAGCTCTTTGAGCATGATTTACTTGCGTGCTCCTCGTGATTGGGCATAGGCACTGGCTGCAACCAGTGCGACATAAACGATATACCAAATCAACTTTCCCACGCCACCGCCCACATTTATGCTTTTGGCACTCACCATTTGGAGTACCAAGTGCACCAACAAGGGGCTGGCACCAATCAATGCGCCAAACAGGATCGCCAAATCAATTTTTGTGCCGCGTCGCCGTTTGAGTGCCAAGCGGGTGAGGTTATAGATAAGCAAACCTAAACCGGAAGCTACTAATATGATGATGAATCCGAGTGGCGCAACCAACCAACTGCCGGCAAAAGCAACCAAAGCTGCTATGAAAAAGGCAATCACCGGGTCAAGCGCTTTGGATGTGTCAAAAACCTTTTGCTGTCCGCGCACACACTCTTTACAGCGATAGCCGATTGGGGTCAGAATGGCGTGTTGCGCGTCTATGGGTTTGCCACATCGATTACAACGCAAAACGGGGTCTTCGTCTTGCCAATCCTGATGTGCGGCTGTTTCGGAAACCTCAAGGTGGGGCTCATCACTGGTATCACGCATCAGTTCATTAAAATCATTTGGAATTTCAGTTTTTTCGTCTGACATATTAATCAATATTATTTATTCTTAAGATTGGGTTTAAGCGCATCACCGCGGCGAGGTCACGGTAGAAATAGTTCGGTTCGCCAAAGCGCACCATTTTGAGCGAATTTTTATTTCCACTCACCACAACCCGGTCGGTATTGCTCAAGTAGATTGGTTTCATGCCGTCCACACTCAAAATGGCATCGTTATCACTTTGTTTCCTCAGGCTAACCTTAGCGCCTTCAGCCAACACAACGCCTCTATCCAAAGAGAGGTGCGGTGAAACCGGCATAATGAGCATATTGCGCAGCTCTGGCGGCAAAATGGGACCGCCGGCAGAAAAAGCGTAAGCAGTTGAGCCAGTTGCCGTGCTCACAATCAAGCCATCCGCCTTGTAAGACGCCAAAAAGCCTTCGCTGAGGTCAACACGCACTTCAATCGGTCGCACATCACTGCCGCGACTGATGACAATTTCGTTGATCACGTCCCATCGACCGTTCACAATATCGCCACGTATCAGCTCAGCGTTGAGCATCATACGCCTTTCGATACGGAATTCGCCTCTCATCAAACGTTCCATGCGCTCAGGCCACTCATTATCCTTGATTTCCACCAAAAAACCGAGCGTGCCCGCCTGGATGCCCAAAAGGGGCACTTCGTTCACCGCGCAAAGGTGTCCCGCGCGTAAAAGCGTGCCATCACCACCGATGACAATCACTAAATCGCTGTTTACAAGCACGGGTTGTTCGCTTTTTCTGTCAAAATCGTAGGCAAATATATCACTGTGCACTTTTATTTTGCTAAAATGTTGGTGTATCTCTTTAGCAATCGCCATCGCTTTGGGAACGCCTGCGTTTGGCATGAGTAAAATGTTCTTTGGAATGAAGGCTTCATCGGACATAGGTTTATTATAGCCCTAAACATTCGCCTAGAACAAGAAAAAGGGGTATCATTTGCTTGATATTGACTGAGACACCATCATGACCAACCAAGCCGGCAAAGATAACAAACCAAAACCGAGCTTCCGGAAAAGCCAATTGCTTCGCGGGCTCTACGCCTTGGGCAGCCTTTTAATTCTGCTCGCCGTATGGCAGCTGCTGTTTGCCTTACTCAAGTTGCCGGCTTTTATTTTGCCCAGCCCAAAGATGGTATGGGATAAATTTATGATTATCCTTTTGGATGGCACCTGGTGGCATCATCTTTCGTGGACATTACTTGAAATTTTCTTAGGTTTGTTGATTGGCAGTCTTTCAGCAATGCTGATTGGCTATGGCTTATCCAAAGTGCCTGCCCTTGAACGTTTGATGGCGCCTTTTTTAGTTGGCAGCAGCTCTTTACCCATGGTAGCCGTTGCACCGCTTTTGATTATTTGGTTCGGCGCTGGTTTAGGCTCAAAAGTGCTCATCTGTGCGCTTACCGTCTTCTTTCCGGTTTTGGTCAATGTTTTGGTCGGTCTGCGTGAAACGCCACGCGAGCTACACGAACTGATGCGCTCCTTGAATGCGAGCCCCTGGCAAAGACTAAGCCTGCTCGAGTTCCCTGCCGCTTTGCCGGTTTTACTGGGCGGCTTACGTGTGGGAACCACGCTTTCAGTCATCGGCGCGATTGTGGGTGAATTGGTGAGTTCTGACCGCGGTTTGGGCTTCTTAATTAACGTTGGACGAGGTCAATTTGATACAGCATTGGTTTTTGTGGCTGTGTTGAGTTTAATCTTTATGGCTTCAGTACTTTATTATGGCGTTTTGCTCCTGGAACGTCGGGCGCTTGCCTGGCAAACCTGGCGAAAGGATAGTTTATGAAAAAAAACCACTGTTTGATCATTTTTCTCATTCTTGTCTTACTATTGGCTGCTTGTAAACCCGACCAGCCAAGCCAAGATCTAAAACCGATTACTTTGAATTTGACTTACATCCCCAACGTGCAATTTGCACCCTACTTTGTAGGCATTGAAAAAGGCTTTTTTGCCGAAGTTGGTTTGGACGTTAAGTTGGTTTACGGCAATGAGGCAGACATGATTGCCCTGGTTGGTGCCGGCAAAGAGCAATTTATGATTGCCTCCGGCGAGCAGATTTTGATGGCACGAGGTCAAGGATTGCCAGTGGTTTCTGTGGCAAACTGGTACGCGGACTATCCAGTTGGCGTAACGGCATTTAAAGAGGCTAATATCAAAACAGCTGCCGACCTTAAAGGCAAATCCATTGGTTTACCTGGACTTTTCGGCGCCAGTTATATCGGCTTTGAGGCTTTGGCGCGTTCAGCAAACTTAAGCGATAGCGATTATTCCCTCAATTCAATCGGTTTTACCCAGGTTGAGAGCCTGGTTACCGGACAAGTGGACGCAGTGGTTGTTTATATTGCCAACGAGCCCATTCAGCTTGAGGCGCGCGGCTATGAGGTGGATGTTATAAAAGTTGCCGATTCGGTGGATTTGGTAGGCAACTGCCTGGTGACGAACGAAAATAGCATTGCCAAGGAATCTGAGCTTGTCAAAGCGATGAGCCAGGCGGTAATCAAGAGCATCCGCTACACGGCTGAAAACCCAGAAGAAAGCTTTGAGATTTGTAAAAAGCATGTTGAAAACCTCAGCACTCTTTCAGAGGAAGACCTGGAGATTCAACGCCAGGTGATGTTGGCTTCGATTGGAATCTGGCAACTGGAACCCTTGAACCACGCCGATCAATTGCAAAAATGGGAAAATATGCAGTCTTTATTATTAGAGCTGGGATTGCTTCAAGAAAAGCAGGATGTTGAAGGAGCTTTTAGTGACGCTTTCGACCGTTAGCCCTGCGCTGGCATTACGAAACCTTAGCGTTGAGTTCCTGGAAAGCGATGGATCCCTCCAGGTTTTGGATGGACTCAGTTTTGAAATTGCTAAAAACAGCTTCGTTTGCCTCATTGGTCCCAGTGGCGGTGGCAAAAGCACCCTTTTGAGGGCGATTAATGGCTTGGTTCCGCTAAGCAAAGGTGAAATAATCCTTTCTGGTCAGCCTGTTAGCCAGTCAAACAAAGAGCTAAAGCAAAACCCTCAGGTTGGCATGGTCTTTCAAAAACCTAACCTCATGCCCTGGCGCACACTTTGGCAAAATATCAGCCTGCCACTAGAAATCGCTAACTGTCCCAAAGATCAAATTGAGCCAAAAGTTCAAGATTTAATTGCCCTGATGGGCTTGCAAGGGTTTGAAAAAAGCTACCCCCATGAGCTCTCCGGGGGCATGGCACAACGTGTGGCAATCGCCCGTGCCCTGGCACAAGACCCAGACCTCTTACTACTGGATGAACCCTTTGCGCAATTGGACGCGCTCAATCGCGAGCGCATGGGCGAAGAACTCCTGCGCGTATGGCAAGAAAAGCAAAAAACCGTGCTCATGGTTACGCATGCCGTGGATGAAGCGGTCTTTTTATCAGATCGGGTGTTGGTGTTCAGCAAACGTCCCGCAAAGCTTAAATTGGATCTGGAGATTCCATTAAGCAGACCAAGGGAAAACAGCATCCGTTACAGCGCCGACTTTGTCGCGCTAAGTCAAAAACTGCATAGCGCGCTCAGCTAAGCCCCAATCCTGGCCGATGGCATTAATTTACGCATGCCATGTGGTCTTTGTGGTATAGTTTAAGCCAGAAAACGCCCAGAAAACATGGAAAAAAGATGCTGATTACCCAAGATTTACTTATCGACATTGCCAAAGATTATCTAAGACGTCTTTTGCGCCAGGAAAATGATATTGTTGCCGCTTATCTTACCGGCTCTGTACTGGGTGAGCAGGCTTTTATTGGTGGCAGCACAGATATCGATCTGGTTATCGTGCATAAAGAAGAACCGCCTGTTGCCCGCGAAATTCGCCGCGTAAAAAGCAACATTTCTTTCGATATTGTTCACCATCATCAGTCACTTTACACCTTTCATCGTCGCATGCGTCAGGATGCCTGGCTGGGTTATGCCCTAAGAAACCACGATGGCATCATCCACGATACCGATCATTGGCTGGAATTCATCCAAGCTGGCGTTGACTCGCAATTTGATAGCCCTGAAAACACCTTTGCCCGCGCCAGCAAATTTTCTGATGTCGCGCGTCGCTATTGGTTCGAATTGGACGATGATGACGAAACACCTTTTAGTGAGTGGCTGGGTGTCTTTTTTATGTCGGTGGGAAATGCTGCCAATGCGGTTGCGGCACTCAGCGGTCCGGGTTTGACCCAACGGCGCTTTATGCTGGACTTTCCTGCCCGCGCCGAAGCGGTGGATCAGCTTAGTTTGGTTGGTGATTTAGCCCATTTATTGGGCAATGAGTACATGTCCGAAGCTTTTTATGCCAAATGGCGACCGGTTTGGGAAAACCGCTTGGTGGAGTGCGCTCAAAGCCCTGATTGTCCGCCCAATTTACACAAAGCGCGTAAAGCCTATTTTTTGGATAGCTGCGATGCGATGGTTGAAGCGGGGCAATTACATGCTGTGCTTTGGCCCATGCTTGAAAACTGGCGACAAATTGAGCATTGCCTTCGCGAAGAAGCTAATGAGGACTTGGAAGCTGAAGGTAAAACCTCCGCGAGCGAAGACTGGCTCAACTTCGCTGATGAAATTGGCTTTAGCCCTGATCAAAAAGAGTCGAAAACCAGGGAATTGGGTCGTTTTATCGAAAAAGTTCAGCAAACTTTGGAAGACTACAAACGGGAATACGGACTTTAAAGCCCTTAAACCGTGGATAACTTGAGTAAAACTGTGGATAACTCCACAGTTTTTGTTTATTACAGGCTAGAATTGTGGAAAATGACTGTGGATTATTAAAGTATAAAATGTGGATAATAATGAGCGCTTTGTATTTCTTTTTTTAGCAGTTGTGGATTTGTGTATAAGTCGGGTTTTTATACAAAAGCCCTGTTCATGAGTTTTAGTGTCTCAATATCTCTATTCAACGAGGAGAAAACAGTCCTTTTAGGACCTTGCTTGGTTTTATCCACACTTTCCCCAGAGCCTACTAATAAAACTAATTAAAAGGTTTAAAAGATATATACTTTAACCTTCTTAAGGTTTGCTTCTTACAATCGGCAAATAAAGGTTCAACTCTGTATCCAGCGCTTTAATCCAAATTCTTTCAACAAATCCAGCATCAAAGCTATCACGAACGCCATCTTCTGCCATACCTTGGATGTAAACCATCGTGCCTTGTGCTGGAATTTTGGTCAAATCCAGATCGAGGCTAAACTCAGCCAGTCCGGGATAGTCTAAATCGCGTGTAAAGTTTTCAATTGGAAGCAAATTCGCTTGCGGATGCCATGGCGGGACATCAAAACTGTAAGATAGTTCAAAAATACTCGTTACACGATTGGTGTGGCGATAGAAAGTTGAGGAATCGGCTAAGCCGCTGATGGTCACTTTTTTAGACTCAGCATCATAGCTGGCTTTAAGGTTGTGAATTTCAGGTCCGGCAGCATACTCAAGCGGTTTCGGTAAAGCTTTTAGAGCTCTAAAGAGGCTATCCAATGCCGCTTGCACCAGGCTTTCTTCAAAATATGCGCACTGTGATACATCTCTGCCGCCCAATTCACTTCCCAGGCGATAGTTGATGGTGGTCATTTCAAGCTCAGCATGGGCAAAATCAATCAAAGTGCCATATTGCACTTCGAAATGGGCTGAATTGAAAGCTTGGGGTACTGCTTCTTGTCCGTAAGCTAATTTATTTGTCAATATTTGGTGAGCTTCGTATTGACGGACCTTGTGTGTTTTTGAGTAAAGATATGGATGAAGGATAAAGTTTTGCCAGCTCTCCAGGTTGATGAGCAGCTGTTGTCCAGGATTAGCTTGGGCGAGGTTCTGTAAATAGTCCCTGATGGCTTGCGTTTCTGGCTCAGAAAAAGCCTGCGTGCCCGGGAAGTCGGGAGAGCAAGGGTCATTTGGCTGGTTTTGCCATTGGTAACTAAAGTTTTGTTCCAATGATACGCCACCATTTTCATTAGGGCAGCTTCCTGGATTAGTGTTTTTAGTCCAAGTAATTAGTTCTGATTGTCCATAGCCATCCGCCTGGCTTTCTGCCTTAACGCGACCGTCAGGGTTGGCTAAAAAGATGAAATGAACGTTGAAATGGTCCAATAAGTAACGCACATCATCCCTGTTTTGTTGCTTTGCCAAGAGAAATTCCGCAAAGCGTAGATTGATTTCAACCGGACCAAATGAATTTGCTTTCAAACCACTGATGAGCACTAAGCTAGGTTTGGGTCCGGGCGTGTTTTGGTTTTCGAGTTTCAATACCACAAGATCATGACCAAAACCCTCACCCAGTTCTTGCTTCTCCCATGAATCACCAATGTCACTCACCCTTAAGGATTGAGGATATTGCTTGAGCAATTGAGTGATGCGATTTTTTATTCCAGCTATGCTACGATAACAAACAAAACCAGGAATTGTGTTGGTGTGGGCAACTACCCTTGGATTTGCGTAAGCGCATAAAGAGAAAATGAGGATAAAAAGGCTGGAAAGAAGAAAAACACGAGCAGGTTTATTGTGCATGGCTTTACCTGACAATATTTTATCATTCATGCCGATAATATACGCAAACTTCAAGCGAAAGTAAGACTCATTTCACAGTTTGTTAGGAATGGGTTCATTTTCCTTTCGGAATCAGTGTTTCTGGCTGCAATAGGCGGTATAATCATTAAACGGTTAATAAACAAAATAAATGAGGTGCAAATGACTGATAAATTGACTTGGATCGACGATGAAATCGCCAATCTAAAAGAAACTGGCTTTTATAACACCATTCCAACCATGAACTCGCCGCAAGGCGCGAAAGTGGACATCAACGGTAAAAAAGTGCTTAACTTTAGCGCGAATAACTATCTTGGGCTTGCCAATCACCCACGCTTGGTGCAGGCAGCCAAGGATGCGATGGATAAATTTGGACTTGGACCCAGCGCGGTGCGATCTATTGCCGGCACAATGTCGCTTCACGTTGAACTCGAACGACGCATGGCTGAGTTTAAGCGCGTTGAAGCAGCCATCACCTTTCAGTCTGGCTTCACTGCCAATGGCGCCACCATTCCTGCGCTCGTAGGCAAAGGTGATGCCATTTTCTCTGATGAGCTCAATCATGCTTCTATCATTGACGGCTCCCGATTGTCTGGCGCCAAAATTCACCGCTTCGCTCATGCCGATGTGGATGATTTTGAACGCGTCGTCAAAGAAGCTGAAGGCACTTACAACAAAGGCCTCATGATTACGGATGGCGTCTTCTCTATGGATGGCGACTACGCGCCCTTGGATAAACTTGTTGAGGTTTCTGAAAAGTACGGTTTGATGACTGCTGTTGATGATGCCCACGGCGAAGGCGTGATGGGTAACGGTGGACGTGGTATTGTGGATCACTTTGGACTGCATGGCAAAGTGGACGTTGAAATTGGCACTTTTTCTAAAGCTTTTGGCGTCGTTGGCGGTGTTGTTGCCGGTAACGCACGCATTATCGAATGGCTGCGCCAACGTGGACGACCCTTCTTGTTCTCCTCAGCGGTAACCGTTCCGGATGTGGCTGCCTGTATCGCTGCGGTGGATTTGTTAGAGGAATCGAGTGAGTTGGTTGATCGCTTGTGGTCAAACGCACGGTTCTTCCAAGAAGAAATGCGCAAACTGGGATTCAATACCGGCGTAACCCAAACCCCAATTACGCCAGTCATGCTTGGCGATGTCCAGTTAGCACGCCAATTTAGCCGTGAACTGCTGGAAGAAGGTATTTTCGCTGGTGCTTTGGGCTTCCCCACTGTGCCAAGAGGAAAAGCGCGCATCCGTGTAATGATTTCTGCTGCGCACAGCCAGGATGACCTTGAACAGGCTCTGGACGCCTTTGACCGCATCGGTAAGAAACTTGGTAAGGGCATTCCTGCTGAGTAAACACTTATTCAATGGAGAGAAAAAGCGATCGTTTAGATCGCTTTTTTTATAGGTGTGATGAGGTGTAGTTATTTTGTATCGTTGGATGTTTTTAGACTTTTAGAAAAGTGCTTAAAGCCTGAAAATCTTCATCATCCCGGCAGGCAATCAGGTTTCCCCATGCTCTATCCACTTTTAGTTGGTGAGGATAGGTGTAAAAACCACGCCAGGCGTGTTTCTCGCCATAACGCTTGATGGGTTTCCATTCCGAAACAATCACTTTATAGCCTTGCTCAACTAAATAGTTAGCCATGTCATGATAGCTATAGCCCAAAGGCAGGGTTTTGCTGTCTTCAAATTCGCACAGGATGAGACGAGGCTGGATTTTTTCCCAGTTCATACCCTTGAGCACCAACAAATCAAAACCTTCAGTGTCGATTTTTAGAAAATCGATAGCAGTAATCGATTTTTCGGCGATAACGTCAGCTAAGGTGGTCACATCGACCAGATATTGGGATTTATGGCTGGGCAAAAAGGCTTGCAAACCACTCACGCCGTCCGATTCATTGGATTTGTAAAAAGAGACCTGTTTGGCGGGAACGTCCGACAAAGCACGCGTATCTAAGTTAACTGAACTAAAATTACTCGCCAGTTTCTTTAACTGCTCTCTGTTATCAGGGTCGGGTTCGAAAGCAAACACTTTCCAACCATCACTTGCGAAAGGTTTGAGCCCATAACCAAGATGCGCACCGACGTCGATGAGTGTGCCAGTAAAACCCAATGATTTAAAGTAATCATGAATTACACTGCTCTCATCAATGTGTTTTGACAAGCCCAGATTGTGTTTGAGCAAATTGACAACAGAGCCAAGTCCCTTTTCACGCAAGACCCTTATTGCGGTTTTGGTTTTATTTAGCAACATCGCTTATTCCTTCACCTTTGACATCTGGCGTTTTCTGCGCCACATCAGTACCGGGCGTAATATTTTTCGTAAATGATATTTTGCGTTAATCAATGAAAGCTTTTTTCCACCATCGCGATAATGTACACGTAACATTTCTGGCCAACAGCGATCGTCTTCCGCAATGCTTTTGGCGTCACCATGCAAGCGGAAAGCTGCCCAGGGTTCTTGCACGTAAAGGAGTGGCGCTTTGGCGGCGAGGCGCGTCCACAGGTCGTAATCCATGGCAAAGTAAAAACTATCATCCAGTGGACCAACTTCCTGCCACAGAGAGGCACGCCAGAAAGAAGCTTGCTGAGGGATATGCACATAGCCGCGGCGCAACTTTGCATAATCTGTTTGCGCGGCGGGGAATTTGCCAATGCGTTTGCCATCCGCGTTTATCAGCCAACAATCGCCATACACCATGCCTATTTCTGGATTTTCTGTCAGTTTTTCTACCGCAGCAGACACAGCGCCCGGTAACAGAATGTCATCAGAGTTGAGCCAAGCCAAAATATCGCCTGTCGCGTGGGCAAAACCTTGATTGATGGCATCAGTCTGACCTTTGTCAGGCTGACTTTGCCAGTACGCCAGCTGATGGGCGTAACGCTGGATGATTTCAGG
Organism: Anaerolineaceae bacterium UBA5404; assembly: GCA_002409625.1. GTDB lineage: Bacteria > Chloroflexota > Anaerolineae > Anaerolineales > Anaerolineaceae > Mesolinea. The sequence goes on along the minus strand of DHNY01000002.1, from coordinate 31,309 downwards.
ACTGTTATCGCTTGAGCCACCGTCTATGATGATGTATTCCAGATTAGGATAGTCTTGCGCTAAAACAGACTTTATTGTTTCTTCAAGAAAATGCCCTTGATTATAAGATGGGGTAATGATGGATACTTTTGGAAGGGACACAATCACTCTCTCAATCTCTTTTTGCCTATTTTTTCGCGTAAATGCTCATAAGTTTTACCAAGGTTTTTAAAGCCCATGATATTAATGAGACTTTTTACCAGACGGGCGTATGCTTTTGGCGCTTGGATCGGTTGAAGTTTCAGCATTTCTCGGTAACTTTTGAGCGCGCCAGGATAGTCTTCAGCTTCAACGCGGTAAAAAGCATCGATGCGATAGGCACCAGCCCAAATTTGCTTATAATTTTTGGCACTACTGGGGTAAAAACGCTCATCCTGGCATAACCATTTCGCAATGCGAAAGGCTTCGGGTCCAAACTTCAAGGCTTGGGCGCGGTTTTTGGCGTCAGCATGCATGCGGGCTGCCGACCAAACCACATCTGGCACATAAAAAGGTTCAGCAATAGCTGCCATGCGCAACCAAAGCTCAACATCAAGCAAGAAATGGTAGTCCAAGCCCAGGTAACCAGCTTTTTCAAGCACGGATCGGCGCATAAAAACACCAGGTTGACTGATGATATTAAAACGCATCAGGTCTTCAAGTTTCCAATCGCCAAATCGCATGCGGTTGAAAGCTATTCCCTCGCCGTCTACCGAATTGACATCACTAAACACGATGGAGGCTTCAGGATGAGCCTGAAAAGCCTTTACGGCACCAGCTATGGCGCCTGGGTAATAGAGGTCATCAGAGTTTAACCAACCCACAATGTCGCCACTTGCCCGGCTGAAGCCCTTGTTTACCGCATCGGCTTGACCTTTGTCTTTTTCAGAAGCCCATCCGGCAAGTCTGGAGGCGTGTTTTTTGATGATATCCACACTCCCATCGCTGGACCCGCCATCCATGACCCAATACTCAATGTGCGGATAATCCTGGTCCAAGACAGAAAGCATGGTCTGCTCGAGATATTGAGCTTGATTGTAGGACGGTGTGACAACTGAAACCAGTGGCATTTGCTGAGGCATGGTTTGATTATAATGCCTTGCTTATGAAATTGTAAAAGAACATTTATTGATACCCAGACGCGGATAAAAACGGCTTGCTCCGGTTGAAAAGAACCAGAAAAACCGGCGGTTTTGTAAAATCCGTGGCAAAAAGCAAGCAAAATCTGGTAGCTTTTGCGCTTAGTGATAAAATAACATTGTTAACAGTTGTTAAATATAAAAAATAGGAGTGCCTATGAAGACAATAAAAAAGTTATTTGTTCTTTTGATGCTACTCGCTTTATTGGCGACAGGCCTTGCCACTAGTCCCAAAGCAGCTCAAGCCCAAACACCACCTGAAAAGCTGGCGGTGTTCGAATCATTCGGGATGATAGGTTGATGGCATTGCGAAATCTCCGGTCCGGTGATTAATCAACTTGCTATTGACAACGCTGATAAAAATATCGTTTATATCGATTACAGCTATCGAAATCCTGTTCTTTCCCGCTGGGAAGTTATTAAACATACCGAAGAAGGTATGGGTCTGACATGGGCTATGGTTGATAGTGGCCAAAAGTACAGCCGTGGCGCAAGTACAGACGAAGAAGCTATTGAAAAGTATACGGCTATGTCTAATTATGCTATGGAGCAAGAAGCATTAGCTGATGTGAAGGCTGAATACTACATTAAAGACAACATGGCGTATTTCAAAGTAACCGTTACCAATTTAAGTGAGGTAACCCTTTCACCAGAAAACAATGCTGGCGTTCACGCCATCATTAAAGAAGCTGGTTACCAGCATTCCCGGCACACCAGTCTCCATGCTGCCCGTGGTGTGGGTATGGAAGCCATAGAATCTTTAGAACCAAATGAAACCGCTACTTATCATATTGCGTTCCCACTGAAATATATCCACGACATGGATAACATTGTGGCTGTTGCTTTGGTTGATTATCAAACTGCCCCAGATGGCATTTTTGATCAACTCAATGCAGCTATTGGCACCGCTGTTGACCCTGTTGATGCCACACTCACCGTTAGCCCCGCCTCAACTACCCTATTAATGCCATTTGGGCGTGAGGAAGTCGATCCTATTCAATTGACCGTCAATGCTGGCGAAGGTGTTGAATGGACTGTGACTGCCAACCAACCCTGTGTTACGATTGATCCTGTGGAAGGTGTAGAAGGTGAAACCCCGGTAACCGTAAGCATTGACCCTGAAGCCTTACTGGGTGGTGAAAATCAAGTTCAACTTTACTTTTGGGATGCGGATAGCGGTACTTATGCCACCGCTCACATTTCCGTAATCGTTGAGTACCAAGGCGAATCTTGGGATTACCTCTTCTTCCCGCGCATGTACATCCCCTTGTTGGAAACGAAAGAGTAAGAAAAACGAAAAAACTGGCTCAAAACTGAGCCAGTTTTTTTTATTTATACAACTATCTGGTTTGCATTGTCATACACACTATTTATTTCCCTGTTTTAGTTTAAGCATTAAGTTCTAAAGAAGTCTTTTAAACGGTACAATATAGGCAGTCAAGAATTGAGGTAAAAATGAGCGAGATAAACCCACCTGAAGTCAACCCACTGCAAAGTGTTTTAGATGAATTCCCTCGCCGGAAACCCTCACCCGCGCACGATATGGATCAAGAAGAGGTGATGCGGGTTTTGGAATTAGCCGAAATCGCAAGCATACCACTGGTTGTTGCAGGTGGATGGGCAGTTGATGCGCTTTTAGGATGGCAAACTCGTTCGCACGCTGACCTGGATATCGCCATTAATCGCCTCTATTTGCTCCGGTTCCTGGGAATTTTGAGCCGAATTGGTTACGGATTGATTGGCTCAGCTCAAGCGGACGACAAAAGCTTTGTGCTTGATAACGGTGCGGGACATCAAATTGAAATCCATGCCTATACACGTGATGACAAAGGCAGAATTACCAGTGGCACACGCTATCCCAGCAACTCGCTTACCGGTCAAGGCAAGATTGGACATTTGAAAGTCAGCTGTATTGCACCTGAATGGCTAATTGACTCATACACCGATAAAGAAATCAACCCAAAAACCTTGCAAGACATCAAATATTTGAGCAATCTTTTCCGATTGCCCATTCCTATTGAATTTCAGGAATATGACGACAGCATTTACCTGCAAAGTGGGCGTGCACGGCCTGTATTGCCGGCTGATTTCCAAGTAGTGGCGCCAAAAACGGGTGATGACTATGCTGATTTGGTGTTTTTGCTCGGTGAAGTTGATCCACAGATTGCCGCGGAAGTACGCCAAAATGAAGCGGCACGCTTTGAGAAAGTGTTCATGCAATCCGAGCCAAACCCCTATGGCGCTGCAGACTATGATTTGAGGACAGGTTTGCTTTTGAAACATCAAAAGGATATTGTTGGCGCGATTGAATTAGGTCCGGTGCGATCAATGCTCACTGAAGAGGGCGAAGAAGGTAAAACCTGGCAAATTAAGCAAATCCGCTTGGGTCAATATAGCGAATATGCAAGAATATTCCAATATTTAATACAAGAAGCTATAAAATGGGCAAAGGCAAATGGCGCTACCAAATTGCGCGTTGCCCCACTGGATGACGTTGCCACTAGCCGGCAAGCCATGCTACAAAAGTACGACGAAGCCTTTATTGGCTACGCCACCAAATATGAACAGCTAGGGTTCGAGCCAATCCGCGGCGAAACACTGCAGCGCCTGGTTCTTGTGAAGCATTTGCTTGACTAAACACCTTTGAGAAAAACTTAAAACAAAAAAGCCTGTCATGGGCTTTTTTAGTAACATTTGCTTTGTTAATAACTCCTCTCATTGAGAGGATAATTGTTTATAGCATTGAAAGCGCCTCTTTATCTGCAATGACGGTCACGTTTGGATGAAGTTGAAGAATCGATGCTGGCACCATCGGGTCTACTGTGCCATTTAAGGTCCTTTCAAGCGCTTGCGCTTTTTTATCAGAACTCACCAGCAAGAGGATCGCACGGCTATTGAGAATAAAGCGCATCCCCACCGTAATAGCTTGCCTTGGGATGGTGTTTTCGATCTTGAAGTAGTGCCCATTGGCTTGGATAGTTAACTCATCAAGGTCCACCAGGCGTGTAAAAGGCTCAAAAGAGGGGCTAGGCTCGTTAAAAGCGATGTGACCAGTGGAGCCTAAGCCCAGAATTTGGCAATCCATGCCTCCAATATCGCTGGCGCGCTGATCATAATCGCGGCACTCGGCAATTAAATCCTGAGGAATGCCACTAGGGATGTGTGTACGGTTTTTATCAATGTTGATATGATTGAAAAAGTAGTGGTTCATATAATGGCGGTAGCTATTTCGATGATTCGGCGCCAAACCGTAGTATTCATCCAGGTTAAAGGTGGTAATTTGGCTAAAATCAAGTCCTTCTTCCTGATGTTGGCGAACCAGCTCTTTGTAACAGCCCAACGGCGTGGAACCGGTTGCCAAGCCTAAGACGCTGTTAGGTTTATTGCGCACCTGATTGGCGATAATGGCTGCGGCGTGCAGGCTCAGCGCTTCGTAATCTAAAACTTCGACTAATTTCATAAATTCTTTTATCTACCTTTAGCTTTATTCAACAGAATGGCTATGTCGCTTTATTTTAACTTAAAAATGGTTCATTGACATCTAGCTGGGCGGAAATGGATAGGTCATAGATAGATAAACCGCCATGATAGTTATAACTAAGCCTAAATAAGATGTTAGAATTAAGAAATGAAGAGAAAAATAAGGCGAGAAGTTAAAAGTAAACAATAATAATGCCTGATAAGATAGAAAAGGACTAAAATCAGTCTGTTTTAGACGCTGTTAGTCCTATAAACGAAAAACCTTTCTGTATTAAAGAATTCGAAAATTACAAATGTTTCATGTGAAACAATTTAATAAGTGTTAAATCGGATAAAAAAGGTGCGCAGGTTGACCAAAGTTCGAGATTGCCAAAAAAAGCTTGGTGGATGCGTTGAGTTATTGTAGCAAGGATGGGAAGGTCTTAAAAGAAAAAATGCTCTCGGCGTGATTCGAACACGCAACCGTCTGCTCCGCAAGCAGGTGCTCTATCCATTAAGCTACGAGAGCATTTGTTAATGGACAGGTATTCTACACCCAATTAGGGTTTGGGTCAAGCCCAATTTTCAATCCCTATAACAGCACGCTTATCCGCCTGGTGGACCGCTTGGAACAAGTTGGTTGTACTGCAGTGCATGTCCTTGATAATACAACAATGCTTATGTGCTGAATGATGCGAAAGTATTATTGGCAGAGAAAACAAAAGGTTTTTTTTAGGTCCCAAGTGATAATATGTTATCTATAAACATGCAGGTTCGGTGTTATCTTACATGTTTTGCTTATTTCCTAAAAAACGATCAGGTTTAGAGCATCTGTAAGCTCAAACTGTGTTAAATTTCAATAATGAGCAATAATTTCGTTTCACGTGAAACAATTTGTGATTAATCCATGTAAAAAGGCGCGCTGGGTACACGAAAAACTATATTAGGTGCCTGAATGTGTGTGATATTGATCAAAACCTCATCATGCCCTTAAGGACGTCATGTCTATGATGAATACACAAATGGGTGAGTTGCTTGAAAGGTCCAAACACCTTGATCCTCGCTGGTGATGTAAAAGTTTTTGCTATCCGTTTTGTTTGATGTTCCCGTTGTGACGCCAAGTTGAATAAGACGACTTTAAACGAATTGTGTTTATTATGATTTGGAATTGGTTCCAAGAAAATGAAAGCTTATAAACCAAAAATCATCACAACGCTATTAATGCGCATAGATTAATTATAAGGGCGGCTTAGGCTTATTGCCCGGAGTCGTAATGCGTGGTCTCAGATAGCTTCACCTAATTAATGCGCATAGCTTAATCGCTGGCAGATAAATCCTGTCTATATCCAGCGTCAATTTTCAAAATACAGCGTTAACCATAAACTTTACTCAAAAATGTCCAACTTTACTTCTCTAAAACGGCTCTTAGCCCTATTAAGCATGATAGAATAACAGGACAATCTCTTTATCAACCCTATATCTCCAAGGAGGAAAAATGTCACGAAGATTAATCTATGTTTTAACCATCTTGGCACTGCTGTTTGGCATGGTTGGCTTTCAGCCAGTTAAACCAGTTCAAGCAGCAAACCCCTTACGTATCAGCCAAGTATACGGCGGTGGAGGCAACTCTGGCGCAACTTACACCCATGATTTTATCGAGTTGTTTAATGCGAGTGATGCCCCTATAAATCTAACTGGCATGAGTGTGCAATATGCTTCATCTACAGGCGGTAGCTGGCAAGTCACTAACCTGACTGGAACTATTCCTGCTCATAGCTATTTCCTGATTCAAGAAGCAAAAGGTAATGGTGGAACTGAACCATTGCCCACACCAGATGTTATTGGAACCATACCGATGGGAGGGGCGCGCTTTAAGGTAGCATTGGTTAACAGTACCGATATGTTATCAGGCACTTGTCCAACGGGAGAGTCCATTGTGGACTTTTTAGGAAATGACAATGCAAATTGTTATGAAGGTTCAGCGGCAGCGCCGGTTGCTTCCAATACAACAGCTGCGTTACGCAAAGAAGGCGGTTGTCAGGATACGGATGACAACAACGCTGACTTTACATCCAAAGCGCCTACGCCCCGCAACACAGCATCTCCGACCCATAGCTGTGGACCTGTCGTTTATCCAGAACGCTTTATCATTTCGGAGTACATTGAAGGCAGCGGTCAAAACAAAGGCATTGAACTTTATAACGGTACCGGTGCAGCGATTGACCTCTCTGAGTACCGCATTGATTACTACAACAATGCTGGCGGCAATGTTACCCAAACGCTGGCATTGACAGGTACCTTGGACAACGAAGACGTCTATGTCATCGTCACCGATCAATCAGCCCAAGCCATGAAGGATGTCGCTGATTTAATTTTATCTTACCCTTCTGTTGTTCACTTCAACGGAAATGATGCCCTGGTCCTCGTGCGTGTTGCGGATGGCGCAGTGCAAGACTCCTTTGGTGATATTGATAATGATCCTGGTTCTTACTGGGGTGATGCCACTGTAAAAACACAGGACCAAACATTGGTTAGAAAAGCGAGCGTGTGTCAGGGCGATACTATTCCGGATGACGATTTTGTGCCTGCTTTAGAGTATGATCCTCACCCGATTGACACCTTTACGAATCTCGGTTCTCACACCATGGATTGCTCTTTCACGCCGCCGACCGGTCCCAAGGTCGAAAGCATCGTGCCTGCCTCAAACGCAGTTGTACCTGCGGCGACTGACATCGTGATTACCTTCAGTGAAACGGTTACTGTTGCAGATGGTTGGTATGACATCACTTGTACCCAATCCGGTGCGCACACGGCTGTTGTCACCGATGACAATCCTGTTTTTACCCTCAATCCAGATGAAGACTTTATGCCCGGTGAAACGTGTACGGTAACCATTGACAAAGACAAGGTCACTAACGCTGCTGACGAAACCATGGCTGAAAACTTTGTCTCCAGCTTTACGATTGTTGAAGGCTGTGGCGATACCTTTACCCCCATTTATGAAATCCAGGGTAATGGCCCTGCCAGCTTACTGGTAGATGAAATCGTTACCACCGAAGGTGTGGTGACTGCCAACTTCCAGGTGGGTGGTAAAAGTGGCTATGCCATTCAGGATTCAGAGGGCGATAACAACCCCGCAACTTCTGACGGCATCTTTGTTTACAGCACCAACCCAACAGTCAACGTTGGCGACCGACTGCGCATTACGGGTAAAGTCACTGAATATTACAACATGACTCAAATCACCCCAACCAGTGCGGCAACTGTCCTCACCTGCTCGACCGGACAAGAAATTACGCCAACAGAAATCACTTTGCCAGTAAACGCACCACGTGATTTTGAACAGTATGAGGGTATGTTGGTCACTTTCCCGCAGGCTTTGTACCTTGCGGAATACTTCAACTTCGACCGCTATGGTGAAATCGTGCTCAGTGGCACCCGACACAATACGCCCACATCTGTTGTTGAACCCGGCGATGAGGCTGTCGCGGCTGAACAAGCCTACATATTAGACAGCATCAAAGTGGATGACACCCTGACTTCCCAAAATCCCCCTTATTTGCGCCATCCTAATGGTAGCCAGTTCACCAAGGAACACTACTTCCGCGGTGGCGACACCATCACTGGCTTGACCGGCATCATGGATTACAACTTTAACGAGTGGAAGATCCAGCCGGTTGGCACAGCCACTTACACCCAGCTCAACCCACGACCTGATGCACCAGTAATGGTTCCCGGTGAAATCCGCATTGCCAGCTTAAACGTGCTTAACTACTTTGTGACCCTCGATGACGGGAGTAATAATTGTGGTCCTGGTGGCAATATGAATTGCCGTGGCGCGGACAACCAGGATGAATTTGACCGTCAACACGCCAAAATCGTGGAAGCTATCAAGGGTATGGACGCTGACGTTGTTGGTTTGATTGAAATTGAAAACGAACATCCCAACATGGATGCCGATGGCGCGGTGAAACATCTCGTGGCTGCACTCAATACTGCGACGGCTGATGGCACCTACGCCTATGTTGCTACTGGCAATATTGGTACAGACGCCATCAAACAAGCCTTCATCTATAAACCCGCCAAGGTTGAACAAGTAGGTAACGTTGCTATCCTTGATGAAACTTTTGATGCCGCCTATGACACCACCAAAAACCGGCCTTCTTTGGCAGTAAGCTTCAAGGATAAGATTACCGACGAAATCTTTACCGTTTCTGTGAACCACCTTAAATCCAAGGGTTCAGCCTGTGACGGCGACCCGGATCTCGGTGATGGTCAAGGCAACTGTAACCTCACCCGCAAGCGCGCCGCTGAAGTTTTGGTTCGCTGGCTTGAGGACGATCCCACCGAAGCTAATTCTGACATGTACGTCATCATCGGTGACTTGAACTCCTACGCTAAGGAAGACCCCATCGACGCCATCAAACTCGGTGCAGACAAGACAGCAGGCACCGCGGATGATGTTACCAACCTGGTTGAAGAATTCAACGAGCCTGATGCTTACGGCTACGTATTTGATGGAAAAGCGGGTTATCTTGACCATGCCTTAGCCAATAAGAAATTTGCGTATTATGTTTTAGATGCCAAATTCTGGCACATCAACGCCGATGAAGCCGATGTCTTTGACTATGACACCAGCTTCAAGCCTGCGGAACAAGCCGCGCTTTATAACCCCGATGCTTACCGCTCTTCTGATCATGACCCAGTTTTGATTAGCCTTACTCTTATCAAACCGCCAACAATCAGCTCTGAGGATATGGCTGGTCCATACCTGGTGACGCGTGAGCAGATCTTCAATGTGAAGCTTGAGAACCCAATGAGTGGAGCGACATACCAACTGATCTCAGCCGATGTAAAAATGGCTGGTGCGACTTTGGACACGATTGAAAAGACCGAATTTGAACATCCGCTTCAAGCAGGAACCTGGATTGAAATTACACCTGAGTCGGATGGCAGCGATGGCATCAAAGCAGCTGTAGGACCCTATCCTGCTGATGTGTACTTTGCACCTGGAGCAGCCCCAGTTTTGAAATTCCGCATTACATTCGCGGAGGTGGGAGAGTTTGAAACCACCGGTAGTTTGTATGACGCGAGTGGAACAGGCGAACCTGTTTTGTTGGCCAGTTATACAGATACGATGGTGGTGAAAGCCAAACCAACTTTGAGTGAGGAAGGCCTGGCTGGACCATACAAAGTGGGAGAGGCAAAGACCTTTGTCATTACGATGAACAATCCAGACAACGGTATGGCATTCACGAGCCCCAAGGGGATCGTGGAACTGAGCCGAGCTGATGGCGAAGTTATTGTTGAGACCGATGTCAATAGTGTTGAAGTGGAATTCCCCTATGACAGTGACAACTGGTTGGATTTGAAAGATAACACGACCATCGTGGACGGAAAAGCGGTCATGGATGTTGGTCCATTAACTGGACTTGAGATCACCGTACCACAGGAAATGAGTTTGAGATACCGCATCAACTTTGCCAAGGGTGGCGTATATAACGTGACCGGCACACTGTATGACAGTGCGTGGGAACCTGACTTTGCCTTGGCAAGTTTGACGGGTGTGATGAATGTGTTGTATGACAAGCCCGTGATTAGCTCAGCTGATATGGCAGGACCATACCTGGTGACTCGAGAGCAGATCTTTAATGTGAAGCTTGAAAACCCAACAAGTGGAGCAACATACCAACAGATCTCAGCCGATGTAAAAATGGCTGGTGCGACACTGGACACGAATGAAAAGATCGAATTTGAACATCCGCTTCAAGCAGGAACCTGGATTGAAATTACACCTGAGTTGGATGGCAGCGATGGCATCAAAGCAGCTGTAGGACCCTATCCTGCTGATGTGTACTTTGCACCTGGAGAAGCCCCAGTTTTGAAATTCCGCATAACATTTGCGGAGGTGGGAGAGTTTGAAACCACAGGTAGTTTGTATGATGCGAGTGGAACGGGCGATCCTGTTTTGTTGGTCAGTTATACAGATACGATGGTGGTAAAAGCCAAGCCGACTTTGAGTGAGACAGGTTTAGCTGGACCATACAAAGTGGGAGAGGCAAAGACCTTTGTCATTACGATGAACAATCCGCTCAACGGTATGGCATTCACGAGCCCCAAGGGTGTTGTGGAATTGAGCCGTGCTGATGGCGAAGATATTGTTGAGACCGATGTGACTAGTGTTGAGGTTGAATTCCCCTATGACAGTGACAACTGGTTGGATCTGAAAGATAACACGACCATCGTGGACGGAAAAGCGGTCATGGATGTTGGTCCATTAACTGGGCTTGAGATTACGGTACCACAGGAAATGAGTTTGAGATACCGCATCAACTTTGCAAAAGCTGGCGTATATAACGTGACCGGCACACTGTATGACAGTGCGTGGGAACCTGACTTTGCCTTAGCAAGTTTGACGGGTGTGATGAATGTGTATCATGCTCCTGTGGCTGTGGATGACGCTTATACGACTGACGAAGATGTTGCCCTCACCGTTGAAGCCCCTGGCGTGCTTGCCAACGACACCGATCCGGACAGCCCAGTTCTTACTGCGGTTTTGGAAGAGGGTCCGACCCACGGCACCTTGGAGCTCAACGCGAATGGAAGCTTTACCTATACGCCTGAACTGAATTACCATGGTACCGATAGCTTCACTTACAAAGCCAGTGACGGCACAAATGAAAGCAATGTTGCAACCGTCACCATTACAATTAATTCTGTGAATGACGCGCCGGTTGCGGTAGATGACGCATACACCGTTGCGGAAGACGCAGTTTTGACAGTGGCTGCTGCCGAAGGTGTGCTTGCCAACGACTATGACGTTGATGGCGATGCGCTTGCTGCTACTTTGCGCACCAACGTAAGCCATGGTGTGCTCGTGCTGCTTTCTGACGGTTCGTTCACCTACACGCCTGAGGCGGACTTCTTTGGTACGGATAGCTTCACTTACACCCTTCTTAGCCATCCCAATACTCAGGACAAGGGTTGGACTGACTGGGCAACGGTGACCATCACGGTTACACCAGTTAACGATGCACCAGTTTTGGATGAAATCCCTGATTTCACCATCTTCACCTTAGAAGAGCTTAGCTTTATTGCTACTGCCAGCGACGTTGATGATACCGAGTTGACCTTTAGCCTTGTTGACGCTCCTGAAGGTGCCACGATTGACCACGAAACGGGCGAATTCACCTGGACGCCCACTGTAGAGCAGGTTGGCGAGCATGAAATTGAGCTCTGTGTCAGCGATGGCGAACTAGAGGATTGCCAAACCTTCAAGGTTACGGTGCTTCCTCTCAACCAAGCGCCGATTGCAGTGGAAGATGCCTACGAAGTTGCACAAGATGGTGTGCTAAGTGTTGCTGCACCCGGTGTGCTCGAAAATGACAGCGATCCTGAGGACGCAGAATTGACTGCAGAACTGGTAACCACAACCCAATTTGGTACGCTCATCCTCAACCCGAATGGTAGCTTTATCTACGTACCTAACGAAGGTTATGCTGGTGTAGATAGCTTTACCTACAAAGCTTTTGATGGTGAGCTTTACAGTGAAGAGGTTACGGTTACGATTACTGTTATGGCGCCACCTGTTTGGGGTATGTTCTTCCCCATTATCTTGAACTAAGGCTACTAAGTCTTTTTCAAGAATAATTAAGCTTTAGATTTAGAGGCTGACCTTAGAAAATGTAAGGTCAGCCTCTTTCTTATCATGTAAAATAGGCATGAGAGAAAACATGATAAAAACGCAGAAGCTTAGCAAAATATTCAAAATTGGCAAAAAACAAAAAACAGAGCTCATTGCGGTGGACCAACTCGACCTGGACGTGGCTGAGGGCGAGGTTTTTGGCTTTTTAGGACCCAACGGCGCTGGAAAAACAACCACCGTGCGCATGTTGACGAGCTTAATCAAACCAAGTTCTGGCGAGGTTTTGGTGAATGGTTTCAGAATTGGCGTTCAGGACACTGAAATACGTCGAACTGTTGGCATCCTCACCGAATCGCCAGGGCTTTATGAGCGCCTGACTGCTGAACAGAACCTGCGCATTTATGCCGAGCTTTATGACCTGGATGACCCAGATAAAGCGATTAAAAAATATCTGAGCATGATGAACCTTTGGGAGCGCCGCATGGACGCCGTAGGCAGCTATTCCAAAGGCATGCGCCAAAAGCTGGCTGTGGCACGTGCCCTCTTGCATGAACCAAAAGTGCTTTTTCTGGATGAGCCTACAACTGGACTTGACCCTGAAGCGGCTAAAACAGTACGTGACTTCATCGAGGAGCTTAAAAGCCAGGGTCGCACCATTTTCATGTGCACCCACAACCTGGATGAAGCCGAGCGGCATTGTGACCGCGTGGCTATCTTCAACCAAAAACTCTTGGCGGTGGATAAACCCAGTGCCTTGCGAGAAAAACTCTTTGGTCGCAAGGTGGTGTTTCATCTTGCCAGGCTTAGCTCTGAAATGCGCCAGGCGGTTGAAGATGTGCCGGGTGTGCGCGCGGTAGAAGTGGTTGAAAACAAGCTCGTGGTCAGTTTGGATGAGCCTGAGAAGCTCAACCCGGTTATTACCCGCGCTTTGATCGACGCCCAGGCAGACATTCAGTTTATTGGTGAGATCAAGCAGTCCTTAGAGCGTGTTTATCTTGAGATGATTCGTAGCGAAGAGAGTGGTCAAGGTCAGGAAAGGAGGCAGGCATGAAACACGTGCGCACCATTATCAAAAAAGAATGGGCGGAAGTCTTCAAACGCCGTTTGGTGGTTATGGTCATGCTGATTGTGCCTTTGCTTTTCACTGTTTTGCCCTTAATTATGCTGGGTGTGATGAATAATGCCGCGATTGACACTGGTGGATCACTTACACCCGAAATGATTGCCCAATCGGGTGGTATGCCCGGAAACGTGGACAGCACTTGTGCCGGTTTGAGTGGTGATGATTGCATGCAGGTGATGATGGTCATCCAGTTTTTGCTGATGTTCATGATGATGCCCTTGCTGATACCTATCACCATTGCGGCGTATAGCATTGTGGGTGAAAAAACAACCCGCAGTCTGGAACCGCTCTTGGCAACACCCATCAGCACCCTGAAGCTATTGCTGGGTAAATGCCTGGCGGCAGTTATTCCGGCGGTTGGCGTGACCTGGCTCTCCTTTGCCCTTTTCAACTTAGGTTTGATTATTATGAAAATCAGCCCGGGCGTTCGTAGCTACATTTTGGGACCAACCTGGCTCTTGGGTATTTTGCTATTGGGTCCGATTTTAGCCGTCATCGCGGTCAATTTTGCCATCTATATCTCATCTCGCGTGACCGATCCACGCGCAGCAGAGCAAATTTCTGGCGTTTTGATTGTGCCTTTCCTGGGCGTTGTTTTTGCCCAATTGGCGGGTGTGCTCACCGTGAACATCAGCTTTATGCTACTGGCGATTGGTGTTTGCGCGCTCATTGCGGTGGGTATGGTTTATTTGGGAACGTTGGTCTTTGACCGTGAAAATATTCTTACCAAGTGGAAGTAGGATTATGAAAAAACGAGGCAAATTTCTGTTGATCATTCTGATACTAGTTTTTGCTTTGACAAGCTTCTCACCCGCGTTCGCTCAAGATGAGGACTATCGGCTTATCTTAAAGCGCGAGTGGGGTGTTGGAATCCCTGGTTCCGTTCAAGGTCACATGAGCTTGACGGTTACGGGAAACCTGCAAGAGGTCAAGACCGTTCAATATGTGATGGATGACACAGAGATGATTACGATCCCCGGCACGAATGTAAAGCACCGTTTCAACACGGATGATTATCCAAGTGGCGCGCATAGTTTTTATGCCCTGATTACGTTCAATGATGGCCAAACTGTTCGAAGCAATACCATAACCATAAGGTTTCTTGCAAAAGCTGAAGCAGGCAAGATAAACAGAAATATCTTTTTGGGCATTGGTGTGCTCACCGTGCTTATTTTATTGCTCACATTTTTGATAAATAAGCGAAAAAGTAAGCAAAATCAGCAAAGTGACCAAGCGGTCACAGACTCTGGCCTCTATGGCGCGGCAATTTGCCCTAAATGTGGCAAGGTTTTTAAGCGCACCATCGCGGGTCTCAATTTGGTGACTCATCGCTATGAACCCTGTCCACATTGTGGCAAATGGTCGATGACCACCCGGGCAAGCAAAGAGGAAATCGAAGCCCTTGAACAAAAAGTTGAAGAACTTCTGCCCGAAGCGTTAGAGCAGCAAGCGCTTGAAAAGAAGCAGCGATTAGAAAGCGATCTTTTGGATGAAAGCAAATACACGGAACTGTAAAAAACTTTTGACACAGTAATAGCGTCGCAGGTATAACCCTTTTAACCTTAAACACTTGCGCTTTGAACCTATTCCTTGCTTTCTATCAGGTTTTTTTCGAATTAAAACAAAAACTTATTAACCAGCTATTGAGATTTTAACGACTATAAGTGGTACAATGCATACGCAAGAAGAATTACACTTTGGAGGTTTAGATGGAACAATCTGTTTCCAGTTATGAGAAGAAGAAAAGCGTTGCCGAGAGCTTTGTCGGTGGTGTTATTATGGACGTGGTCAATGCGGACCAAGCCAAAATCGCCGAGGATGCTGGCGCGGTTGCAGTGATGGCACTCGAACGCGTGCCTGCTGACATCCGTGTGGCAGGGGGAATCGCGCGTATGAGTGATCCCGAGCTGATCATTAAAATCATGGAGGCAGTAGACATCCCAGTAATGGCAAAATGTCGCATTGGACACTTTGCTGAAGCTCAGATTCTCGAAAGCCTGGGCATTGACTATATTGACGAATCTGAAGTGCTTACCCCAGCTGATGAACAATATCACATCAACAAGCATGTTTTTAACACACCTTTTGTGTGTGGCGCTAAAAACCTGGGTGAAGCCTTACGCCGCATCGGTGAAGGTGCTGCGATGATCCGCACCAAGGGCGAGCCCGGAACGGGTGATGTGGTTGAAGCTGTGCGTCATGCACGCAGTGTTTATGGCGACATCCGCCATTTGCTTTCACTTCCCGATGATGAAGTGATGACCTTTGCCAAAAACATTCAGGCACCCTACGAGCTGTGTATGGAAGTGCGCCGTTTAGGCAAACTGCCCGTGGTCAACTTTGCTGCCGGCGGCATTGCAACACCCGCGGACGCATCTTTGATGATGCAACTCGGCGTGGAAGGTGTTTTTGTGGGTTCCGGTATCTTTAAGTCTGGCGATCCTCTCAAACGTGCCAAAGCCATTGTTGAAGCCACCACACATTATAAGGACCCCGAAGTCCTCGCGCGGGTTAGCCGCAATTTGGGTGAAGCCATGGTCGGTCGCTCAGTAGGCGAATTGAGTGACGTCGAACGCATGTCCGAAAGAGGCTGGTAAGCCCGTTTCGGTCAAAAGACTTAGCAATTCATCAGCCTCAAATTACTGAGGCTGATTTTCTTTTATAATTAGTCAAGAAGCGACTTAACTTCCTTCAAAAAGTCGACGAAAGCAAACCATGGCCAACACCCTACGCAAACCCAACGCCTTTGATCTTAGCAGTCTGATGCGCCAATCTGATTCTTTGGAATGCCTCGACGGATTGCGCCAAGCCATTCATGGCGACCCGCTTAGCTTGATGGGCATGGCATCCACCTTGTTTGCCCAAAGTCATAGTGGCGCTGTTTTGGAGCAGGATGGCAAAATGCGTGCCATCGCGCGGATGATTCATTGGCAAGAAGAAGACTTTGCTCAACTGCAGTTTATCAGCGCCGAAGATCCAGCCAACACAAACCTAAACGCGATAATCGAGGCTTTGCTTAAAGATGTGGGCGAATGGGGACTTACGCGTGTGATGGGCGACATGCCAGTAAACTCACCGTATCTAAGCGCCTTTCGCAAGTCAAACTTCATCCTTTGGGCGAGTTACAAAGCCTACACTTTTCCGCTTCAAGATTTGGGCACAGCAAAAGAATCGCAATGGCGCACCTGGACAAGCCAGGATTTTGATGGCATGAAAAGCGTTTATCAAACCCTGGTTGCATCGCGCGTTCGCAATTACGAGCCGATGACCCGTTCCAAGGTACTGGGTAAAGTTTTGGCGGATGAAAAAGGCAAGATTTTGGCTTATGTTGACCTGGATATGGGCACAAAAGGGCTTTGGGCGCAGGTTTTTATGCTTTTTGAGGCTTGTAAAACTGAAGTGCTTGAGGATCTGCTCAGGCAACTTTTTGCGGAATATGGAAGACCGGTAACAATAAGTGCCAGGTCTTATCAAGCCTGGCTGAGAACGCCCTTAGAGGAACTTGGCGGACAGGCATGGGAAGAGCGCGCTTTGCTGGTAAAACATTTAGCTTTACGTAGCCCCTCACCTGAAACTGTTGAAGAAGCCCTTTTTGACAATGCAAAGGCAAAAAGTGGTGCTTTTTCAATGAAAACCCAGAAATAAGCAAAGTTTTTAAAAAAATGCCCTTGTTGCTTCGCAACAAAGGCATTTGTGGAGACAGTTAAAAGCTTTAGGTCCTCAACTGATTAAGCTGGGATTTACTTCAGCTTTTTTGCCACAGCCAACACACGATTGGTTTGATGGATTACGGCAGGTTTTACATTTTCCTCCACGCCATCTTGCCCAACCGTCATCGAAGTGCCATAAGGATTACCGCCGGCTTTGCTGATGCTTTCATCGGTGTATCCGGGTGGAATGATATAGGCGCCCCAATGGTACATAGTGTTGTAAAGGCTCAACAGGGTTGACTCTTGCCCACCGTGCATGTTGCCGGCGCTGGTCATTGCGGTCATCGGCTTATTGGAAAGGTGTCCCTGGCTCCAAACAGGACCAGTGGTGTCCAGGAACTGGCGCATTTGCGCAGCCATATTGCCATAGCGTGTGGGTGTGCTAAAGATAAAGGCATCCGCCCAAACCAAATCATCCAGTGTTGCTTCGGGGATATCCGCCATGGCTTCATAATTTGCCTTCCATGCAGGCACGGATTCAACAACTTCAATAGGCGCGAGTTCTTTCACTTTTCGCAAGCGTACTTCGGCACCGGCTTCGAGCGCGGCTTCTTGTGCCCATTTGGCAAGCTGGAAATTTGTGCCGGTCATGCTGTAAAAAACGATGGTTAATTTGACTTTGTCCATGATTTTTCCTCCTGTAGTTAGGTGTTTTATTAAGCCCATTCTAGGATACTGCGTTAGCTAAAGCTAGCATCTGTAACAGATTTAAAGCCTATTTGCCAAGAATTAACAATATTCAAACATGGCTATTAATCCCGCTGATGATTAAATCCCTTTAATAAGATAAAATAACCAGGATGAACGAAATGAATAGTAAGAAAGCCCAAGGTATTACAGACGACCTGGAAGCCTTGTTAAGTGTCTTACCTGTTGATGTGGCACAAGCTGTGCGCACAAAAAACGACTTTGACAATCTTTTGGAAATTATTTTGGATCTTGGCAGATACCCAAGTGCGCGCTTTGTGTCTGGTGAAATCCGTTTGCTTGAACGCTTTGTGACCCATGATGACCTCGATTACGTCACCAGTCGGATTGGCGATTTTGATGCCGATAACCGCGCTGGAATGGAGCGCACCCTGCACCGCATTTCCGCCATTCGCAATCGTCGCGGACGCATCGTGGGGCTTACCTGCCGGGTTGGACGTGCTGTTTATGGCACCATTGACATCATTGAAGATTTAGTTAATTCTGGTGAGAGTATTCTCATCCTGGGTAAACCAGGTGTGGGAAAAACCACCATTTTACGCGAAGCGGCGCGCACTTTAGCTGATAAAAAACGCGTCATCATCGTGGATACGTCCAACGAAATTGGCGGTGATGGTGATGTGCCGCATCCCGCGGTAGGTAACGCGCGACGCATGCAAGTGCCCAAACCCTCTTTGCAACATGAAGTGATGATCGAAGCGGTTGAAAACCATAACCCCGAAGTCATCGTGATTGATGAAATTGGACGTGAACTTGAAGCTTTGGCAGCGCGCACAATTGCAGAACGCGGTGTGCAACTGATAGGCACCGCACACGGCAATGGGCTTGAAAACCTGCTTTTGAACCCCACGCTTTCCGATTTGGTGGGTGGTATCGAGTCGGTAACCTTATCTGATGATGAAGCCCGACGCCGGGGCACGCAAAAAACCGTGCTCGAGCGACGTTCGCCACCAACCTTCAACATTTTGGTTGAAATTCAAGAACGTAATCATCTTAACGTGCATCGTGAAATCTCCAGCGCGGTGGATGCCATTTTGCGTGGCTATCCTTTGGCGCCGGAAGAGCGTTACCGCGACGACCAAGGCAAAATCCGCATTGCCCGCGGTAGTCAAGCCAAGGCACCTACTGCTTCGCAAAGCTTGCGCGGTGGCAGAAGCATGGAAAACTCACCTTTCCAGCGTCGCACAGGCACAGCTGAAACGACACCATCGCAAAAACAGCGCAAAGAACGTTATGAAGACTTTGTTAGCCCTGAGCATCCGGTTTTTAAGCCAGATGAAGGACGCGATAAACGCATTTTTGTCTTTGGCGTCGCGCGTAATCGCCTTTTGCAAGCGATGAAGACGATGAACGCGCCTGTTCAGATTGTGCGTGAGCTAAAAGATGCCGATATGCTTCTCACTCAGCGACGCTATTACCGCGACCGCATGCAACCGATTGTGGAAGCCGAAGCAATGGGTTTGCCCATTTTTGTGATTCGTTCAAACTCTATGCCTCAAATTGAACAGTTCCTGGCAGATACCTTTGGACTGGCAACCCCTCAACAAAAACGTGAAAAAGACGATGAAGCCATGGCACAAGTGGACATCGCGGTTGATCTCTTGCAAGCCGGAGAGCCTTATGTGGACCTTCAACCGGCTGTTGCGCATATCCGCCGCAGACAACATGAACTCGCCAGAGATTATGGCTTAATATCACAGTCTTTTGGAAAAGATCCCAACCGCTACGTGCGAATTTACCGAGACTAATATGTTTATTACTTTAGAAGGACCCGAAGGCAGCGGCAAAAGCAGCCAAATCCCAGCGCTTGCGCAATACCTCCAAGAACATGGCTTTGACGTGCTATGCACACGCGAGCCAGGTGGCACCTCTATAGGTGACCAAATCCGGGAGGTGCTTACCAGCATGGATAACCCGGAACTTTTACCACGTACCGAAATATTGCTTTTTTTGGCAGCCCGGGCGCAATTGGTTGCTCAGGTTATCAAACCAGCTTTATTGGCGGGCAAAGTGGTGCTTTGTGATCGCTATGGCGATTCAACCCTGGCATACCAGGGTTATGGACATGGTTTGGATTTAAACAGCCTGCGTGCCATGCTCAACTTTGCCACCGAAGGACTCAAGCCGGATTTAACGCTTTTAATGGATCTGGATATTAAAACCGGATTGGCACGCAAAAAAAGCATTGACGAATGGAATCGACTCGACGCTTATGAACTCTCTTTTCATGAACGCGTGCGTGCTGGCTACCTGCAACTAGCTGAGCAAGAGCCTGAGCGCTGGCAAGTGGTGGACGCTGCTTTGCCAAAAGACAAGGTGCAAACCTTGTTGCGTGAAATTGTGTTGAATCGATTACAGGATAAAATATAAACATGAACCGCTCCAAGGCATTAGCCTGGACGGATGAAAGGATCATATGAATAAAATTTCTAAACTCTTTCTTTTTCTCCTGATTGGCGTTTTTACGCTCAGCGCTTGTAAAGGCGTTGTTCCTGTTCCCGAGAATATGCCCACCCAGCCTTCAGAGCAAACTGAACCCATTGATGATGGTGATGAACCTGACAAGGACCCCGTTGATCCTGCTCTGGAAACAGAGGAAGGACCAAAATCCACAGAAGACATCTTCTCACTAAAACGCACCAGCGTAGAGTCCTTGACCACGGATGATGGTCGCATGGCGTGTAACCTTTCTGAACGGATGTTCGCGCCTTTAACTGCTGAAAAACGCGCGCAATATCAAATTCCAGAATACCCTGAAGTCACCAGCGAGGATTGGGTAAAAGGTCCAGCGGATGCCAAGATTACAATTCTGGAATACACCGACTTCCAGTGTCCTTACTGTTCTTTGTTCAACAATGAAGCACGCCGCATGGTTCAAATGTATCCTGATGATATTCGGATCGTTTATCGCATTCGCCCATTGAGTTTCCATGCCTTGGCACCTCTTGCCGCGCAAGCTGCTGAAGCAGCCGGTTTACAGGAGAATTTCTGGGAAATGAAAGATTATATCTTTGATAAACAACAGGATTGGTCCAGTTTAACCTTGGAAGGTTTTACTGGTTGGTTAGAAGAGGCAGCTAAAGCCATTGATCTGGACCTGGAACAGTTTAAAGAGGACTTGGTCAGCGATGCCGTGGTCAAAAAAGTTGCTGATGAAACAGCCAAACAAGACCAATTGGGAATCCAAAGCACACCAACTTTGATTGTCAATGGTTATCCTTGGAACCAAAACTATTCCGCCGAAGTGTTTGGCGATATTTTGAAGGTCATTAAAGCCGAAGAAAAAATGAGCTTCGAATGCCCACCTTTTGAAATTGATGTTGAGAAAAGTTACATTGCAACCATAGAAACCGAAAAAGGTAACATGGTTGTTGAACTCTTCCCCAATGTTGCGCCTTTGGCAGTGAACTCATTTGTTCACCTTTCAAGAAGCGGTTTTTATGATGGCGTTACCTTCCACCGTGTTATCGAAAACTTCATGGCACAAGGTGGCGATCCTACCGGCTCAGGTATGTCTGGCGCAGGTTACACCTACATGGAAGAAACCCATCCTGAACTTCTCTTTGATAAGCCTTACAGACTTGCAGTCGCAAAAACCCAGGCGCCAGCTTCTAGTGGTAGCCAATTCTTTATCACCTTTGCACCTGCCGAATGGCTCAATGGTGGCTACACCATTATGGGTCAATTGATTGAAGGTGAAGACGTGCTCAAGAGCATCACTCTGCGTGATCCAGGAGCGCAAACCGCACCTGATTTTGAAGGCGACAAGATTATTAAGATCACGATCGACGAAAAATGATGCACGCTCAATTACCAGCTGAGCCCCTACAAAATATAAGAAAATCAACTTGGATGGATACCGCCCAACTGGTGGTATCCATTCTGGTTTTTATTGTTTTTCTTGCCTTATCGGGCTTAAGCATTCTTGGACTTGTTCAAAGCAAAAACAGCTTTCAGCTAAACGTTCTTTCGCCAAGTTTGTGGGCATTGGGCTTTGGCTTTTTGATTCTGGCAATCATTAGTCTTGTATCTGCATTAACCACTCGCCGGGCATACTATGAAAAAAGCCCAATCCAGTTTTTCAGGAAGCCTGCTAGCTGGCTCAATTGGATTGCCATCCTCTTGCCTCTACTGATTGTGGCGGCTTACTTCGTCTATAAAGCTTTTTCTCCGCCTGAGTTCATAATCCCCTTAATCACCATTGGCATTATGGCTGTTGCCATGCTTTGGATTCTGAAACTCGGTTTTAAAGATCAGTGGGGCAACAATATGAAGCGTGATACTGGTCTTTTTACCTTTAGCATGAGCTTTGGCACACTATATATTGGTGTTTTGCAGCTTGTATTGGTTCTTATTTTTGGCTTTATTGTCTTAGCTGTTCTAAGCCAAGGTGTAGACTTCCAGTCCGTTTTCAACAACCTTAGTCAAAATATTGGCAGCCAGGAAGCGATGAATGAATTTCTCAACAGTCGAACTGAAACGCCGGCTTTTGCACTGGGAATCACGATCTTTGTTGCTCTCATCGCGCCCTTAATTGAAGAGTTGTTCAAAACGATTGGCGTATGGTTCCTTAAAGGTCGCCAGATCAGCAAAGCCGAAGGCTGGTTTGCCGGTTTGGTGAGTGGTGCTGGGTTTGGTTTGATTGAAGCCTTTTTGTATGCCACGCAGGGCGTTTTGCTAACAACATTTGATGAATGGATTGTATTTACCCTGGGACGCATCGGTGGCATATTGCTTCATACCATTACAGGTGGCATCATTGGCATGGCATTGTCAAAATCCTGGCGAGAAAAACGACCCGGACACGCTATCAAGGCTTATCTTCTCGCCTTGGTCTTGCACGGTTTATGGAATTTCGTGGCTATTTCTCAAAACATTGCGCCAAGCTTGTTTGGCATTGATCTTCCTGATTTTGCAATCTATATCAGTTTAGCCATCATTTTTGTTGGCATGCTGGTCGCTTTCTTAATCATAAGCTATAAGATTCGCATGGAAACCATGCTTAGCGGCTCTTCTGCCAACGCTGGGGCTATTAAGGTGCAAGCCCTGGATGATGAAAGCCTGTTGATTCGTCGAGGACCATAAAATGTCATCCGCACGCGAAAACTTGCTAAACCTCATTCGCAAATTGATTGATAAATGTGTCAATCTAAAAATTTACAACCCAGAATATCCAGAAAATGCTGGCGGTGCTTTGGTGGTAACCAACCACATCAGTCGCCTGGACACGGCTTTTTTGATGGTGTCAACCAAACGCAGGGATATTATCGGCATGGTTGCCAGTAATTATCGTAAAGCGCCCATTCTTGGATCTATTGTTTCAAAATTGGGTGCGATTTGGGTCAACCGTGGTGAAGGCGACTTTAGCGCGCTTCGCAAAGTTAAAGAGTACATCCAAAAAGGATGGATTGTGGGTTTGGCGCCTGAGGGAAAACGCTCAAGACGCAAGCAGCTTATTGAAGCCAAACAAGGTGTCGCGCTTATGGCGATGAAAACCGGCGCGCCCATTATTCCCGTGGGGCTTACCGGCACCGCTGATATGCTAAAGGCTTTTTCTAAGTTCAAAAAAATGGATGTAACCATTAACTTTGGCGAACCTTTTCATCTTCCCGAACGCTTAGAGGACGAACATAACCGCGATTATGTTGGACGCGCGGTTGATGAGATTATGTGTCGTATTGCTATTCTGTTGCCTGAGAATAAACGCGGATTTTATGCTAAGCATCCACGTATTCAAAGCTTGCTGGCAGAAACAGATCAATCTAAAAACCCAGTCTTTAATAAGGAGCTCATATGATCCCCATTCGTGATGAAATAAAAACCAAGCGGATTCCTTTTGTCAATTACACGCTGATTGCCATCAACATCATCGTGTTTTTGATAATGGTTTTAAATCCAGCCAAAATTGACTCTATCGTTATGGGCAACGCTTTGATTCCCACCGACGTAACCCAAGGCTTTAAGATAAGTGTGCTTAAGAATTTCATAACCGCCATGTTTATGCATGCTGGATGGATGCACCTGATTAGCAATATGCTTTATTTGTGGATTTTTGGCGATAATATCGAAGATCGTTTAGGGCATGTTGGGTATTTGTTGTTTTATTTGGCTGCCGGTATTTTTGCCAGCGGTTTGCACATCTTCTTTAACCCCACCTCAAACGTACCCTCATTAGGTGCATCCGGTGCAATTGCGGGTGTTCTGGGTGCTTACCTCATTTTCTACCCACAATCCAAGGTCTATACCTTTATTCCTTTTGGTTATTTTATGCGCTTGCGCCCATTACCAGCTATTGTTGTGCTGGGTTTGTGGTTTGTGATGCAGATTTTTAGTGGTGTGGGCTCAATGATGGCGCAAGGTCAAGGCGGTGGGGTTGCTTATTGGGCGCATATTGGTGGCTTTGTGTTTGGTCTCTTAATTGGCTTTTTGTTCAATGAACGCATCAAAGAACCTGTGCCTGCGCCTCCGCATTGGAATTAGATATCAAATAATCACTAAAGTAAAACGCTCGGTCAAGTGCCGAGCGTTTTTATTGGTTTTGTGAGCAGAGATTTTAATAATGGATAATCGTATCGCGTACCTGACCCCATTTGAGGGCGTCACGGATGCCATCTTCGATGCTCATTTCGGCTTTCCAACCTAAAAGTTTTTCCGCGCGGTCAGCATTGGCATAGGCACCGGCGATGTCACCCGGACGGGGAGGTTTGATTGCCACGGGGACTTTTTGGCCATAGACTTTTTCAAAAGCGGCAACAAATTCTTTCACGGTTACGCCATTTCCACTGCCCAAATTGATTGCCGTGTAGGGCAAACCTTCTTCAGAGCCTTCTTTAATAGCCTTTTCGAAATGTTCCACGGCTTTTAGGTGGGCTTGTGCCAGGTCCCAAACATGGATGTAATCCCGGATGCCAGACCCGTCACGCGTAGGCCAATCCACGCCAGTCAGGTTGAAGACTTCTTCATGTCCCATGGCTACCGAAACCAATTTGCCAATCAAATGGCTGGGGAACTGGATGTGCAAACCGGTGCGCATCTTGGGGTCAGCACCAATTGGGTTGAAATAGCGCAAAGCAATCGCGTTGAGACCGTATGCATGGCAAAAATCCTTGAGAACCATTTCCATCATATATTTTGTGCGCGAATAGGGGCTAAGCGGTAAAAGGGCGGAATCCTCACGCACCATAAACCCCGGCACCACATCGTAAATTGCCGCCGAAGAGCTGAAAACCACGCGATTGTAGCCCAGCTCACTCAATTGCTTAAAAAAGCTCATCGATTTGACCACGTTCTCGTTGTAATACTCAAAAGGTTTTGCAACCGATTCGGGCACAACAATCAGTGCAGCACAATGAATGGTGGCATAAATATCAGGATGATCGCTAAAAATTTGACGCACAGCCTCTTGGTCGGCGATATCCGCATGGTAAAAGGTGTGCAATTTGGCAAATTCTTTGCGTCCGGTGATGAGTGAGTCGAGCAAAATTGGGGTATGTCCAGCATCAAGCAGCGCCGAGGCAATCGTACTGCCGATATAACCCGCCCCACCAGTTATTAGAATCTTCATAAATTAAACCTCTTCGTTTTAATTTTCATGTTCTTTTTGACTATTATTGTAAACCATTGGGTCTTGCGCGGTTACTTCTCGCACGGTTAAAAGGATAACCATTCCCACAACCAGGAAAAGAATGATTGAGCCAATACCCCAATATTGACCGCCGTTTTCAGCGAGAATGGGATCCCAACCTTTGTCCAGGTAAAAATTGCTCATGCGGAATGCCAGGGTGCTAAAAACCAAAGGTCCCACAAAAGTCGAGGTACGACCCGCCACCGACAAAAAGCCGTAAAACTCGGTCATCTTATCAGGTGGGGCAAGTTGGCTGACCATGGTGCGACTGACCGCTTGTGCGCCGCTGAGCGAAAAACCCGCAAAACCACCCACGATGAAGAAGGCAATGCGATTATCCCCAATAAAGAAGAGCGCGATCAGGGAAACAATCAAAATAAGCAGCGAATAAAGGATGGCACGCTTGCTGCTTGCCCGGTCAGCGATACGGCCAAAGACCAAAGCGCCAATCGCACCGGTAATGTGAATGATGATGACAAAAATGAGCAGCTCAATGGTGCCAAGACCAAAAAGCGTGCCACCGATGATGGCGGCAAAGTCCATAAGCATCATGATGCCGTCGTTGTAAATCAAAAAGGCAAACATATAGCGCAAAAAGTCTTTATAGTGCCGAATTTCCTTAAAGGTGTCTGCCAGCTTTTTGAAAGCGTCTTTAATTAATTTGCCAAAGGGAAGTTGTTCTGTAACCTCATGTTTCTCCTTGACGTATAAAAAGGTGGGAATAGCTGAAACTAAAAAGACCAGGGCAGTAATCAAAAAGGCGTAATTGGGTTTAAAGGCATCACCAATGAGTTGCATGGGCACCAGTACAATAATCAGGGTGGCAATACCGCCCAACATACCAATAGCCCAACCTTTGCCGGAAATGTTGCCCACCGTTTCGGGTGTGGAAACGTCCACCAAAAGCGCGTCATAAAAGACTTGCGCGCCACGATAACCAATTTCGGCAAGGATGAAGAAAATCATTGCCATGAGCACATCGCCTGGGCCAACAAAGAAGAGCAAGCCGGTAAAGGCAATTGAAATGGCGGTAAAAATGCCCAAAAAGAGCTTTTTTGAGCGTGAAACATCAGCGATTGCGCCTAAAATAGGAGAGACTACCGCCACAATGATGGCGGCGATACCTACCGCGATACCCCACAAACGGGTCCCTTCTGCGCCACCTACAACAACGTTCTTAAAGTAGATAGAAAAAACAGCCAGCAAAATGATGGCGGCATAAGCCGAATTACCAAAATCGTAGTAGTACCAGGCATGCCGGGCACGTTTTATTTCTTTACTCTCTTTTTCAACTTGGGAAGTTGTTTCCATTGCTAAGTTTCCTCCAGCGTATTTATTGATACATCATTGATAAACCTTTAAAAGAACTAAAGTTGCGTGCTTACCGCTTCGATTTTATCAAGTTTCATCCCATAAATGTAAAAGTAGCTGTCACAAATGGACAGCTACTTTTAGAAAAATCTCTCAAAAGGTCAGATACGCCTGGCTTAGGCTACCCTGCCGGATCTTTGATGCTCTTTATGAGCCATCGATTTCATAATCTCAGCCACAATGGATGGGATGAAGATGAAAGGCAGAATAATCAACCAATGGTACCAGTTGAGCGCGGTGGTGTTGAAAGGCTTGTTTAAGAAGGGCAGGTAAACCACCAAAAGCACCATCAGGGTTGAGAATAGTACCGCCAGGTTCATGTTCTTGTTGCTAAAGATACCAATCTTGGTGAGCGGATAGTACTCAGATCGCGCGGTAAAGGCACGGATAAGCTCACTGAGTGAAAGGGTTACAAATGCCATGGTTTCGCCCAGGTCAAGATTTCCGGTGATGTTCAAGAATGCCAGGCTACCGCTGGGATCAAACAGGGTAAACCCTTTCCAGCCGATCCAGAAAGCTACTAAGGTTGAGAAGGTGATGGCAATGGTTTGAGCAATGATGCCACGCACCATGTAGCGGTTGATGATGGGTTCATCAGACGGTCTGGGCGGATGGAGCATGATGTCTGGGTCGCCTTTTTCAGAGCCAAGGGCGAGTGCCGGCGCACCATCCGTCACCAGGTTGAGCCACAAAAGCTGCACCGCGGTGAGGGGCATTTCCCAGTTGAAGATAACCGCCAGGAAGATGATCATAATCTCGGCGATGTTACAAGACACCAGGTAGTAAACAAACTTGCGGATGTTGCTGTAAATAACACGGCCTTGTTCAATAGCTGAAACGATGGAAGCATAGTTGTCGTCGGTTAGCACCATGTCGGCTGTTTCTTTGGCGACGTCGGTGCCGGTAATACCCATGGCAACGCCGATATCTGCCATTTTGATGGCTGGGGCGTCGTTCACGCCGTCACCGGTCATGGCAACCACTTCGCCATTCTTGCGCAAGGCGTCCACGATACGCATCTTGTGCTCAGGGCTTACACGGGCATACACATCCGTGGTTTTGACGACTTCCAGCATTTCATCATCAGAAAGTTTGTCTA
This sequence comes from Anaerolineaceae bacterium UBA5404, assembly GCA_002409625.1. Classification (GTDB taxonomy): domain Bacteria; phylum Chloroflexota; class Anaerolineae; order Anaerolineales; family Anaerolineaceae; genus Mesolinea. Next base: position 3,413 of record DHNY01000002.1, on the reverse strand, counting down.
AGTCGGTACCGGTTAGCACTTGATGTCCGGGTTGCAAGAGCCCGATGTCATCAGCAATGGCACGGGCGGTGTTGGGGAAGTCACCGGTAATCATCACGGAGCGCACGCCAGCGGTTTGCGCTTCAGCGAGGGCTGGTTTTACTTCAGAACGTGAGGGGTCAATCATACCGATTAAGCCAACAAAAATGAGCTCACGTTCCAGTTGATGTGCTTCGGCAGCTTCTGGGACATCCGGCACAGGTCGGTATGCCACACCCAAAACACGCAATGCTTGATTAGTCATTGCTTCGTTGGCGTCCAAAACCTGTTGGCGCAATTCATCAGTTAGAGGGATGGGTTGGTTGTCATAGTCGCCGATATAGGTACACAAGCCCAAAACCACATCCGGCGCGCCTTTCACGGCGATAGTATACCAGTTGGTTTTTTCATCAGCGTAATACGGTGAAATATCGCCTCCACCTGGGTTCACAATTTCGTGCACAGTGACCATGCGCTTGCGTGTGGAGTCAAAGGGGATTTCATGTTCGCGCGGGTATTTGGCGTCGAGTTCCTGGGTAACTGCGCCAGCTTTGACTGCGGCAACCAAAATGGAGCCTTCGGTGGGGTCGCCAACCATACGATAACTTGGTTTTCCGTCCACCTCGCCAACGGGTTCAAGGATGGCATCGTTGTTTAGCGTGCCTACCCAAAGTGCGGTATTGGCAGCGGGCAGTGTGTCCAAATCAATTTTTTCACCGTCAACTAAAAAGTCACCCACAGGGTCATAACCCGTGCCGGTGATTTCCACAAATTTGCCGTCTACCCAAATTTTGGTCACGGTCATTTGGTTTTGGGTCAGGGTGCCGGTTTTATCGGTGCAGATGGTGGTCACAGAGCCAAGGGTCTCAACCGAGCTAAGCCGGCGAATGAGTGCGTGTCGGTTGACCATTTCGCGCATGCCACCAGCCAGGCTGATGGTGACAACCGCGGGTAAGCCTTCGGGCACGGCGGCGATGGCCAGTGAAACCGCAATCATAAAGAGGGTGATCATTTCTGCCCAAAAGGCTTCAGAGCCAAAGGGTGGATCCTTAAGGATAAGAATGCGTACCGCGGATACCAGGAAGACCAACACACAAATAATGATTGCTGCCACACCCAGCGTTTTGCCAAGTTGGTCGAGCCGTTTTTGCAGTGGCGTTTCTTCTTCTTCCACGGTTTGCAGCATGGTGGCAATTAAGCCCAGTTGCGTGCGCATGCCAGTGCCAGTGACAACGCCTTTGCCGCGTCCGTAGGTTACCGTGGTACCCATGAAAGCTGAGTTGTCGCGGTCACCAATGGGGATGTCTGCTTCAAGTCGGGCTTCGGCGGTCTTCTTCGCTGGCACACTTTCACCGGTGAGCGAGGCTTCTTCGATGCTTAGGTTCACCGCTTCCAGCAAGCGTATATCCGCGGGAATAAAGTTGCCAGCTTCAATAAAGACGATATCGCCAGGCACAAGTTGCGGCGCGGGCACGGTTTGGCGATGGCCATCGCGCAGAACCTGAGCCTCGGGAGACGCCATTTTCTTGAGCGCCGTTAAGGATGCCTCAGCACGCGACTCTTGCACCATACCCATAATTGCGTTGAGTATCACAATGGCTAAAATGGCGATGGTCTCTGTGGGGAATGCTTTTTCAATGATAGCGGTAATACCTGAGATAATTGCCGCGCCGATGAGCAGCCAAATCACAAAACTGTTGATTTGCGCCCAAAGCCTTTGCCAAAAGGTAGTTTTTTCGCGTTCTTGCAGCTCGTTAGGACCGAACATTTCAAGGCGCTCAGCCACCTCGGCACTGCTCAGACCGCTTTCCTCAGGCACCTCGAGCTCTTCAAGCACTTTTTCAGAGTCGAGGGCGTGCCAAACGAGGTCGACGGCGTTTTTATTATTGGGGTCAGATAATTGATCAATGGGCATTTGGTGTAATCCTCTCTTTTAGGAAACAGTATTGGGTAATTATAAGACAGTTTGATAAGCTGATGGGAAAATTAAGCCCATATGTTACAGCAAAATGATAATGTCCTAAAGTAGCAAAATAGAAATGTCCTAATTAAGATTAGGAGCTATGACATGGACTATCGAAATGAACGGTAAAGAATTAGCAAGAAAGACTTTAGTTGAAAAAGTTTTAGACAAGCGGATTACCCAAAAAGAAGCAGCCAGCAAGGCAGGAGTAACCGAAAGGCAGATGCGGCGGATCATCAAGCGATACCAAATAAATGGCGATTCGGGATTGGTGTCGTGTAAACGAGGCAAACCAAGTAACCGAAAGCTAAAAGAGAATGTGTGGTTAGACGTGGTGGATTTTATCAGCTCTAAACAATCAGAAGGTTTTGGCCCTACTTTTATGGCCGAGAAACTTTTTGAACTAAAAGGGATCAGGGTAAGCAAAGAGACCGTGCGTCAAATCATGATAGAAGCTGGGAAATGGAAGCCCAAGGCAAAAAAAGTGGCAAACCTGCATCTGACACGTCCCCGCCGAAAAATGAGAGGCGAATTAGTGCAAATAGACGGGTCAAAACATGACTGGCTGGAAGACAGAGGCCCAAAGGCGAGTTTATTGCTCTTTGTTGATGATGCCACCAGTGAGATACTGGCAGGAGAATTTGAGCCTGAAGAGAGCTTCTTCGCCTATGGCAGTTTGTGTAAGCGCTATTTCAGAGAACAAGGGCTGCCAAAAGCCCTTTATAGTGATCGCTTCAGCGTATTCAGAGATAATCATAAAGGACCCAAGGTTGATGAACCTGTGACACAGTTTCAAAGGGCTTTGAGTGTTCTGGGAATAGATTTGATTTGTGCCAACTCGCCACAAGCAAAAGGACGTGTGGAGCGGGCAAACCAAACGCTTCAGGACCGTTTGGTCAAAGAGATGCGCTTGCGTGGGATCAATACCTACGAAGAAGCGAATGCGTATCTGCCAGTGTTTATTCAGGACTATAACAAGCGCTTTGCAGTCACACCCGACTCTCATCTTGATTTTCATCGCGAGTTGGACCTTGATGAGGATTTGGACTTTCTATTCTCAGTACACAGCTTTCGTATCATCTCAAGAGCATTACAGATACAGTTTGAGAACAAAACCTATCAGGTCATTCCCAAACACCATGCGAGTTATTATCAGAAACAAGAAGTGCTGATTACCTTAAATAGCTCAGGACAAGCTTCTGCATGGCTTGATGGATATGAGTTGGAGCTGAGGGAGATTGAAAAACATCCCAGACAAGCTGCTGTAGTGTCAACTAAATCTGAGGACGCTAAACCCATTGCGCCAGCTTATAACCACCCGTGGAGGGCTTATGGTAAGAAACTAAATGGCAGACCGATACTGACTACTTTGATTATCGAATAGGACATTTCTATCTTGCCAGCAATAGGACATTTCTATTTAGCCTTGACA
>DHNY01000012.1:157979-162965 GCA_002409625.1 Anaerolineaceae bacterium UBA5404 | reverse complement strand
GACATTTCTATTTAGCCTTGACAAAAATTAAGCCCATAAATCAAGACTCAGCAAAAATTTCAGTGAAAATTAACCCAATTTCTTGATGAGCTGATAGAATAAACAAGGTACAAAAATAAATACCAAGAAAAGGAGTGTTGATGAAGTTATTTAAGAAACTTTCACTATTGCTCGTGCTTGCTATGCTCTTAGGCGCTGTTGGTGCTGCCGCACCAAAACAAGTTGAAGCACAAACCCCCACCAAGTTTTCCATTTTGGAATTAGTTACAAGTGATACATGACCTTATTGCGGACCTGCCGGTCAGGCAGTAGATGTTCTTGCAACTGATTACGCTGGACAACCCATTGCATTTGTTGAATGGAATGCCTCTTATTTTCCATCAAACAGAATTGATATCCTTAGAGATACCACAGGTGGCAGTTTTGGTGTTCCAACTGTAATCCTTGACAGTACCCACGAATATACCCAAGGTTACGCTGATGCCCAAACAAGAGCGATGGTAACAAGATCCCTTGCCCGTGATCCTCAAGCCACAGTTACAGGTGTTTATGAACGAACGGGTGGAATCGTAAAATTCAATGTGACTGTTACCAACAATACTGGACAAGCACTATCAATTGCAAACAAAGCAGCAGTGCATGCCATTATTTATGAAGATAACAATGCGCACAAGACGAATCGTATTGGTCGCGCATCAGCTAAGGCGGATATTAGCTACTTAGCAAATGGAAAAACCGAAACCTTCTTTATTGAGCTTACTGCCAACGGAGTCGTGGATTGGTCAAAAGCTCATTTCCTTGTTCTGGTTGACTACAAACTCCCAGAAACCAAAGATTTTGGCAAATATGATCAACCACAAGCAGCCATTGCTAGCCCTGGAACCGTCACACAACCAACTCTGTTTAAGCTCGATCCCAAAAACTTCCCCTTCGAAATCTACGATCGCGCAACGGAATTGCCCACCGGCGAATTGACTGTTACTTTGCCAACAGACAAAACCTGGACAGCTTCAACTGATGTCCAATGGCTTTCAGTTGAACAGGAAACAGGTGGCAACGGCGATGTTGTTAATTTTGAAGTTACGACCAAAGAACACTTTGCATATGGCAAAAACTATGGAATGGTCATTTTAACTGAATCTGGCAGTGGACGACAACGAGCTGCTATTATAGAAGTCGACTACTCAAAGGCGCCAGTACCTGAGTTTAAAGTCCTTCCGGTGAGTATCACAAAGACAATACAACATTCTGATCCACCTGGACCCGAAGTCGGTGTGCGCATTTCTGGTGATAAGGGTCAAACCTGGACCGCAGAATCCGAAGAGGATTGGATTATCATGACACCACCGAATGGCAGTGTGCCAGCAACCTTTATTGTGACGTTTGACCGATCCAAACTTAAAGAAGGCTTAAATGAAGGTAAAATCATCGTCCGCGATGGTGATGATTTCCATGAGAAAACCGTGACGGTGAAAGTAACTTATATCGGTGGTGGAGAAGAACCGCCACTTGAAAATCTTATTTACTTCCCGCTTGTTATAACAAACGCTGAGTAAAGAAAAAATAATTAAACAAGAACCCGTTGCAATACGGGTTCTTGTTATTTAAGGAAAGCCCGCACCCGGCAGGAAGTTTAAAGTCTCCGTCAAAAGGCTCAATAATGGAGCTTCTCAAAAGGGTTATAATCAAAAAAATGAAAAACCACAGTTGTGTGAATCAATTCACTGTTCTCTTAATCCTCATTGGCTTAGTCCTAAGCGCTTGTAGGCCACGCTTGGATATTCCACCCATCCTGCCACCCGAAGCCAGTTTTACCCCAAGTCAGATGCCCACTGCCACGCCTACCTTCATGCCCAGCTTTACCCACACGCCAAGTCCAAGCCCCTTACCAAGCGAAACACCCACACCTAAACCGGTTACCTTCAAGGTCGGACCAAACGATGACATGTTTAGTGTGGCGCTTTATTTTGGGGTGAGCCTGGAAGCCCTCAAAACAGCTAACCCGGAAGTTTATCCCAATGCTATGGGCATCGGCACTGAACTGCTTATTCCAATAACGCCTACGCCGGTATCAGCCGCTGAGCTAGTACCAAGCCAAACATCTGTTGTTGTAAAAGAAACTAGCCCAGCCCTTGCTGAGGACTTTAAAACCTATTGCTATCGCGATGCCATGAGCGCTGTTTACTGCTTTAGCCTGATTGAAAATAAAGGTGATGAAGCCCTTGAAAACGTGTCTCTTTTGGTCACCCTTAGCGATGAGACCGGAAAGACTGAACAAGCCATCGCCACAACGCTACTCAATGTGATTCCAGCTCAAAGCAAATTGCCCGCGGCAAGTTACTTTTTGCCTGAGTGGGGTGAAGAGCTCAGCGTGCAGGCTGAACTGGATTTTCAACTGCCTTTTGCTGAAGGTGAATCGCGCTATCTTGAGGTTGAGATCAGTGAGCAAAAAACAGAGTATCTCTACGAACGCAAAGCGGCAAAAGTGCAGGGCATCTACACATTTAAAAATAAAAATACTTCATTTATGACCCTCAATATCCTTGCCGTAACTTATGATGAAAATGGGGCAGTATTGGGTATGCGCCGGCATGAACCAATAGAAAGTGGCAATACTGCAACGGAAAGCCCCTTTTCTCTCACAGTTTATTCCATGGCTGGAGAAATTCATCACGTTGAAGTTTTTATTGAATCCATGCCATTTCCACCAGAACCTAACCAAACCCCCACACCTTAGGAGTGTTTTTATGAAATCAAGGCTTTTTCCGGATATCGAAACCCGCACTTATGTCATGGGTATCATCAACTTAACGCCAGACAGCTTTTCGGGTGATGGCTTGATGGGCGAAGGCAATTTGCTTGAAAAAGCCCTGGCACAAGCCCTGCGCTTTGTAGAAGAAGGCGTTGATGTGTTGGATCTTGGCGCTGAATCGACCCGACCAGGACATTCGCCAATCAACAGTGATGAAGAGCTCGAGCGTTTAATGCCGGTAATTCGGCTTTTGCGAAAAGAGTTGCCCGATGTTTTGATTTCTGTCGATACCTACCGTGCCGAAACTGCCGCGCATGTTTTGCAAGAAGGTGTGCAAATCATCAATGATATTTGGGGCTTTAAACATGACCAAAAGATGGCAGAAGTCGTGGCAAAACATGCTGCCACGGTGGTTTTGATGCACAACCGCAAGGCTGGAAGTGCCCTGCTAAACCCTGAACTTGGCGGTCATATTGCTGAGGTGCATTATGATGATTTGCTCAAAGATATTAAGAATGACCTGTGTGACTCAATCCATATGGCAAAAGCAGCCGGGCTTCCAGACGAAAACATCATTCTTGACCCGGGCATCGGTTTTGCCAAGACGATTAATCAAAGTCTTTATACCCTTCGTCATTTAGACGGGCTAAAGGATCTGGGTTATCCCCTTTTGTTGGGCGTCTCGCGCAAGGGCTCCATTGGGCACACGCTCAAGCTTCCAAGAGAAGAGCGCCTGGAAGGCAGTTTGGCGGCTAATGCTTACGGCATCTTGCATGGAGCAAATATAGTGCGCGTGCATGACGTAAAAGCTACCGTGCGTCTGGCACGAATGTTGGATGCAATTCGTTTTGCAGAAGATGTTGAATAGCTTTTTAAGCTAGATATGTTTATTCGGTGCCGCCACCTTCAACCTGCGTGATAATTTCTGATGCCAGTTTAGCCAGCGCTTCGCGGTCAAGCGCTTTTTTGTGATCTTGTGTCCAATAAAGCTCAAGCAGTTCCAAAGGACTAAGGCTGCTTGTTTCATGTCCCTCCGGCAGTCGCGCGCGGGCGGTTGAGCTGGGAGATTTAAGCAAATAGAACTCAAAAGCTTCCTTGGCATAATCGCGGATGCGTGGCTCATCGATCAAAGTCTCAAATTCACGTGGGTAGTGGATGCTTAAGCGGACGATGGCGTCTTTTATGTCTTCTGGTGCGGGCAATGCGGCAATGATGCTTTCATTAACCATGAAATTGTCGTCCAACGCGATGCTGCGGTCGATAAACTTACGGGTATCAAGTTTATGGAAGGTATAGGTGGTGTGTCCCTTTGAAACTTCGGCAATGACAAAACCTTTTTCTTCTTTCAATTCGCCAAAATCCACGCGCTCGATGGAACCAGCGTAAACGACTGGCGGGTGTGCGCCTTCGTTTAGGTCCTGAAAGCGATGAATATGCCCTAAAGCGACATAATCAAAATCTTTGCGTTTAACCAGTCCCGGCGCTAGAACCACATCTTTACCAATTTTGATGTTCTGCTCATAACCAAATTTCGCGCCAAAAATGGAGGCATGCGTGGTTAAAATAGTTGCTAAATGAGGGTCAAGCCTGCCAACGGTGTATTCCAACCATCCCGTAAGTGCTTTTTCAAGTTCTGTGGTTGGGTCTGCCTCTTCTTGTTCTTGGTCTTGTAAGGTGGCTTTTACAGTTTGGCGGGTGAGCCAGGGAATGGCAATAACCTGCACCGGAACCCCATTGAGCTGCTCGGGTTTGAGCAATTCGGGCTTGCTGACGACATGGATGTAATCCGGATCCAGGGTTTCATACTCCTGCAAAGCATGCGCGCGTCCTTGGCTTGGGGAGATATCATGGTTGCCGGTGATGAGTAAGACAGGAATGCTGGCACGCGCCAGACGCATCATACGCCTGCCCCATTCGCGTTGATAAGTAGGAGCTGGAGAGCGATCTTTATAGGTGTCGCCGGCAAAAATGACCAAGTCAACTTTCTCGGCAATTGCGGTATCCACAATGGCATCCAAAGATTTGAGAAAATCCATCACACGCATGGGAAGTCCGCTCTCAGGATCATGTTGCCCGTAGTTGCTCATATCGATGTGCGCGTCAGCGAAGTGTAATATTTTAACCATGGCATTATTATAACGGTGGATTACCTCAAGGGCGAAACTTTGCTATCAAGTCCTTCGGCGGGACGCCTCAGGAAGCGCAAGTGATTGCTTTGGGAGGTCTCCCGACCG
>DHNY01000012.1:22174-157758 GCA_002409625.1 Anaerolineaceae bacterium UBA5404 | reverse complement strand
TCGGCGAGACGCCTCAGGAAGCGCGTGAGAATGCTTTGGGAAGTCTCCCGACCTACCATGCCAGCATAAATGCATCTGATTGGGCCAGAGACAAAAATTACCTTCGGCGGGACGCCTCAGGAAGCGCGTGAGAATGCTTTGGGAAGTCTCCCGACCGACCATGCCAGCATAAATGCATTTGCTTGGGCAAGAGACCAAGATGGTGGGTATTACATTATGCAGATTGCCTTCGGCGAGACGCCTCAGGAAGCGCGTGGGGATGCTTTGGGAGGTCTCCCGACCGACCATGCCAGTATAAATGCATTTGCTTGGACTAAAGACCAAGATGGTGGGTATTACATTATGCAGATTGCCTTCGGCGAGACGCCTCAGGAAGCGTAAGTGATTGCTTTAGGTGCCAATGACCAAAGGACGGAAACAGTTCTCAATAACTCAACTGTCGCTTGAATCTGCACAATTCAAGAAATGCTTGATAGGATTAAGTTCGGTTTTGGTCTAAGATGGATTCAAACCAAAAAACAGGAGTGAACGATGTTTGATACAAGAAAAACCGGCTTAAAGATTATGTCCCTTCGTAAAGCCAAAGATATGACCCAAATGGAACTTGCTGATCTTATGCAAGTCAGTTACCAAGCCGTTAGCAATTGGGAGCGCGGCAATAGCATGCCCGATATCTCAAAGTTGACCGACCTGGCACGTGTGCTGGATGTGAGCATCGAAGAGCTGCTCGATTCGAGTGAACAAGCCCAAACTGTGCGCCGCGCAACACAGGAGGAAGAAAAGCTTACCATCCAGGAAATCGCAGAGGTAGCACCTATTTTGAAGCCATCAAAACTTAAAGAGAGCATTGAAAAAGCGCCGCTTGAAAGCATAACAAGCACTGATTTGATGATGCTGGCACCCTTCTTAAGCAAAGACAAACTTATGGAACTTCTTGAAGCCTGTGAATTAGAAGAATTCAATGAGTTGACACCCTTTATTCCATTTTTGGAATCAGAGCAAATCCAAAGCATCCTTGTGCGAAAAGGCGAATTGCATGAGCATTTGGAAGATGTGATTAAGGTTGCGCCTTTCCTTGAAAGGGAATTTCTTTTCGATATCGCCAAAAAGGTTATCAATGATGATGACGATCCTGGATTACTGGCGCCATTAGCACCTTTTTTGGACTCAAATGATCTGATGACCCTCATAGAAGAAGCCGAGGCGGAAAATGTGAATGACATTCTTCCCCTTGCTCCATTTCTAAGTAGTAAAGATCTGGTGAGTGTACTGGCAAGGATGGACTTTCATCCCCAGAACATGAAGCAACTCATTAAGCTAAGTCCTTTTATAAAGGAAGAAAACTTAAATGAATTACTTGTCCAAATCACCAGAGCAGGAAAAAAAGTCCAGGAAGAGCAAAGCCCAGAGCCTCCACAAAGCAAGGATTCTTTAAAAGACTATGCAAAAAGCTTGATCGAAAAGGGAGACTACAAAACCCTAAAGACAATCTTGCCCTTATTGGACGAAGACGCCCTTGACTAAAAGCTGAGCAAATAAAAAAAAGCGTGCCCGTTTTTATGGCACGCTTTTTTCTTTCTAAAGAGCGTATTTATCCGTACATATTGTGATGCTCAGTGAGCATGTTCATCGATTCAAACAGTTTGTGTTGGAAGATAAATGGGCCAACGATGATCAATGAGCCCAATACACCCCAGAGCCAAAATGTGGTGCTACTGAAGTCAGATTGGAAACGCCGTCGTCTGAGTTCATCGCCGATGCGGTCACAGAGTTGGTGGTTCCAAACCAATGGATAAATACCAAAAGTGATTATCCCCAAGAGAATCATGGGGATATAACCCATTGTTTTCTTTCCGTCGTAGGGGCTTGCCAGAACATTGATGTTTTTAACGACGCGAATCCAAACGATAAGACCATAAATACCTAAAGTGATTATGGATAAAAAGAATGTTTTCCAAAGGCTAAAGTCAGCCTTTAGTATGACCCTTGGCGCTTGATTAGGAGCTTGGTAAGGGGGTTGATATTGGGCTTGATAAGGTTGTTGGTATGACATGAAATCCTCCTTTGAAATTATTAAAGAAAGATATCACAAAAATGTGTCAAGGAATAAAAAAACGTGCCCTGTTTGGGGCACGTTTAATCTGATATTCAGTTGCTAAGCTAACTTCGTTTTAACGCGCGCCAGATGAGCAGGATAATCACTGCACCCAGGAGGGCGAAGAGCAATTGGATGATTAATCCACCACCAATTTTGAGCAGTACAGCAATCCAGCCACCCAGGAATCCACCAAGAATACCTGTGATAATAGCGCCTAGAAAACCAATTTTGACACCGGGGACGATCATATCAGCGATGATGCCAATCACGGCACCGACCAAGATTGCCCACAACCAGTTCATTCCTTCGTAAAAAGCCATTTTATTTCTCCTTTGTTTTGTTAAAAATGGTTTATGTTTAAGCTCTCAATAATTTTATGAGAAGCATCCTTTAAAACCCTAAAAGATGTAAAAGGTTTCACATTCTTTGCCAAATTCGCTAAATTCACTAAAAAATCGCTAAAATGGCGTTTATTAACTTCCTAAGTATGCCAAAAGCCAGTTGCTTGTAGCGATTAAGGCATCCTTATGCGTGCGTTCATAATGATGCGAGCTATCTACGCCCGGACCAATCAATGCAACCGCGGCTGAACCGCCCGCGGACCAGTAGGCAGAAGCGTCTGAGCCATAGTTGACGTAAATATCAACTTTGTGAGGGATGTCATTCGCCGTGGCAATATCCCGGAGCTTGTTTGAAAAGGCGTGATGATAGGGAAAGCCGCCATCTTTTACACAAATTGAGGCATGGAACTCGTCTGAGGCTTGTCCATCACCAATCGCTGCCATGTCGATGGCGATAAATTCTTCAAGGCTTGTGGGAAAATCGCTGCGACCACCCATGCCCACTTCTTCATAGTTGCTAAAGAGCACACAAAAGTCTTGGGCGGGTTTTTGTTTGGCATCATGGAAAGCTTTGATGACCGTCATAATGATGGCAACAGCAGCTTTATCGTCAAGGTGGCGACTTTTTACAAAACCGTCGTGAAGTTCAACGCGTGGATCAAATGAGACAAAATCGCCCACTTCAATGCCCAGTTCGCGCACTTCTTGAGGGTTGCTTACACGAACATCGAGGCGCACCTCCATGCTATCCGCTTTGCGTTTGTCGTCGCGCACGGTGTCGTAAACATGCACAGAAGCTTTGTTTGGCAACAGGCTGCCACGCACGGTGCCTTTGTGGCGGGTGTGAACCAAAAGGTTTTCAGCTTCCACACTGCCCCAGGCAAAACCGCCCACACCAGTTAGGGTAAGTCTGCCATTGCTTTTGATCTCCTTAACCATGGCACCGAGTGTGTCCACATGCGCGGTTAAAGCACGCTTAACGCCATCACTGGAATGTTCACCGGGCACAGTCACCAGTAAACAGCCTTTTTTAGTGCGTTCGGCTTTAACTTCTGGAAAAGCTTTTAAGGCGTCTTCCAAAAAGCTGATTGCCGCATCAGTGTAGCCGGTTGGGCTGGGAATGTTGAGCAAGTCAACCAAAAGTGTTTCAAGATAGTCATAATCGATTGGGGGTAAAGTTGATTTTGGGGTCATAGTAAGTCCTCGTTATTTTCGTATGCTGCCAGTTTTTGGCGCCATTCTTTGGGAACACGCACGGTTTTGCCGGCTGCTGTGTCATAACACACGCCAACCACTTCGCCACGCGCGTACATGATGTCATTATCTGGGTTTTTGAGCACAAAGGCAAAAGAAATACTTTTGTTGCCGATATGAGTTGTTTTAACACAAACGCGCACAATGTCTTGGTGCGCGATGGAATTGAGATAATCGACTTTTAATGAAGCGATCATCATGCCAAAACCGCCTGGGCGAATGTCGCCATCCCAAATGCCGGTTTCTTTATAGTAATTGATGCGCACCGCTTCGCCAATCTCAAGAAAGGCGAGGTTGTTGACATGCAGTTGGGTGTCCAGGTCGCTATAGCGCGGTTTGATATCTTCGTAGTACTTAAAATTTTGCCAAACGGGGTTGATTGTAGATGTCATGGTGTCCTCTGTAAGGATTATAGCTTTCTTCCAGCCATTTTCAAGAATGCATCTCAAAATAATCGCCAAAAGAGGCTTTAATCCAGTACAATTAGAGTATGAGCGAGCATCCTCTTGCCAATTGGCTCGATCAGACCATCCACGGTGATTGTCTCGAAGTGCTCCAGTCTTTACCTGCCGAATCGGTAGACCTCATTTTCGCAGACCCACCGTACAACCTGCAACTTCAGGGCGAACTTTTGCGCCCTAATCTCAGCCGCGTGCAAGGTGTGGACGAAGATTGGGACAAGTTCGAAAACCTCAAAGCTTATGATGAATTTACTGAAGCCTGGCTGAGCGCATGCCGCCGCGTGCTTAAACCTACCGGTACGCTTTGGGTTATCGGTTCCTATCAAAACATTTACCGTGTGGGCAGCATTCTGCAAGACCTGGGCTATTGGATCCTCAACGATGTGGTCTGGGTGAAGAGCAATCCCATGCCCAATTTCCGCGGGGTGCGCTTTACCAACGCGCACGAAACGCTCATCTGGGCGCAAAAAGAAAAAGGTGCGCGCTACACTTTCAACTATCAAGCCATGAAAATGCTCAATGATGACTTACAGATGCGCTCGGATTGGTTTATTCCCATCTGCACAGGAAAAGAGCGCCTGCGTGAAAACGATAAACGCCTGCATCCAACCCAAAAACCTGAAGCTTTGCTGTATCGCATTTTAATGGCAAGCACAAACCCGGGTGATGTTGTGCTGGATCCTTTCTTTGGCACAGGCACCACCGGGATGATGGCGCGTAAGCTAAGCCGGCACTATATTGGCATTGAGATCGACGCGCGTTATGTGCATTATGCCCGCGAGCGCTTGAGCAAAAATGTGCAATATGAATTTGACGCACCACTTTTGATTACGCCAAATCCCAGGTCACGCAAACGCATTCCATTTGGGTCCCTGGTTGAGCAAGGCTACATCAGGCCTGGAACCCAATTGAGTTTGGGGGATGAAAAGCAGATTTGGGCAACCGTTCAAGCTGATGGCGCTTTGGTGGTGGGCTCGCAGCGTGGTTCGATTCATACTCTGGCGCGAGAAATTTTGGGACGTCCAGCCAATGGCTGGATGCTCTGGCATTATTGGGACGAAGCCAGTCAGTCCCATCGCAAAATTGATGAAATACGCAAGAAATATCGCGACGAAATGGAAAGTGATGAATAAAAGAACACAAGGGCTAAGTAGAGGCTTGGATAAAATAAACAGCTAAGTTAGTGCTAATATTAGGCAACCAGATACCATTTTACATAAACACACATTAAAAAATTAATCAAACAAGATAGAGAGGAAACTATGGATAGATCAAAAACATATCTTTTATCAACCGGTGGTGCAGTACTGATTCTTCTTGGGCTGATATTACCTTGGCTGACCGTGAAAGTTTCACTTTTTGGGTTCACTGAAAAAGAATCAGTTTCAGGATTCAAATTGTTAGGAAGTTTCGGAGAAAGCTTTGGTGGCTTTTTGATAGGCATTTCAGTGCTTGCGCTTATCCTTATCTTAATCGCTACAATTGTTTTTTCTTTTATGAAGCTACGCGAACGCCATCCCTCAAAGCAGGAAGCCCTTTATGTGTTAATTGCTGGTGGTGTAGCAGCATTCCTTTCAATTTTGGTAGCTATATTAATGAAATCAGCTGCTTCAGGCATCGGTGAGTTCAGGGAATGGGGCATAAAGATAAACACGGGTATTGGGTTCTTTTTTACCCTGATTGGCGCATTGCTTATTGCTGGCGCGGGTTTTTGGGCAATGCAAGGAGCTCAAGGCGCGACTTTTACCGGTGGGACAACCGGATGGCAACAACCCCAACAACCACGGCAATGGCAGCAGCCCCAACAACCAGGTCAATGGCAGCAACCTCAGCAACCGCCACAACAACCAGGTCAATGGCAACAACCTCAGCAACCACCGCAATGGCAACCGCCGCAACAACCTCAACAACCGTGGCAACAACCTCAACAGCCACCACAATGGCAGCAGCCCCAACAACCAGGTCAATGGCAACAACCTGAGCAGCCACCTCAGTGGCAACCGCCGCAACAACCCGGGCAAGAATAAAAAGCTCCTTGAAAAAGGATAGATGCAGGAGGTGATATGAAGTTTTCAAAAATTATCGCCATAATTGGCGCTATCGTTTTGATTCTTGCTTTCTTTTTACCTTGGGGCGCTGGGTCGGTGGGAGATGTAAAGCTTGGTAACACTGGTCTGGGCATCGCAACAGGTCGTCCGCAAGGAATGGGAGCAACCGGCTTAGGCTTTTCTGATTACAACACATCAAACTATGAGGCCTTTATTAAATCGACCTTGGAAGAGTATTTTGGTGCAGGTGCGGGTATGTACTCTGGCATCTTTAGCTCTATTAACAAAATATTCTCTGATTGGACACTCTTTCTCTTCCCAGTGTTTGGTGTGGTGGTCATCTTGTTAAGCTTGTTAAGCTTTTCAAGCACATCGAAAAGTTATGGGATAGTTATCGTTTTGATGACAATCGGGCTTGGACTTTTTTTGGGATCCAAAATAAAAACCTACTCAGTCCTTGCAAATATTGATAGACTGGCGGGATCTATTGGGTCTTTATTGGGTCTAGGCGACATTATGCCCAAGTATAGAATGGGCATAGGCGTCTACGCGACTATTGCGGCTTTGATTGTTATTCTCATTGCCGGCATTATGGCATGGTTCAGTAATGAGAAGGAGACAGGGATGCAAAGGTCAACCAGCTGTCAGCAAGGTTTTGTGCCTGGCTACCCTAATCAACCCTATCCGCAACAACCCCAACAATGGCAGGCGCCTCAGCAATCTCAACAACCGTGGCAACAACCTCAACAGCCACCACAATGGCAGCAGCCCCAACAACCAGGTCAATGGCAACAGCCTGAGCAGCCATCTCAGTGGCAACCGCCGCAACAACCTCAACAGCCATCAAGCGATGCGAACCAAGGTCCTTTACAGGGCTGGCGAAAGAACCCACCTCCGGAAAATTGACCTAATTCATCAAAAAAGGCAATGATTTAGACAAACTTTTGTCAATCGTCTTGAATAAAACAGAAAAAACGCCCCAAACGATAAAGTGCGGGGCGTTTTGTAAAATCTTTGTAAAACACTAGAGCTTGTATCATTATTTTTCTAGATAACCGAGGTCACTTTCGCTACTATTAAGCAAAAGGAGATTATTATGGAAAAATCAAGCAAATGGATTTTTGTAACTTTAGGTGCTTTGTTGGCTATTGGTGCGCTCTTCCTACCTTGGGTCGCAACGACCAGCCTTGGAGGGTCAAGTCAATTTCCCGCAATAGAAGTGGTTAAAACGAGCTTCCTTGAAGGTGGCGCGTTAATATACAGTGGAATTGCTATCATTTTGGGGCACTCTTTATGTTGATTGTGCTTATTCTAAGCCTGACTTCAATGCGGACTTACGTTGGGGCGGATTATCGAACAACACCGATCATTATATTAAGCTTGTTGAGCGCAGCGGGCTTTTTCGCCGGTCTGTTTCTGATGAAGAGTTACTATGCCAAAGTAAATGTCTTGCAGGAAATAAACTATCAGGTAGGGCCTGCTTTTGGCTATTATCTAAGTTTCGTAGGCATCGCCATTGTTCTGCTGAGTGTTCTCAGCACGTCCAGCAAGAGACCGTCTTGATGCGCTTAGATTAGCTTTGGTCCAAAGTTAAAAGAAAAAGCCGGTTACCACAAGTAGCCGGTTTTTTCTTTAACATATTATGAAGACAGTCGCCAGTTTTAGTAATTACTGATTATTTTGCTCCCAATAGATATTAATCGTAATAGGCTTGCCAAATGGCTTTAAGCGTTTCTTCGTGAGGTGGAAGTAACGGGTGTAGTAAGCATAAAAAGGCAAACTCCACAGATCATCGTCATTAGCCATGGTGTCGTAGTCTAGAATTGTTCTGGCAGTTTTGTTTTCTTTAAGCACTTTGGGTAAAAGAGGGTGTACTTCGAGCATGCCTGGTTTTAGCAACGCGTCCACACAATGTAAAGAACGCCCGCCTGGTGCCAATAATCGATTGATATCAGCTATGCAATTATCCAAGGTTTCTTCATCATGAGGAAAATGTTCAATGGTTGAAATACTGTAAATGAAATCAAAGGAATGGTCTTCTAATTCTTGGTTAAAGGCACCAATGTAATCTTGTACCAAAACATGACCATGTGGGTCATAAGGGTGCTTAGGTCCAAAACCAGACCCCTCAAGTTTGTCCAGATTCCAAATCTCATAGCTGTCGTACAGCAGTTGAATGACACGCGATTGTCCTCCTCCAATTTCCAGGAGTTTGGCGCCGGGTTTAATGTTTTGCTTGATGTAAGTAAAGATAAATGCATCCTGATAAACCTTCATGTCGGCAGTTTTTAAGGTTTGGTTGGCGTGAACTTTTGGTATCTCAAAATGTTGAAAGTGGCTTTTCTTGGCGTAAGCAAAGGAATCGATATTCTCATGAATGGGCATTTTTTTAGCACATGCCGCAGAAAGCTGTCCTAAAGATTTTCCACCTAACACTTTACCTACCATCACATCTGTGATGTTGTGAATTTTTTTTAGGGATAAACTTAATCTTTTTCTCATTGTTTTTAATCCATGCCACTCATTTTAGATGACTTAAAAGCAGTTTCATTATAAACCAAATGATGAGATCTCTTGAAGGTGTTCTTTGTTCTAGCTGGTTTAACGAAAGGTTTTGAAGAAAAGCTGTTGTATCATCGTGTTGATCAAATCAAGGAGAGGACAAAATGAATCGAACAAAAACCTATATAATTTCCCCGATTGTTGCCGTTTTTAATCAATAAATTACTGTTCGACAAATCCAGCAAACAATTTGGCTTGAAAAATGTTACACAATAAATAAAATATCATGAAGAATAGACAATCCCTCAAAGTCTGATGTATACTCAACGACAAGAAACAACCAAATCAGAAAGGACATTATGACCGAAAAAACTTACACACAATCTCCCTGGAGTCTAAAAGAACTCTTTGATAGCTTTGAAGATCCCAAGATGAACCAGGCTTATGCTGACCTTGAAGCCATGGTAAGCGCTTTTGAAGCTCAGCGTGACGTGCTTCAGCCTGATATCAGCGCCGAAAAATTCCTTGAGCTGATCAAAATGCAAGAGGCTTACACCACATTGGCATACCGTGTTTATGGCTTTGCCAGCCTCTCTTTTGCTGCCGATACCCAAGACCAAAAAGCCCAAATTGCCATGGCGCGCTTCCAGCAGTTCGCTGCTGAAATGGGCAACCGCACGCTTTTCTTTAGCTTGTGGTGGAAAGCTCTCGATGATGCCAACGCCCAACGCCTTTTGGACGCCAGCGGTGATTATCGCTATTGGCTGGTGCAAATGCGCAACTTTAAGCCTTACACGCTTACTGAAGCTGAAGAAAAAATCATCAACATCAAAGATGTTACCGGCTCAAACGCGCTTGAAATGCTTTATGATTCCATCACCAACCGATATGTCTTCAAGCTCGAAATTGATGGCGAAGTGAAAGAAATGACCCGTGGCGAGCTGATGAGCCATGTTCGCTCGGCTGACCCAGACCTGCGTGCCCGTGCTTACCAGGAGCTTTATCGCGTTTATGGTGAAGACGCGCCTATCCTGGGTCAAATTTACCAAAACATCGCTCGCGACTGGAAGAACGAAAATGTCAACATGCGCAAGTATAAAAGCCCAATTTCGGTGCGAAACACAGTCAATGACCTGCCAGACGAAGTTATTGAGACTTTGATGGAGGTTTCACGCAAGAATATTGGCATCTTCCATCGCTTTTTCCGCCTTAAAGCCCAGAAAATTGGCATGGAAAAACTGCGCCGATACGATGTTTATGCGCCTGTCTCTGAATTGGACAAGCGCTTTAGCTATGATGAAGCTACTGCAATGACCTTTGAATCTTTTGAACGGTTTGATCCCAAATTTGCAGAGCTCGCCCGCAAGGTCTTCGACCAGGGTCATGTTGACAGCGAAGTGCGCAAAGGTAAAATGGGCGGCGCGTTCTGCTCTACCTTGGGCCCTGAGCTTTCGCCTTGGGTCATGCTCAACTATCAGGGTAAAGCCGATGATGTTGGTACCATGGCACATGAGCTTGGACACGCCATTCACTCCTTGATGGCAGATGAACACAGTATCTTTACCCAACACGCTTGTTTACCACTTGCAGAAACCGCCTCAACCTTTGGCGAAATGATGCTCACTGACCTGATGCTGGAGCGCGAAACCGATGAAGCTGTGCGCCAGGATATCCTTTTTGCCCAGCTCGATGACGCTTTTGCAACCATCATTCGCCAAATCTACTTTGCCATTTTCGAAAAAGAAGCTCATGAGATGATTATCAATGACGCTTCTGTGGATGAGCTCAGCGAAGCCTACCTGGCAAACCTAAAGGAAGAATTTGGCGACGCGGTTGAAGTTTCTGATGAATTCAAATATGAGTGGGTTTCCATTCCGCACATTTATGGAACACCCTTCTATGTTTATGCCTACGCCTTTGGCCAGCTTTTGGTGTTTGCGCTCTATAAGCGCTACCAGGAAGAAGGCGAAAGCTTCAAGCCCAAGTACATGCGCATCTTGTCCGCGGGCGGTTCCATTGCGCCCATCGACCTGCTCAACGAGGCTGGCATGGACGTTACCACCGCTGAATTCTGGCAAGGTGGCTTTGACGTCATCGCTGGCTTGGTGGACAAACTCGAACAAATCTAAACTGTTTACTGAATACGAAGACAAACTGGCTGTTTCTACCCGAAACAGCCAGTTTGTTTAAGATTTAAAAATCTTGGCATTGGAGATTATTGATTCTTGGTTTATCTGGCTATGTGTGAAGAAGCTTCCCTGTTATTTTGTTGGTTTATCTAAGGTCCCAGGCAGCCAATAGGCACGACATAAACGCCATCCTTGCGTTGATAAGCGTACTGTCCTGCTGTGAGTATCATCATAAAACTGGGCGGTTTCATTTGCTTTTGTTGAATGAGGCTGTTAAGTTTGAGCAGATGCGCTGCACCTTCTTCAATTTGTCTATTGCCTAACTTAGCTTCAATTAATGCGTAACGACCGTCGGTTAAATGCAGGACAATATCACATTCTAGTCCATAACGGTCACGATAATAGGAAATGTGCCCTTTGTTTTCAATGCTATAAACACTTAAGTCGCGGATGCACAGGCTCTCGAAGAAAAAGCCAAATGTGTTTAAATCATCTAAAAGCTGGTCAGGAGAAAGACTCAAAGCGGCCACTGCAATGGATGGATCAGAAAAACCACGTTTATTACTGGCACGGATTGCTGTGGCAGACCGTATTGAAGGATTCCATGCCGGAATATCGCGGATGACAAAAAGATCATTTAGTATAGAGATATACCTGTAAAGAGTCGATTCTGCGATGCCTATATCATTAGGTAATAAGTCTTCGAGTATCGCTCGATTAGAAGCCAATGTAGAAATATTTCGTGCATAGGATCGCAATATGGCTCTGATTCTTTCAGGTGTTGGGACTGCCTCGTCCAATTGAGCGACATCCTCAAAAATTATGCCATCAACATAATTTGGTGCTACCAACAAACTTGCTGTCTCACTCATTTTTAAAGTTGCAGGCCAACCACCCCGACACAAAGCATGTGCCAACTGATTAACAGATAATGAACTTGAAGATCCTGGAAATGGGTCATTCGCAAAAAGCGCTTTTAAAGAGATCTCCCCGTTTGATTCGCCGTATTCGAACAGACTCATAGTATGCATTGTCAATGGGGCAATTCGACCTGTGCCGGAGTGCATGATCTTACTGCGATCGACCACAGTTGATCCAGTAAGGATGAATTGTCCTGCTATTTGTCTTTTGTCCACTGCATTTCTTACTGCATCCCACAGAACAGGAGCAATCTGCCATTCATCAATCAAGCGTGGTGTTTCACCTTCTAATAATCGGGATGGCATGAAATCTGCCATGGCTAAGTAGGCTTCTGAAACATCTGGATCCTGTAACCTTAGAATGCTTTTAGCTTTCTGTTCGGCACTTGTGGTTTTACCGGACCACTTCGGTCCTTTAATAACGACGGCACCAAAAGCTTCGAGATAGGACTCAAGTAATTTATCAATGATTCTTGGATAATATTTTTTGCTCATAAAAAACCCTTTTCCTCTGGAATTAATGGGATTATATCATATATAAGAGGATATTGCGGAAAAGTATAAAAGAAAATTGTGCTAAAATAAAAGAGATAATTGTGGTATAAAGTGAGAGACTTTTGTTTTGTTGGATGTTGAGTGCTCTGTCACCAACAGCATTCTCAGCCGGCGGACTTTGCTTCATCAACAGAGGTGGATGGTAGAATGAAAGTGGCTTATGTGAGAGGAGGAACAACAATGGCAAATGCGATATTTCAAATTGGACCCTATGAACTAAAAAATGAATTAGGTCGTGGCAAGACGGGCATCGTTTATGAGGCAATTAAGCCATCGGATAAGCAAGTCTTTGCTGTGAAGATTTTGCATCCTAATTTAACCCTCGAAGAGCAAGTTCCATCTTATCTTGATAAAAAACTTGAGCAAATATCGCGGCTGAATCATCCTAATATTGTTCAAATCCTCGACTATGGACAAGCTGAAGGACGATATTATATCGTTTCGCCAAAGATGCCCTATGGGTCCTTAATGGATCAAATCGCACAATATGGCGCTTTAAACCAGCTTCAAGCTAAAGCAATACTTGAAAATGTTCTTTACGGTCTGCAATACCTACATCAGCTAGGACTAAGCCATGGAAATCTGCACCCTGGCAACATCCTTATCGACTCGCAAGGTGTTGCACGGATTTCTGATTTTGGTGTGTCTGAGCTGATGTCCGAAGCGCAGGATTTACAAGCGCAATCGGGCGGCAATAAGCCTGAACGCCTCGGTAAACCGGGTTATATTGCTCCAGAACTTCGGCGAGGTAATCATCCTGATCCTCAATCAGATATATTCAGTCTTGGTTGTATCGCGCATGAGATGCTAACCGGAAAGCGCCCATTTGAGGCAGAAAGGCCCGATCAATTTCAAGAACAAGGGTTACAACCAAAATTAGCGCTATCTGATGAGCTAAGTCAAGAATGGAGAGCGTTTATTGAAAAATGTTTAGCCGTAGATCCCCTCGAACGTTATCGGTCTGCGGGAGCTGCTTTTGAAGATTTACGGTGGGGTTTGTTTGCGGGAGCCAATCGCTTAGGCAAAGAGACTGATGTTCTGAAAATTGATTATGAAGATGGTAGTGAACCCGATAGTGAGACAGATCTACTTCACAATCGCATAGAATGGATTGCCGCGCAGGAAGATCAGCCTTATGTTGAGCAGTGGTATGGTCTTGATCCTTATGCACCCACACCCGGACAAGCTTTAGAAATGCAAAGTATGCAAAAGCAAAGGAGTTCAAAAACTTTAACAATTTTGCTCAGCGTTGTTGTGCTGCTTGCAGTGATTGTAGGTGTACTTTTATTGCGTACGCGTAAACAACGTGTTGATTTGAAGGACCCAAACATCCGCATAGTCTTAAATGATTTGGTGAAAGCTGACATTCATGAGATCCAATTATCCCCGGATGGAAAAACCATAGCAATTGCCAGTTCTAATGGTATTTATTTTTACAACAGCAAAACGTTAGAAGAAGAAAATGCCATCGCCAACGAATTGGATATCAATTCTATTGCCTGGTCACCCAATGGCAAGTTTGTTGTGAGTGGTGGCAAGGATAATACTGTTCGTCTGTGGAACACAAAAGATGGTGATGAGATCTACCAAATGTTAGGACACCAAAAACCTATCAACCGTGTTGTTTTTTCAGGTGATGGCTTGAAAATAGCCAGTGGATCACAAGATAGGACGATTCGATTGTGGGATACTGGAACCGGGGAAGAGCTCAACAGTTTGTCTGGGCACAGTGGGCCGGTAAACGCGCTTGCTTTTTCACCTGATGATGAGACATTGGCGAGTGGTTCTGATGATGGTACTGTTCGGGTTTGGAATGTGGAAACCGGAGAACAGATTACGGAATTTGACACAGGCGCTGAGACAGTAGTCATGGTTGAGTACACGGGCAATGGACAACAAATCTATACCGGTTATGCTAATGAAGATACAGAAGTCTGGGATTTAGACACAGGTGAGCGAGTTCAAACACAGGAAGATGACGACCCTGATATTTTGGATGGGCTTGCAGATGAAGAACCGCCATTTTTCGCAATCGTGCAAGATCCCACGGCAACGATGGTTCGCCAGAATCCCACCCAGGTTCCGGCTATTCCAACACAAATACCACCAACACCCACTGCGATAGTGCCCACAAACACACCTATTATTCCAACAAATACACCACTCCCAGCGTATGCTTCAGTCGAAGTGGGACCTTCCTACTATCTTACCTATAACTCACAGCTTTGGAAGCCAATCGATAGTGGCGGTTTGCAAAAACTTCAGTTAAAAAATGATGAAGCCTGCACCTTTAACTATGATTGGGGTCATGGTATAGATCCAGATCGCTTTGATGTTGATTTTTATTACAAGACCATTGGCAACACCGAATTTTCTATTACGCGTTGGTATTACAAAAGCAACCTTGAGACGGTTCTATATGGTTATCGCGCAAATGGACGTTATATTTCAGTAGAACATCATAATGCTCTTGCGATTTCAGATGAATGCATGGCATTAGCTGATGAAGTTATGCAACTTTCAGAAGCGAAAAATTTTGGACCTTAAACAAGATGTGTTTAATAAAGAAAATTAGAAGATAACTCAAAGGAGAGCTGATTTGCCCACAAAAAACAACCCCGCAAGAATGATGGCAGCTGTAACAGATTCCATGAAAGAACGTACCGGAAAAAGTTTGGAAGAGTGGGTGGCTCTCGTTCAAGCCAGTGGCGTTGACCCGCTGGATCAAAAAGCGGTGCGCAACTGGCTCAAAAGCGAACATGGCGTATTGCAAAACAGTCAGTGGGCAATCGCTGATGCCACCGCGCGTGCTGCGGGTTGGGTGCGCCCCAGTGTGGAAGAGTACATCAATTCGCAATATGAAGGCGCAAAAGCCAACCTTAGACCCCTCTTTGATGCGCTGCGGGACATTATTGAAAGCCAGGGTGAGGATGTTCGGGTTGAAGGACGCGGAGGCTACACGCCTTTTGTGCGCCGCCGTCAGTTTGCCGTCTTACAAGCCAGTACCAAAACCCGCATTGACCTGGGTTTGCGATTTACTGATCCGCCAGATTCAGCTTTACTCAACTCGAGCAACCCCCCCGGGCAATGCACTCACAAAATAGCCATTCACTCACTTGAAGACATCACTCAAGAGGTAAAGAAATTCATCAATCTCGCTTATAATCAAAATGCTTAATCAATCTTAAAACAGTTATCAAAAATAATAATAGAGAGTTTGTTATGAAGAAGAAAATATTTTTATCACTGATTATCTTCAGCATCTTACTGTTTACCGCAGCATGTGAAATAATCAATCCGCCATCACCGCCAAAACCCGCATTACCAACCGCAACGCGCAAACCAACCCGTACGCCAGAGCAAGCCTTGCCCACACCATTGCCAAGTGTTGTGCCAACCGATGAGCAGGCAACGCCAACTCAAGAGCAGGCTGTGCCAACGCAAGAGTCCATTCTAACCCCAGAGCCGGCTACTGAATTTGCTTCAACCCGAATGCAGGACGATATCTGGTTTACTTACAACGCTGATCTTTGGCGCAGTTCTGGCGATTCAAGCTTTCCCCACCTGCTGTCCACCCGCTACCCTGAATGTCGAATCTATCTCAACAATGGGCATGGCATGGGTGACATTTTCACCTACGAGGCTAATGAACTCACCATCGAAGGGCTTTTATTTACTGTTTCCACCTGGTCATACGTTGGCACTGAGGATGTAGCACTAAAAGGCTATACCTGGGAAGACTCCTTTTTCTTTTCCATTGAAAATCCTGATGCCTCCGGGCTGAGCCCGCAATGTTTGGTGGAATCTGAAGAGGTGCTGCGGCAATCTATCCGCCATGACTTTGACCCTGTTACAGGACCGCAAGAGGCAAGTGATGTTTATCCACCCGTCGTTTACTCAAAAGATGGAAACATTTATGCCTATTTCATTGAATCAGACAACATCATTGCGGTAACTAAAGATGGTGGTGAGTATGTAGGCGAGGATATCCCTCGTTACATTAACCCACGCGTTTCTCCCAACGGGCTTTTTGTGGCTTATCAAAGGATTGACAAAGAGATGGTTTTAGTCTACTCCTTTGAAACCGGCAGGATTTGGAGCCTGAACATTGATGAACCTGGAGAAACTTATTCAGATAGTATCATAGGTTGGGACCAGCAAAATGTGCTTTATATTAATCGCATTATTGGGAGATGCGAGTATATGGAAGATGGAATGAGCACGCCTGAAAGCTCCTATGTGATGCGATTTGCCATTAATGAAGAAGCCTTGCACTATGTTGCCGACCTGCCGGTGATGGATAGTTCAGGTGATAGCCACTCAATTGGTGTTGATATCTCACCGAGTGGGCGCTTTTTAACTTATCGGGCGACCTATTGCCAACCTGTTTGGCCACAAAAAGAGTATGTTTATGATCTCCAAACCGGTGCAATTCATGATTATGGTATGGCTGGTTATACCAGTCTTTCTAATCAAGAAGATCGTCTTGCATACCCAAGCAAGGAGCTCTTCGAACAAACCAACAACATTTATGTTGTAATTTCCGCGCTAGAAGGCAACACCGGAGCCTTTCTGAATGGTATGGATGACACTAGCACGGTTTGGTCTGCTCCTGACTGGTCTTTTGATGATCGGTACTTGGTAATGGAGCAACGCCCTATTAATATTCCTCATATGAAGAAATATGACGCAGGTATTTGGTGGGAATTAGGTAGCGGTGGGATCGTTATGGTGGATACTCAGGATATTGAGGAACCCTATTTGACACTAACCGATCTTGATTCCGAGAATGGCGATTGGGCTTTTGGCGCATGGTCACCGCAGGATTATCGTATGGTTCTTTTGTGGCGCGGGGAAATTGATGAAGAAACAAACGAATACGCCTCTATTTTGTGGATGTTTGAGCCTTTTACTAACACGGCATTTATTATCGATCAGGGTTTGCATATTGAAGGTGTGGACTGGTAAGTTCTTAAGTGCTTATGCAAAATGGGCATAAGACAAATAGAATTTGATAATATATTTTCACGGCGTAGTGGTATGCGCCGTGAAAATGGATTAAGGACAAGGCTATGACACAAGAAACACACATTGATGAAATTGTCCTCGCTGGAGGCTGTTTTTGGGGAATGGAAGAATTGTTTAGGCAAGAACCAGGTGTCATCGATACCGATTGTGGTTACACGGGTGGCGAAAACGATAACCCCACCTACCAAAATCACCCAGGGCATGCCGAGGCTTTACTTGTTGTGTATGACACACGTAAAACCAGCTTACCTCAGCTTTTAGACTTCTTTTTCCGCATGCATGACCCCACCACGCTCAATCGCCAGGGGAATGACATTGGCACATCTTATCGCTCAGCTATTTTTTATCGGGATGAGGTGCAAAAACGCACTGGTGAGACCATGATTAACCTCGTTAACAGCAGTGGCATGTGGCGTAACCCAGTGGTCACCACCCTTGAACCGCTCACGACTTTTTGGCCAGCGGAAGACTACCACCAGGACTACTTACAAAAGCTTCCCAGTGGCTACACTTGTCATTATATTCGCAAGACAATTCCGAGTTATCTCAAAGCGAAATAAGCGCGCCACAGTATTAACAGTTCATCAAAATATGGCTTAGATATTTGTCCAAAGTGTTGGTTTTGGTACAATCAAAGCAGGTTGGGTGCGCCATTTTTCCTCTTTGATTTCAAAAGATTCAGAAATCTTAGTTTTCACTTGGCGTGACCAACACTACCACTCTTACAGGAGGACTACCTTGGCTGTTATTAATCGATTTACACAAAAAGCAAAAAGGGTGCTCAGCCTGGCACAATTGGAAGCTGAACGATACAAGACCCACACCATTGGCATTCACCATCTTTTGTTGGGTTTGATGATTGAAAAAGGTACCATTGCCAACCGCGTCTTGCAGGACCTTGGCGTTAATGAAGATGCCATTCGCAAAGTGATTGAAGAAGAGCACAAACCGGAAGACAACGTGAGGCTTTATACCCTTGCGGAAGAAACCAAAAAACTGCTCGAACAAGCACTTGAAGAGGCAAAAGCCACCGAGGCACCTTCTGTGGGTACTGAACACATGCTCCTTGCCATGACCAAAAATGAAGAAAGCAGCGGCATGCAAGTGCTGCTGAGCCTGGGGGTAACCCCCGAGCAGATCCGGCGACAAACCAATCGGGTGCTAAAAGATGCCAATGAGGAACTTGAAGAATCCATAGACAACGCACCTCGTAAAAAAGGTCCGGAACCAGACGCCTATGCAGGTGTTCCCCGCTTAACGCGCCGGGCACGCATGGAAAAGGACGACAGCAAAACACCGCTTGTGGATCAGCTTGCCACTGATCTTACCGGCTTGGCTGAGGCAGATAAACTTGACCCGGTCATTGGACGCGAAAAAGAAATTGAACGCGTCATCCAAATTTTGGCGCGACGCACCAAAAACAACCCCGCCTTGATTGGTGAACCGGGCGTGGGTAAAACCGCCATCGTTGAAGGATTGGCTCAGCGCATCCTTGCTGGAGATGTGCCCGCTTTGCTTTTGGACAAGCGTGTTTTACAGCTTGATGTGGGCTCTTTGGTTGCTGGCACCATGTATCGCGGGCAGTTTGAAGAGCGCCTCAAACGTGTGATTGACGAGCTTAAAGCCAGCGGCGCGATTGTCTTTATTGATGAACTGCACATGCTGGTTGGGGCTGGTTCGGCAGGCTCACAAGTGGATGCCGCGAACATCCTCAAACCTGCGCTATCACGAGGCGAGTTGCAGGTGATTGGTGCGACCACGCTCAACGAATACCGCAAGAGCATCGAATCAGACGCCGCGCTTGAACGCCGCTTCCAACCCATCGTTGTGGAGCAACCCTCAGTTGAAGAAACCATCGAAATTCTCTATGGTTTACGCGAAAAGTATGAAGAACATCATCGCCTGCACATCAGCGACGAAGCCATCGAAGCTGCCGCAAAGCTGAGCTCCCGTTACGTCAGCGAACGCTTCCTGCCAGATAAAGCCATTGACCTGGTGGATGAAGCCGCCTCGCGCGTGCGCATGTACAAGAGCGACACCGCCGTAAGCAGCAAAGAGATGATGACAAAACTGCGCAAAGTTCGGGCAGAGCTAAAAGAAGCCCAAGCCGCTGAAGATAATGACAACATTCAAGCCTTGCTCAAACGCCAGGAAGAATTGCAAGAAAGCCTTAAAAGCTTGCAAACTGGCTGGGACCGCGCCAATGCACCCACTGTAAGCGCTGAGAACGTTGCTGAGGTTATCTCGATGTGGACGGGCATCCCGCTGACCCAATTGGCAGAAGAAGAAAGCGAACGGCTTTTGAATATGGAAGCAGCTTTGTCTGAGTCCATTATTGGGCAAGAAGAAGCCATCAGTGCCATTGCCAAAGCCGTGCGCCGTGCGCGCGCCGGGCTAAAGAACCCACGCAGACCGGTTGGCTCGTTCATGTTCCTGGGACCCACCGGCGTGGGCAAAACCGAGCTCACCAAATCCCTGGCACGCTTGCTCTTTGGTAATGAAGAAGCGCTCATTCAGATTGACATGAGCGAGTTTATGGAACGCCACAGCATGAGCCGCCTGGTTGGTGCGCCTCCTGGCTATGTGGGCTACGATGAAGCCGGTCAGTTGACTGAAGCTATCCGCCGCCGACCTTACTCCATTGTGGTTTTTGATGAGGTTGAAAAAGCCCATCCGGAAGCCTTGAATATGCTCCTGCAAATTATGGAAGAAGGGCATCTCACCGACGCCAAAGGTCAAAAGGTGGACTTTAAAAACGCCATCATCATCATGACCACCAACGTCGGTGCTGAGGTAATTAAGCAACAAAGCAGCTTTGGGTTTGCCTTAAAGCTGGATGAGGTGCTTGAAGAACGCCTGGCTTATGAAGACATGCAAAAGAAGCTGATGGACGCCTTGCGCCGCCAGTTTAGACCGGAGTTCATCAACCGCATGGACACAGTGGTTGTCTTTAGAGCACTCAACCGCGCGGACATTCGCAAAATCGTCGAGCTTGAGGTGGCAAAAGTGCAAGAAATGCTCATTGAGCAAGATTTGACCATCGAAGCCAGTGAAGAAGCTTATGATTTCCTCGCCGAAGAAGGTTACGACCCCGAAATGGGCGCCCGACCCGTGCGCCGGGTGGTGCAGCAGATGATTGAAGAACAGCTATCTGATGCGCTTTTGATGGGCACATTTGAACCTGGAGATCACATCATCGCTGAACTGGAAGATCTTGACGGCAAAAAACGCATTGTTTTGCGTAAAGAAGAGCGCCTCGGGCTGATTGACGAAGAGCCCGAGACCGAACCCGACCCGGAACCGCAACCGGCAGGCGCATAATGGCAAAAAGCTACACGCGTTACGTTTGTCAGGAATGCGGAAAGACCGCCTCGCGCTTGTTTGGGCGTTGCCCGAGCTGCGAGAGTTGGGATAGTATGATCGAAGAGCTGGTAGAGGCAGAACCCTCTGCCGGCTCTAAATCTTATAGCCGCGGATTGGTGGGTAGCTCAAAAGCACGACCGCTGGCTGATATTTTAGGCGCGCAGGAAGACCGTGTGCCTCTGCAAATGGAAGAATTCGCCCGTGTTTTGGGTGGCGGGATTGTGCCTGGTTCAGTAGTGTTGATTGGTGGCGACCCGGGTATTGGCAAAAGTACGCTCATTTTGCAAATGGCGATGGAGCTCGCCAAAGATGACATCGTTTTGTATGTCTCTGGTGAAGAGTCTGAACGCCAAATCAAGATGCGCGCTGATCGTATTGCCCACAAAAACGATGCCGGGGATGTCATTTTGCCTAAAAAACTTTTGCTGGTAACCGAAACCAACCTGGGCTCGATTATGCAACACATCGCCGAGCAAAAACCGGCATTGCTTATTATCGATTCCATCCAAACCATGACCTTGCCCAATATGGAATCGGCTGCTGGGTCCATCTCGCAAGTGCGCGAGAGCGCCAGCCAATTGCGCGAAATCGCCAAAACCACCGGCTTGACTGTGTTTATCATCGGGCATGTGACAAAAGAAGGCGCCATTGCTGGTCCGCGCGTGCTTGAACATATTGTGGACACCGTTTTATACCTTGAAGGTGAACATTTTCAGAGCTATCGCCTTTTGCGTTCGGTTAAAAACCGCTATGGGGCAACCAGCGAAGTGGGCGTTTTTGAGATGCAAGAACGCGGCATGGTAGAAGTGCGCAACCCCAGCGAAGTTTTTCTGGCAGAGCGTATGGTGAACGCGCCAGGTTCGGCTGTGGCGGTGACCATGGAAGGAACGCGCCCGCTTTTGGTTGAGGTTCAAGGGCTAACCACGCCCACCAGTTTTGGCAACCCTCGTCGCACCGCGAACGGCATCAATTTCAACCGTTTGCTGATTATTGTCGCAGTTTTAACACGTCGTGTGGGGCTCAATTTGGGCAACCAGGATGTGATTACCAACGTGGTAAGTGGTTTAAAGCTTGAAGAACCTGCCGCGGACCTGGCAGTGGCTACCGCTTTGGCATCTTCGATGAAAGATTTGCCTACCCGAGCGGACACGGTTCTGATTGGCGAAATTGGGCTTTCTGGCGAGTTGCGCATGGTGGGGCAGATGCCCGCGCGCTTGAAAGAAGCCGCCAAGCTGGGCTTTAAACGCGCCATCGTGCCCCGACGCGCGCGCAAAGGTGAACCCTGGCCTGAAAATATCGAGATTCTTGAAGCTCGCTCATTGCGTGATGCGCTTAAGCTGGCTTTTGTTGATGAAGAAAAATAAGCCAAGGACAGGTTTTATAAACGGTTAGTGGCACAGAGTCTCGAATTGCTTGGTAGAATCAACATAGAGCATAATGTGGCTTACCTTGATGCCATGAGAGACATTATCAGGAGGGTCGAAACCCTTTAGTAAAGAAGGACGCTATGAAAAAGAACTTATTAGACTATATCCCATTCACTCGCCGCCTCCGACGCAACCATGCTCTCGAGCATGCCACCATGCAAGTGCTTTCTGAGCGTTACCCTGGCTTGCGCATGGCAGGTATTTCTAATCCCAAAGGCTTCTTTATGGTGGCTGATTTGCCCACTGAACTGATGACCGAAGCGACATTGGAAGCCAGAAGGCGTTTACAAGGTGGCGAAAAAGAGCTTGCTGTACACCCCAACTGTGGCACTAATATCGCTGTTTCGGCATTGGTTGCCAGCATGGTAGCCGGCAGTGTGTTGGCTTTGAGTACTGTTCATGAAAAGAAACCCAAGTGGTATCACTATTTGATTGCACTTGGCGCTGCAGCACCTGCCTTTTTCCTTTCAAAACCTTTGGGTCCGCTCGTGCAAAAACACATCACAACCAGCGGCGATATTGGTAAGGCACAAGTAACCGGCGTGTATACGCAACGGGTCTTTAATGGCTCTGTTCATAAAGTAGATACCCAGGCATAAACGTGACTGTTGCACCCAGCCTTTACCTCCTGCGTGGCGACGATAAGACTCGCTTTCGAGAGTTGATTGCCACTTTTAAGGCTGGCTTGGGTGACCCCGATACTGCGGATCTTAACACCAGCATTTTGGATGGTGAAAGCCTTAATATAAACGGTTTGGTGGCAGATGTTATGGCGGTGCCCTTTTTGGCGCCACGTCGTTTGGTCATCCTTGAAAACGCACGAAATTTTTTAAGCAAACAGGCAAAAGATAATAAAGAACGCGTTCTAAAGCTCTTTGATGAGCTTCCCGAAAGCACAGCTTTGGTGCTCCAGGTTGAGGATCAGATTATTAAGCGGAGTGGTAACGCTGGCTGGGAAAATATCAAATCTTATAAATGGGTTGAAGAGTGGATAAACACTCATCCTGAGCAGGGTATTGTGGTGAACTGCTCTTTGCCGTCTCAGGATGACATGCCTCTGTGGATCAGGCGACTGTGTAAAGAAAAAGGTGGCGAAATGGACACCAATGCCTCGGTTCTCCTGGCGGAGTATGTGGGCAATGACACTTTACGCGCCGGCCATGAACTTGATAAACTGATTGCCTATGCTGGTGAGCAAGCCAAAATTAGTGCCCAGGATGTGGTTTTGCTCACTGCCCAAGACCAGGAAGGCGATATTTTCGCCTTGGTTGACGCACTTGGCGAGCGTAATGGAAAAAAAGCGATGGAACAGTTTTTATTGCTCACCGAAAAAAGTGACGTCATGGAGCTAGCCGGCATGGTTCATCGTCAATTCCGATTGCTTATCCAAGCCCGCGAAGTGATGGATGAAGGTGGCAGAGCAGACCGGGTGCAAAAAGAACTCAAAGTAATGAGTTTTGTCGCCAACAAATTGCATAAACAAGCCGGGCGTTTTAGCATGGCACAACTCGTGGATATTCATGGCAAACTCTTAAAAATCGATGAAGATATCAAAACGGGCGGTATGCCGGGCTTGCTGGCATTCCAATTGCTCATCGCTCAACTTACCCAATAAGAATTACACCGCAAACAAATAAAAAAGCTCCAAAAAGTCCAAAAATACAGTATTTGGTGAGCATTCCTTTCAGTATTGATCACACAAATATGTGTGTAAAGGCTTTATAGGGATAATCAACCTATCCATCAAAAAACAAGCCTTTCAAACGCGCTAATGAGGGGCTTTTGAGCTCTTACGAGCACATTATCACCAGCTAAGGTGAAAATAGGGAGACATTCCTGAAAAATGGGTGAAAAGGCGGAAATTTACCCGAAATAAATCACCACGTTGGGTTAAAGCTTGGTAGAATAATAAAAGATGTTTTCTGTTCTTTTTAAATAATAGTTAATCCCGGAGGTAATTATGATTTGTCCTTATTGCGAGACGAGCAATAATCCTGGTAGCAAATTTTGTATGAATTGTGGCGCGTCCATAAGCCAGGATCAAGTTTCAGAAGAAGCAAAGTCCTTTCAAGAAGAGGTTCAACCGACAGAACAAAGCATGCCAGAGCAAGCACCTGTTCCGCTGCCAACGACTGGTCCTGTGATCGGGCAGACTGAAGGTGAGTTTGTGAGTTTTTCAACACAAGCGCCCCAACAATATCCACCGCAGCCACCACAGCAATACCCACCTCAACAGGCTCAGCAATACCCACCTCAGCCACCTCAGCCAGCGCCACAGCAATACTCACCTCAGCAGGCTCAGCAACAATATCCACAGCAGCCACCTCAGCAATATCCTCCACAGCAGGCTCAGCAATACCCACCACAGCCACCCCAGCAATATCCACAGCAACCACCTCAGCAGCCTCAAAGCTATGGACAACCGCCTTATGGTTACCCACCCCAGCCACCAATGCAAGCCAAACCTAAAAAGGCTAAAGGTAAAGGTATTGGGATTCTATTAGGCGCATTAGGGCTTTTAGTGCTCATCGCACTTGTTTTGCTGTTTACCGTTTTCCGCCCGATCATAACTCGGGGTATTCGCAAGGCTGGTGGTCCTGAACCCACGCCAATTAGCTTTGGTAAGCAAGGTGGATCTGTCTTTCCGGTTGACCCAACCCCCACCATGGCAGGAACCCCTGACCCTGAGGGCTGGCCTACCAGCACCCCTGATCCTCTGGGTTGGGCTACCAACACCCCTGATCCTTGGGGAGGTACAGATGAACCCATAAGTCGTGACGTTATCACATTTTCCAACATACATTCACTGTATACAACGAGCGTTGGTGGGAATGGGAAATTAACTGGCTTTGACATTTCCTCTAATGAAGTTAATATTGCGGTAGCCACAACCTCCGGTGTGGATATTTTTACGAGGGAACCATTTGACTATGTAAGAACCCTTTTTAATGGCGAAAGAATTTATGATGTAGCCTTCTTACCGGATGGTTTTCTGTTAATTTCGAGATATGATGGCATTACTTTTTACAGTATTACTGAGGATTACCATTACATGTTCGCTGAGGATATTATTGGCTTTAGGCTTTCGCTTTCTGCTAATGGCACTGTTTTGGCTGCAGACTACAATGACGGGATATTTATTTACCGGCGATCAGGTAACACCTTTGAATATGCCACCACGCTTGTGACTGATGAATACTATTATTCATTTTCCCTTTCACCCGACGGGCAAAAACTTGCTACTGGTAACGATGAAGGTGTCATTAAAATCTGGGATGTTAATTCCGGAAGCCTTCTAAAAGAGATGCCTTCACATAACGATTACGTCAATGATCTAGCATGGTCATCCAATAGCCAATTTGTGGCAGGTGCGGGAGATGATGGGCTTGTAACCTTAAACGACGCAACAACTGGTTCAAAAAGGGAAGAATTTGGTTCTGGTGAAGATGCTTGTTTGAGTGTCCTTTTTTCTCCAGATGATAAGAATGTGCTTGCCAGCTGTGGCAGTGGTAATGTGCAATCCTGGAGCGCAACGGGCGGATCCTCATCCAAAGAATACACATATTCAACCTTACAATTTACGCGCTTGAAGACAAGCCCGGTTGGGACTAAGTTTCTTGGCCAAAACTCTGATGGGAAGCTTGCGGTTTGGGATTTTAATGATGCCGACCCTGATCTTACGATAACTGCTTATGTGGATAGCTACTTATCTTTAGCCGTCTCACCTAATGGTGACAAAGCCTTTGTCATGGATGGTAATGATGTGGGCTTAATGTTGGATAATAACGGGGATATGATCTGGAGGAGAGATGACAATTACTCAGATATGATGATTTCCCCCATTTTTTCATCGGACGGAAACACACTCATTGGCGGTACATACGGTGGTTACATCAGTTATCGCGACGCTGAAACAAGTGCTGAGAAGTCGCTTTTCTATGCTCACGATGATTGGATCAGGCAAATTGCGCTTTCAAACGATCAGACCATGCTTGTCACTGGATGTGACGATGGAAGTGTAAAGGTTTGGGATAACAATAGCTCTACATTACTGCATAACTTGGTTGGACATACAGATTATGTGCGCACGGTAGCTATCTCTCCCGATGGGAAGCTTATTGCCAGCGCCGGAGATGATCATGTGGTTCGCATTTGGGATGCCCAGACAGGTGCTTCGCTGCATGTTATGGAAGGTCACGAAGATTGGGTGCGAACGATCACCTTTTCACCCGATGGGCAATACCTGGCCAGCGCGGGAGATGACCCTTATCTCATCTTGTGGGATCCCAGAACTGGTAGCCAGGTTCGCAAAATTGAAACCGATTACAACTACACTTATGCCATCGAGTTTACCAAGGACAGCAAGGGTCTTTTGGTGCCTCTGGGAAGAGAACTGGCAGCTTTTGACGTTTCTGATGGCTCACAAGTAGCAACTTTTTCACAACATAGCGATAGAATTATCTTTATACGCATGAGCGCAGATGGGACGACATTAGTTTCAACTTCCTACGATGGTACGGTACGCTTCTGGAACCTCTTACCTTAAAGGCTTAGGAAGCTGACAAAGAAGCATGAAGGTCGTGTTATAGACTAAACAAGTATTTGCAAAAAATCGCAGCTATGCTATCATCATAGGTGCAACACGGGGAGCCCGAAAGGGCTGAGAGGGACACGAGGTCCGACCCGCAAACCTGATCCGGATAATGCCGGCGGAGGGATGGACAATAACCAAAAAACACCCTCCACGGCGAGGGTGTTTTATTATGCAAAAACAAAAACGCGCCATATTGGTAAGCAACGGCATCGCTGAAAGGCCCGATCTTTTAAGTTTGCGCGACGATGATTTTATCATCGCCGTGGATGGAGGCATGCGCTATTTGGATGCCTTAGGTCTAAAGCCCGATTTGCTGATGGGTGATCTGGATTCCATCGATCCCGTCTTTTTAAAAACCCTTGAAGAAAAGCAAACCGAAATCCTGCGTTTTAAAGCGCAAAAAGACTTTACTGACCTTGAATTAGCCTTGCGTGAGGCGATTACTCGCGGGTTTAAAGAAATTCTCATCGCCTTTGGTTTGGGTGGCAGGCTTGACCATCTTTTGGGGAATCTGGGCTTGTTCTCATTGGCACGGAACCTTTCTCAGGACCTAAAGCTTTACTTTGATGATGGCATCACCCGCGTTTTTCATGTGCAAGAAGACTTTTGTTTAGACCTTGAGCCAGAGGATATCGTTTCACTCATTCCCTGGCGTGGGGATGTTTTGGTGCGCGAAACGCACAATTTGGCTTACCCTCTTCACAATGAAACCCTCATTTTTGGCAGCACGCGCGGCAATAGCAACCTCGCCCTTGAAAAGAACATTCGCGTCAGTGTTGCCAAAGGTGAACTCTTGCTGGTGCACACCAGAAAAAGTGACACAATCAATAAAACTTTCGTTGAAAGGAAAGATAATAATTAAAAAAGTACTTCTAACCCTCATCATAGTGGCTTTGCTCTTGGTAGCATGCACGCCCAAAAGCCCAGCCGACCCACAAGCACCGCAAGAACCCAGCGTGCTTAACGTGATGACCCACGACTCATTTGATATCACCGCCGAGCTTATGACCCGCTTTGAAACCGATAATAACGTCAAAGTCAACATCATTAAGGGCGGCGATACAGGCAGCGCGCTCAACCGCCTTATCCTCACCAGCACCACGGGCGCCCAGGAAGCGGATGTTTTTTATGGATTGGATAACACCTTCCTTTCCCGCGCTTTGGAAAATGACATTTTTGAGCCATACAATGCCCCAGCTTTGGCTAAAATCGATGCTCGCTTTAAACTCGACCCCAAAAACGGCGCTTTGCCGGTTGATTACGGCGATGTTTGCATTAACTATGACAAAGCTTGGTTTGCCGATAAGGGTTTAGACTTACCTGATTCGCTCGAAGCTTTGATTGACCCTGCTTATAAAGGCCTTTTAGCTGTGGAGAATCCCAGCACCTCATCACCGGGTTTAGCCTTTATGATGGCGACCATTGCCCATTTTGGCGAAGAAGGCTGGTTGGACTGGTGGCAACAGCTCAAAGCGAATGAAGTTGCCATTACCTCCGATTGGGAAACAGCCTACTACACCAACTTTTCAGGCTCTTCTGGCAAAGGTCCGCAACCGATGGTGGTTTCTTATGCTTCCAGCCCGGCGGCTGAACTGATTTACGCTGAAGTTGAGCTTGAAGAGTCACCCACTGCCTCAATCGTCGCGGATGACGCATGCTGGCGACAGATTGAGTTTGCTGGCATCCTCAAAGGCACCAAACAACGCGCCATGGCTGAAAAGTTTATTGACTTCTTGCTGAGCAAGGATTTTCAGGAAGATGTGCCCATGCAAATGTTTGTTTTCCCGGTTTTACCAGAAGCACAATTGCCCGAAGGGTTTGTGAAGGGTAGCCAAATTCCCGAAAAACCAGCCAGTCTTGACCCCGCGCTGATCGCTGAAAAACGTGACGCTTGGGTTGAGCAATGGGTTGAATTGATGCTGGGCAATTAGCCAACGTTTAAGAAACGAGACACGGAAAAGAGATGCAGAAAAGACCAAGCTGGCAAGTTGTTTTGCTATGGGCGATCCCACTGGCATTTTTGGCGGTGTTTTTCTATCAGCCCTTGGTAGCCATCTTCCGCTTGGTTTTTTCAGAGCGTTTTAGACAAGGCTGGCAACTTTTCCGCTGGACACAAGTCAGCAAGCCGCTTGGTTTTACGCTTTACCAAGCCACACTTTCCACCCTGCTTACCCTTATTTTAGGCTTGCCTGCAGCCTGGCTTTTTGCGCGATTTCAGTTTAAAGGACGTAAAATCCTGCGAACCATGACCATCATTCCCTTTATTTTGCCCACTGTGGTTGTGGCAACCGCCTTTAACACCCTTTTGGGTTCGCGCGGGTGGCTAAACCTGGGATTGATGTCCTTGTTCGATCTTAGTTCGCCGCCTTTACGGGTGCTCAACAGCATGGGCGCGATTTTGCTGGCGCATGTGTTTTACAATACCTCGATCATCATTCGTATGGTTGGCTCAAGTTTAGCCCGACTCAACCAAAACCTGCCGGCTGCGGCGCAAAGTTTGGGCGCTTCGCCATGGAAAGCTTTTAAAGAAGTTACCTTGCCCCTTTTAATGCCTTCTATTTTGAGCGCAACCCTAATGGTCTTTTTGTTCGATTTCACCAGCTTTGGTGTGGTGCTGATGTTGGGTGGTCCTCAGTTTAGCACTTTAGAGGTTGAAATCTACAACCAGGCTATGAGCAGGTTCAATTTGCCTGTGGCAGGCTTGCTTTCCATCATCCAGCTCATATTTACGCTTTTATTGAGTGCTTTGATCAATCGCACCAATCAACCTCGTTATGGCAAGGCGGCAATCGCCTCTGAACGCTCTGGATTGCGCAAAGCTAAAAACGCATGGGAAAAAGCATTCGTCATTTTCATGATTGTCACATTGCTTTTGTTGATGGTAACGCCTGTTTTAAGCCTGGTCACGCGCTCCTTTTTTACATTTGAAGCCGCCAGAGGTGAAAGAGGCGAATTGCAGACCGGTTTCACGCTGCGTTATTACCGCGAGCTCTTTTTCAACCGCGAAGGGTCACTATTTTATGTGCCACCTATTGCTGCCATACGAAATTCGATAAGCTACGCCTCAATCACCATGTTGCTCGCCACGGTATTAGGCTTGTTGGCGGCTTATGCCATTCATTATTCCGGCGCGTCGGGTCGTTTTTTGGAGCCGCTCTTCATGTTACCCTTGGGCGCAAGCTCGGTTACCTTGGGTTTGGGCTTTTTAATTGTCTTTGGCAGCAGTTTGCTCACCCAAGGACGCTTTCAGGCGCTCATTCCCATCGCGCACGCTTTGGTGGCGCTCCCGTTGGTCACCCGAACCATCTTGCCTGCTTTGCGTGGCATTCCAGAGAACTTGCGTCTGGCGGCAAAGAATATGGGTGCCAACCCTTTGCGGGTTTTTAGGGAAGTGGATTTACCCATTCTGTTTAGAGCCATTGCGGTGAGTTTGTTGTTCTCGTTTACGATTTCATTGGGCGAATTTGGTGCATCCAGCTTTTTGAGCAATGTTGCCATGCCCACTATCCCGGTGGCGATTTATCGTTACATTTCACAGCCAGGTGCGCTAAACTATGGTCAAGCCCTGGCAATGTCCAGTTTGCTGATGTTGGTTTGTGTTTTGGGCAGTTTGCTGATTGAGCATCTAAGATTGCCCGGTGAGGAAATGTTCTGATGTTAAGTGTGCGTGATATTTACAAAAGCTATGAGGGTAAACCTTTGCTGAATGGGGTAAGCTTTGATTTGCAAGCAGGTGAAATCATTTGCCTTTTGGGTGCGTCTGGTAGTGGTAAGAGTACGCTTTTGCGCATTATCGCCGGATTGGAAGACGCCGAATCTGGCGCTGTGTATTGGCAAGGCGAAGATCTGGCGCACACGCCACCGCACAAGCGCGGTTTTGGCTTGATGTTTCAGGATTACGCCTTGTTTCCGCATCGCACGGTTTATGAAAATGTCGCCTTTGGTTTGCGAACCCAAAAGCGACCCGCTGATGAAATTGACGCAATCGTCAGCCAGCGTTTGCAGTCGATTCGCATGGAAAGTTTTGCCAATCGCCCGGTAACCGAACTCTCTGGTGGCGAACAGCAACGCGTCGCATTAGCGCGCGCGCTGGCGCCTAACCCGCGCCTTCTAATGCTGGATGAGCCTCTGGGCGCGCTTGACCACAATTTGCG
The DNA here is from genome assembly GCA_002409625.1 of Anaerolineaceae bacterium UBA5404. Classification (GTDB taxonomy): domain Bacteria; phylum Chloroflexota; class Anaerolineae; order Anaerolineales; family Anaerolineaceae; genus Mesolinea. The sequence continues at coordinate 126,884 of DHNY01000012.1, read as the reverse complement.
CAATCAGCTGACCAATGAATTGCGTTATATGCTGCGCGAAAGCCACAAGCCGGTCATCTATGTAACCCATGATCGCCAGGAGGCTTTTGGCTTGGCAGATCGCTTGGTCATTTTGAACCACGGGCTAGTTGTGCAAGAGGGTAGCCCACAAGAGCTGTTCGAGAATCCCGCCGATGCCTGGGTGGCACAATTTTTGGGTCTGGGCAATCTGGTTGAAGATGAGCAGGATCCAAGCAATAGCTGGCTTTTGCGTCCTCATGACGGACATCTTGGCGAGAGCCCACAAGCAACCCGTTTTCAGTTTAAAGGCGAAATACTGGATTGCGTGTACATGGGCGAAAGCTATCAGCTCAAGCTCAAAACCCCAGAAGAGCAGATTTTGCTGCTGGAAACAGATCAGCAATGTTTGCCTGATCAAGAGGCAAGCGTTTATTGGACTGAGGAGAAAACCCAATGCCTCAAGAACTGAACGGGACAGGCTCGGAGACGCAGAGGGCAATGCGGGTCATCAAGTTTCATGCGGGCAAGGATATGAGCTATGACTGGCAAGGACAATTGCTTGAAGAAACGCCCACGATGCGAAAACTCAAAGCTTATTTTAGCGGCAAACCAGGAACTATCGCTGGTGTTCCGATTGAGGTCGGAGATAAGTGGATTGAAACCTATTATAGCGACCGCTGGTACAACTTTTTTAAAATGTATGCTGGCGACAGCAATACTTTGAAATTGCTCTATTTCAACATATGCCACCCGGCTGTTTTTAGCGACATTCAAATCAATTGGGAAGACTTGGCTCTGGATTTAGTCATCTTGCCCGACGGCTCACGCTTTATCCTGGACCAGGACGAATTTGCCGCCTTGGATTTAGACGCAAAAACGCGCCGCATCTGCTGGCAAACCCTTTCAGATCTGCTCACAACGGACTTGGCGCGTTTATAAAAACTATGTTTTGGCTACATGCAGCCTAGGGCAGTGTGCCCAGCCAGCCAGAAATTGATCCGCAAAGCAGTGGCGCGCTGGCAATCACACCAATCAAAACTAAAACGAATAGAACACCTACAATCAGCGAGAAGGCGATACCAACCCAGCCCAGCACGATGCCGGCGGTTGCCATGCCACTGCCACCCATGGTGCCGTTGCTCTTCTTGATCTCATTGCGTGCCACATACCCTGTAATCAGTGCTGCGATAGCGCCAAAAGGTGGGAACTTGAAGTTCAAAATTCCGGCAATCAAGCTGATTACAGCCCACAAGGAATAGCCGTTGTTGGGCTCAGTTTTTGGCGCCTGATAAGGTGGTGGCGGTGGTGGCGCTTGATAAGGTGGTGGCGGTGGCGGCGCTTGATAAGGTGGTTGTGGCGCTTGATATGGCGGTGGGGTTTGAGGTGTGCCTTGTGCTTGACCCTGATTAGGGTCTTGTCCCTGTACCGGGGTTGCGTTTACATCAATAACGTTGTTCATATGTCTCCTTTAATGCTAATGTTTCTTTCTTTTTATTGCGTCTTCTAATGCCCCAGGCGATCAGCCAGATGACCAGGAAGACCAGGATTATCATTACGATGGGTAACAAAACAGATAAAACAGATACAATGACCGCGAAAATGTCTTCAGCGGTGCTTACCACCGGGTCGCCTACACCTGCTGTGGCAACGGTCACCGTGGGTCTGACAACCAATGACTTGGTGGCGTGAACAGAGCCGGCAACCAGCAAGCCACATATCAGCGAGAGTACCGGGCTGATATCGGTGATGGCATTCGCACTCGCCGCGAAAAGGATCGCGCCAGCTGTTGGACGGATAAAACTTTGCACAACATCATTCACATGGTCAACCGCGGGAATCTTGTCAGCGACAATTTCTACAATCGAGAGCACTGCCAACACGCCAATCGTCCACCAGCTTTCCAGCGCGTTGTAAGGCGCTGCCAGTGTGATGGTGTTGGTGAACTTTGCCAGCAAAGAAACAACTAAAAGGGGTATATAGGCGTTGAGACCAGCCGAAGCGGAGAGTCCAAACGCGCCTAAAACGCCCAAGATGCCAGTAAGTGTTCCTCCCATATGCTTTCCTTTCAATAAAGCTTTTAATACAGTCTCATTATAGGCGCAAATTGTTAGAGAGACAGTAGATAATCTAGTGATTCATGGGCAACCAAGTGCCGGTGAGCCAATAGCGCAAGGCGCTAATCAGCCCAATTTGCAGCAGTACCATCACCAAACCCATTAGCGCGGGGAGCTTAAGGTCCCGCCAGTTTTGTGCCTGGTTGGCGCGCCGGGTGAGCAGAATGGCTAATGTGCTGTGGATGAGCCATAGAATAAGAACCACACTCAGCGCCATAAGCCCATTGAAAATGTAAAAGAGTGGCTTAACCTGGCTATAAATGGCGAAGCCCAGTACGCATAAAATCAGCACAAGCACGGGCAATCGGTACCACTTGTCATAAGCCGATGCACCGATCCAATCCACCCAGGTGGTTTGCATAAAGATGGGTGAAAGGATTGAGCCGATTAGTAAGCCCATGCCTAAACCGGTGATTAAACGGGTCAGGTTTGTGGTTTGGTAGAACGAGGGGATAAAAGGCAAGCTTTCTGCCGCGGAATTAAGCCCATCAAAAGCAAATGCCGCTAAAGCTATGCCAAGCAATACCATCACCCATAAGCGTGGGAATTTACCCTGTCTGCCCCAAATGAAATGGGCGATGAGCGTTGCCAAAGCACCCAGATACATTCCCGCACAGCGCGCGCAAAGTGGCGATTGGTGTTCGCCAAGAACAAATGAACGTTCGCTGATTTGGTGGCAAACACTGTAACCCACCGCGTTTAACTTAGCCCAGAATCCCGATGGTGTCAGCCAAAACCATAAACCAAGCAAAAAGCTGACGAAAACAAGTAAGACGATGAGCCAAAGTTTTTCAGCTTTGGGTTTGTGTTGTTTGGGGCTTTCTTCCTGGTTCATCATAAAGTATTAAGACTGAATGGGCTCGGTCAAATAGGTGTGGGCGACTTTCAAGGCTTCGATAATCTCAATTTGCTGTGGGCAAAGCTCCTCACACGCGCCACATTCAACGCACTGATCTGCTTTGCCATCCGCGGGTATTGAAAAACCATAATTGCGTTGCCCGTAGGCTTGCAGGTTGAACATCATTGCGTCATTGTAAACCGAGAAAATGCTCGGGATGCGCACACCCTGAGGGCAAGGCAAACAGTATTCGCATTTGGTGCAAGGAATGGGACTCACCGCGCGCATCGCTTTGTGCGCGTCAATAATCAGCTGTCGGTCTTCATCATCCAGTTGTCCAACCCCGCTACGGCTGGCAAACTGTAAGTTTTGGGCAACTTGTTCTGGGGTAGACATGCCAGATAGCACCACCGAGACTTCAGGCTGATCCCAGAGCCATTGCAAAGCCCATTCCACATGGCTCCATGGTCGTTTAGAGCGCGCGAAAACCTCTGCCACTGTTGGTGGGAGCGTTGGGCTTGCCAGACCACCGCCACGCAAGGGTTCCATGATGACCACTGCCAAACCTTTATCGGCGGCTAGTTTTAAGCCTTTCAAACCGGCTTGTTCCTCGATGTCCACATAATTGTATTGAATCTGGCAGAAGTCCCAGTGAGCGTAACCGTTGATGATTTCTTCAAAAACCTCGTATTTATCATGAAACGAGAAGCCCACCGCGCGGATTTTCCCTTCATCTTTTTTACGCTCCAGCCAATCAAACACACCCAGGCGAACGTAATTATCCCAGTAGCGCTTGTTAAGCGTGTGCAAAAGGTAGCAATCGATATGGTCTGTTTGCAAGCGTTCAAGTTGGATGTTGAAGTATTTGTCAAAGTCCTCGGGCACCATAACCAGCCAGGAAGGCATTTTGGTGGCAAGTTTTACGCGTTCGCGATAGCCATCTGCCAGCGCTCTGCCAACAAAAGGCTCACTTTGCTCGCGGTGGTAACCCCAGGCGGTGTCAACATAATTTACACCGGCATCAATCGCATCGCGTAACATTTTTATGGCGGTTGTTTCGTCAATGCGGCTGCTGTCACCATCCAGGATTGGGAAACGCATCGTGCCAAAACCGAGCGCGCTAACCTTCCAATCTTGTTGTCCAAAGCTTCGATATTCCATAACTTTCTCCTTTTGCTCTTTGTTCAAGGTGATTCTACCCTCTAATCGGGTCTTATTGGTGGTATTCTGATAAAATTAGGCTAACTTGATAAAAGCTTGCTGCCTGATGTTTGGCAGTCATTGGATTGTGCCACCAGGACGGAACTATGAGTGATCAAACAATACCTACCGAAGAATTTGAACCTCCAATGGACTTAATTGAAGAGGAAAATCAAACAATGCCTCCCTCAGCATCGCCGAAATGGGCATGGCCGGTGAAACTGCTTGTGGCAATTGCGCTTTTGGGTGGGGCATTGGCGCTTGCCATTCGCTTCAATAATTACCTTAAGCTTTTCCTCACCGCCTTGTTGATTTCCTTTTTGATTCAGCCTATTGTGCGCTGGATTACCAAACACAGCAAATTAAACTGGAAACTTGTATCAGGCATTGTTTACCTCATTTTGTTAACGCTGTTAATCTGGGGCGTTGCAAGCGGTGGTAAAGGGCTGGCTGGACAAATTACCAGCTTGTTTAACTCATTACAAGAAAACATCAATGTGGTGACCGACTTTTTGGCATCCTGGTCTGACAAAAAGGTTACCCTAGGTCCCCTGGCATTTAAGCTGCCCAAGTTAGACACCGCCTTCCTGACCGAGCGGATTGAAGGGTTTATCCAACCTGTGATTAGCTCTGTTACCAAAAATGTGCCCAAGCTTTTGGGTCAGGTGGGTGGATTTGTTTTCAACCTCTTTATTACCATTTTGGTGTCGTTTTTTATCACCTCCGAGTCTGGGACGGCTAAACGCCAATTTGTGGCATTGAAAAATCATGCCTATGATGATGATATCCAACGCATGGGCAAAGAGGTGGTTGGCAACTTTAATGCCTATCTAAGAGGCACAATGATCGTGGTCATCATCGCGATTGTGGTTTACTCAGGCTTGTTGGGTGTGTTGGGTGTGCCATATTTCTTCTTGCTGGCGGTGATTGCCGGATTTGGTCGTTTTATTCCCTACCTTGGTGCTGGCATTGGCTGGGTGGGTTTCTTTGTGGGCACTTTGATGCAACGCCCAACACCTTTTGGTTTAGCGCCATTGGGTTATGCCATCCTGGTTTTGGGCATTGCCCTGATTATCGATTTTGTCTTGGACAATGTGGTCACGCCAACGGTGATGAGCAACGCCTTGGATGTGCACCCAGCGGCTATTTTGATTTCTGCCTTGGTAGGCGCGCAACTCTTTGGGTTGTTGGGTGTCATTTTAGCCGCGCCGATTTATGCCATTTTGAAGCTTTTGTTGCGCTATCTCATCCACAAACTTTTTGACGAGGACCCCTGGGAGGGTATTGAGTATTACCAAAAGCCAAAAGAAGTGGGCTTGATAAAGGCTTTACGCAAATTGTTCGAGCGATTTTGGAAATGGACCGAAAAACCCCGCTTGGCTTTAGTGGCTTGGGTAAAGAAAGTATGGGCTAAGCTTGTTAATTGGTTTGCTAAATTCAAACGAGAAAAAAAGGTTAAAAAATAAAAACCTTGTCTATGTGCATTAAACAAAGGCAGGGACTATAATTAAGAACAAACAAATAAGGAGACTATTATGGAACACTCACAAGAACCTGTGACGACAACCATCGCTGAAACTGAAAATTATTTGGCTTGGAAAGCCGAAGAACCCGATGGCGAAACCACCTATCACCTCGAGCTCAACAACGTTACCCTACACTTCTTTGAAGAAGAGTGGAACGAAGTTTTAAAGCTGCTCGAAATCATCGTTGACGAAGAACTCTAAGCATTGTCTGAAGCATCATTAAACCAGCCGACAAAATGGCTGGTTTTTGCTTTAAAGAATCCTAATCAAAATCGCGAAAGCTAAAGCCTAAAGCGTTAATGCCATCCAGTCCAGGTCGTGTGCCAGTTTAAAGCCGGCTTCTTGGATGCCTGCAGTTGCTCTACCCATCGGAAATTCAAGGTTTACCTTGCCGTGGTTCCAGCGTTCCCTTACAAAGGTGCGTAAAAGCAAAGCTGCGCGCTTGTTTTCTTCTGCTGCATCCAAATCCTCTGGCAGTGCCAGCCACAGCATATCCACTTGTGGCGCGCGGGATTGCAAACCCAAAACGCCCACTAACTCGCCGTCCCGACTCAAGGCAAAGTGCTCCATTTGCATCAATTGCAACCACGCCAGGGGATTGAGCCAGCACAATGGCGAAAGCTGCCTAAAAGCCAAGCCTGAATACCAGCGGGTTTTTTGAGGATAGCATTCAGCCAGCCAGGCTTTGTGCTTTTGCCAGTCTCCAAAACGGCGGTACCTGAGCGTGTATCCGTCTTCAAGCTCGTGAGCGTTTAGCCCAAGCTGATCCAATCCAGAGGCACTTTGCCGCAAGCGCCAAACGTTCACACTATGCAGATGCCGAAAGCCTAAATCAAGGTAAAGCTGGATGGCTGCCTGGTTGTCATGTCTTACCTGCAGGTAAACCTCGCGCACGCCGGTCATTCGGCAACGCTGTAATGCCTGCAATGTCAACGCACGCGCGATGCCCCTACGGCGATAGGCATCATCCACCGAGACGTTGGCAATCATAATCACGCGCTTAAAGCCATCCATGTGTGGGATTAAGGTGATGTTGCCCACAATTTTGTTCTGGTCCTCAAAAACGAAGCCGTCAGACCACGAAGCCTTAACCGTTAGCTTATCCAATAGGGTGGCATCGTTCGCGGCGATCATGCGCGCGTGCTGGCGCATATTTTCGATAATCACATGCCCTTCTGGATCTTTTTTGAGCTCGAAGGCGGCTTCCATCAGGTTGGCAACCGCGTTCAGATCCCGGGTGGGGTCCATTCGGCGGATTGTAGCGTTTTGGATGAAGTCATTGGATGACATAGGTTCATTTTAATACATGCTGTATGGAAAAAACAAAAAACTCCTGCTCAAGGCAAGAGTTTTGCGTTTTATTACGATCATCCCGGGCATTTACGCTTTGGGATGAAAAGAACTTAGGAAAAATCCGCGGGGTTGATTGGGCCAGTTCGGCGCTGGCGATATACAATGCGCCCACGGTCGAGGTCATAAGGAGACATTTCTACACGCACCAAATCGCCCAGGAGGATGCGGATGTAATACCTGCGCATACGCCCACTCAAATAGGCGATGACCTCATGGCCGTTTTCGAGCTTCACCCTAAACTGCGTTCCGGGTAAGGCCTCGATGATGGTGCCTTCTACTGTAATTTTCTCTTCTTCTTTAGCCATAAAACCTCACTTAAACCTATTGGCTAATCGTACGACTTTCGGAAGTTGCGACGAACAGCCTTTTTCTTGTCCATGCGGCGTTGCTCGCTCTTGGAAACAAACCAGCGTTTGCGGCGCACGGTGCTCAATACACCACTCTTGACGACCTTCTTGCGAAAGCGCTTGAGTAGGGAATCCTGGGACTCATTTTGTCTTAAATTGACACTTGCCATTGCTATTCACCTCCTTCCGGGCATAGAATAGGTCAAACATCGCGTTAATCAGACGCGAAAAGCTATTATACACGAAACACAAGAAAATTCATAGCACAAGTTTGACAAAAATCTTAACAAAATCTTGACAGCTTATCAGGTGTAGTAATCATGTGAAAATATTTGGTTTGCACATTTTTATCCTTATTGCGCCTGGCATGATCAATCCAGGACAAGAAGAGCAGAAAATGCGACTATCCAAATGCAAACCGGTTTATTTGGCTCTGCAAAATGTCTGCTCGTATGCTATCTGGTCTACGATATAATTGAGTAAAGCTATCGACAAAAGCAGGATTCATTTATAAAAAGACCAAGAAAGGACCAGACATGACCTTTAAAGCAAAAGTAGAACACGCCGCAGCCGTTACCAAGTGGAAGGCTGATCAGCAAATCCGTATTGTGAAAGCCAATAAAGAAATTTCGGATATGGAGAACCAAATCAAAGAGCGCATTTATATTCTTGGTGAAACAACCATGGCATTGGCTGATCAAGGCAATGTAAGCCAACCCGAATTACAGTCACAGCTAAAAGACCTGGTTGAAATGCGAAAATACTTCTTCCAGCTTCAAAGCAATCTGGAAGCAATCAAAAACGAGGCACCACCTCCTCCACCGGTTGAACCAGTGCCTAACATTGCACAGCCTTATCCTGTGGCGCAAGGATTGGTTTGTCCGCAATGTGGACGTCCGATTGTGGGTAAGTTTTGCCCCGAACATGGTTTAGAAGGTGTCGCGCCGGTGCCGGCAAGTCCCCAGATGCCAAGTCCGATGCCTGAGCCACAAACTTATCCGGAAATGCCAGCAAATCCTGAATTTACCGAGGTTCCGGTAGTGCCTCCCGCCACACCTGAGCCTGCTACGCCAGTTGTGCCAGAAATGCCCGATTTGCCGCCTGCTCCACCGCTGCCCCCAATGCCAGACCTGACCGAAATTGAAGCTTTGGAAGGCGAAGCGCCTGATGGCGAAGATAAACCCGGCAATGATGAGGATGGTTGGGTAACAGCTTAAGTCCTAAGAACTAAAAAGCTTTGCCAACAGGCATCAAATTGAAATAAAAAAGAAAAGGGTCAAGGTTTTGCGCCTTGTCCCTTTTTGTATTTCAAGTCATTGAGCGTTTAGTCAATCATCTCAACGAGCGTTTTAAGTAAGTCTATCAGTCCCAGTCTGTGGTCATTGAGAGCATCCCACAACGTGTCTTGGTTGGTGATGGAGTAGTGCCCTTGGGGGATGTGCTTCAGGTGCTCTTTTAGAATGGTGTTGATGGCCTCTTTGGTATCTCCGTTTTCGTCATAAAGCAGTTCGGACCATTCTTCCTGGTAAAAGCGGTAAAGGGTTTCATGCCTGGTGCGTGCTTCTTGTAAAAAAGAAGCGATCTCTTCTATTTTTTGATTATCTTGCTCTACCTGTACACACAGGTCCTGCATGGTGTTGATTTTCTTAAGGGTTTCTTCGGGTTTCATTTTTGTTCCAATCTTATTTGCATCTTAATTGTGGTCTTTGGAAAAAACAGGTTTTAGCAATGAAAACAAAAACCAGCCAACAATACACAAGGTGGCTGGTTCATTGTGTTTTTCCTTCTTGAGCAAGGCTTATTCGATCATCCCAGCGATGGTCTTGAGCAGCTCAATGGTCTCCAAGCGCCCATCCTGGAGGGCGTCCCAAATGGTGTCTTCATCCAGAATTGAGAAACTGTCTTCAGCGACATGCTTTTCAAGTTCCTTATCCCAGGCTTCTTTGTTCTTTTCGTCTTCGTAGTAAAACATCCACTCGGATTGATAGAATTCAGCCAGTTTTTGTTTTCTGGCTTGTGCATCCTGAATGAAGGCGATGAAATCACTGATTTTATTTACGTCGGCTTCGACTTCGTGACAAAGTGCTTGCATTTCAATTAATTTTTCTAAGCTTAATTCTTTTTTCATGGCATCGCTCCTAATAAGTGGTCTTTTATACCTATTATATCCTTAGTTATTTAGATTTAAGGTAGAGAGTCGATGAAATTTTTCTTTATAGTAAAATTTATGAACGAGGGAATAGACTAAGAAAAAGGAGTTATATGAAACGAAAAGCACTATCTCTTTTACTCGTCCTCTTCGTCCTTTTGGCAATGGTTCATACCGTCAAGGCGAATGAACCCATCGTTTGGACAGCTATAAATGAAGGTTTAGAGGAACTGACCATTGGTAATATGGCTATTGACCCGATAGAGACCGATACCTTATATGCCGCCACATACAGCAAAGGCGTTTTTAAGACCATTAATGGCGGTGAGTCATGGGTCGCAATCAATACTGGCTTGACCAATCTTGAGGCAAGGGCTATCGCCATCGATCCTGAAACCCCCGCGAGGCTTTACCTGGGCACTTATGAAGGTGGTTTGTTCAAAAGTGAGAACGGCGGCGAGTCGTGGTCGGCAATGATGAGTCCGCTCAATGGCAAGGCTGTTCTCCAAATCGTGATCAACCCACAAACGCCAAGCACCCTTTATGTCCTGGCGTTAGATGAAGGCGTCTATAAAAGCACTGATGGTTGACAAACATGGGCTTTGAAGAGCGCGAATTTACCTCCTGGGTTTGTACATCTTAGTTTGGCGATTGATCCACTCACGCCGGAGACCCTTTATCTTGGCGCGATGGGTTTTAGCCTGCTCAAAAGCATCAATGGTGGCGACACCTGGGCGCCTTCAAATACAGGGCTGGGTGTTCATGCGGCAATGTCTATCGCGATTGACCCTGAAGAGCCCAGCACGCTTTACGCTGGCACGATGTCTGGTGGCGTTTATAAGAGCGAGGATTCAGGCGCAACATGGACATCAGCGTCGGCTATGCTCAATGGCAAGAGTATTCGGTCCTTGGCGATTGACGCTAAAAAGACCAGCACGCTTTATGCCGGCAGTGACAGCAGCGGTGTTTATATGAGCCTGGACGCTGGTGCAACCTGGCAAGAAATCAACGATGGTTTGGAAGCTAACGCCAATATCACCACGATACTATTAAAGCCAAAGAACTCGGCGAACCTGTATATTGGCACGCTAGATCACGGTGCTTTTAAAGCGAAATTAGAAGTTGTTGACCCGGACCCAGACCCGGATCCTGACCCAGACCCAGATCCGGACCCGGAAGAGTTTGTAATTAACTTCCCCATTGTTTTGAGAGATGAAAAGTAGATATCTAAAAAGTCTAAATGGGTAAAGGGCTTAAACGAGCCCCTCTCACGATAAACACACGAGTTAAAAGCGCTTTCTAACTTGAAGGCGCTTTTTTGTTTGTCTTTGTTTTTGATTTATTTTGAGGGTTTGCCCAATATGCGTGTGTGAAGGGCTTTTTTGATCACAAAAATTGACTTTGAAAACACAAAATTGTGTGGTAATATTATTCGTTCATTGAAAACACAGGTTTGCAGGGAAAAACAGTTGACTCTTGAGGCAAATCGCCTTATACTTAAAAATTGCGCTTTATCCGTAATTACCCGCGTGGGTGCCCTCGTGCGACCACGCTTTTAGCATGTACAGGAGATGTGAATGACCGAATTGATGCCCCCAAAAAACTATGCGCGTATCCCAGTTGGGCTCGAATTGCCACAACTCATCAAAGTTCAGCTCGAGTCTTTTGAAAGACTCAAAACTGAAGGTTTAGCAAACCTATTAAATGAAGTTTCACCCATCGTCTCCTATGGCGGTGATTTGCGTCTGCACTTCCCCAGTGAACATCCTCTGGCGAAAGAGTTTGACCTGCAGTTCTGGTTTGAAGAACCCAAAAACACCATTGAAGAGTGTCTTGAGCGTGACCTTACTTACGCGCGACCTCTTTATGTTTCTGTTTTGCTCGAGGGTGCTGACCAAACTGAAGCTATCAAACAAGACCTCTTTCTTGGCGATTTCCCTGAGATGACCCAAAAGGGTACCTTTGTCATCAATGGTACCGAACGCGTTGTTGTTTCACAGCTCATTCGCTCACCCGGCGTTTATTTTGAAGCCGATCAAGACCGCGCCACCGGACGTATGATGTCCACTGCCAAATTGATCCCTGATCGTGGCGCCTGGATGGAATTTGAAACCCGCAAAAACGATTTCATCATCCTCAAGTTCAACCGCAAACGAACGGTGCCAATTACCGTCTTTTTGCGTGCTTTGGCGACCCTGGATGATGGGCTTGCCGATTCACCTTTGCAAACTGGCAGCGATGAAGAAATTATGGCGCTTTTTGCGGATGTGGATAATAACCCGGATCATTCCTATATCGAAAACTCTTTTGCGCAAGAACCTGAATACGATCCTAATAAGGATATTGCCAAAGAAGCTTTGCTTGAGTTTTATCGCCGTTTACGCCCGGGTGAACCTCCCATCGTGGAAACCGCGGAAAGCTACCTTAGAGAACAGCTCTTTGACCCGCGTCATTACGACCTTGAACTGGTTGGTCGCTACAAGCTTAATCAGAAGCTTGATCTGTATGATCTCATCCCGGGTTCGCATCGCACCATCACCAAACATGACATCGTGCGCATTATCCGCCACATGATTCAGGTCAACAACAGTAAAATCCCCAAAGACGATATCGACCATTTGGGCAATCGCCGTGTGAAGACCGTTGGCGAATTAATTCAAAACAAACTGCGCATTGGTTTCCGCCGCATGGAACGCGTTATTAAAGAACGCATGTCCATTCGCGAAGCGGGCACCAGCGTTCCACCAGCCAGTCTGGTAAACATTCGCCCTCTGGTGGCATCTTTGCGTGAATTCTTTGGCTCAAGCCAGCTTTCACAATTTATGGAAGAAACCAACCCGCTTTCAGAGTTGCGCCACAAACGCACCATCTCTGCTTTGGGTCCTGGCGGTTTGCGCCGTGAGCGCGCTGGCTTTGATGTGCGTGACGTTCACTTCTCGCACTATGGCCGTATTTGCCCCATCGAAACCCCAGAAGGTCCGAACATCGGTCTGATTGGTCGTTTGGCAGCTTATGCTCAGGTGAACGAATTCGGTTTTATCGAAACCCCTTACCGCAAGGTTTACAATGAGATGGCTGGCGATGATCCCAACTTGGTTGACCATCTATTGCTTAAAGATATTGTCGATCCAAAGACTGGTGAGGTTGTTTTTGAAGCCGAAACCCGTGTTGACAGCAAAATGGCTAAGAAGATTAAATCTCTTGGCATTGAAACGGTTCAGGTGCGCCCTTATGTGAGCGACGATTACGAATATCTCTCAGCTGACGCTGAAGATAAATACGTCATCGCCCAGGCTAACGCGCCTTTGAACGAATACGGAGAGTTCTTGCACCGCAACTCTTGCCGTTTTGCCAACCAATTTGCGATCTTCAACTATGAAGACATCGACTATATTGACGTTGCACCCAACCAGGTTGTGGGTATTTCGGCTGCGCTGATCCCCTTCCTCGAGCATGACGACGCCAACCGCGCCTTGATGGGTGCCAACATGCAGACCCAAGCTGTGCCGCTCTTGCGCCCGCAAGTGCCCATTGTTTCAACTGGTATGGAAGACGTTGCCGTTGCTGACTCTGGTCAAATTGCCTTGGCAGAAGCTGATGGCGAGGTGCTTTCGGTTACGGGTGACAATTTGGTTGTCAAACAAACTGATGGCGATTTGCGCATTTATAACCTGCGCAAGTACCACCGCTCGAACCAATCAACCTGCATCGACCAACGCCCAGCTGTGGTGCAAGGTCAGATGATCAAGAAAGACGAAGTGATTATCGACTCTTCATCTACTCAGGATGGTAAATTGGCGCTTGGTCAAAACGCTGTTATCGCGTTCTTGCCCTGGGAAGGCTTCAACTTTGAAGATGCTATTTTGATTTCAGAAAAATTGGTTGAGGATGACCGCTACACCAGCATCCACATTGAAAAATACGAAGTGGAAGCCCGCGATACCAAGCTTGGTCCTGAAGAAATCACCCGTGAAATCCCCAATGTCGGCGATGACACCATCCGTGACTTGGACGAAACCGGTATTATTCGTATTGGTGCTGAGGTTGGTCCCAACGACATTCTGGTGGGTAAAATTACGCCCAAGGGTGAAAAAGAACTGACCCCCGAAGAACGCTTGCTGCGCGCGATCTTTGGTGAAAAATCACGAGACGTCAAAGACACCTCCTTGCGCATGCCTCACGGCGAGCGTGGTATTGTGGTGGATGTTAAGGTCTTTACACGCGAAGAAAACACCGACCTTAGTGCTGGTGTTGACAAAATGGTGCGTGTTTCTGTTGCCCAGCGTCGCAAGATCACCGCTGGTGACAAAATGGCTGGACGCCACGGTAACAAGGGTTGTGTCTCTATGGTTTTGCCTGTTGAGGATATGCCCTTCCTTGAAGACGGCACACCTGTGGACATCATTTTGAACCCGCTTGGTATTCCTGGTCGTATGAATATTGGTCAGGTTCTGGAAGCTGAACTCGGATGGGCAGCCAGCCGTTTGGGCTTCCGCGCGATTACGCCCGTGTTCGACGGCGCCAACGAAGCAGAAATCGCTGCTGAATTGGCTCGTGCCTGGATGATTGACGAAGCCTGGCGTGTGGTTGCTGAAAAAGGTTGGGAATGGATTCAAACTTTTGAACATGATCCCGAAATGCTTTTGGACGACCAAGAAGTGCGCTTGCTTTATCTTGAGAGCATCCTTGCCGATAAAGATTACGACATCTTTGCCATTAAGGAAAACGAAGTGCTTGCTCGTCGGGCTACCTTAAATGAATGGTTGATTGAAGAAGGGTTTGACCCCAAGACGATTACAGCCTTCCCCGAAGATGCCATCCCTGTTGCCCAACGCAATCAACAGGATGAAAACGCCATTCGCGCCTGTTTGCAGTTATGGGCAAAGAAATTGGATAAGAAGATTGACGCGAAGCTCGAAATTGCAGAAATGATCTTTGAAGCCAACAAAATCTACCTTGAAACCGGAGAGCCCGTACCCACCTTGGGTAAACAGCTTTTGCGCGATGGACGCACCGGTGACCTTTATGACCAACCCGTTATGATTGGCGTGATGAGCATGCTTAAACTTCATCACCTGGTTGAAGACAAGGTTCACGCTCGCTCCACTGGTCCTTACAGCTTGGTAACCCAACAACCTTTGGGTGGTAAGGCACAATTTGGTGGTCAGCGCTTTGGTGAAATGGAAGTTTGGGCGCTTGAGGCTTATGGCGCGGCTTACACTTTGCAGGAAATGTTGACAGTCAAATCTGACGATGTTCCTGGCAGAACCGCGACATACGAAGCCATCGTGAAGGGTACGCCCATTGAAGCGCCGGGCATTCCTGCCGCTTTCCGCGTTTTGGTCAAGGAATTGCAATCGCTTAGCCTCGCGGTTGAAGCGATTATGGACGATGGCGAGATTATTCGCTTTGGAAAAGACGACGAAAGAAGCCAAACACCCCGGGTTTCCACCGGTTTGCTGGATATTGGAAGCGAAATTCCAGCCTTGGATAGAATTGCTTGACGATAAAGCAATGGGCGTGTTAGAATTCTCTTTCGTCCATCAGGCAGACGGACATATTAAGTGTGCCTGAAATTGTAAAGGTCAAGGTCATAGCAAGTAAAAATGACCTTTAATGATTAATTATAGAAGAGTTTAGTAGTACGGAGAAATAGAAAGTGCCAACAATTAACCAATTGGTTCGACATGGTCGAAAAACGAAGAAAAACAAGAGCAAATCACCAGCTCTGCAATATACGCTCAACTCTGAGAAACAACGCCGTATCCGCCAACCCAAGGGCGCGCCTCAGAAACGTGGTGTGTGCACCATCGTGCGTACGATGACCCCCAAGAAGCCGAACTCGGCTTTGCGCAAGATCGCTCGTGTGCGTCTTTCCAATGGTATGGAAGTGACGGCATACATCCCCGGCGAAGGGCATCAATTGCAAGAGCACAGTGTTGTGCTGATCCGTGGTGGCAGAGTGAGAGACTTGCCCGGTGTGCGCTATCACATCGTGCGTGGCACCCTGGACTCCACCGGCGTTAGCAACCGTAAACGAGCCCGTTCAAAATACGGCGCCAAACGCGCTGAGTAGTTAGATAATTAAAAGAGAGCAATAGCTGGCACTACCTTAATAACAGCGTAGCGCCGAGCCTTGTTTAGATTGAGGAGCATTTATGTCAAGAAGGATTAAGCCCGAAAAGCGAGAAGTTCAACCTGATGATCGCTTTAACAACATTCATTTGCAAATGATTATCAACCGCATCATGCTTAATGGTAAAAAGAGCCTTGCCACAACCATGGTCTACGACGCCATTGACATGATTAGCGAAAAGACCGGCAAAGAAGGCATCGAAGTCTTCGAAGCCGCGCTCAAGAACGTGAGCCCACTTATGGAAGTTCGCCCACGCCGTGTTGGTGGTTCAACCTATCAGGTGCCCATGGAAGTTTCACCTGAACGCCGCATCACTTTGGCGATGCGCTGGATCATCACCGCTTCTCGCGCGCGCTCTGGAAAATCATATTCAGAAAAACTTGCCGCAGAGCTTATGGACGCAGCCGAAAATCAAGGCGCTTCCATTCGCCGTAAAGAGGAAACCCACAAGATGGCTGAGGCCAACCGTGCGTTTTCTCACTTCCGTATCTAATACGGCCGTACTTTAACTTTATAAGAGTTTGAAATGACAGAATTTCCGCTTAATCGATATCGCAATATCGGCGTCATAGCCCATATTGACGCAGGTAAAACAACCACGACTGAGCGGATTTTGTTTTATACCGGCAAAACATACCGCATCGGCAATGTGGATGAAGGCACAACCGTTACCGACTGGATGCCTCAGGAACGCGAACGTGGTATTACCATCGTATCCGCCGCGGTTACCGCAGAGTGGAAAGGCCATCGCCTGAACCTCATTGACACCCCCGGGCATATCGACTTTACCGCCGAAGTGCAACGCTCCTTGCGCGTTTTGGACGGTGGTGTGGTTGTTTTTGATTCCGTGCAAGGTGTAGAGCCACAAAGCGAAACCGTTTGGCGCCAGGCTGATAAATACGAAGTGCCGCGCATTTGCTTTGCAAACAAAATGGACCGCGTGGGTGCCTCATATGAACGCACCATTGAAAGCATTCGCGAACGTTTGGGTGCTAATGCGATCCAAATGCAAATTGCGATTGGCGCGGAGTCTGGTTTTGTGGGTGTTATCAACTTGCTTGAAGAAGATGCCTGGTTCTTTGAGGACAAGGTAGGCTCGGAGCCACGGATTACTGAGGTTCCTGCTGAGTTTCAAGCGGAACTTGCCGAGAAAAGAGCTATTTTGGTGGAACGCATCGCCGAATTGGACGATACCCTCACCGAAAAGTTCTTGATGGGTGAGACCCTCCAGATAGATGAGCTCAAAGCCGCTTTAAGGCAAGGCGTTTTGGCAAATAAAGTGGTGCCGGTTTTTTGTGGCAGCAGTTTAAAGAATAAAGGTGTTCAGCTTGTTTTGGATGCGGTTATTGATTACCTGCCCTCTCCTTTAGATATCCCACCCGTCAAGGCTGTTTTGGTGCGCGATGGCAGTGAGGTAGAACGCTATGCCGATGACAGCGAGCCTTTGGCTGCTTTGGTCTTCAAAATTGTGACCGACCCATACATGGGACGCTTGGCATATATCCGCGTTTATTCCGGCAAGATTAAGCAAAATGGCAACATGCACAATGCGACCAAAGATAAAAAGGAACGCGTAGGTCGCCTCTTGCGCATGTACGCTGACCATCGCGAAGATATTACCGAACTGGGTGCTGGTGAGATTGGCGCTATTTTGGGTTTGAAGTTTAGCTTCACCGGCGACACTTTGTGTGATCCAACCAATCCCATTCTGCTGGAAACTATCAGTTTCCCCGAGCCGGTAATCTCCATTGCCATTGAGCCCAAGACCAAAGCCGATCAAGACAAAATGTCTGATTCCCTCACCAAACTGTCTGAAGAAGACCCAACTTTCAAAGTCCGCCAGGACGAAGAAACCGGTCAAACCATCATCTCTGGTATGGGCGAATTGCACTTGGACGTCTTGGTTACCCGTCTTTTGCGCGAGTTTAAAGTGCAAGCCAATGTGGGTAAACCCCGTGTGGCTTATCATGAAGCCATCACCAAACCCGTTGCCGGGCATAGCCATCGTTATGTAAAGCAAACCGGTGGGCATGGGCAATACGCACATGTGGTCATCGATGTGGAACCTCTTGAGCCGGGTAGTGGCATTTTGTTTGAAAACAAAATTGTGGGCGGCGCAATCCCCAAACAATTTATCCCCGCGGTTGAAGCAGGTATTCGGGATGCCTCAGAAAGTGGCCCATTAGCTGGCTTCCCTATGACTGACCTCAAAGTGACCTTGGTGGATGGCAGCCATCACGAAGTTGACTCCAGCGAAATGGCTTTCCGCATGGCAGCGATTATGGCGCTGCGTGAAGTGACTGAAAAAGCTTCACCGGTTATCCTTGAGCCCATCATGAAGGTTGAAATTACCGTGCCCGAAGAGTTTACCGGTGATGTAATTGGACAGGTCAACGCTCGCGTGGGTAACATTTTGGGTATGGATGAGCGCTATGGCAACGCAAAAGCCATTCACGCTGAAGTGCCCCTCTCTGAAATGTTTGGCTATGCCACAGAACTACGCTCGGCGACTCAAGGCCGTGGCGTTTTTACCATGGAATTCAAGCATTACGCGCAGGTTTCTGATGCGTATATGAAGAAAATTTTAGGAAGATTAGGATAAATAACGGGTTTTTAACACCCGAAAAAAACAGGAAGAAAAATGGCAAAACAAAAAATTAGAATTCGACTTAAAGCATACGATCATCGCATTTTGGATCAAAGCGCAAAGCGCATCGTTGAAACCGCGGAACGCAGCGGCGCCAAGGTTATTGGACCTGTGCCCTTGCCCACCCGCATCGAAAAGTACACCGTCCGCCGGTCAACCTTTATCGATAAAGACTCTCACGAGCACTTTGAGATCCGCACCCACAATCGTCTGATCGACGTGCTCGAACCCGATTCAAAGACCATCGACATGCTCATGCGTCTCAACCTGCCTGCCGGCGTGGATATTGAGATCAAGATCTAAGCGTGCTTGACGGTTGTTTCAGTGTCCCATTGGGAGGGCTGAAGGAATCGCGACAGTTGAAGGGGTCCCAGGAAGCTTGAAGTTTCAGCTTCCATGTGTTTTGCTAACCTAAAAATCTAGAAGACGCCCACCGGGCGTCTTTTGTGTTATTACTAGGTTGCAAGCTCTAAGGGCGCAGATATATATCCTGCCTAAATAGCGAAGTACAATTAGATTAAGAATATCGTCATTAAGCAAACTTACAACTTTAATAATATTGGAGAAAACCAATGGCAAGAGCGACAACAAAAACAGACTTGATTACAGCGTCCCAAAACAATTTTGAGAAATTAAACACGTTTATGGAATCGATGTCCGAAAAGGAGCTTCAAACGCCGTTTGACTTCTCTAAAGAGGAAAAGAAAAAAGAAGCGCATTGGAAAAGAGACCATAATTTGCGGGATGTTCTCATTCATCTTTACGAATGGCATCAGCTCCTCCTGGACTGGGTTTCTTCTAATATGAAGGGTGAAGAGAAGCCTTTTATTCCTCGACCTTATAACTGGAAAACATACGGTGAGATGAATATCGCTTTCTGGGAAAAGCATCAAAACACGCCTTTGGAAGAGGCAGAACGACTATTCAAAAAGTCTCATCAAGATGTGATGACGCTTGGTGAAGGCTTTAGCGATCAAGAACTCTTTACGAAAGACGTCTTCCCATGGGTTGGAGGCAGCACTTTAGGCTCTTATTTTGTTAGTGCCACAGCTAGTCATTATGACTGGGCGATGAAAAAGCTCAAAGCCCATCAGAAGAATTGTGGGGAATAGGCAGTTATCCGTTTTTGAGAAAAACCTACTCCACTGTCACGGATTTTGCCAAATTGCGTGGTTGGTCAACGTCGAGGCCCAAGACTGCTGCGATGTGATAGGCAAAAAGCTGCAAAGGAATAATCGTCACCGCCGGGCTTAAGAGCCAGGGCGTATTGGGAATCCAAAAGACCTCATCCGCCAAAGCTTTAATCACCTCATCGCCCTCATTGGCAATCACTAAAACCTGCGCGCCACGCGCTTTGGCTTGTTCAATCTGGCTGATCATTTTGTCGTACCACTGGTCTTTTGGCGCAATCAGCACCACCAGCATATCTTCGTCCAAAAGCGCGATGGGTCCGTGCTTCATCTCGCCAGCCGGGTAGCCCTCGGCATGCTTATAGGAAATCTCTTTTAGCTTCAATGCGCCTTCATAAGCGATAGGCATGTTCACGCCACGTCCCAGATACAAGGCGCCTTTCATCGCCTTATATTTGTTGGCAACCCGCTCAATTTCGTCCTCCTGCAGGAGCGCTTTTTCAACCAAACCAGGAATACCCAACAAATCCTTGACATAAGCCACGCGCTCAGTCTCACCCAAAGTGCCACGCAAATCGGCAAGGTAAACCGCCAGCATATAAAGATCCAAAATTGGGGCGGTAAAGGCTTTGGTCGAAGCTACGCCAATTTCCGGTCCAACTTGCATGGAAATGCCACCATCCGCAATGCGCATAGCCTGTGAGCCAATCGCGTTGACAATCGCCCAAACCGGTGCGCCTTTAAGCCGGGCTTCTTCCATCGCCGCTAAAGTGTCGGCGGTCTCGCCACTTTGTGAGATTGACAAAACGACCGTGCCAGGCTCTATAATCGGGTCACAGTAACGGAATTCCGAGGCAATCATCACCTCTACCGGGATGCGCGTGATGTGTTCAATGAGATACTTGCCCACCATGCCGGCGTAAGCCGCGGTGCCACAAGCGGTGATAAAAATCTTCTTAATCGCTTTTGCGCTGTTAACATCCACATTCAGGCTTGGCAAAACCACACGCGAACGCTCAAAGTCGATGCGTCCGCTTAGCGTATTGCTCAAAGCGCGCACCTGTTCGTGAATTTCTTTGAGCATAAAATGCGCATAGCTGCCTTTTTCAGCAGAAACCGGGTCCCAGGGGATGTTTTGCGTTTTCAGTTTGATCGTTTGTCCGTTCAAATCTTGCACACTAAAATTATTCGCGCTGATGGTGGCAATTTGCCCCGACTCCAAAAACGCCACGTTCTGGGTGTGCGCGATGATGGCGGGCACATCGCTGGCTAGAAACATTTCGCCTTGCCCCACGCCAATCGCGATGCCCCCAGCATTTCCCAGCCGAGCCGCAATCAGTTTGTCAGGCTCATCGCTGGACATGACCACGATGCCGTGCGCGCCTTTGAGGCGTTTTAAGGTGTTTTGAACTGCGCTCAACAAGTTGCCGTAATTTGCATAATAAAGGTCAATAAGATGCGCGATGGTTTCTGTGTCGGTTTCAGACCTGAAAGTAACGCCTTTTGTGAGCAATTCCTCGCGCAGGCTGAGGTAATTTTCAACGATGCCGTTATGCACGATGACAATTTTGCCAGACATGCTCAGGTGAGGGTGAGCGTTGGCTTCGCTGGGTGCGCCGTGGGTTGCCCAGCGGGTGTGCCCGATGCCAAGCGTTCCGTTGAGTGGTTTTTCTTTTATGAGAGTCGCTAATTTGTCAATTCGGCCTGCCATGCGCCGCAGTTCAATTTGACCGTTTTCCAGAATGGCAAGACCGGCGGAGTCATATCCGCGATACTCTAGTTTTTTGAGCCCATCGACAATGATGGAGCTGGCGTTTTGTTTGCCAATATAGGCTACGATGCCGCACATTGCTGCACCTCCGTTGTTGTATTCCTGGAAAAAGGATGGATATCCTGGAGGCATCCGCCGATCTCTCGATTTTCACGGGCTTTGCCGCTTAGTCTTCCCTCGCGGGAAGAAACCTCCCACCTCGTCACTCACAGTTGTGAGCCAGGCGCTCTGTTTTCCTTGGTTTCAAAATTATACATTATTTGACGCTGTGCAAGATTTAAAGCTTTTGCTAATGGCATGGGAAGTGTTGTTCTGTGAGGTTTCCCCACCGATCATACTGGCAGGTTTAGGTGATAATGGCGTGCGCGATGCACCACACAAGAATAAGGCGATTCGAGCATGTAAAGTCCCCGGGAAGTACCCATAAATAACTTTACAAAACCTTTACAAAACCAAGATACCCACGAAACACCTCGGCATTAAACTTCCCTTGTATTTGAAAAATAGGAGAAGAAAAGTTAATGAAAAAAACCACATCTATCATTTTGGTCCTAATGGCTCTGATGCTCGCCATTACAGCCTGCACCAGCCCAAGCAAACCGACCACGGTTGCCCCAAAACCCGAAAACACCATTGTAAAACCTGTTGATATCATCGTGGTTTCCCGCGAAGAAGGCTCAGGCACCCGCGGCGCTTTTGTTGAATTGACCGGCGTCGAAGGCAAAGATGCAGATGGTAACACCGTAGATAGCACCTACGAAGAAGCTATCATCCAAAATGGCACCAATGGCGTGATGATGACCGTTGCCAACGAAGCCAAAGCTATCGGTTACATTTCCTTGGGTTCGCTCAACGATACTGTCAAAGCTCTGCAAATTGATGGCGTAGAAGCCACCGCAGAAAATGTTAAAAACGGCAGCTACAAAATCGCCCGTCCTTTCAACGTTGCCTACAAAACCGGGCTTGACGAAGCTTCACAAGACTTGCTCGACTTCATTATGAGCGAAGAAGGACAAAAAATCGTTGAAGAGCGCGGTTACATTTCCGCTGATGCCGGTGTGCCTTTTGCGGGCGGTAAGGTTTCTGGCAGTGTGGTTGTTGCTGGCTCGACCTCTGTGACACCCGTTATGGAAAAATTGGTTGAAGCCTATAACGCAATCAACCCCGACGTGACCATCGAAATCCAATCTACTGGTTCTTCCGCTGGCATGCAAAGCACCATGCAAGGCGTAAGCCACTTGGGTATGGCTTCACGCGAACTTAAAGACGAAGAAAAAGCCGAGATGGAATACAAAGTCATCGCTATTGATGGTATTGCAGTTATCGTTCACAAAAGCAGCACCATCAAATCCCTCACCATGGAACAGGTTAAACAAATCTTTGTTGGTGAGCTGAGGGACTGGAACCTTGTTAAGTAAAGTTACTATCCTGAAACGCCCTGAAACCCGCGAAAAGTGGATGAAGGCGGTTTTCCTTGTTGCAGCGCTAAGTTCAATCTTAGCGCTCTTTCTCATCATGTATTTTGTTTTCAGCTCGGGCATTCCTTTTATTAAGGAATACGGGCTGAAAGCCTTTTTATTTGGGCAAAAATGGAGCCCGATTAACAGCCCACAGCAATATGGCATTTTGCCCATGATTGTTGGCTCTTTTGCCTTAACCATTGGGGCAAGCGTGGTAGGCGCGCCTATTGGCATTATGTCGGCAGTCTATTTGTCCTTTTACGCCAAAGGCAAGGTAAAAAACTTCTTCCAATCCGCGGTGAGCCTGATGGCAAGCGTGCCTTCTATTATTTATGGTTTTTTTGCGCTGCAACTGATGGTGCCATTGAGTAAATCCTTGTTCGGTGGCACAGGTATGAACATTATCACCGCCTCAGTTCTTTTGGGGATCATGATTTTGCCAACGGTAATCAGCATCTCCGAAGCCAGCCTAAACGCGGTGCCCAATCGTTATTATCAAGGCAGCGTGGCGCTGGGCACAACGAAGGAAATCAGCATTTTTAGAACGATGATACCCGCCGCGAAATCGGGCATCTTGTCTTCGGTCATTTTGGGCATTGGTCGCGCGATTGGAGA
Organism: Anaerolineaceae bacterium UBA5404; assembly: GCA_002409625.1. GTDB lineage: Bacteria > Chloroflexota > Anaerolineae > Anaerolineales > Anaerolineaceae > Mesolinea. The sequence continues at coordinate 103,598 of DHNY01000012.1, read as the reverse complement.
AACGATGGCGGTCTACCTGATTGCAGGAAACCAGGCACGACTTCCCAAAGCACTCACCGACGGCGTGCGCACGCTTACAACCAACATTGTGCTTGAAATGGGCTATGCAGGTGTGGAACATCGCCAGGCGCTCATCGCCACTGCGATGGTTTTGTTTGTTTTTATCCTCATCATTAACCTGATCTTTTTTGTTGTGAAACGTAAGGGGAGCCATGAGTAAAGTTCTCCGCTTTTTAGTCAAAGCTGCTGCATTGCTCACGGTTAGCATTTTTATCATTATGGTGGGCTATATCGTGGTGCGTGGCATTCCTGGGCTGTCGTGGGACATGTTCGCCTGGAAATACACAAGCGAAAACCAATCTCTGGTGCCGGCGATGATCACCACGCTTATGCTGATTGTCCTGGTGCTGCTTATCGCCATTCCCTTTGGAGTGCTTACCGGCATCTACCTCACGGAGTACGCCCGCCAGCAAAGCAAAGTGGTCATTGCTATTCGTTTGGCAACAGAAACCCTGGCAGGTATTCCCTCAATTGTCTATGGCTTGTTTGGCATGCTCTTCTTTGTTTTTCGTCTGCAATGGTCCTATTCGCTCATTGCTGGTGCCTTTACCGCCGCGATTATGGTGCTGCCGCTGATCATTCGCACAACAGAAGAAGCCTTGCTCTCAGTGGATCCGCTGCTAAAACAAGCCAGTCTGGGACTGGGGGCTACCAAACTGCAGACCATCATTAAAGTTGCTTTGCCTGTGGCGATGCCGGGCATTTTAGCTGGAATTATGCTCTCCATTGGGCGCATTGTGGGTGAAACAGCAGCCTTTATTTTTACTTTGGGCACCATGTCTCAGTTGCCAACCCGCCTCACACAGTCGGGGCGCACCTTGGCGCTGCACATGTACATGCTCTCATCTGAGGCTTTTCATGTCAAAGAAGCCTTTGCCACGGCTCTGGTCCTGCTCATTATTGTATTAATAATCAACCGCATCTCAACGCGATTAAGTAAATGGGTCAATAAAACGAAATGATAACACCAAAGATTAAGATAGAAAACATGGATTTGTTTTATGGCAACTTCCAAGCCATAAAAAACGCCAACCTCGATATATCCTCCAATGAAATTATGGCATTCATCGGTCCAAGCGGATGTGGCAAGTCAACTATGATTAAGTCACTCAACCGCATGAATGACCTGGTTGAAAGCTGTAAGATTACGGGCAAAATCCTCGTCGACAACAAGGATATTTACGCCCCAGATGTGGATGTAAACGCGTTGCGCAAAAAAGTGGGCATGGTTTTTCAAACCCCCAACCCGTTCCCGATAAGCATTTATGATAACGTGGCATATGGGCCGCGGGTGCACGGCATTCGCAACCGAGCTGTATTGGATGACATTGTGGAAGACAGCTTGCGAAAAGCCGCGGTTTGGGATGAGCTGAAAGACGAGCTCAAGAAGAGCGCGATGATGATTTCCGGCGGACAACAACAACGCTTGTGTATCGCGCGCGCCTTGGCTGTTGAACCTGAAATATTGCTTATGGACGAGCCCACATCGGCGCTTGATCCGATTTCAACCAGCAAAATTGAAGATTTGGTAAACACGCTTAAAGAAAAGTATACTATTGTTATCGTGACACATAACATGCAACAAGCCGCCAGAATTTCAGATAAAACGGCATTCTTTTTGACTGGCGAAATCATCGAAACTGGCGAAACGGGGCAAATCTTTTCGTATCCGAAAGATGAACGCACCGAAAATTACATTACCGGACGCTTTGGCTAGGTGGCGAATATGAGAGTGAAATATTTTAAAGAACTGGAAGAGTTAAAAACAGAAGTCATATTGTTTGGTTCAGCCATTGAAAGCATGAGCCGAACCCTGCAAAAGGCTTTTGTGGATGCGGATTATGAGCAAGTGATGCAACTTATCCACGAAGAGTCCAATATTCGTTCAAAAGAACGCCGTATTGAAAATGACTGCCTACGCATCATGAGCACCCAACAGCCCGTGGCAAAAGATTTGCGGTTCATTTCATCCGTGCTAAAAATTGCCAACAGCTTACAGCGCATCGGCGAACATACCATTGAAATTGTTGAGTTGCTTGACTTTATCGATCCAATCAACAATCATTTTGCTGTCAATCATCTGATTGAGATGAACGATAAGGTGATTGTTATGCTCAAAAAATCGCTGGATTCCTTCATTGAAAACAACCTTGCTTTGGCACAGGAAGTCATTGCCAGTGACAATGAGGTTGATGCGCTTTTTGACAAAACTATGGAAGAAATTGCAGACCGTATCCGAACCGATAAAAACAATTACAAACAACTAATCGACACCATGCAAATCACCAAGTATCTTGAGCGCATCGGCGATAACACTGAGCGGATTGCCCGCTGGGTGATTTTTGCCATTCAAGGCGATCCGGAACAGCAATAGGAGCAAAAATGATTTATTGTATTGAAGACGACCCCTCCATTCGAGAGCTCCTGGCTTATGCCTTACACAAGGAAGGTTACCAAACCCGCCTTTTTGAAGATGGCTCAACCCTGCTTACGGTAATTGACGAAAAAGCACCCGAGCTGATTGTGCTGGATATTATGCTCCCTGGCGAAAGTGGCTTGGCACTGCTAAAAAAGCTTAAAGCAAACCCAGATACCAAAGACATCCCGGTTATTTTGCTTACTGCACTTGGTGGTGAATACGACAAAGTGATTGGTTTAGATTTGGGCGCTGATGATTATATTGCCAAACCCTTTAGTGTAATGGAGTTTTTGGCACGCATCCGGGCGGTGCAACGTCGCACCAATGCCAGCGCGCCCAATGCGATTGAATTTCAAGGGATTTTGGTCAATTACGATGGGCGTTCAGCCAGCATTAATGGTGAGGAAATAGACTTAACCTTTAAAGAGTTTGAACTCCTTTATCAGTTACTTTCCCATCCAGGCATGGCATTCTCGCGTGAAAAACTGCTGGAAAACGTTTGGGGATATGACTTTGAGGGTGGCACGCGCACCGTAGACGTGCATGTGGCATCCCTGCGAAAAAAACTGGGTGAAAAAGGTAAGGCCATTCGCACCGTGCGAAACATCGGCTATAAGGCGGGCACCGAAGCATGAAACGCCGCATGAACTTGATCAATTCAGTAATTATCGTTTTAACGGTTTTTGCTGTTTTGCTGGCTATAAGCCTTTTTTACCACCGCATGTCGCTCAATAGCCAGCTAACCTGGATGCGCGAGACGCTCCGCTTTGTTAGTAGCGTCACCAGCACCGATACCAACGCGCAAATTGATGTTTTGCGGGAACTCAACACGCAATATCGAACCATCAGGGTGAGTTTAATCGCCCCGGATGGCGATGTGATTTACGATAGCTTGGTGGATGAAAGCCGGCTGGAGAACCACGCCGATCGCGAAGAATTTCAGGAAGCGCTGCGGGGTCAGATTGGTGAAAACACACGCCGCTCAGAAAGCATCGGCGAAGACTACTATTACTTTGCAAAACAAATAAAAGGTGGCAATGTGGTGCGCCTTTCGAAGCAATGGAAGAACATTGCCGGCCTCATTGGGGAGGTCTTACCTACCACGGTGCTAATTGCGCTGGCAGGCATAACCATGAGCATAATTTTCACCAGTCGCACATCGCGCCGCATCCTTGCGCCAATCGATTACTACGCCGAAAATTTGGATCAGATCATGCTGGCAGATACGGCTGACATCCCAGTCTACGATGAGCTTTTGCCCTTTGTGCGCGAACTGCGCCAGCAAAAAAAGACGATTGATGAGCATCTTGATGAGCTCAATTATAAAAGTGAAACAATCAACCGCCTCATTCGGGATGCAAAAGAAGGCATGATTTTGATGGATTCTGAGATGACCATCCTCAGCCTCAACCAAAGCGCCGTGCAACTTTTAGCTGGGGAAAGTCAGTTTGATTACCGTGGCAAGGATTTTCTTTATCTGTGTCGCTTGCCTGAAATTTACAGTAAGCTGGAAAAAGCATCCGATAGCGAACATGAAAGCTTCAATATTGAACGCGATGGACGTCTTTTGCGCATTTATATCAATCGGGTACTAAAACAAGATGGGTTGTATGGCGTTATGATGATTATTGCTGATGACTCAGAGACTTTACGTCTCGAAAAACAAAGAAAACAATTTACCGCCAATGTAAGCCACGAGTTGCGCAGTCCGCTAACCGCCATCAATGGCTATGCTGAACTGCTCAAAAATGGCATGGTCGATGAAGGTGACCTTAAGCGGATTGGCAGCACTATTTCAGACGAGGGCCAACGCCTTTCAGGCATGATAGACGACATCATCAAACTTTCTCAATTTGACGAAGACGTGATTCAAGAAGAAAGCAGCGCCATTGAGCTTGAACCATTCGTGAACCAGGTGGTGTCTGTCTACCAGGAAGCCATCGCGATAAGTGGCATTAGCCTGACTGTAGAGTTGAAAGGCGAGGAAAAAGTCGTCCTGCCAGAGGCAATGCTACACGACCTTTTGGACAATCTGGTGTCTAATGCGGTCAAATACAACCGTCCAGGGGGCAGTATAGAGGTGTTTGTTGACAATGCGCCAGAAGCCTTGCGTTTGCGCGTAGCCGACACGGGTATTGGCATCCCTGAGGAACACCAAAAGCGGGTGTTCGAACGCTTCTATCGGGTGGATAAAGCCCGCTCGCGCGCGGTTGCTGGCTCTGGATTGGGTTTGGCGATTGTCAAGCATATTACGGAATTCCTTGGTGGTGAGCTTAACTTGCAGAGTGAAGTAAACAAGGGAACTACAGTTGAGGTATTGGTGTCAAAAACCTACTAAAACCCCTTGGCCGATGCATGAAGGCTGAAAACAAAATATCAGCACATTCGCACTACTAAGGCGAGTGTTTTTCTCTGGATGTTGAAGGTTCTAGCTTAACCTTTTGATTCTTGCGGAGAGGATTAAAGTTTGGTTTAAAAATCTCATGCAAGGGTATAATAATAAGCAATAACCATTTCACAAAGGAAGGAAAAAAATGTCTAAAAGAAATCGTGTGATTGCATTGTTGTTAATAATTATTTTGTTTGTTGCTTGTACGAGTGGCGCGAAGAACAAAGCTCCTCAAAAGGATGCTGTTGTTGAAACAGTGCCCACAAAGGGGGAAGAAATTCTTACCGATGAAAAAGCAACTAAAGTTGAGGAAGAAAAGGCTGCCCATGTTGAAAGTCAAGATGATGAAGACTTACCAGAGCCAACTGCTGAAGTGGAAGAAACGACAAGCAGTAAACGTTTCACATTAAATAAAGATGTTACTGTCACAGAAAACATAATCTATGAAAAGGATGACATAAAAGTAACTGTAAAGTCTTTGGCTTTTGATGGTTGGATGGGGCCGGAATTGAAGTTGTTGGCAGAAAATGGCACAGACAAAACATTCACTCTCCAAGCGGAAGATGTTGTAATTAATGGATTTATGATTGATTCCTATATGTCTGCTGAAGTAGCTCCAGGAAAAAAGGTTAACGATGAATTAACTATTACGAGAAGATCGTTAGAAATTGCTAACATCGAAACAATTCAATACATTGAATTACGATTAAGAATCATAGATTTTGAAAATTACACTAACACGTTTAGTACTGATAGAATTCGAATTGAAACAAATGCTGATCAAGGGTATGTCCAAACTGTGGATGATAGCGGACAGTTGATGGCTGAACGCGATGGCATTCGGATCATCCTTAAACGGCTAGATACTGAAGATAGCTTTTGGGGGGCGGAACTATATGTTTTTGTCGAAAATAATTCAGAGACAGACATTTCCGTACAGGTTCGCGATGTGTCAGTTAATGGTTTCATGATTTCACCATCATTTCATGCGGAAGTTTTGTCGGGCACTAAAGTCTTTGATAAGATTACCTTTTTTGAAAAAGATTTAGAAGATAACGACATAGTCGATATTGAGGAGTTGGAGCTCTACTTCCATGTTTTTGAAAAAGATGGATGGAACACTCTCTTTGATACAGAAGTAATTAAGGTTACTTTTCAATAAGTACAGTTGATTTTATTGTCGCAATAGTAGTATTAGATGACACAAAGAGCTGAGTTTTTTATCTCAGCTCTTTTTTATTATCTTGGATGTTAATTAAACCTGATTTTAAAATGGGGAAACTTTTGCTTTCATACTGTATAATTGGGGCTAACAAGTCAATAAATGTTTTGATCTTTGAAGGGCTGGCAAATGAAAAAGAATGTTTTGTTATCATGTCTATTGGGCGTTGTTCTTAGTGTCGCGCTGGTTGCGTGTGCAAGTGAGAAAATCGTTGGTGATCCTGTGGCATTAACTGTTGCCGCGATTGATTTGGAAGCGACCCAACTATGGCGTGAGTCTCAGATCCCAACACCAAGCGAGGAAACAGTTGAGCCCGTCGCGCTTATTGAACGCGCGCCAGAATTTACCTTGAACACAAATGTTCATTTAGCTGAAGCAAAGGTATATGAAGGGGACAACATTAAAGTCGCCGTGCTCTCATTACAGTATGAAGATCCGGCCGGCCCGGCTTTGACCCTGTTGATTGAAAACGCCTCGTCAAACAGCCTGATGTTGCGAGTGAATGAAGTCGCGGTGAATGACTTTATGCTTAACAGTGACATGGAGGTAAGCGTTGCGGCAGGCCAAAGTAGTATCGAAAATCTTAGCTTAGCGATTGAAACATTGAATAGGATGGGGATTGATGCGATCCACTCGGTTGAGTTCTCATTGCGTATAATCGAGAACGATAACTGGAGCAAATCGATTACGACGGAACGCATTCGTGTTGAAACCGACGCCGACCCGAGCCTGGCGCAATCCATAAACGAAACGGGCGAAGTTGTGGTTGAGCGTGAAGGAATCCGTATTTGCATTAAAAAGACAGAAAACGAAAAACTTATCGTTTATATTGAAAACTATACAGATACCAACATTTCGGTTAGTGCTGAGGATGTAAAGGTGAATGGTAACTTGGTTCACTTTTTCTTTGATGATGACCTGCTGGCAGGCACCCGACATTTTCAAGAATTAATGCTGGATGCGAGCGACTTTATGGCTTTTAATATCAATAAGGTTGAGACATTGGAACTGAAACTTTCGGTTGTGAGTAAGAGCGATCAAAAGCGCATTTTTGAAACTGAGCCCATTTTGTTAAAATTTGATTAAAATTTAGAAATACCGACTCATTCGGTAACCACATAATAAAAAATATTCGCTTTAATTAAGGAGTGTGATATGCACCTGTGTCCTAATTGTTCTTTTGTCGTAAATGAAAACATCGATGCTTGCCCAAAGTGTGCTTTTTCTTTTAGCAAGGTGGCAGCCCTTGACCTCAGAGATGAGGACGTGTATCGCGGTGTTATGGCCGCCGGCATGATGAAAAGCGCGTTCGAGATCGAAAAAATCCGCCGTTGGGTTTTAGTGATCGGCATCTGCTCTTTGGTTCTGGCCATCTCCGTTTTACTGATTGGCATTTTGGCTATCGCAACTTATTAAGCTTGATTCTGTCTATTATGCTGCCCGATAAGTTAATTGATATTGGGCATTGAAAGGTGTTAAAAGAATTCAGTCAAAAGTGCCCCAAAATAGCCATTAAAGACTCGCTTAATTGAGGGGGCTACTATATAATAAATAGGCTTGATTAAACCCGAGCAAGTTTTACAAAAGAATCAAGAATCACCCTTGCGCTCCTCGGTGCGGTGTGATATATTTGATAAGTTGCCCTTCGGGGCATGTTTTGACATGGACAATTTAAGAATGGTGCGGCGTGGGCAGAAAAGCTTCACAAAGCCTCATTGACTGAATTGTGCGGAGATGATGCAGCCTAGCCCAGGCTGACAGTCTCGCTAAATTACAAACAGGAGAATAGTATGTTAAAAGGGCTTATTGGAAGAAAGATCGGCATGACCCAGATCTTCGATGAAAGCGGACGTTCCATTCCGGTGACTCTGCTCGAAGCTGGGCCTTGTTTTGTTTCTCAGATAAAGCGTCCAGAAACCGACGGCTACTCCGCGGTTCAGCTGGCCTTTGGCGCTGTGAAACCAAAACGACTCTCAAAAGCAGAACTTGGCCACCTTAAGGTCAACAATCTGCCACCTGTGCGCATCCTGCGCGAAATTCGCACAAAGAAAATTGACGGCATTAACCCTGGTGATGAACTCACCGCGGGCGTCTTTGAAGTGGGCGATTTTGTGGATGTGATTGGCACCTCTAAAGGCAAAGGTTTTGCCGGTGTCATGAAACGACATGGCTTTGGTGGTGGACTCAAAACCCACGGCCAATCAGACCGCCATCGTGCTCCCGGTTCATCCGGACAGGGCACATCCCCCGGCCGTGTTTTTAAGGGCAAGAAATTCCCCGGCCAAATGGGTAACGTGCGTGTGACATCATCTCACATTCGTGTTGCATTGGTTGATGAAGAGCGCAACCTCATCGCTGTGCAGGGTTCAGTGCCCGGCGCCAAAGGCGATACCGTGCTCATTCGTGTGGCTGCTAAGCAATAAGGCGTGTGAATGGAGAAAGAAATCATGAAACTCGATGTCTATAACTTAAAAGCAGAAAAAGTATCTGATGTTGAACTCCCCGAAGAAATCTTCGCGGCAAAGGTCAACGTTGATCTCATGCACCAGGCTTTTGTTCGCCAGATGGCAAACGCTCGCTTGGGCACTCACAATACCAAACGCCGCGGCGAAGTTCGCGGTGGTGGCGCCAAGCCTTACAAGCAAAAAGGTACTGGCCGCGCGCGACGTGGTAGCTTGAAATCTGCCCAATCTGTGGGTGGTGGTCGCATTTTCACGCCAAAACCGCGTGATTACAGCCAAGAAATGCCTCGCAAAATGCGCCGGGCTGCTTTGCGCTCTGCGCTCACGGTTACAGCCAACGATGAGAAAATCATTATGGTTGAAAACCTCAGCATGCCCGAAGCAAAAACCGCAGATGTGGCAAAGGCAATGAAAGCCCTGGCTGGCGACAAACGCGTTTTGGTGCTCATTCCTGGCAGCAACGAGGAAAACGACAATTTTGTAAAATCCGGTCGCAACCTGGCTGACACCAAACTGCTGCAAGCACGCTACCTGAACATTCGCGATTTGCTTAAGTCAGAAAAAGTTATCATCCCGCTTGAAGCGCTCGACGTTATCAAGAGCTATTTGGGATAGGAAGGTGAAGCAAAATGACTATTTCAGCATTTGATATCATCCGCCAACCCATCGTCACCGAAAAGACCAACTACCTGGCTGGGAAACTTCAGCAATACGTCTTTGAAGTTGCCTCCTTTGCCACACGTGAACAGGTCAAAACCGCGGTAGAAACCGCGTTCGATGTCGAAGTTGTGCGCGTCAACATCATCAACGCTCCGGCAAAGTCAACCACGAACTCACGTTCACGCCGGTTGAGCATCCGCAAGCGTGGCTTCAAAAAAGCCATCATCACGCTTAAACCCGGAGATCGTATCCCATTCTTTGAGGGAGTAGACTAATGGCCGTTAAAGTATACAAACCAACCAGCCCTGGTCAACGACACAAGACCAGCTATACGTTTGAAGAGATCACTAAAACCAAGCCCGAACGCAGTTTGATCTACAACAAGAAGAACCGCGCCGGACGCAACGTTCAGGGTCGTGTTACTGTACGCCATCGTGGCGGTGGTGCCAAACGCCAAATCCGCATTGTGGACTTTAAGCGTGACAAACACAACATTCCCGCCAAAGTGGCAGCGATTGAATATGATCCAAACCGCACCGCACGCTTGGCTCTTTTGCACTATGTGGATGGCGAGAAGCGCTACATCCTGGCGCCAATCGGTGTCAAAGTTGGCGATACCCTGCTTAGTGGCAACCAGGTTGAAATCAAACCCGGTAACAACTTGCCCTTGGCAAACATTCCTGTGGGTACCACCATTCACGCCGTAGAAATGCAACCTGGTAAGGGCGCTCAAATTGGTCGCTCTGCGGGTGTATCTGCGCAGTTGCTTGCCAAAGAAGGTCGTTACGCCCATGTGCGTATGCCATCTGGTGAAGTCCGCTTGGTTCTGCAAGACTGCAGCGCCACAATCGGACAAGTTGGCAACGTTGAACACAGCAACATTAAATTGGGTAAGGCCGGACGCGCACGCCATATGGGTCGCCGTCCTTCCGTCCGCGGCTCGGCAATGTCCCCGCGCGACCATCCCCATGGTGGTGGTGAAGGCAAAACTGGTATCGGTATGCCTGGTCCTAAGACTCCTTGGGGTAAGCCCACGCTTGGTTATAAAACCCGTCGCAACAAACGCACGGATGACATGATTATTCGCCACCGCTCCAAGGCTAAGCGCCGCTAGTGGTTGAGAGACAGAAAAGGAAATAAACTATGTCGCGATCATTGAAAAAAGGGCCATTTATTGACCCGAAACTATTGAAAAAAGTCGAAGATATGAACACCAAGGGCGATAAGAAGGTTATTCGCACTTGGAGTCGCGCCAGCGTCATCTTCCCGCAGATGGTTGGTCACACAATTGCTGTCCATGACGGACGCCGACATGTGCCCATCTATGTGACCGAGAACATGGTCGGTCATCGACTTGGCGAATTTGCTCCAACCCGTTGGTTCCGTGGGCACGTGGCTGAGAAGAAAGGCAGGTAAGAGGCATGGCACAAGATATTATTGCGAAGCTTTCAAACTTTGCTAACTCCGCTCAGAAAACCCGTTTGGTCATTGACCTTGTACGCGGAAAGAGCGCTTTGGAAGCCCTGGATATCCTCGCAACGACCCCGAATAAAGCAGCTAAGCCAGTGCATAAGCTGATCTATTCGGCGATTTCGAACGCAGAAGAGAACTTTGGCATAAGCCGGGACGACTTGGTGGTTTATCGCATTTTTGCAGATGAAGCCCAAACCCGTAAATGGCGACGTTTTGGTGCCCGCGGTCGTTTTAAGCCCTTGCTTAAGCGCCGATCGCACATCACCGTTATCTTGCGTGAGATGGAATAGAGTTAAGGAGATATTATGGGTCGTAAAGTACATCCAATTGGTTTTCGCGTAGGCATCAACAAGCCCTGGCTTGGTCGCTGGTATGCCGAAGGCAAAGAATATACCGAACAATTGCATCAAGACTTGGAAATCCGCCGACTCGTGCTTAGCGAAGCCGAGCGCGCCGGTGTGAGTGGCGTTGAAATTGACCGCTACCCTGGCAAAGTAAAGGTCACCCTGCACACTGCCAAACCCGGTATCTTGATTGGTCGCAAAGGCGAAAGCGTAAAAGCCCTGCGCCAACAGCTTGAAGCATTAACAGGTAAGAAAATTGACCTCGAAGTCAAAGAAATTAAAGATCCTGACACCGACGCTTATTTGGTGGCAAAGAACATCGCCAGCCAACTCGAGCGCCGCATCAGCTATCGCCGCGCCATGAATCGCGCCATCCAACAAGCTATGCGTCAAGGCGCACAAGGCATCAAGATTCAAGTTGGTGGACGCTTGGGTGGCGCCGAAATGGCTCGCAGTTTCACCTTGCGCGAAGGCCGTGTTCCGCTGCAAACCCTGCGTGCGGATATCGACTTTGCCCGCGCCAGCGCATTGACCACCTTTGGTCAAATTGGCATCAAGGTATGGATCTATAAAGGCACCGTTATGCAGCAGGCAGAAGAAAAAGTTGAAGCCACTGAAGGTGTCTACGTTAGCGAGTAATAATAGGAACGAGTGAGGTATTAGATTATGTTGATGCCAAAGAGAGTAAAGTACCGCAAGCAGATGCGCGGTCGCATGAAGGGCAAAGCCCAACGCGGCGCGAACGTCAGCTTTGGTGAATTTGGATTAAAAGCACTCGAGTGTGGCTATATTTCAGCCCGCAACATCGAGAGTGCCCGTCGCGCCATCGTGCACACGATGAAACGCCGCGGTAAAGTGTGGGTGCGTGTCTTCCCAGATAAGCCCTACACCAAACGTGCTGCTGAAACCCGTATGGGTAAAGGTAAAGGCGCTGTGGACCATTGGGTTGCCGTTGTGCGCCCTGGCCGCATCCTGTTTGAGATCACTACGGCTGATCCCGAAGTGGCAAAAGCCGCCCTCAACCGCGCCCGATACAAACTTGGTTTCAAAACCAAGGTGGTAGCAAGAGAAGTCTTAGGAGAAGGTTCATAATGAAAATTAAAGAAATACGCGAACTTTCAACTGAACAGATCAAAACAAATCTGTTAAATACACGGCAGGAGCTGATGAACTTACGCTTCCAGATGGTTACCGGTCAACTGACGGATACCAGCCGTTTTAAAACTGCACGTCGCGATATCGCCCGCTTTGAGACCATTCTCAACGAACGCGCCCGCGAAGAACAGGAAGGTAAGAAATGAATAAACGCCGAAGACTAAATGGTACAGTCAAAAGCAATAAGATGGATAAAACCGTCATCGTCGACGTTTTCCGAACCTTCTCACACCCTTTGTACCACAAAGTTGTGCGCGAAAAGAAGTCATACAAAGCGCATGATACTTTTGGATGCAATGTTGGCGATAAGGTCATCATCGTCGAGTCCAAACCCATTTCGCGCACCGTGCGCTGGATGGTTGAAAAGGTCCTGATTGAAGAAATTCGCCAGGAAGACGTTGAATCGGTTGAAGAGATGGAAGAAGCCATCGAAGAAGCTATTGAAGAAGCTCAGGAAGAAACAGAAGAAGCTGTTGAAACTGTGCTAGACGAAGTTGCTGAAGAAGCTGAAGAAATCGCTGAAGAAACCGAAGAGGTCGTAGAAGACGTGGTTGAAGAAGCGGCTGAAGCCCTTGAAGAAGCTGAAGTTGAAGCAGAAGATGAGGAACAGAAATGATCCAAAAAGAATCTCGCTTAAACATTGCTGATAACACCGGCGCGCGCGAAATTCTGGTTATCCAGGTTGTGGGTGGCACCCGTCGCCGATACGCCTCAATTGGCGATATCGTGACCGCTACCGTTAAAAGCGCGACCCCGCAAAGCTCTGTAAAGAAGAGCGAAATTGTCAAGGCTGTCATCGTGCGCGTTTCTAAAGCCTATCGCCGACCTGATGGTTCAACGATTTGTTTCGACGACAACGCGGCAGTTATTCTGGACAACGATGGTGTGAACCCACGTGGCACACGTATCTTTGGCCCAGTTGCCCGCGAATTGCGCGAAAAAGGCTATATGAAAATTGTTTCATTAGCACCGGAAGTCTACTAGAGCTAATGAGTGAATGGAGTGTCTAATGAAGATGAAGATACGTAAAGGTGATCGCGTTCGGGTTATGCGTGGCGACGAAGCTGACAAAAACAAGGTTGGCGAAGTTATCCGCGTGCTCCCCAAAGAGAACCGCGTTGTGGTTCAGGGTGTAAACCTGGTAAAGAAACACCAAAAGCAACAACAAACAGGTGGCGGCAAAACCATTCCCAGTGGTATTCGCGAGTTCGAAGCACCCATCCATGCCTCTAATGTAATGGTTGTGGATCGCGAAGGTGAACGCGAAGCCCGCGCTACCCGCCGCGCAAGCCGCGCTAAAACGGAAGAACCCGTTAAGCCCGCTGCAAAACGCGCTGCAGGTAAGAAGGAAGCAGAAGCCACGGCAGAACCAAAAGCTAAAAAGGCTGCCGAAGCTAAAAAGCCCGCCACTAAAAAAGCTGCCAAAGCAGATGAAGGCGCAGGTGAGTAAACATGAATAGACTACTTGAACAATACAAGAATGAAATAGCGCCCGCGCTTTTTGAGGAACTTGGTCTTGAAAACGTCATGCAAGTGCCGAAAATCAAGAAAGTTGTGCTCAACATTGGCGTTGGCGAAGCGCTTGACAACCCCAAAGCGCTGGATGCAGCAGTGAATGACCTAACCATCATTACCGGTCAAAAACCTGTTATCATCGCAGCGAAAAAGGCTATTTCAAACTTCAAGTTGCGCGAAGGCCGCCAAATTGGCGTCAAGGTTACTTTGCGCGGTGAGAAGATGTGGGCATTTTTAGATCGCTTGATCAACGTTGCTCTGCCCCGTGTGCGTGACTTCCGTGGTATCTCGGCTGACTCTTTTGACGGCCGCGGAAACTACACTTTGGGTCTTACCGAACAGCTGATTTTCCCCGAGATTCAGTACGATAAGATCGACAAAGTGCGTGGTATGGAAATCAGCATCGTTACCAGCGCAAGCAATGATGACCACGGTAGGGCACTGCTCAGCAAATTTGGCATGCCCTTCAGGAAAGGAAACTAATGGCTAAAAAGAGTATGATTCACCGTGAATATCGGCGAAAGTACCCCACAAGGGTTATCAGTCGCTGTCGTGTGTGCGGCAGACCGCGTGGTTACATGCGTAAGTTTGCTTTGTGCCGCATTTGTTTTCGAGAATTAGCGCTTCAGGGAAAAATTCCTGGAGTTAAAAAATCATCCTGGTAATTGACCTGGAGGGTAGAAATTATGACTATAACAGATCCAATTGCCGATATGTTGACCAGAATTCGCAATGGCGCGATGGCTGGTTTGTCCACAGTGGCTATGCCACACTCCAAGCTCAAAGCTGAAGTTGCCCGCATCCTCGTTGAGGAAGGCTATTTAGGCGATTACGAAGTTTTGGAAGGTAAAAACGAGACCCACAAGGTCTTGCAAGTAAAACTGAAGTACATTGGCGAGCGACGTCAGCGCCGTCCTTTGATCACTGGTTTGCAACGCGTTTCAAGCCCGGGTTGCCGTGTGTATACCTCAAAGAAAGACATCCCCTGGGTGCTTTCCGGTATCGGCATTGCAATCTTGTCTACACCCAAGGGTGTTATGACCGGCGCGCGTGCCCGCAAAATTGGTGTTGGCGGCGAGATACTCTGTAAGGTTTGGTAGGAGGTAAAACATGTCGCGTATCGGTAAAATGCCCATTACCCTGCCTAAGGGTGTGGAAGTAAAAATCGACGGCCAAAAGGTTAGCGTCAAGGGTCCAAAAGGCCAACTTGAAGAAACCTTCTCGCCTGAGATCGAGTTGAAATTAGAAGATGGCGTCATCACTGTTAGCCGTCCAAACGACGAGCCTCGCATTCGTGCCTTACATGGCACAACCCGCGCGCTGCTCAACAACATGATTGTTGGTTGTGGCGAAGGCTTTACCCGCGTTTTGGAATACAACGGTGTAGGCTATCGTGCTGAGCTGCAGGGCAAAGACCTGGTGTTGAACGTTGGTTATTCACACCCAGTGAACTATCCTGCGCCAGATGGCATCGAATTTGACGTGGACGCTCGTACCCGTCTCATCAAGATTATGGGCAGAGACCGCCAACAAGTTGGCCAGGTTGCTGCTGAAATCCGCAAAGTGCGCCCACCAGAGCGCTACCACGGCACCGGTATTCGCTACCAAGGCGAAGAAGTGAAACTTAAAGCTGGTAAGTCTGGAAAGACCGGTAGGTAGAGGTAAACATGGCAAAGAAATCAAGAAACCAAGCTAGATTGCATCGCGCCAAACGCGTACGCAAGAAGATCTTTGGCACGCCGGAGCGACCGCGCATGAACGTTTTTAGAAGCATTAATGAAATCTACGTTCAGTTGATCGATGATCACAGCGGCACAACATTGGCTTCGGCATCGAGTGTGGACTTAGGTCTGCGCGCCGCCATGGAAGGCAAAAATAAAATCGACCAGGCTCGCCTGGTTGGTGAAGAAATTGCAAAACGTGCCCAGGAAAAGGGCATTAAGACAGTGGTTATGGACCGCGCTGGTTATTTTTACACCGGTCGCATCAAGTCTATGGCCGAAGGTGCTCGCAAGGGCGGCTTAGAATTCTAAATCGAGGATACTATGGATGATTTTCAAACATTAGAACAACAATACGACGAACGTGTCATCGATATTGCCCGCGTTGCGAAAGTTGTAAAAGGTGGTCGCCGATTTTCATTCCGTGTGACCCTGGTTGTTGGTGACAACAACGGTAACATCGGTTTGGGTGTTGGCAAGGCTTTGGCCGTGCCCGACGCCATGCGCAAAGCCACCGAGCGCGCTTATAAAAATATGCGCCCAATCAGCTTGCATGGCACAACCATTCCCCACGAAGTAACTGGTGTTCAAAGTGGCGCCAAAGTCTTCCTGAAGCCTGCATCACCCGGTACTGGCGTTATCGCCGCGGGTGGCGTGCGTGCTGTTTTGGAAGCCGCCGGCATCACAGATATTTTGACCAAATCACTTGGCAGCGCGAATATGCTTAATATCGTTCACGCAACCTTCAACGCGCTTGACCAGCTCAAAGCACCCTCAACTGTGGCGCTTGAGCGTGGAAAAGACGTGCACGACGTAACACCTTATTGGGATCGGAGGAAACGTGGCTAAAAAACCTGCTAAGAATATGCTTCGCATTAAACTTGTTAAAAGCGGCATCGGTTATACCGTTAGAACAAAACGAACTCTGAGCGCGCTTGGCTTCAAAAGACTGCAAGACGTGGTCGAACATGAAGACACGCCCGTCATCAGAGGGATGCTGGACAAAGTCTCGCATTTGGTAGAGATCGAGTCAGCGTTAGAGGAGAAATAAGATGCAATTACATGATCTCAAACCTAACGAAGGCGCAAAGAAAGCCAAAAAGCGTGTTGGACGTGGCACCGGTTCAGGCATGGGCAAAACAGCCGGCCGCGGTACCAAAGGCCAAAGAGCACGCACCAGTGGTGGCGTTAGACTCTACCATCAGGGTGGCAACTTGCCCTTCTATCGCAAACTGCCATTCCTGCGCGGTGAAGGCTTTACCCCCATCAACCGTGTGCGCTACGCAGAGGTGAACCTGGATGCCCTCACTGGCTATAAAAAAGGTGACGAAGTAAACCCAGAAAACCTCAAAGAAAACGGTTTGCTCAAAGGCAAAGGACTGCCTGTCAAGATTATGGGTCGTGGCGATGTAAAGGTCGCCCTCAAGATCAAAGCCCACAAGGTTACCGAGGGTGCCCGCCAGAAGATTGAAGAAGCTGGTGGCACAATCGAGCTCATCGAACTCGCGTAACAACGATAAGGAGACATGCTCATGAAACGATCGTCCTGGCGCTTTTTATGGAAGTCTGAAGACATCCGCAACAAATTGCTGATTACGCTTTTGTTGCTGGCTGTTTATCGATTCGTTGCCAACGTGCCGGTGCCCGGTTTAAATCACGCTGCGGTTAAAGGCCTCAGTCAGCTTACCGGTGCCGGTGGCAGCTTGGTTGGCTTGCTTGACTTGCTTTCGGGCGGCGCAGTTTCGAGGTTCTCTGTGTTGGCAATGGGCGTTTACCCATACATTACCGCGCAGATTATTTTGCAACTTCTCACTCCGGTTATCCCCGCTCTTGAACGCAAGATGAAAGATGACCCCCGGGAAGGCCGCATCTGGATGGAAAAATGGACCGTGATCCTAACCATTCCAATGGCAATCCTGTCTGCATTTGGTCAAATTAACATTTTTAACCAAATGCTTTCAAGCCAAGGTGGCGCGGCTACCAGTGTGTTGCAACATTATGGTTTTTCAGGCACAAACCTTTTGCCAACGCTGGCAGCTATCATTTCGATGGTTGCTGGTACTATGTTCGGTATTTGGATTGGCCAGCTCATCTCAGAGTTTGGCTTGCGCAACCAAGGTCTTAGCTTGATTATCTTCTCTGGTATCGTTTCGCGCTTCCCAACCGTGATTGCCCAAATGGTGCGCCGACCAGACCCGCTTAATACCACGGCTTATATCTCGGACCCCTGGTGGGCATTTGTCATCATATTGGCGGTGTTCATTTTGACCATCTTTGGTATCGTCTACATGCAACTGGGCAGGCGCAACGTGCCTGTCATGTTCCCTGGTCGCCGTGTGGGTAACCGCATGTCTATGCCAGTGCGTAGCCAACTGCCTTTGATGATCAACATGGCCGGTATGATTCCGATCATCTTTGCGCAAAGCTTTTTAACCTTCCCTGCCATTTTGGCTTCGTTCTTTCTGAACAAAACCAACTGGGTGGGTAAGGCGGCAAACTGGACCTACACCAACTTCGGTGGCAATACCTGGTGGTATCCGGTGATGTTCTTTATCTTGGTGGTGCTCTTCTGTTACTTCTATACAGACGTGCTGTTTGCCCAACAAGATTATGGCGAGAACCTCAAAAAGCAAGGCGCTCAGATTCCCGGTGTGGTACGTGGTAAACCAACCCAAGACTATCTCACCCGCGTGCAACGCCGCATTACCCTGCCCGGCGCATTTTTCCTGGGCATCATTGCGGTCTTGCCAAACATCATGACCGGTGTCTTTAAGCTTTTTGGCAAAACAGACATCGCCGGTTTGGGTTTGATGCAGGCTTCTGGTTTGCTGATTGTTGTGGGTACCGTGCGCGAAATTGTTCAGCTCATTGAAACTGAACTGCGCATGCACGGCTACGATGACAGGTTGATTAACTAAAGAGAACCTTAACAATGAACGAGAATGCCACAATTATTGTGATGTTGGGGCCACCCGGAGCTGGCAAGGGAACGCAATCCCTTTTGCTTGCTGAACGTCTGGGTGTTCCTCACATTTCAAGTGGCGATTTGTTTAGAGAACAATTCGCCGCGGCAACGCCTTTGGGCAAAGTGGCAGCGAGTTATGTAAATAAAGGCGAATTGGTGCCGGATGAAATCACCATTACCATGCTCAATCAGCGACTTCAAGAAGAAGATTGCGATAATGGCGTCGTTTTGGATGGTTACCCACGCACGCTGGTGCAAGCTTTGGCGCTTGAGTCATACCTAGACGGTATTGACGAAGAGCTCACTATGGTTGTTTCCTTGGTCATACCCGATGAGATGCTGGTAAAGCGTCTTAGTGGGCGCTGGAACAGCCAAAGTGGCAGAGTGTACCACGAGCTTTACAATCCGCCTAAAAAGCAATGGTTTGACGATGAAGACGGTAGCCCGCTTTACCAACGTGAAGATGATAAAGCCGAAACCGTGCTTCATCGCATAAAAGTTTATTACAACCAAACTGAACCTCTTATCGAGCATTTTCGGGAAGAGGGAAAATTGGTTGAGTTTAGTGCTGTCGGCGAAATTATGGAGATAAACGACGCGATTTTTGAGGCTTTGTCATAATGGAAGACTCTGTGTTTGGTGTCAATCTCAAATCAGCCAATGAGCTGAAGATCATGCGCGAAGCCGGCCGCCTGAACGCGCTCACCCTAAAAGCTGTGATGGATGCCATCGCACCGGGTGTGAGCACGGGTGAGTTGAACGAGGTTGCTGAGAGCTTCCAAAAAGCTCAGGGCGTTTATTCCCCGTTCAAAGACTATGACCCCGGAAACGGTTTGCCATACCCGGGCAGCATTTGCACCAGCATCAACGAAGAGCTTGTGCATGGCATCCCCGGAAACCGAAAACTGCGCGAAGGCGACATTATTTCGGTAGATTGTGGCACTGTGTACCAGGGTTATGTGGGCGACTCGGCATTTACTGTTGGCGTTGGCGAGATCAGCAAACAGGCGCAATACTTGATTGACACAACCAAGCGCGCGCTTGAAATCGCCATTGAACACATGATCGTTGGCAATCGCAGTGGCGATGTTGGCGCTGCCGTCGAAGCCTATGTTGAAAGTCAAGGTTTCTATTGCACCCATACCTACACTGGGCATGGGGTTGGGCGTGCCATGCACGAAGCACCCCAACTGCCAAATTATGGCAGACCGGGTACCGGCTTTTTGCTGCGCGAAGGCATGACCATCGCTATTGAACCCATGGTATTGGTGGGTGGCAGAAAAACCCGCGTGTTGCGCGATCGCTGGACGGTGATCAACGCCAATGGCGGGCTCACTGCGCACCAGGAGCACACCATAGCGGTCACGAAAGATGGCCCCTTGGTGCTAACGAAACTTTAGGAATGTCTTGCCAGAACCGCGGCATAAGACTATAATAGGAAATTTGCGGTAAAAATAAGGAGTATGCCTAAATGAAAGTATCGGCTTCAATTAAGAAACGCTGTAAAGACTGTAAAATCGTCAAACGCGATGGTCGTTTGTACGTTATTTGTAAGAATCCAAGACACAAACAGCGACAAGGATAAGGAATAGAGAACTATGGCTCGTATTGAAGGTGTTGACCTCCCGCGCAACAAGCGCATTGATATCGGTCTGCGATATATCTATGGTATCGGCCCCAAAAAGGCTGATGAGATTTTGGCTGCCACCGGTGTGGATCCCACAATCCGTGTGAAAGATCTGCCAGAGTCTGAAGTTACAAAATTACGCGACTATATTGCCCAAAACCTCAAAGTTGAAGGTGATTTAAGGCGTGAAGTTCAAATGAACATCAAGCGTTTGGTGGAAATTGGTTGCTACCGTGGCTTGCGCCACCGCCGTAACCTGCCCCTGCGTGGACAAAACACACGCACCAACGCACGCACACGCAAAGGCCCCAAGAAGACCGTTGCCGGTCGTGGTCGCCGCCGCGGAGCGAAGAAGTAATCATTTGTTATTAACTGGTCTGATCCAAATTCGGTGGGGTTCCCTTTCTCCCCAGCGGCAACCGATGACGGGTACCAGAGTTAGAAGATAGTGAGGAAAAACTATGGCTAAACAAGCAAGAACCGCGCGACGCGGAACCAGCTCGCGCAAAGTAAAGCGCCAAATCTCTGCCGGACAGGTGCATGTCTTTGCATCCTTTAACAACACCATTGTTACCATCACCGATATGCGCGGTAACACGGTATGTTGGGGTAGCTCAGGCACTGCAGGCTTTAAAGGCTCACGCAAGAGCACACCTTTTGCCGCCCGAATGGCCACCGAGCAAGCGCTGAAAACTGCCCAGCAGATGGGCATGCAAGAAGTTGAACTCTTCGTGAAGGGTCCCGGACCCGGTCGCGAAGCAGCAATCCGTGCCGTGCAGGCATTGGGTGTTAAGATCACCAAGATTACTGATGAAACCCCAGTACCCCACAACGGATGTCGCCCGCCCAAGAAGCGCCGCGTATAAAAAGATAGAAAAAGGAAAGAAAAATGGCAAGATATACAGATGCAGTTTGTCGGTTATGTCGACGTGAAGGCGAAAAGCTGTTCCTTAAAGGCGAACGCTGTTTTACGCCCAAATGCTCATTTGAACGACGCAGTTATCCCCCCGGAATGCACGGAAAGTCATTATCCCATCGCCCCGGCCGTGAGTCTGACTACGCCAAGCAATTACGCGCCAAGCAAAAAGCCCGCCGCATTTATGGCATTTACGAGCGCCAGTTCCGCCGCTTCTTTGACCAAGCGGAAAAAATGCACGGACAGCCTGGTCCTAACCTGCTTACCATTCTGGAAACCCGCCTCAGCAACGTGGTGTACCGCCTCGGTTTTGCGGCAAGCCGCCCGCAGGCGCGCATCATGGTGACCCACGGGCACTTTTTGCTCAACGGTCGCCGCGCAGACATCCCATCCATGGACGTAAAAGTGGATGATGTCATTAGCGTTGCTGAATCATCAAAAGACAACACTTTCTTCAAGAACCTTCGCGAAGAAGCTGAAGGTCGCACTGTTCCCACCTGGTTGGCGCGAGATTTGAACAATCTTAGCGGCCGCATGTTGCGCAACCCTGAACGCGCAGAAATTGACGGCAACCTGAACGAACAGTTGATTGTTGAATACTACTCTCGATAAGAGTGATTAGTCAGTCTTTCTTACCCGATAGGCTGGTTAGGGGTAAACCGTGACAGGAATTATGGAAATGGTAACACCAAAAGTAGAGCGCACAGAAGAGTCGCGCAACTACGGCAAGTTTACGATTAGCCCGTTAGAACGTGGCTTTGGCGTCACCCTCGGCAACGCCATCCGACGGGTACTGCTTTCGTCTTTAGACGGTGCAGCAGTTACCGCTATTCGGATCAGTGATGTCATGCACGAGTTTAGCACCATCCCTGGTGTGCGTGAAGACGTTATTCAGGTGATGTTGCAATTGAAACTTTTGCGTTTCAAACTACACAATGTCGAGACAGCGCAGCTACAACTTGAAATTAAAGGTAAAGGCACAATTACCGCTGCTGATATCGAATGCCCGCCCGAGGTTGAAATCATTAACCCTGATCTCTACCTCTTTAGCATGAACGAAGATGGCAACGAAGTGGATATCACCCTCACCGTTGAAGCTGGCAGAGGCTATTTGCCCGCTGGCGATCGCGCTGAGCGTTTGCCCATTGGCGTTTTGCCTGTGGACGCCATCTTTTCGCCTATTCAGCGGGTAAATTGGTCCGTTTCAAGCGCGCGTGTTGGCAGAAGCACTGACTTTGACCGCCTTACGCTGGAAATTTGGACCGACGGCACCATCACGCCGGAACGTGCCTTGATTGATGCCTCGCGCATCCTTATGCAGCACTTGAGCTACATTAGCGGCACCACCGAAGATATGCTCATTAAGCCAGAACCCGTGGCTGAATCTGAGCAGGTTTCCGTGGTGAAAGAGCTGCACGAAGCACCCATTGAGACTTTGGATCTCTCTGTGCGTGTCTTCAATTCGCTCAAGCGCACCGGTGTGGCTACCGTGAACGATGTTTTGGAACTTCTTGAAAAAGGCGAAGGCGCCATGCTTTCCATTCGCAATTTTGGCGATAAAAGCCTGCAAGAACTGAAAGCCAAAATGACCGAAAAAGGCTATATTGAAAATACAGAAGTGGAGAACGACTAATGCGGCACCGAGTTAAAGGATACCGTCTGAATATGCGCAATGGTCATCGCAATTCTCAGCGACGCACGCAAATCAGACAATTATTTGAATACGAAAAAATCCAAACCACCGTTGCTAAGGCAAAATCGATTCAGCCTGACGCTGAAAAGTTGATCACCTTGGCAAAGAACGCAATCAAAGGCGATGAACTCGCCCAGGTTAACGGAAGACGCCAGGCTGCTGCCTATTTGGGCAACAACAGCGGCGAAATCGTGAAGAAACTCTTTGACGATATCGCCCCGCGCTTTACCAACCGCCCCGGTGGTTACACTCGCTTGCTCAAAACTGGCCCACGCCTTGGCGATAATGCCGAAATGGCGTTACTCGAGCTGGTTTCTGAGTAAATTGAGATTTAATTAAGCCTTTCTGAATTTGAAGGGCATGGCACATTACAAACTTATCCTCGCATACGAAGGCACGCAATACGCGGGTTTTCAGCGACAGGCACACAAAGTAACCGTACAGAGCACCGTAGAAGACGCGTTACGCAAACTGGGCTGGCAAGGCCGCGCCATTATGGCATCTGGCAGAACAGACAGTGGCGTGCATGCCCTGGGGCAGGTGATTAGCTTCAACTTTGATTGGAAGCACGGCGAAGAAAAGCTTCTAAAAGCAATGAACGCCAACCTGCCATCAGATATCGCTGTGCAAAATGTGGCGGAAGTCCCCTGGGTCTTCCACCCACGCTACGATGCTTTGCGAAGGGAATATCGCTATCGGCTCTATTTTCAGGGCCAGCGGGACCCTTTGCGGGATGCCTTTGCCTGGCGACTGGACCGAATGCCCAGCCTCGAGCTCATGAACAAGGCTGCCTCAATAATGATTGGCAGCCATGACTTCCGCGCTTTTGGCAGGGCACTCAAAGAAGACGGTAGTACCGTGCGCGAAATCTTTGAGGTAGATTGGAAAAGTGTCGGCGATGAACAACATTTTACGATCATCGGCAATGCTTTTCTCTACCACATGGTGCGGCGCATTGTGTATGTTCTGGTCAAGGTTGGCTTGCAAGAGCAAAGGCTTGAAATTTTTCAGCAAGGGCTTAGCCAGGGTGAAACCGGCATTGTGAGTTTAGCTCCAGCCAGAGGTCTGTGCCTGATGCATGTCGAATACCCAAAATGCGTCTTCGGCGAGGATAGTAAAGTAGATGAATTCCCGGAATAAACCCCGGGTGATAGTAGAAAACGGAGAAAGAAAAAGTGGATAAAACTTATGTCCCTAAAGGAAAGCCCGAAGGCGAATGGTATCTGGTAGACGCCAGCGATCAAACGTTGGGTCGCCTGGCAACGAGAATTGCTGAAATTTTGGTGGGCAAACATCGACCCGATTTCACACCCGGTGTGATCTTGGGTGATCATGTGGTTGTGGTCAACGCTGAGAAAATTCACGCCAACCCAACCCGTACGTCTCAAAAACTGTATCGACGGCACACCGGTTACCCCAGTGGCCTTAGAGAAGTGAGCTACGAACGCATGATGGAAACACACCCTGACCGCATCATCCGCTTTGCGGTTCGTGGTATGTTGCCCCAAAACAAACTTACGGCACATTATCTTGCAAACCTCAAGATTTATGCCGGTCCTGATCATCCCCATGAAGCTCAGGGTCCAAAACCTTTGGTTAAGTAGATAAAGAGGAATTATGGCACAATACATTGAAGCTATTGGACGACGCAAACAGAGCACCGCTCGGGTTCGCATTTACCAAGGCAGTGGCGTTATGACCGTCAACGACAAGCCCATCGCAGATTACTTCCCCCGCGGTGGCGATATCCCCGCTATTCTGGAAGCCATCGAAGCCGCCGGAAAAAGCCCCAACGCATACGACATGACCGTGAAGGTTATGGGTGGTGGCGTTAGTGGTCAGCGAGATGCGGTAAAGCTTGGATTGGCACGCGCTTTGGTTTCTGAAGACGAATCTGTGCGCAACGCGCTCCGCGATAAAGGCTTGCTCACACGCGATGCCCGTGTTAAGGAACGCAAGAAGCCAGGTCTCAAACGCGCTCGCAAGGCTCCTACCTACACCAAGCGTTAGTCTGCTCGGTATCGGACGGGTATGCTTCGGCTGCCCGCAACGAATAATACAAACAAAGGCTGCCACCATTTGTGTGGACAGCCTTTACTTAATTCTTATCGGTTTGTCTTTTGTTAGGAGCATAAGATGCAAAAAAATGGCATTGTGATTGTTGGCTTAGGTCCAGCCGGCGCGAATTATCTTACCCGGGAAGCCTGGGACTACCTTTCGACTTGCGAAGAGATCTATTTGCGCAGTGCTTTTCACCCGGCGTGTTCAGAATTGCCAGAAAGCCTAAAACAACACAGTTTTGACTATTTGTATGATGAATATAAAACCCTGGATGAGGTCCTCAAGGCGATTGTAAATGAACTGCTTGAGCTCGCCAAACGCCCACAAGGGGTCACTTATGGCGTGCCGGGTAGCCCTTTTATTGGTGAAGAGACGGTAAGCGAGGTGATTAAAGCCTTGGCAGGTTCCGATGTGCCCGTGCGGGTGATTGATGGCTTGAGCTATCTCGAGCCGGTTTGCTCTGCACTTGGCATAGATGTTTTGCCCCAAACCGCAATGATGGATGCGCTTTATGTTGGCGCGCAATGGGTGTCGCCTTTTCCTCCCTCTATGCCGGCAATCATCAGCCAATTGGAAAACCAGTTTGAAGCCTCTGAACTCAAGCTGACCTTAATGCACAATTATCCAGACGAGTTTGAAGTAAAACTGCTCCACAACCTGGGCACAGCCGATGAGATAATAGAAACTTTGCCCTTGTATGCCATTGATCAATCAGTTCATTTGGGCATGATGAGCACGTTGTATTTGCCCGCGCGAGAAGATGAGAGGGCTTTTGAAAACCTGCAAGAGGTCATCGCTAAATTGCGCGCGCCAGATGGTTGCCCCTGGGATCGCGAACAAACGCACTTGAGTTTGCGTCAGCACTTACTTGAAGAAGCTTATGAAGCCCTGGAAGCCTTGGATGAAGAAGACCCTGAGCATTTGTGTGAAGAGCTGGGTGATCTGATGCTGCAAATTGTGTTGCACGCCCAAATCGCTACGGAAGAAGGCGATTTTAACATGACCGATGTTTTGAGTGGCATCAATAACAAGCTCAAACGCCGCCACCCGCATGTTTTTGCCGGTTTGGACGTTGATTCGGTGAACACGGTTTTGCACAACTGGGAAAAGATAAAAGCAAGCGAACGTGAAGACCACCAGGAAAAACCGCAAGGTCTTTTAGATAGCGTTCCTAAAACGGCGCCGGCTTTGAGCCAGTCTGAACAAATTCAGCGCAAAGCTGCCAGAGTAGGTTTCGACTGGCAGACGATTGAGCCGGTTATTGATAAAATACATGAAGAGCTTGCAGAACTCAAAGCTGCTGAAACGCCGGAAGAGCGCGAAAAAGAGGGTGGCGATGTTTTGTTTGCCATGGTAAACCTCTTGCGCTGGGTTGAAGTTGATCCAGAAACCGCGCTGCGCGAAACGAATAAGCGTTTTCAAAAACGGTTTTCATACATTGAGGATTACGCGCGTAAGCAAGGAAAAGCACTAACAGACCTAAGCTTTGAGCAAATGGATGCCCTTTGGGACGAAGCCAAACTGCACTATCATTAAACTACGCGCATTAATCGCCCCGCCACACTGTGGCTGAATGGATAAACGATGAAACAAAACCCGCATGACCCAGAAGAAACAATAAAAGATGAAGCCAGCCAGCAAACGGCACTAAATGAGCCGTCTTTGGCTTCCACAGGCAATACCGCCGGAAGACAAATCGCTCGCGCTGCCTCTGTGGTCATGTTGGCATACATCTTTAGCACCATTATTGGCATCTTGCGTGGCATGGTTGTTTCTGGCGCGTTTGGCACTTCTGCGGACCTTGATTCTTTCAATGCCGCCAATCGGGTTACCGAACTGCTGTTCAACCTCACTGCTGGCGGCGCCTTGGGCTCGGCATTTATTCCCATGTTCACCGGTTTGCTCACCCGCAAAGAAAACGAAAAAGCCTGGCGTCTGGCATCAGGCGTGCTTAACACCCTGCTTATTGCGCTTATCATCGTGGCGGCTTTGATGTGGATTTTTGCCCCGACTATCGTGGAAAAAGGTTTGTTTGTGCTCAGTCCTGGAACCGCGGTTACCCAAATTGAGCTCACCGTGCGCCTTTTGCGCATCATGCTTCCCACGGTCATCATTTTTGGCATCAGCGGCTTGGTGATGGGAATGCTCAACGCGCATCAGGTCTTTTTGTGGCCGGCATTGGCGCCTGCAGCCTATTCCCTGGGTATGATTTTGGGCGTGTGGCTCTTGCCCAAGTCGATGGGCATCGATCGCTTGGCATATGGCACGGTGATTGGCGCGGTGGGGCACTTTTTGCTTCAGGCACCAACCTTATTCAGGTTGCCAAAACGTCAATACTTCCTGCTGGAAGGCTTAAAAAACAAGGCTACCCGACAAGTTTTTAAACTGATGGGTCCACGCATTTTAGGCGCCAGTGTGGTGCAGCTCAATTTCGTAGCAAATACGATTATTGGTTTGAGCCTGGGCGAAGGTGCTGCCAGTGCGGTTACATGGGCTTTTACGCTCATGCTCATGCCTCAAGCTGCCATTGCGCAAAGTGCGGGTACGGCATCCCTGCCGACACTTTCAGCGCAATTTGAACTGGGGCAGCATGAAGCCTTTAAGAATACGCTGGCGGGCATCATCCGCGCGGTAATGTTGCTTGCCATTCCGGCGAGCATCGCCATGATTTTGTTGCGCGTGCCCTTGGTGCAGGTCATCTATGAGCGCGGGCAGTTTGACGCGCAGTCCACCGCCATGGTCAGCTGGGCTTTGCTGTGGTATGTGGCGGGTTTGGTGGGGCACTGTTTGGTGGAAGTGCTCAGCCGGGGGTATTACGCCATGCAAGACACACGCACGCCGGTGATTGTGGGTGTTTTGGCGATGAGTTTGAACATCGGCTTGTCTTTCTTGTTTGTGCGACTGTTTACCTACATGCCCCATGGCGGACTGGCACTGGCAAACTCGGTGGCAACGGGTTTAGAGAGTGTCGTTTTGATTTACATCCTTTGGCGAAGGCTAAAAGGCTTGGAGGGTAAAAGCCTTTTCAGGGCGATTTGGAAGTCTTTACTTGCCTCGGCTGTGATGGCAGGCAGCATTTGGCTTTGGCTCAGCTTGATGGCTGGTCGATCCAAGTACCTGGTTCTGTTGGGAGGCAGTGTTTTGGGTTTGTTGGCATATGTGCTGATGATTTGGTTCCTAAAGGTGCCCGAGCTTGCTTCAATTACCCAACGTCTCAAAGCAAAACTTGCCGCACGGGGTTGAAGATATTGCCAAAGCTAAGCGTGGCTTAGTTTGTCTAAATAATAGAGTTTTTACAGCGATTACCAGGATTAAAGCGTTTTATCTAAAGACTACAAGGCTGTCTGAAAAGTTTTGGTCTCTTAATATAAAGAGCTATTTCCTGTATTTATCTTAAATCAGAAAAATCAGCTGGATCAGAATGGGGTGGGTTGATTGGGTTTAACCTGGCAAATCCCTGTAAGCCCAGGTCCTCAAAACGCTTGAATCCCACCATGGTGTACCAATTGGCAACTTCCCGATTGGAGTCGATTGCGTCGGTCATCAATACCACTTGCCGGATGTGCTTAACTTCTTCAAAAACGCGGCGCATTAACTCTCTGCCCAAGCCTTGTTTTTGCCAGGCTTTTTTTACCAGAATATCCTGCACGTAGGCAATGGTTTCGCCATCGCCGATGACGCGTACCAAGCCAATAAGCTCGTCTTCTTCCCATGCGCTAATCACCAGGCGCGATGATGCCACACCGCGTTGTAACTGTGTCAGGTCCGCGGTATATGCCGCCCAACCCACGTCGTTGTAGAGATCGAAGAGGTCATCGCTGTGGATAGATTTGTCAAATTTGTAGCTAATCATCTTTACCGCCTTGTTGGAATGATTGGTTTATTGGGTGGTGATGTGGTTCCACATATAATTATAAATGATGTCAACCTTCGCGCTAATAATAAGATTGTAGAAGTCTTTAAGCAGGCTAAATGCTTTGTTATTTCTTAGTACAACATAAAACACGCGCTCGCCCTTTACATAAGGCAATTAATCGTCTAAAATAGAAAAGAATTCTGAAATAGCCGAAAAAAAGAAAACAAAAGAGCAGCAGAAACAGAATAGTATTCTGAAATAGACGGATTGAAGCCTTATGTACATAGAAAGAAGCATTGAACAGCTCATCAAAAAAACGGTAAGTACCTTTAAGGTTGTTTTGCTAACCGGAGCAAGACAAGTGGGTAAAACGACCACCCTAAACCATCTTTTTGGGGAAAATGAATATCATTATGTTAGTCTTGACGATTTTAACGAATTGGAAATCGCAAAACGAGACCCTAAAGCTTTTTTTCTCAATCATCCGGGCAAGCTCATTATTGATGAAATTCAGTACGCGCCGGAACTATTCAGGGAAATTAAGTTCAGGGTGGATCAAAAAGACGATTATGGGCAATATATCCTAACAGGTTCCCAAACATTTTCATTGATGCAAGGTGTAACCGAAAGTCTGGCGGGAAGAGTGGGTATTATTTCTTTTCCGAGTTTGTCGCTAAGGGAAATGCTGCAGGATCCCTTTAATAAACCGATGATTCCGAATAATGATTATCTTAAAGCAGAGCGTAAAGCCTTGCAAGGCTTGGAGTTGTGGCGAAAGATACATCGCGGGAGCTTGCCAGAACTGACCAAGGAACCCAAATTAGACAACCAACAATACTATGCCACATATCTGAGCACTTATATTGAAAGGGATGTCAGATCTATTACAAATGTGCAGGACTTAGGATTGTTTTTTGATTTCATCAGGGTGTTAGCCGCCAGAGTTGCTCAGCTGGTTAATTATAGCGAAATGGCAAAAGAGTTAGGAATCAATGAGCGCACCGTAAAGGCTTGGATGACTATTCTTGAAGCATCTGGCTTAATAAAGCTCATTCAACCTTATTCCAACAATCAGCTCTCAAGAATTATTAAAACGCCAAAAGTGTATTTTATGGACACTGGACTTGTGGCTTATTTGCTTTTATGGAAAGACCCCGAAACAATGATGAAAGGGGCTATGTCTGGCGCAATTTTTGAGAATTTTGCCATAAGTGAAATTATCAAATCCTATTACAACGCTGGGATTATCCATTTGCCAATTTATTTTTACAGAGACAGAGACCAAAAAGAAATGGATTTGATTATCGAAGACTCAGGTGTTTTATATCCCATAGAAATAAAACAAACTGCGTCCCCAAACCCTAATATGGCAAAGCACTTTAAACTATTGGAAAAAGCGGAAGGTTACACCATCGGAAACCGCATGATTCTGTGCCAGGTAGAAAAACGGTATTATTTGACCGAGGATCTGATTGCTTATCCGGTTGGCGCGATATAAAAAAGCTTTTTTCTTGATGTTTTGGTGGGTTAAAGCGCAATTAAATCTAAAAGTTTAGCATTAAGCTGTTGGGAAAATGAGCCAAATGATAATGGCAAAGACAACCCCAAAAAGCAGTCCCACCGCGGCTTCTGTGGGTGAGTGACCAATCACCTCGCGCAGGAATTTTGCCTCATCCTCCGGCAGGTTGCGGTGGGCAAGGGCTTCGCGCACGATGTCGTTAATCCGCTCGGCGTGTAAACCAGCTTGTCGCCTAACGCCGGTGGCATCGTATACCACAATGACTGTAATTGCCAGTCCCAGAATAAAAACGGGACTTCCCCAGCCATGGTAAAGCCCAATCGCCGTGGTTACCGCGCCCATTAGCGCCGAATGCGAGGAGGGCATGCCACCAGAATTGATGATCAAAGACCAGTTCCATTTCTTTTTCCGCAAATAATCAATGGGCACCTTCAAAAGTTGTGTCAGGAACAGGGCGCCAAAAGCGGCTAAAGCAATAGGGCTGCTGAAAAAGTTCATTGCTTAAAGGGTTTCGCTTTCTTCAAGCTCGGCTTCGCTAAGGGTGCTCACGCGCAGTTGGGCGCTTTCAAGAATCTGAGCACAAAGCTTGCTAAGGCGCTTGCCTTCTTCGTAAAGCTTTATGGCTTCTTCGAGGGCTAAGTCGGCGTCTTCGAGTTTGGCGATGACGTCTTGCAATTGCGCAAAGGCGATTTCGAATGTTTGGGTGGGTTCGGTTTCAGTCATAATTGTTCTCTTTTTTAATGTCAATAACCTCGGCATAAAAAGTGCCATCCAAAATTTGGATGCGAATTGGCAGGGTGGGTTCAATTTGGGCGATTTGCTTAACCACTTTGCCGGTTTGTGGGTCGCTGATGATGGCGTAACCGCGTGCCAGTACTGCCATTGGGCTGAGGGCTTTTAGCTGGGCGCTTTCGCGCTCCAAATGCAAGCTGAGTTTTTGCAGACGGGCGGTTATTGCACGGTCAAGGCGCGCAAAAAGTTCATCCTGGCGTTGCAGGGCGTTATAAACGCGCTGGCGGGGAGAAACACGGTCGAGGGCGCTTTTGGCAAGCTTGAATGCGTTGGATAAGGTAGAAAGGTTCAATGAAATGCGTTGATTCAAGCGCGAGTTCATTTCGGTTACCGTCAAAAGCAAGTCATCAACCGTGATAGGGCTGGCAAG
This sequence comes from Anaerolineaceae bacterium UBA5404, assembly GCA_002409625.1. Lineage (GTDB taxonomy): Bacteria > Chloroflexota > Anaerolineae > Anaerolineales > Anaerolineaceae > Mesolinea. The sequence goes on along the minus strand of DHNY01000012.1, from coordinate 72,379 downwards.
CTCGGCAGCGGCGGTGGGTGTTGGCGCGCGCAGGTCGGCAACAAAATCGGCGATGGTAAAGTCGGTTTCATGTCCCACACCGGAGATAACCGGCACGCGTGAGTTGAAAATGGCATGCGCCAAAGCTTCATTATTGAAGCACCACAGGTCCTCAATTGAGCCGCCACCTCGGGCAAGCAGGATGAGGTCAAGATCTTCAATGCGGTTTAAAGCCTTTAATGCGCGAATTAAGGAAGCCGGCGCGTCTGTTCCTTGCACGGTGCTGGGAGCAAGGGTCACCCGCGCAGTAGGCAAGCGTCTTTCAAGTGTGTGCAGCATATCTTGCAAGGCGGCACCGGTCGCAGAGCTGACGATACCGATATGTTTTGGGAAGCGTGGAAGCTGTCTTTTGTGGGCATCATCAAAAAGCCCTTTGGCTTCAAGTTTGGCTTTGAGTTTCAAGAATTCGGCGAAAAGCTGACCTTCGCCGGCAGGACGCATCTCGGTGACGTAAAGCTGCACCTGACCGGTGGCGGAATAGATGCCCATTGAGCCATGCACTTCCACTGCCATGCCGTCGCGTGGGTCAAAACGCAAGCCAAAGGCAGAGCCTTTCCACATCACGCATTTCACCTGGGCGTCAGCATCTTTTAGCGTGAAATATAGATGCCCCGAGCTGGCGCGCGTGTAGTTTGAAATTTCGCCCTTAACCCAAATATCACGAAGAACTTCGTCAGTTTCCAGTAGCTCACGCAAGTAGTTATTGAGCGCTTTAACGCTCATGATGGTGGGTTGCAGGTCTTCAAAGTCAAACATGATGATAGTAGTATAATTCAAAAAGAAGCTGTTTTGTACCCCTGTTTTTATAAGTTGTTTTCGTTTATCAAAAGAAAGGATGACATGAAAACAAAAAGAACTCTTTTTTTATCCATTGTTTTGATGATGGCTTTGTTGCTAAGCGCCTGTGACAAGATACTCATCAAACAGGATGCCAATAATTCCGAAAGCGATACCTCGGAAATGATTACCCAACTAACCTTGCAAGCTAGTGAGATCAGTAAGCTTGAAGCGCAATTGTCCACCCTAAGGGAAGCTTCACAGGACTGCCCAACCCCGGAAGCCCCAGAGCCTTGCCCAAAATGTGATTGTTGTGAGCCTTGTCCAACCAAGGTGCCACTCGATGATATGCCACGGGGAAATGGCTCCATCTCTGGGAATGTGAGCTATCCATCTCAATGGATTCCATCTCAAAACGTTTACGCCATTGAGGTCAATACTGGCCATTATTATTGGGTACGTACCAGCATAAGTGTGGCTAGCTATAAAATTACTGGCTTACCAGCAGGCACCTATATTGTGGTGAGTTATAAAGATTCTCATATATCTGCCGGATACAGCAATCTAGCCGCTTGTGGTTTAAATTGTTCAGGTGACCATGAGTTGGTTAAGATTGAACTTGCTGAGGGGGAACACAAGGAAAATATCAATCCAATCGACTGGTACAATCTTTCTGGTGTCGATTGGCCAAAAGAACCCGGCACATAAGATCTTGAGCCTAAAAGTTTTTACTAAAGCCCTCAAAAAAGGGCTTTATTGTATTAAATAAAAGCTCACAAAAGCAGCGGTCAATTGTGAGGAATACAGGTTATTTACTGTATAATTGAAAGTGTTATCTCTTCTCTTATTGCGCCTGATAAGCCTGGCGCAAAACCAATTTTAAAAGGATGTCTTATGAAACCTAAAAAATCGCTTATCTTCATTTTTTTCATCCTCACAAGCTTGCTCTTGAGCAGTTGTAACCTTATTAAGGGCAATAACACTCAAGATGGCATTGTGGAGACGCTTTCAAGCATGTATGTGCAGCTTACCATGCAATCTATGGAGTTAAACAGACTCGAAACCCAGGTTGCGATGCCCAAAGACCCATCCCAGCCATGCCCAGAAGTCAGTAATCCAGAATGTCCGACCCTACTTCCACCTGAATGTCCAACCCCACTTCCCCCTGAACCAACCCGAATATGCCCAGCATGTCCTGCTTGTGTGCCAACAATTGTAGCCACCCCAACACCAACCGAAGCTCCCTTAGGCAGTATATCTGGTTCGTTGAACTACCCGTCAGAATTTATTCCCGCTCAACGCGTTGTTGCCTACAATACAAGAACGGGTTATTACTATTGGGTCACAACAGGCGAAAACTATTCCACTTACAAAATCACTGGTTTGCCTGCTGGCTGGTATAAAGTTGTTTCTTACGCGCAAATGGGTGATGACTCTCCCGCTGCAGGTTATACCATCGCTGGGGCATGTAACTATACGTGTAGTTCTGATCGATCGCTGAAGGAATTTGAGCTCAAGGAAGGTGAACATAAAACCGGAATTAATCCCACTGATTGGTTCCCACCCGAAGGTTCGGATTGGCCACCTGAACCCAAAAATTAAGGCGTTTGGGAAGAAGTAAGCTTAAATGAAAAATAAAAAGCTCTTGCTATCATGTCTTCTGATTTTGATTGCCGCCATCCTGCTTTTAAGCGGCTGTGGCAACAATCAAGAGTCTTTGAAAGATGAGGGCTTTTCTGTTTCAGTTAGCATGCCCAAAAGAACCTTTTCGCAAGGGCAAAACCTTGAACTAAAAGTACAACTTCAAAACCAGACCCTTTACAACAAAAACCTTGAGGCCATTATTTTGCCGGCGGCTTTGGTGAACGAAATTAGGCTTTTGGGTACACAACCAGCCATGCCACGTGCAATTAACAGTGATGGCGATTGGGTGTTTGAAATCAAGCGTAGCATTGCACCTCAGGGTTCCGAAACCTTTAGCTTCACTTTTAAAACAATTGGCAGTGGCGTATTTTCTGGATTGGCTAAAGTTCAAACGACAGATGGTTCTGCCACTTTTGAGATGAGCTTAAACGTGGTGGGTGTAAATCCTGCCGGATGGAAACCTGGTGCTGCCAAAACACTGCCAGAGGAAGTGACTGATGAGCCGGCATATTTGAGCGTGGTCAAAATTGACGCCGTTGCTGAGGTAAATGGGCAAGACATGCTGCTTTGGCATGGCACGGGCACGATTATCAGCCCGGATGGGTTGATTTTAACCAGCGCTGATTTGGTGCTCTCTGATCGTTATTTTCAAATTAAGGACATCATCATCTCATTAACCGTGGATGACCAAGCTGCACCAGTGCCCACTTATCGGGCAGCCATTGTGCAAGCGGATTATGACCTTGGCTTGGCAATTATTAAGCCCAAGACGACCATGCAGGGTAAAGCCATAGATTATGCTTTGTTAGAACTGTCGGCGATAAAGCTGGGCGACTCCACCCTTGTGGAACGAGGTGACAACTTGCTGGCATTGGCATACCCTGCCGTTTCAAACGCGCCTGAACTGCTCCAGCAGGCTTCTATTCAGGTGAATGATTTTGGGTCTGAATTTCCGATTGGTACAGACGTCCTTATTCATGCTCAGCGGGCGGTTCCGAGTGGTTTTGCGGGCGCGCCTGTTTTGAACGAAGCCGGTGAGCTTGTGGCAGTGCCGGTTCACAAATCGCCAATTACTTTTGATCCAGATGCGGAAGAATGCAAAGCCTTGGTGGATGCCAATCGGGACGGTCGTATTGACGCGCTTGACCCTTGTCATCGCATTTTGCTTCCGGTTGATACCTTGAGGACTATCCATGTCGCGCTTCCATTCATCGACGCGGCGCGCCGGGGTGAGCTTGCCATCAATGCTGCCGGACATAGCGAGGGTTATTTGCATAGTCAGGCGATATTGGCGGGTTTGGATGATTTTTCGAACAACCAGAACCAATGGAAAATCAGCAACACAGACCTTGGCGAACAAAAAATCGAAGGTGGTAGTTATCTTTTTAAACTACATAAGCCGATGACCACTTTGGACTCCAACGTGGATTTTGCCTATGATGCCATGCTGGTTGAGACCGATTTGCGCGTTTTAGAGCCGGTTTACAATGGCGAATTTGGCATTTTATGTGGTGTAAATGGCGACAACAAAACCGTTTTTGCAATCAGTGAGAACGGCTATTTTGCCATTTGGAAAGTGATTGAGGGTCGAACACGCTTCCTGCGTCAATGGCAATACTCGCCGGCGATAAATACCGACGAAACGCTAAGACTTTCGGTTCAATGCAGCGCGAAAGGGCACAGTTTTGCGGTAAATGGAGCGGTTTTGGCAAACGTTGTGGATCCTGCTTTTGTGCCAGGACTCATCGGGCTTTACGCTGCCACTTATGACAAAGGCGGGTTTGTTTTAGGCTTCGATACCTTTAGTGTTTCGATACTGGAAGAGTAAAAACCGGTTGTTTTAATTCCTTAAAAAGAGCCGACCCCTAAAGCTTTGGGGTCGGTTTGTTGAACCACGGGATTAGTTTGCTAAAAAACTAAAGTTCGATATAGCGCTGGATCATTGGTTTGAGGGTGTCCAGAGATGCTTTCCAGAAGGCTTTATCGCGGATGTTGATGTCAAAACGGGCTGCCAGGTCTGCGGCGCTGGCTTCACCAGTGCTGGCGAGTAGCGCTTTATAGTCTTCCAGGAAGGCTTCACCTTTCTCCAGATAAATGGCATACAAACCCTTGGCGAAGAGCGTGCCAAAGGCGTAGGGATAGTTATAGAAGGAAAGGTAAGCGCTGTAATAATGCGGTTTCCAGGTCCAGGCAAATTTGTTCATCACGTCCATGTCGATGCCGTCACCATAGGTGTCGCGTTGGGCTTGCAACATGATTTCAGAAATTTCATCAGCGGCGAGGGTGGCTTCCTGACGGCGGGTAAAGACTTCCATTTCAAAGTAGAAGCGCGACATGATGTCAACGATGGTTTGGGCTTCGCTGCCAATAGCGGTTTCGAGCAGGACCAATTCCTCTTCATCGTCGGCAGGGTTTTGGAGCAAGGCGTTGAGCACGATGGTTTCACACATAATCGAAGCCGTTTCGGCAAGGGTCATAGGTGTGTTGGATTGGTAAGGTGTTTTGTTGGCTTGGTAGATGCAATAATTGTGGAAGCCATGGCCAAGTTCGTGTGCCAGGGTCATCACTTGGTCGAATGAGCCGTCAAAGTTGCTCATGATGCGGCTTTCTTTGACCACATCCACACTCATACAGAAAGCGCCACCACGTTTGCCAGAGCGTTGTTCGGCGTCGATCCAATTCTTTTCAAAGGCGGATTGCGCGAAAGCTGCCAGCTCTGGTGAAAAGTGGCCAAAGTTTGTCAGAATGATGTCGCGGGCTTCGTCGAAGGTGTAGGTCTTGTTAGCACTGCCAACCGGCGCGAAAAGGCTCCACCATGGCAGTTTCTCGTAGCCGAGTTTTTCGGCTTTGGCGCGGAAGTAATCGCGGAACATGGGCAATGAGTCCTTCATCGCGCCCATCATCGCGTCCAGGGTTTCGCGGTCGATGCGTGCCATGTCCAGGGAGCTGTGCAAGCAATCCTGGCGGCCACGTTTACGGTTGAGCACATTAACTTCGCCTTTGATGCCGTTGAGACAGGCGGCGAGAGGCTCTTTCATCTCTTCAAAGACTTCCATCTCGCGTTTGTAGGCACGTTCGCGGGTGTCGGCGTCAGGATGGCTGCGCAGATTGATCAGCGCGGGCAGAGGCAGGGTTTGCATTTCACCATCGAGTTCAAAGTCCACGCTCTTTTGAGAGGTGAGTGTGCCTTGCAGGTTTTCCCAGGCGTTGCTGGCTGAAAGGCTGAGTTCGTTGGCGAGTTCTTCTTCGGCTTCGCTCATCATGTAACGACTTTGCTCGGCTTCTTCGAGGAGCGCGAAAGCGTGGTCATGCGCTGAGCCAGGCACTTGCAAAGCTGCTGGCAGGCGATCGCCAAGCTTGCCCAACCAGGCGCTAATGCGGTTGCCCAGGTTGCTGAGGGGCACCAAGCCAATTTGCACCTTGGAGTAAAGCTGCTCAGCTTCCTTGTTGAAGGAATCAACGCTGAGGGTTAGTCCTAAAAAGCCCATCACAGCATTGATTTTGATGCTGAGCTCGTTGCGTGTGTCAATGACATGGTTGAGCAGTTCGCTTAAAGCTTCGGGTGTGGTTTCTGATTCGAGTGCGGGTGCGAGTTTTTCTTCGTAATAGGCGCTTAAGCCTTCGGTGATTGATTTGAGTGCGTTAATGTCCTCGGCGAGTTTGGGGTCATCGAGGCCTGTGTAAATATTGGAAAGGTCCCATCTGGGAGGTGTTGTTGTCATAGTAATCTCCAGTTTGTTATAGATAACAAAATTATACCTTGTTAGACGGCTATCGAAGTAGAAGTTCGCACAATTGCGTATGGATAGTGGCGGGAAATGTTCGTTTAGTACAACAGTAAAGAAACCGCGCAATATGTACAAACGAAAGTAAACAATGTGACCAAACGAAAATGAGCAAAATGTACAAACAAAAATGCGCAATTTGTACAAACAGGTACCTAAAACTAAAAACGCTCCAACCGGAGCGTTTTTATATCTTAACTTTATGGAAAAACAAATACTTTATGACCTGCGGCGACCACCACTCACCAGGCTGACATAATACATTAGCTGCATGATGGAGGTCACCAAACCAGCCACATAGGTCCAGGCGGCTGCGTTGAGCACCTTGTTCACACCTTTTCGCTCTTCCTCGCTCGTTATCAGTTGGCTCCTTTCGAGCATCACTTTGGCGCGTCTGGAGGCATTCAGTTCCACCGGTACGGTAATCAGTGAAAACAAGGTGGTGCTGGCAAAGAGGATAATCCCAATGGTTGCCAAACCGAGCAGGTTTAAGATCAGCCCTGCCATGACCAGAATCATGCCAATGTTAGAGCCAATGTTGACCACGGGAACCAAAACACGACGAAAGCGCATTGGCACATAATTTTCTTTATCCTGTTGCGCGTGTCCAAGTTCATGCGCGGCAATAGCCATAGCTGCTACGGACGGCTGGTTTGCCACGCCCTGAGAGAGCGCCAGCGTCTTGCTGCGGGGGTCGTAATGGTCGCTGAGGGAGCCTTGCGTTTGTGCCAGGCGAACGTTATTTAGGTCGTTCTGGTTTTTTAAATAATCTGCCACTTCCAAGCCGGTGACATTGCGCGCATTGCGAATTTGGCTCCATTTGTTATAGGCGCTTTTTACGGCGATGCTGGCAATGATCGACAAAAGCAAGCCAGGCAACATGAAGAGCAGATAGCCAAAGTTAAAAAAGCCCATTTTTACTCCTTTTTACGGCACAACGGCTTATTGTTGCAAATACTCAATCGCGGCATCCCGTTGCGGGTCACGTTTAGCTTCGATATCTGCATCGCTTATCGCAACTTCGATATCCGGGGTAAGCCCAATCTCCGCGATTTGATTACCGTTTGGTGTTAGCCAGCGTGCGATGGTAATGCGCACGCCACCCTCGTTGTCTGAAAGGTCAATCCAACTCTGCACAGAGCCCTTGCCATAACTGACTGTGCCTAAAAGCTTGGCACGACCCCGGTCTTGCAATGCGCCTGCCACAATTTCTGATGCGGAGGCAGAACCGGCATTTATCAGTACAACCATGGGCACATCTGCTGCTTTGACCTTGCCAGAGGCTTTGTAAGTATCACGGGTTCCATCACCATATTCTTCATAAAGAATCACGCCGTCTTTAATAAACATGGAGGCAATTTCAATTGAAGCATAAAGGTATCCGCCGCCATTGTCACGTAAGTCAAAGATGAGCCCTTTGGGGTTTTGGGGCATAAGATTATCCAAGGCATTGCTTACTTGTTCTACTGCCTTGTCGTTGAAGGTATACAGCGCGATATAGGCGATATCGCCTTCCAGCATTTCGTATTCCACAACAGGGATATTAATAACCCGGCGGGTAATGCTTACATCAAAAACTTCATCTCCACGGCGGATGGTCAGCACAACCACTTCACCGGCAGGGCCTAAAATGGATTGCAATACAATGTCGCCAGCGGTGCCAGAAACATCCTGACCATTGACTGCGATGACGATGTCTTTTGGTTTTAAGCCGGCTTCTTCGGCTGGGGAGCCTTTCATGGGCGAAACGATTTCAACAAATTCGCCTGAAGTGTTCACCCAGGCGCCAATGCCTGTATAAGAGCCTTCCATTTCAGCATTGGCTTGCTCGTAGGTTTGTGGGTCCATATAAGAGGTGTGCTTGTCGCCTGTGGCTGCCAACATGCCTTCAATTGCGCCACGCATTAAGATGACATCATCCAGGGGTTGATCAACGTAATGTTTGTGCAAATGCGCCCAGCTTTCCCAGAATGGTTTAAAGAGCGTTTGCAGTTCCCGCGGGGTTGAAGAGCTGACATACTCGGAGCATTTTTCTGCATCTTCACCAAATTGAACTGCGGGGCAAGGCTCACATTCCAGTCCTTCAGCGTTGCCGCTGGGGCTTGGGCACCTGCAGTCTGGGCATTGTGTGCCACTAGTGGCTAAAGAGCTGGGTTTGTCATAACCCAAAGCGGTGCGGATGGGGTTATTTTTCACCAGGCTTCCCGTTGCCAAACCAGTAGCAAATGAGGTCATCACAATGAGAATAACCAGAATGATGGTTATAGCTGTGCGGTTTGAATTGTTTTGCATAGAGTCCTCCTGTTTCAACACAACTTGGCGTGTTGTTTGGGTACAGTGCTTAAGAATACCATAATCGTGCCGTATTCACTTCTTATATAGATGATTAACAAGGTGTGTGGCTTCGTTTTATATACTTTTTTTATGATTATTGTTGCGTAAGTAATCAGGCAAGTGTATCAAGTGGCTGATGGATGGGTGCTTGCCATCAGGCACCGGTTTAACTTGCAAGGTGTGGATACCCAATTTGCGTGCGGTATCCAGGTTATCGCTGCGATCATCCAAAAAGAGGCAGCGCTCAGGTTGTGGGTTGCCGGCTAATCTGAGGGCAATCTCATAACTTCCGGGTTGCGGTTTGCAGTAAGGCGATGTGGCAACCACGTCGATAATATCCACAAATAGATCGCGCAAGTTCATTAAGCCCAAAATGTTTTCAGCATGGGCGACACTGGCGTTGGTAAAAATCCACTTTGGCTGTGGCAAGCTTTGAAGCGCTTTGCGTAGCTCAGGGTCGGGGAAGACATGCGCAGAAAGGTCAATCGAATGAACCCAGTCAAGGTATTCGTGCATGTCAATGCCGTATTCAACCTGCAAGCCACGTAAGGTTGTGCCATATTGCAAAAAAAGGCGGTGTTGCAATGCTACGGTATCTTCTTGTTCAATGCCAAGAACCTCGCGCAAGTAGCTCTGAATGCGCTCCATAAAAAAGGGCCAAATATTGAGAGAGCTGGGATATACAGTGTCGTCGAGGTCAATAAAAAGGACAGAGATTTGATCCATCATGTGCGGTCTAACCACCTGTTCATATTCTTCGGCGGGATGAAACAATCCAGCATTTGCAAAAGCGCTTCGGGTTCATCAGCAACGACAAAAAGCCCGCGGTGCTCCGGATAAATGTATGCCAGGTCGATGCTGTGCTCAATCATTTTAACGAATGGATCAAAATAACCTTCGATGTTTAACAGTCCGATGGGCTTGCGATGTAAGCCAATTTGTGCCCAGGTGAGCGCTTCAATTGTTTCGTAGTAAGTGCCATAACCCCCGGGCAGGGCGATGATGCCATCGGCGAGGTCAAGCATGCGTTTTTGCCTGGTTTGGATGTCTCTAACGGTTTCCAGACTGCTTAAACGGGTGTGGATGAGGTGTTCAAGGTTGAGCCCGTCATTAATCACGCCAATAACTTGCCCTTTGTTTTCAAGCACCCCATCGGCAACGGCACCCATCAAACCGGTTGAGCCAGCGCCATAAACCATGGTGCGCTCTTGCCTGGCGAGGGTGGCGCCCAGGTGCCAGGCAGCTTTGAGGTGGCTTTCAGGCAGACCATCTGCTGAGCCAGCAAAAACGGTGATGTGTTTGCGAAAGGTTTTTTCCATACTGCTCTATTGTAGCCTATAAAGTGCCTGATCTGAGGAGAAACTCTACGATTGGGAAGTGCTGAATTCCTTGGGTACTTCGATTGATGGGATCCATAGAAATGATGAGCTTTGGATAATTGTCTTGAACTAATAAGAGTGGACGAATCTCGCGCTCCAAAGTGGCTTCATCCGCCATCAAGTAGGAAACCTGAACATATAGCCTCTGATAGCCATCTTGGGCAACAAAATCAATCTCTTTGTCTCCTATTCTTCCAACACTTACCTTGTATCCACGGCGGAGTAATTCCATATAAACGATATTCTCAAGCACAAGATGAATATCACGCTCGTTTTCTCCATAAATTGCCTGACGGATACCGTGGTCTACCAGATAATACTTTTCATCAATTTGAAGTACTTTCTTGCCGACAAGGTCCTGACGCTTTGCAGGATAAAACAAGCAAGCGTCTACACAAGCTTTGATATAGTTGATGACCGTTTCAGGGGCAATATTTCGATACTCATTTTTTAAATAAGCTGAGATGCTACGAGCAGAAAAAGGATTGCCAATGTTTGAAATCAAAAAGAGAACGAGTCTTTGCAAAAGGTCAGCATCTCGAATGTTGTTGCGACTGACGACGTCCTTAATTAATACGGAAGCATAAAGATCCTCTAGATATTGCTTGGAAGGTTCTTCCTCAAAATTGATGTGGTGTAAAAAGGGCATACCTCCCAGCTTGATGTATTTCTCAAAAGCCTTTTGTTCACTAATCCCAGGGTCTGTTTTACGGAGTAACTCCAGAAATTCCATAAAAGAAAAAGGATAAACATCAAAAGAAACATATCTTCCGGCTATGTGTGTGGCAAGCTCACCAGACAACAAGGTGCTGTTTGAACCGGTGATATAAATGTCGCAGTCAAAATCAACACGCAGGGCATTGACCGCTTTTTCCCAGCCGGAAAGGTCTTGGATCTCGTCAAGGAAAATGTAAAGTTTATCTTTGGTCTCCCCGTGTTTTTGGCGGATATCCTGAATGAGGTCGGTCCCATTCTGAAAATGTAATGCCTCGGAAGACTCAAAGTTGATGACATAGAAGTGGGAAGCGGGGACGCCTTTTTCAAGGAGCAAATTTTGAATCTGTTGTAGGAGGACAGATTTTCCGCTCCGGCGCACCCCGGTAAGAACCTTGATGAGTGGTTTATCAATAAAAGGCTTAATCCGGTCCAGGTAAGTGTGACGAATAATCATAGTGTTTTCTCCGTTAGTTTATGGCACAACAAGTCACTTTTGAAACAAATGGCTACTGCTCGTTGCCTGTCTTTGGCGTGGGCTATTGCAGGTTGGTTGTGGCTACAGAATCTTTATTACTGAATTCTGGTTTTCGGTTTCAGCCATCTGGTTCCTGGTATCTAGTATCTGGTGCATGGCGTCCCCGCCATGCACAACTCCCAATTTACTCAGCTTGTTTTTTTATGATGTTTCAATCCACGCCTCCACGCAGGTCAAAGGTGAGGTTAGATGATCCAACTCATTTGTTATGTGTCAGTTATAACTGACAAAAGCATAAAAATCAAGGAGAGTGTCAGATATAACTGACAAAAATGGCTAAATGTTGGAATGTGTCAGATATAACTGACAAAAAGCCGGCTGGACGCGGTTGCAAAGGCTTAGGCGGCATTGGCAATGTGTATTAAAGCTTATTTTTAACTATGATATTCGTCTTTTATCGCTTGCAGCTTTTCTTTCTCAGCCTGGCTCAAGGGTTTAGGAAGATGGATGACCGCTTTGGCAAGAAGATCGCCTTTTTCACCTTTCTTTCTCAAAATGGGCATGCCCAAGCCTTTGAGTCTAAACGTTTTGCCGCTGTTTGTGCCAGCCGGGATGTTGAGCTTTACCGTTTTGCCCATGGTTGGCACTTCAACCTCACCACCCAATGCGGCGGTGTAGAAATCAACCGGCAGGTCAAGCTGCAGATTGTTGCCCTTGCGGGTGAAAGTTTTGTGTGGGAGTACTTTGATGAGCAGATACAAGTCCGCGCCATCCGCCTGACCGCTCAAGCGCACTTTAGAGCCGGTGTCCACGCCGGCAGGGATGCTGGCGTTTATTTTGCGCCCATCAACGAATTGCAAACTGCGTGATGTGCCACTATAAGCTTCTTCCAGCGTGATTTCAACCTCGTGCTCCATATCCCGTCGTGCGGGCGCTTGAGTGCGGTAGGTTCTGCCACCCTGATTATAAACACTTTCGGTGCCTGGACCACTTGTAAAACCACCGCTAAAACCGCCACCAAAAAGTGAATTGAAGAAATCAGAAAAGCCACCCAAGCCGCCAAAACCACCCATACCACTGGCGCCGCTGCCTCCAAAAATCTCTTGGAACTCCTCAGGCGTCATGGTGCGATAAGATGTGCCTTGCCCAGGCTGTTGTTGCCAGCGACCCCAATCAAAGCCACCTGGCTGTCCGCCTGAGCGTTGGTATTGTTGCCATTCTGAGCCTAAATGATCATATTTTTGGCGTTTCTCGCTGTCAGAAAGCACCTGGTAGGCTTCATTGACTTCCTTGAACATCTCTTCGGCTTTGGGATCTTTGTTAACGTCCGGGTGATACTTGCGCGCTAAATCACGATAAGCCTTTTTGATCTCATCGTCAGTTGCGGTTTTAGAAATGCCCAGTGTCTTGTAATAGTCCTTATATTCCATAATTAAATCCCTCGCCAAAGCAAGCTAACAACCAGTATAGGATACCAAATGAGTGTATAAAGCGCGTTAATATCGCCAGGCACGGGCAATAATCAGCCAAAGGCGCCGCGTGTTTCGGGAGGTAAGAGCGCGGCAATTTGGCGCATAATTTCATGCCCCGCGCGCTGAACATCTTCTCGTCCAGGGCGGGCACCTTCCTTTTCCGGTTTGAGCGGACCAAAAGGTTTGCCAATGCGGGTGATGACGTGTGCCTTGCGCTTTTTCTTGCGCAGTGTGCCAAAGATGTCCCAATCATCTTTGCTAAATGTTCCTACGGGCAAAATGGGTACGCCCAAGCGAAGTGCCAAAAATGCCGCGCCGGGCAAAGCTTCACGCAAGGGCGGTTTGCTAACATGACCTTCAGGCATGATTGCCAAAATGCCATCCTGCGCCAAAATCGCTTCAGCGGCGCGAATCGCCTCGAGGTTCGCCGTACCTTGCTCAATCCGCAGCGTTTTCCATAAACCGGGGATGAATCTCAATTTACCTGGCGCCATGGGCATTCCAGCGTCGTTGATAAATTCAAGCGGATACTTGGATACGTGGATTGCTGCCACAGTGTCTAAAAAGTGAAAGTGATTACAAACAACTAATAAGGGACCCTCTTTGGGTAAGTTTTCTTTGCCCTCAACCTCATAGTTGAGCAAGAGCCAAGCCAAAAAATTGATGCCCCCACGTAATAAACTGCGTCTGAATTGGTAGCGCGGGTAGGGGTACTTCAGTTGATGTTCTTCACGGAATTTAGATCGTCTCATTTTTACCGTCCAGTAAAGGTTTACCCTATTTTACATGCTATTGGCATAAAATTGAACACTTGTAAATTGATTGGAGCTAAGTGCCAGGAAGTGAGTTTTATGCCATAAGGGCGGATTTAGCGATGTTTGATTGCTGTTTACACCAAGTTTGCTAAGTGAAGTACAATGCAACAGTATTTGAAAAGAGAAAATATGACACAAAACCCAAAAAGCGAAACGCCACCAGACAGCCTGCCTAAAGAACAGATTGAAGCGTACTCCACCCATGCAAGCGAGAACCTTTTTGATCTAAACACCGCAGAAGAATCTGCAAATCCGCCGACAAGTCAAATAAAACCGCCTGATAGATGGTTGCGCAATTACTTACCGATGGGCATTGGTCAAGTGCTTTCTTTGCTGGGAAGTGCTTTGGTACAGTTCGCGCTGATTTGGTATCTCACCCAAAAAACTGGTTCGGCGTTGACCCTGCTGACCGCCACCCTCACCGGCACGCTTCCAGCCGTCTTTCTGGGTCCTTTCGCGGGTGCCCTGGTGGACCGCTGGAATCGAAAGCTGACCATGATTTTCTCGGATGGCTTGGTGGCGCTGGCGACATTGGTTTTGGTCATTTTGTTCGCGACCAATCGCATCGCCATTTGGCATATCTACATTATCTTGTTTGTGCGGTCGCTGGCGGGTATTTTCCAGGCACCAGCCTTAAATGCCTCTAGCACCCTGATGATTCCCAAAGAGCATTTCACGCGCTATTCGGGTATGCAACAATCGGTTTATGGCATCATCAATATTGTAGCTCCGCCACTGGGCGCCTTGCTGATTGCCTATTTGCCGATGCAAGCAGTTTTGGCGATAGATACCGTAACCGCGACCATCGCCATCCTTTTGCTTCTTTTCCTGGTAAAGGTTCCCCAGCCTCAACGCAGTAAGGACAGGGTTCTGATTACCACCAAGCTGGTTCTCCGCGATGTTAAAGAGGGCATTAGGTTTGTGGTCAGTTGGAAAGGTGTGCTTTTGCTCTTGATAGGAGGCACGATTATCAATATGGTTTCAATGCCGGCGCTCAACCTTTTGCCTTTGTTTGTCCAGGAATATTTTCAAAGAGGCGCCAGCGCTTACGCGGGCTTGAATTCAGCGCTTGGCATCGGCACGATTATTGGAGGCATCAGTCTGGGTTTATGGGGCGGTTTTAAGCGGCGAATCATGACTGTGATGATGGGCATCCTCGGTTTGGGTTCGGGCATGTTTATTTTGGGGCTTTTACCTCGTACTGGTTATTATTTCTCAGTCGGATTAATGGTTCTTATCGGTTTTATGTTCGTCATGATTAGCGGTCCGCTAAACGCGGCGATGAAAGAAAAGATTCCTCCCGAGATGCAAGGCAGGTTCTTTACCGTGATGAGCTCGATGGTGCAGGCAACGGTTCCGCTGGGCTTGATTATTGCCGCGCCAATTGCCGAATTGTTGAGCATATCCACCTGGTACTTGATTGGAGGCGGTGTGTGCCTGGCTCTGGGCGTTTTTGGTTTGCTCTATAAACCCTTGGCAACGCTTGATGACCAACAGGGTCCGAATGGCATCGTGTTGAACGCAAGCCAGGAGCAAGACCCTCAAGAGTAGTTTCTAAAGACCGTTCACGTTGAATGACGTGCAGTTCAGTACAGAATCCTCCCATTCGGAGGATTTTGTTGTATGGTCTAGGGGTTGAGAAAAAACAAGAATAATGCCGGTGTCAAAAAATGGACAAAAGGTGCAAAAATTGAATTCTTCTGACATAGGAAAAACATATTAAAGTACAATGACCAGAGTCCAGAAAAGAGAGACAATGAAACAAGACTTTGAAAATGCTAAAACTCAAGAAAATATTCCTGAAGACTTTGCTGAAAATAGTAATGGGATCTCAATCAGCGACCATGCTTTAAGCACAGTGACTGAAGACTCAACAATCCAGGCACCAAGCCAGATTAAGCCTCCTGAGAACTGGTTGCGCAATTACTTGCCGATGGGCATTGGCCAGGTTTTGTCGATGCTGGGGAGTGCTTTGGTGCAATTCGCGCTGGTTTGGTACCTCACCAAAGAAACTGGCTCGGCGATCACTCTGCTGACCGCCACGCTTACTGGCACCCTGCCCTCGGTTTTCCTGGGACCATTTGCGGGCGCCTTGGTGGACCGTTGGAACCGCAAGCTGACCATGATTATTTCAGACGGTTTGGTGGCGTTGGCTACTTTGGTGTTGGTCGTTCTTTTCGCGACGGGCTTAATCCAAATCTGGCATATTTACGCCATCCTTTTTCTGCGTTCTCTAGCGGGTATCTTCCAGGGTCCGGCAATAACCGCTTCGCTCACCTTGATGATTCCCCGTGCGCATTACACGCGCTTTGCTGGGATCCAACAGGCCGTTGACGGCATTATCCAAATCGTTTCACCTGTTTTGGGCGCTTTGCTTTTCAGCCTTTTGCCTATTCAAGGTGTGCTGGCAGTCGATACCGTCACTGCCGCCATCGCCATATTACTGCTTATTTTTACAGTAAAAGTGCCTCAACCTGTGCGCAAGGATGACGTCGCGCATGTCACGCCAAAAACGATTCTAAAGGATGTCAAAGAGGGCTTTAAGTATGTTATCAGTTGGCGTGGTATTTTAATATTGATCATTTTTGGCACAATGATTAACATGACCATTGGGCCAGCCTTTAGCCTGTTGCCTTTGCATGTGCAAAACCATTTTCAAAGAGGGGCTGGAGAATACGCCGCGCTCAGTTCCTCGTTTGGGGTTGGCATTATAGTTGGTGGTCTCATACTAGGAGTTTGGGGCGGTTTTAAGAAAAAGGTGCGAAGCATCATCCTGGGACTTTTCGGTATGGGCTTTGGGTTGATCACTTTTGGTCTTTTGCCACCGACTGCGTTTTTTGTAGCAATCGGTGTGATGATTTTCACAGCGATAATGGTTGTAATAACAAATGGTCCCTTAAGCGCCTTGATGAAAGATAAGATTCCCCCAGAGATGCAAGGGCGTGTTTTTACGGTGATGAGTTCGATGATTACCGCAACTGTGCCGATTGGTTTAGTTATCGCTGCGCCGATTGCCGAAACGATCGGCATCGGGGCTTGGTTTGTTATTGGTGGTGGCTTTTGTTTCCTGATGGCACTGGTCGCCCTATTGTACAAACCCGTGGCAAGCCTGGACGACCAGGAGCCTGGTGGTATTTTGCTTTCAGATTTAGAAAAGGAAACAATTGAAGAACAGCTTTAATCGTCGTGGCTGAGAAGATAAGCTGCCAAAAGGCTGGTGCTTTCCAGGATGTGATGCGTGCCACTCTTTTTCAGCTCTTTTTCTGTGCCAAATCCACACAAAACAGAAAGTGACTGTGCACCAGCCGCCAATGCCGCGCGAACATCGGTAAGGGTATCACCAATCATCAAGCAGTTTTCAATGGGGACGCCCAGTTCATTGGCTGCGTAGAGCAGCGGGTCGGCAAAAGGTTTGGTTTTTTCGCAGGTTTGCGAACTGACCACAACCTCAAAATAATCTTCAAGCTTGTTGACACTCAAAAATTTTTGCACGGTAACGCCATTGCGCGCTGAAACAACCGCAAAGGGATAGCGGTCTTTTAGGGCATCCAGCATGGGTCTTACGCCAGGGATAACCGGAAAATCCTCCGGAATGGGCGTTTTCTTGCCTGCGCGATGATCCAAAAAGCGCGCCAGATGCTTGTCAATGCCGATATGGTCCATAAATGCCAAAAAGCGATTAGCAGGGGCTTGAATAAAGTGCACCATCTTGCGCACAAAGGCGTGAATTTTTTGCTCCTCAAAGGGTGGATTGAGCCATGCCATGCGCGCGTAAATAGAGGCAACCATTTCATCATCGCTGTCTGAGAGTGTGCCATCAATATCAAAGAGCAAAGCCTTGACCATTGTGCGGTCAAGGCTTGATTGAAAAGTTTGGGGTTTGCGATGCATAAAGGCTCTTTTCGACCTGTTTTTTCTGGTTATTTCTTAAAGCCTTCGTAGATTGTATTTAAGCTCTCGAGCCCTTCTGAAATAATCAGCACAAAACCATTGTCGCCTTGTTGTAACAGTCTGGCATAATAGCCGTGGCTGTCATGTAAGCCATTCTGGTGCTGACCAAAGCGCCTGACAAGCTGGTCATTGAAAGCGGTTAAGGCTTCCTGACTGTCTTTTTCGGTGTCCCATAAGGCGTACATCACAAAAAGAAACTCATCCTGCGATTTGTTTTGATAAAAATGGTAGGTGTCACCACCCCAGCCTTCAACGGCATCGAGTGCTGTGGCATCATCCAGTTGAGCGGCGCTTTCAAGTCCTTTGGTAAGCATCATAAACATATCCCAGGCGCCAACAGTACCCGAATCGCTTAATTCCCAGTCATCTCCGAGGAGCAGCGCTGGATCAGCAGGCATTTCGGGCTTGAGGGGCTGGTCATCCGGGTAGCGTTCAGGGAACATGATTTGCTCAGTGCTTAAGGGTGGTTTAGTCCTAAAGGCTTCGTCGATGGCGTCATAGCCACCGAGGCTGTAAAGTTGTTTCACAAAGGTTGTGCCTTGATCGTAAGGGAACATGAGTGAGGCAGAAAGATAAGGTGGCGCGGTGTCTAAAACAGGGCTTTCGTAGTCTTCCATGCTCGCCAGCAGCTCAACAATGTCATTGACTGAGGAGAAGGTTTCGAACCATCTAAACTGGCTAAAACTGGCATCACCTTCAATAAGTGCCAGGATTGCCGCGCATCGCTCAGAATCATCCTCACAGGCATCATCGTTGTAATTTAGCTCATTTTCAAAGTCATAGTTGGCATATTGCAAAGCATGAACATATTCATGGGCGTAGGTGAGACGTTCGTTGATGGTTAGTTTTTCATCCGCGATGACGTACATTTCACCTTCTTCTATTTTGTAAAAGCCAGCAATTTGCTCTGAGTAGAGGTCCTCAAGCAGAGGGCGCAATTCAAAACCGCGTTCAAAGAAACCCAAAAGCGCGTACTTGCGCATATCTTCAAGCGAGCCTTCGTCATCAAACTCTTCAAGCATTTCTTCTTCCACATAGACGCGAAGTTCTTCGGAGGTAAGCACTTTGCGTGGGATGCGCTTATCCATGGTTAAAGAACGCACTTCGCTAACCTGTTGTTCGATGCGGTCCATCATTTCTTCTGTTTGTGGGTCAAGTGTGGCAACTGAGCCAGGTTCAGGCTCGGGTTCAGGTTCAGGATCGGGCTCTTGTGTTTCAACCGGGTCATCGACTTCTTCGGTAGGTTTGGGTTGTGGCGTTTTATTGGGCAGCGGTTTGGTGGGCTGTGTTTCAAGAACAAGCTCAGCGGTTGCTTGAGAGCTTGTTGGTATTGCCTTGATACCGCGAATCAAAATGATTCCTAAAAGCGTCCAAATGGCAAAAAAGATGATCGCCAACACGAGGATGATGGCGAGATAGGGTTTAGTATTCTTTCCGGGTAATTGCATTATTCATCTTTCTTTAAAGGTTTGGTTTTGAGCGGGGCGTCATCGTCAAAGTCATCTATGAAATCATCATCAAACACGAAATCGGCTTTCTTTTCAGCAGGTTGATCTGGCTCAGCCGATTCCAGGCTGATTTCATGTTGAACCGATGTTTCAGGCATGGGCAATGGGTCTGCCGGTTCAAAAACGGCTGCCGCAGGTGGTCTTTGGCGAAGCGGTCGGGTGGGCAAAGCTTCGTTCATCTCACGAATGGCTTTTTGGTTGAAATCTTCTTCCAAAGTTTCAACTTCGTCTTCATCATAGCCGCCCAGATCGGCTTGAGCACTCAAAGCACTCATGTTTTCGATTAACACCTGGAAGAAAGCAACCATCTTGCCGGCGTTCTCAAAGGAGAGGCGCTCGTCCACACCGTGGGTGCGGTTGGACTCTTCTGGGCTAATCATAACGGGCGTAAAGCGGAAGCTACGCTTGCAAATCTTGTGGTAATGTCGCGCGTCGGTTGCGCCGGGCATAAGCACGGGTGCAGCTTGCGCGCCTGGGAACGAAGACCGAATGAGCTGGCAAAGCATGTGGAAGTGCGGTGAGTCGATGTCAGAAATATCCACCGGGTCCCAGCCATGCTCACCCATGAGTTGATCGCCATGCGCGGGCAGGACAGAAATAACATCATCTGCCACCAAATCGCGCACGTATTCATAAGTGCTTGCCAGTGTTTCCCCGGGCATGATGCGAATGTTAACAATCGCTTCGGCGACTGAGGGCAACACGTTTTCAGCATCTCCGGCTTTGATAATCGTTGGCGAGAGGGTGGTTCGGGTAATCGCGTTGAGGTGTTTGTCGGCGGCGGCTTTTTTCCGAACGGCGTTGCCAAAAAGCCAGGGATTGGCTAATGCCAGTCGTTGGCCAAAGGGTAATTCATCACCCACAAAACTCATCATAAACTCGAGCATATCCAAGGTTTGTGGGAAGGGATTCGATTCCAAGGTGGCAATTGCCAGGCTGAGCGCGCCGATGGCAGTGTTTTCCGGTGGGTAGGCACTGTGCCCGCCTTTAACTTCTGCGCGAAGTTTGAGCGAAACATGTCCTTTTTCAGCGACACCAATCAAGCCAACCGGTGCTTCAACCTGTGGCAGGATGCCGGAGCTAACCACGCCACCTTCATCCAAGAGAAACGCCAGCTTAATGCCACGCGACTCAAGATGCTCAGCAATGGCTTTGGCGCCATAGATGCCCGAAACTTCTTCGTCATGACCAAAGGCAAGGTAAATGGTGCGTTGAGGTTCAAAACCCTCACGCAAGAGGTTGTTGACGGCTTCGAGGATGCCAATGATGGTCAGCTTGGTGTCCAGCGCGCCACGTCCCCAAACGTAGCCATCAGCCAACGTGCCACTAAAAGGTGGGTAGGTCCAGGTTGAGTCGGGACCCTCATCAGCCGGCACAACGTCTTGATGCGAGGTGAACGCAATAGGCTCGAGTGTGGGGTCAGCGCCTTGCCAGGTGAGCAAAATGGCGTGCTCGTTGATGAGTTCCTCTTCCAGGCGGTCAAAAACAGCCGGATAAAGCGTGTGTAGCAGGTTGCGTAAACCGACAAAAGGATGAGGATCCGTTTTTGCGGGGTCCTGGTGGCTTATTGTTTTAAGTTGAAGTGCCAAACCAATATGCTTGGCAACCTGTTCGCCATCAATTTCTGGCAGGTAAATATCCGCAGGCTCGCCAAGGTTGATTGGGAATTGCGTGGCACGGATAATCGCTATTGCGGCGATAATTGCCAGAATAAGCCCGAGGATGATTAAGATGATTAAAAGTATTGGGTTCATTTAAAAACCTCCAAAGTCTAATAGTCCTAGTTACCCCAATTGTAACGCTAATATCGTATGATGCCCATCTCAAGCCTTTTCATTTAGCCGACTAAGGCTTGATTTTGGGTAATTTATTGCCATTTTGCTTCAACCAGGATTGACCCTCTTCAAAATGTGGCATCATTTGTTTGAGAAACTGCCAAAAAGCTTTGCTGTGGTCGCGATGTTTGATGTGCGCAAGCTCGTGAACCACCAGGTACTCGATTGAAATTAACGGCGCCATAGCCAAACGCCAGGAAAAATTCAGGGTGTTCTTAGGTCCACAGGAGCCCCAACGGGTGCTGGCGCTGGTGATGCGGATGCCTTGGTGCGCGAGCTGCCACCGCTGGGCATAAAGTTGAGCGTAATGCTCTGTCCATTGTCGGGTAAGCTGGCGATATAGGGGCACCAAAGCGCTGGCGCCAGCCTCAGCGAGGGATTTACCAATGGTGATGACGCCAGTCTCGCTGATTTGGGGTTTTGCGTTGGGCGTGCTAAGGATCTTGAGGCTATGCCAACTGCCAAGCAAGAGGATCTGTTCACCCTGCTTCATCTGAGGCGTTTGCCAACGTTCGGCCAAAGTGCGCCTGGTTTTAGCAATCCAGTCGGCTTTTTGGAGCAAAACATCTGCCAGTTTTTGCTTGCTGGTACGGTTTGGGGCTTTAATCTGCAAGAGGTCGGCGTCCAAAAAGCGCAACTCGATGGTCTTGCGTTTGCTGTAAATGACCTTGATCTCAAAGGGTGTAGTTTTTGCAGCCTCATTGTTTAGCATGGCGTCATTATAATCGTGTTTTCGGGTACAATGCATGTATGCCAATGCGATTTCGTTTAGCCTTATTCGCGTTATTAGCCCTGCTTGTTTGTGGGGCTTGTGTTTTCCAAGCCAGAGCTTTGCCCTTAAAACCATGGCAGGATGAGACCCTCACTTTTAACATTTCTTTGCCTGAAGGATGGCAGATTAGCCATGTTCCTGGTGAGGATGAAGCCCAGTTCTTAATTGCGCCAGAAACCTATGATGGCTCAGAAGAATCCTTTCGCATTTACCTTTATTTTTCTAAAACCGCAGAAGACGAGCTTCAAAATCATTTAGAACTCAGCAGTGAAAGAATTGAACAGTGGATGTCGGCGCTTATTGATGAAAGTTATGAGATCTATAACAAAAATGAGCTCAAAATTGACAAAAAGCCGGCAATGGCACTTGATTTCGCCAAACCAGATGGTGAAAGTTACCAGGTAGGGCGTGTTGTCATCGCCAGCCATCCCGACCATACCCTCGCTTTTGTAGCAATGGCAAACCGGGAAGAGTGGAACGCCACGGTTCGAACATTCGATAAAATCGTCTCAAGTTTTAAGATCAAAAAGACGATGGATTAGGTGCTTGAGATAGCAAGCACCAGCATCCAGACGAGAGCCCTTTTGTATGACTTTGCAAAGTGAACACATTGGAAAGACAAAACCCAGCTTTTCGCCACAATTCTGGCTGATGTTTGTTGGCTTGGTCATATCCTCAACGGGTACGACCATGATTTGGCCATTCCTCACGATTTACGCCAGCAGCAAATTGAGCATGCCCATGGCGGCAATCATGGGTTTGATGAGCTTCAACTCGATTGCGGCTTTGGTTTCTTCCATTTTGGCAGGCGCATTGGTTGACCGCTTTGGGCGCAAAGTGATTATGGCGGTTGGCTTGATAGGCGCCGCACTAGTTTATGCCGGATACAACTTTGCCACCTCATATTGGCATTTTGTGGTTCTTTTAATTTTCGCGGGTCTTTTTAGCCCACTTTACCGGGTTGGAACGGATGTAACCGTGGCAGATATGGTGGCACCGGAACACCGCAAAGATGCCTATGGCATCGTCCGTATGGGGCGCAATATTGGTGTGGCTCTTGGTCCGCTTTTGGGCGGCTTTGTGTTGGCAAAATCGTACAGTATTGGTTTTATTGGCGCAGCGCTTGCACTTTTGGTTTACGGCATTATTGTGATCGTCTTTTTGAAAGAAACCCTCCAGAAGGGTCAGGCGCATGAAACCCTCAAACAGCAATTGGTGATTTACAAAGAGGCGCTTCAGAACCGACGCTTTAGCTGGATGATTATCTCTTTTACCATTATGGAAATTTGTGCCACCATGATTTGGGTGGTCTTGGCGGTGCACATGAAGACCAATTACGGCTTTAGTGAAGATATTTACAGATATATTCCAACAACCAATGCCTTGATGGTTATTTTCTTGCAAGTTGCCATAACTCGCTTTAGCCAACGCTGGCGCGACACACAAGTGATGCCCTGGGGTGCTGCTTTTTATCCGATATCGATGTTAATCATTGCCTTTTCCCGCGGATTTTGGGGTTTTTGGTTGGGTATGGTGGTTTTGACTATCGGCGAGCTGATTGTGTCTCCAACTGCATCGGCTTATGTTGCTAACCTGGCACCCATCGAAAAACGCGGTCGCTACCTTGGCATGTTTGCGCTTACCTGGCCACTGGCAATGTCGGTGGGACCCTTAGTCGGTGGTTATCTGAGCGATACCATCAGTATTGAGGCGCCTTGGTTTTTTGCTTCAGCGGTTGGTGTTTTGGCTGTATTGTCGTTTTGGGGTCTTGATCGTTATAACCGCAAGAAAGAAATCGAAACAATTTTCGTGGAATAAATCATAGCTTTTTAGGCTTTCATCATATTCCGTTTAAATTCAGGCATTGCCTTGACTTTTGCATCTTTCTTGGCGATAATATAGAACAGATATTCTAATTCAAAACGAGAGAGAGCAAAAGTGACCCAGGTTTTTGTTTTTAGTGATAAAGAGCCCTTGCGTATTCTGGAAATAGATGAACGCGCGGACGCGATTGTTGGGCGGGTGAACCAAGGACTTTGGGAAGCTTATCTGGGCTATGAGGCTTATCCCAGCCAAGCCTGGCAGGCGCGACAGGTGGGCAAAGCCGTTTTGCTTACCAACCCGCAGACCCCTGAGGTTTTTAAGGATTTTAAGCTTGACGCGCGCGATTTTCAGATTTTGCAGGCGATGAGCTCCGGACTAACGACTGATCAAATTGCCTGGTATTTGCACATCAGCACCCGAACTGTGCGCGCCCGCCTTAAAAACATGCAGGTTACATTTCGCGCTGAAACTTTGTACGCTTTAATGTCTGTGGTAACGGCGATGGGACTGATTTTTCCTGATGTGGCTTCGGTTTTTGATTAAAACGGTGATGATTAAGCGCTACCCCAGGGAAGTTTGAGGATGCCACTAAAAGCGAGCACAACAATGACATTGCCCAACAAGTTGGAAACGAGAGAAGTCCAAATATATTTGAACATGGGCACGCGCAAGGTGGCAGCACCAAGGGCGATGACCTTTGGGCCGGGTAAAAAGCGCCCAAAGATGAGGGTTACCACGGAATCGAGAGGTAATTCGCGCCAAAACTTGGGGAGTTTCTGGCGCCAATTTTCAAGGTCAAAGACATCACAAAACTGACGTGCCACAAAATACTCAATCAGTGAGGCTAAGGTCATGCCAACCATGCCCCACAAAATAGCTTGCCAGGGCCCCATGACTACGGCTAATACGATGGAAATCGGCGTTGAAGGGATAATGGTGAAGCCCAATATGGCAAAAACAAAAAGGCTAATCCCTACCACCCAGGTGGGGTTGGCTTCGATGAAGGCGGTAATATCGTCCATGTCGAACCAAATGAGCAGGGCAACCCCAACAACGGTGATGAGGGCGAGCATGATAATGCTAAAGGTTTTGCTACTTTGAGGAACCGGCTTTTGGGACAGGAGATCCTTTGTGGTTTTTAAAGCCTGTGAAGCTTGGCTACTGTTAAGCGGGTCGGTTGTTGGTGTAGAGCGGAAGGATTCATCCGGGCTCATTACTTGTGAATCAGCCAGATATTGACCACGCGCCACAGGATATTCAGCTAGCAGTGGCGGTTTGGGCTTAAAGCTTTCGGGTTCCATTGGGTTCTCGAAGGTGGTTCATGGATGTATTGTAGCTGAAAAGCAAAGTGGGATTCCAAATGTGTTTATAAGGTAAAGAAACGCAAAGGCACACCGCCTGTTCAAATGACGGTGTGCCTTGAAATTTACAGGGTTTACTCTTCGATAACGATAGCTGCTTCTGGGCAAGCTTCGGCGGCTTCTCTGGTAGCTGCATGGAATTCTTCGGGCACGGGGTCCAAAAGAACAACAGCGTAGGGTTCGGTTTCGAGGCTGAAAACCTCAGGAGCGATACCTTCGCAGATACCACAGCCGATGCACAGATCTTCGACGACTTTAACTTTCATTTTCTCTTTCCTTTCGGTGTTTGTATGGTTTGGTTCTTCATCAACAGCGTCTGAGGCATCATCGCCACAGCAGTCTGTTGTTGTTTCAAAGTGCTCTTCGGGTTCAGACAGGGCGTCAGCATCAGCATCATCTGCTTCATCACCATCGATGCTGATGGCGGTGGTTGGGCAATCGAGAACGACTTGCTTGAGCCGTTCATGGTATTCCGCTTCAACGGGATCCATGATGACTTCAGCTACACCAGCATCACCAAGCAAGAAAACTTCAGGCAAATCACCTTCGCAAATGCCACAGCCGATACATAAATTTTGGTCAACTTTTGCTTTCAAGCCAACTCCTTTTCTCTTCAGCTCTATTATACCCCGAAGTCAAGAAACTGGGGTTCACAAAAGGGTAAGAAAAGTATTAATAGGCACGATTAGATGGAAATAAACAGGATTGTCTTAAGCACTTGCGCCGGTCAAATTAAGGCGAAGGAATCCTCTCGTGTAGGGTATATTTTCGCGCTTGAGCTTACCCTGGAATTGGATTTATTTTGCATTAATGGTAAAACAATAAAGGTTTAGCGAAAGGAGCCAAGCATGATTTATCACCTCACCACCAAAGCAGAATGGGAAGCCGCGCAGAAGCAAGGCACTTATTTGCCCAAGGGTTTTCCGACTGAAGGTTTTATCCATTGTTCCGATCATTACCAGCTCAAGCGCGTTGCCAACGCCTTTTATCCAAGCACGCCAGATTTAATTTGCCTGAAAATTGATACCGATAAGTTGGATGCGCCGGTTGTTTATGAAAACCTTGAAGGTGGCAAGATGCTTTTTCCGCATATTTATGGCGGTTTGCCGGTTGCCGCTGTACTTGGGACATTTGAGATCCTCTTTGATGCTGACGGCAAGCGCGTTTTACCTCCCGAAGAGACTTTCCCTGGCGCGCCGGTTTTTACCCATTTACCCTTAGGTTTACCCGGAAAGCTTTATCGCTCACCTACGCCTGGTAGCAGGATGTTTGACCCCGAGGATGCTGTTTTTCCACATTTTATTGAGGCGGAGATTGATGTCGTCGTGGTTTTGAGCCCTGAAGATGAAACCCAGCGAAACATGGGCGGGGATCTTTTTAAGCGTTACGCAGAGGCAGGCATTGCCGTTATCCACGCCCCAACTGAGGATTTTAGCGCGCCAGCAAAGGGCCACTGGGATGAGACGATTGCTGAAGTGATTGCGCTTTTAGAAGCGGGTAAGAACATTGTCGTGCATTGCCACGCCGGTTTGGGGCGCACGGGTATGTTTGTGGCTTGTTTGGCTCAGGATGTTTTGGGCTTAAGTGCTGACGAGTCTGTTGATTGGGTTCGGCAGTATATCCCTTGGGCGATAGATACCTACTTGCAAAAGCAGTTCGTGCGCGACTATAAGCAGAAATAAATCCGATTTAAAAGCACAACCCCGCGCTAAACGGGGTTGTGCTTTTTATATTGGCTAAGCGCTAAGGCTTTTACTTGATAGTGAGTGTAAAATCCGCACTAACCGCTGCGCCAGTGGTATTATGCACGGTCACGACATAGGTGCCCGCTTTAGGCAATTCACCCTCATAAGTGTTGGCATTGCTGGCAGCAGACAAGATGATGGTTCCATCGGCATTCATGATGCTGAGCACAAATTGATCGGCGGGGTTTAAACTGATGTTCATCTTTTGCCCCTCATCTGCCCAGAACGAGAATTCGTGCCCATAATTGGCAGGCACGGTGACCTTGGCAGTCAGGCTGTTTGTGCCGCGCGCAAATTCAAGCTTTTGCGGAGCGATAACTTTTAAGTTAAAGTTGCTTTTGTAACCCAAGCCAGAAACCTGGATAACATAATCGCCGGTCTCCTGGGCGAAATCACGATACCAGAGCCAGCGGTTGGCGAAATCAACCAAAACTTTGCCACTTGGCGATTTGACAGCGATAAAAGCCGCGTTGTCTCCGGAGTTGTTTACTTCAAAGAGCTGACCTTTGCTGACCCAAAAAACATATGGTTTGGTTTGGTTGGCTTCAACAGTGCCACTTGTGGTTTTGTTGGTTGTGCCAGCGGCAAAGCTGATGCGCTCAGAACCCGCGGGTGGTTCTGGCAATGAGGCTGGCGTGGTGGGTTGTGGAATGGCAGTTGGTGGCGCTGTGGGTGCTTCGGTTTCGTCGGCTGGAGGTTCAGTGGGTTCTTCGCCTGGCAATTCATCTTCAGGAACAGGTGTCGCTTCAGGTTCGGGTGTAGGTTCATCTGTTTCTGCTGCGGTGGGTTGCAATTCGGCATATTTGGTTAGGGTTGCTTGTGCAAAAATGGCAACCTGGGTTTGCGAAGCCGGGTCAACTTCAACCTTTTGGCTTTTGTTCGTGCAAGCCGACAAAGCCAAAATGGCAATAATCAGGATGCTGATGCTCAACAAAAAGTTCTTTTTCATTTTTCCTCATTTTCATGCGTGAAAAACCGCATGCGTGACTTATTTTAAGACGCTAAGCCCAGGCACAGTGTTCCAATTAGCCCAAAGGCAACTTTAGTATCCCACGATATTGTTGCAAGAATATTGCCAGCGCCCAGCCAGCGATGGCGAGAATGAGGACTGTTGCCCATTGCCAGCCCTGAGGCCGGTCGCTGCTACCAATCTTAGATGTAAAGCGCTTAAACCAAGGCATCAATGCCAAAAGTCTGAAGAATAGGTAGCCTAAAAGGGTGCCAAAACCATTGAGGATAAGGTCATCGACGTCAAAACTGCGTGTCAGTAAAAAGAGTTGAACTATTTCGATGGTCATAGAGAGGGATAGCCCGGCTAAAAGACTTTTATACCACTTGGGCTCTTTAAAGAGAAACGCGCTTAAGAAACCAACCGGCGCAAAGATGAGTACATTGCCGAGCAAATTGATGTAAATTGTGGAAATATGAAGGTGCATTGTTTCGGGACCGTTATACTTCATGCCGATCGTAAACATCGTTTTGATACTTTTGAAGGGTTCAAGGTTATAGAGAGGATGAAAGCCATTTACCCGGATGTTAAAACCCTCAAAGGTTTGAATGCTGAGAAAAGCGACATAAAGTACCAAAGCGAGGATGAATATTTCCCGCCAAATGTTGACATTTTTGTAACGCGCACTCCGAATCATGCGGAAAAGGAGCACTAATGCTAAGGCTCCAATTAGAAAGTACTTGTAATTGTATGTAAAGTAGTCATTCATATGTGCATTGTAACCGAAAACAAAGAGCCTGTTTATTAAGGTCTGAACACAGTCTTGGTGATGCGTTGGCTTAAAGAGGCCATGGTGTATGGTTTAAAAAGAACGACTGGGTTTTTTGCCCAGTCGCTGTTGTAAGGTGGAATGTTTTGAGACGTTTAAAGTGAAGAGTTCATCAAATCCAGGCGTGTAAGTTGGTTAAAACGTGGCGAATAAACATTTCCGTGTTGACAATCTTGCCCTGAACGCTGGGTACCGCAATTTTATTGTGCATCAGGAAGGCTTTTAAGGTTGCGTCGCGCACATTTTCGTCGATAGCTTGAAAGCCGGGGCTATCTAAAGTGACCCAGTTAATTGCCCTAAAGCGCTCATCTTCACCCACTTTGGTGGGCGCGATGTAAAGGATGGTGGTTTGATCTAGCTTAGAGAGCGCTTCGGTGTGTTGGTTTTGAACCAGCTGACGGCGCAAATTGCTCACAAAGGTGTCCGCGCTTTCATCCAAAACGCAGCCCGACATCTCAAGGTCTTGCGCCACACGATAAGCGTTGATGATGGGTCGACCGGCGAAGCAACGATCTTCGATGAAAAATTCACCAATCGAAATGCCACCCCGAATAGGGAAGCCGGCTGTAAAGGTTTGGTTGAGCAAAGAGGCACACACTGTGGAAAAAACCAAATAAAGATTGGTTTGACTTAGGGTGTCCAGACCCGGGCTCATCGGCATCGAGATTAAAATGGAATCGGAGAAAATGATCCATTGAATTTTATCCAGCAAGCGCTGCCACTCTTCAGCATTGTAAGGGCGCACGCGTTGGCCTTCTTCCGAGACTTCGATGTTGCGCAATCTGCCAATCAGGTCCTTGGGAATGTTCATTAAGGTATCGGACACAAATTGGGAGGTTTGATGGATGTTATTGTTGAGCATAATTTGGCTGTAACCAAGGATGTCAAAAAAACCGATAAAACCGATTTCGGGTTGGATTTGGCTCATGATAGTCACTCTCCTGGTTTAAATAAATTAAAAACTGCAAAGCTGATGCTTAGCTGTGATTTATTTTGGCTCACCCTGGGGATTATGCCGTACAGATGCCCAGATTTTGAGCTGGTCTTGCAGGAAGGCGGCGTCATCCAGGTAAAAAGAGGTTTGCAAACAACCAAATGGCGCGGTGGTAAAAGCGTGCAGTGCCAACCGGTGGTGTCCGGGATGTAGCTCTTCAGGCTGCAGGTAACCAAAACGGATGATTTCACCCTCGATTTCTTCGATGATTTTCAGCTCTTTGATTTCAGCACGCGCGCGCAAGTTGGCTAGTAAGGTCTCGCGACCTTTCTCACCGGAGTAGCTAAAAACGGTGCATAAGAGGGTTATGCCGGATGTCCAAAAAATGACGTGCTCACCGTCAACGCGATGTTGAAAAACCTCAGGTACCTGAATGTCCCATTCGGGCGAAAGTGTATAACGCATGTCAAAATTATAGTCTATCCCAGGCAGGAATGGGAGCTATTTCTTTAGACCAGGTTCTCCAAATTAAATATATTGAATCGGCAAAGCGATTAAGTCATCACGTAGCCAAATTAAATGATTATATTGACAAAGGATAGTACCTGTTTGTAGTTTCTTATCAGGGCTTAGCTTTAAAACCTCAAAATGACGACCCATTTTTGCGTCTGGTTTTGCACTTTGTTTGATTTCTATAGGATACACAGCATCCCCTATCTCTATCACCAAATCAATCTCGTGTTGATCGCGGTCCCGGTAGAAATAGAGAGGCGGCCTGATGATGCCAACATTCAGAAAACTCTTGATAATTTCACTAACGATGAAGGTTTCAAAAACAGGGCCACTCATCGCGCCAATAGATAGCGTTTCCGGTGTTAACCAGCGTGTTAAATAGGATAATAAGCCAGTGTCCATAAAATAGAGCTTTGGCGTTTTTATGGCGCGCTTTAAATGGTTATTTGCGTAAGGTTGTAATAAATAAACCACACCTGAACTTTCGAGGATGGATATCCAGCGCTTTATTGTATCGTTTGAAACACCAACTTCCTTGCTAATTGAATGATAGTTTATTAGCTCACCTGAACGTGCCGCGACAGAAGTCATAAAACGCATGAACAGATTTTCATCTGCAACCTGGCTTAATTGACGCACATCTCTTTCAATATATGTACGGACATATGAGCTGTAAAAGATTTCCCAATCAAACTCTGGATTCAGGGCTAAGCGCGGCATGTGACCACGATGGATGGTCTGCCACAGGCTGTTGTATGAGACCAATTCGTTTCTTCTTTCACTAATGTAACTTTCAGTAGGTATAAAGGGTTTGTTAAAAGGAAGATTTAACCTTTCTCTTAAGGAAAGACCCTGGAGTTCCAAAATACCAACGCGTCCTGCCAAGGAGTCTGAAACGCCTTTCATCATATGAAAGGACTGGGAGCCGGTTAGGGCATATTGACCCATTTCTTGCTTCTCGTCCACTCGCATTTTGAGATATGAGAAGGCTTCTGGAACATACTGAATTTCGTCTAACAGCAATCTTTCGGGGTGGCTTTTTAAGAATAGTGCTGGGTCGTCCTGCAAAGCACGTCGTTGGACGGGATCATCCATTGTGATGTAACTGTATTTCTCATCCAAAAGCTGTCGGAGGACGGTGGTTTTGCCAACTTGTCTGGGTCCTGACAGCAGGATGACGGGGAATTGTTTAAGTGTTTTATTGATTGTTGCTTCAATGGCGCGCTTTTTGTACATGGTAAACCTCGGCAGAATTAAGATGCAATCTTATTTTAGCCGAAGAATATACAAAAAACAAGCAAAAAACTCGGCAGATTTAAGATCACATCTTAAATCTGCCGAGAATTGAGGCGTGTTAAATAATTTGAAGCTTAGATTTTAAAGACTAAAAAGTAAGCCAGGACGACAAAAAGGATGCTATAAAGCGTGCCGATGAGGTAATACTCCGCAAATTGTCTGTTCTTTTCGATTTGTTTAAACCGCGCTATGGATTTTGCAGTGAAGACCACACCAATTGCCGCCCATTGTCCTGCAGCCAGGAAAACTGCTGAGAGCATACGCTCCATATTGCCAATAATTGCACCTGCGCCAGGCACTGATACGAGCGTTTCGAGGTCTTTGAGCGGGCTGGTCGAATCTGCTTTGGGCTGGTGGGTTTCATCCAATCCCACAACTACTCGAGCGATGGTGTCGCTTTGGTCTTTGTCCTCTTTGGTCTCGCCATCGTTTTCGGGCTTGTATTGATATCTTTCAAAAAGCACTTTAAAGCTGATGTTGGCTGGCTTAGTGATGAGTGTTACCAGCAAAATCCAATTGAGCATCTCACGGGTCAAAAAGCTGCCCAGTTCAAATGGTTTGCTGGCGTCCGCGAAAAACACTTGGCTAAGCAGCAAAATTGCCAAAAGGTGTAAAACCTGGTCGAGAATGTAAGTGGCAATGCGCGCATTATGCTTGACTTTGTTATTGAACGCGCGGTTGAGAAGGAATTTGAGCACATCCAAAATAACATGCACGGCAAACAAGATCAAAAGTGGCCATAGGATTGCCAGACCTAAGCGCTGGAACAGCCCCCAAACGAACAAGCCCAATAAAAGTGCGAGATGAATGCCGAAGTGTTTTAGCAGTCCAGAAACTTTTTGGGCTTTTTCTTTGGCGAGAGCGTCCCACTGCAGTTGGTAATCGCCCAAAAAGTGTGCCAAAAGGAGCAAAATGCTGAAGTCGTTAAGCGCGGTCATCGTAATCCTCCAGGAGTTGGCCTAAAGTCTGCCTGATTTGGAAATAAATTTTGATGTTGCCGGCGATAAGGCGCTTGGATAAGGCTTGCGCGCTAATCCCTAATTGCTCAGCAACTTCATTCTGGGCAAAGTTTGCTTGATAAATGTTATTGGCAACTAAATGTTCAAAAGTCTCTTTCTGCCCTTGTGACCAGCTGGATTTAATAGTTTCTCCGGCCAGGATTAAGCTATTGATCGTTTGATTTTGGCGTTCAGAAGGACCTTTGAAGAGGATATGTGATTTTCCACCCCAATTTTCTGTGTGCACAATTTGAATGGCATCCCTGGCGCGCCAATAGGCATCGCCATCGGCGCCAAGGCTGAGGTCTGGATCGATTTGGGTGCTGATATGTCCTAATCCCAGACCTAGTCGGAATGGGGCAGGACTTAGGATGCTAAGATGATCGATAAGTTTCCATATATCGGCTTGTGGTTTGAGCAATGCCTGGAATTCATCACCAACCGTCATGGTCAGTTTTGAGACAATTTTTGCGCCATACAACTGTTGTATTTTCGAAAAGGCATCGATGAGTTGTAATTGTATTTCTTTACGGTTCTTAATTTTCTTAGAATCGATAATGTCGCCAATCAAGGCTAAGTAACTGGTAGATGTATTTTCCATAAGCCATCCTTGTCTCGAAAAAGCTTCCTTCACCTTTATTTTACCTTAAAATGTAAAAATCTCCATAAAAACGGAGAATCTTTAAAATCTCCGTAATTAGGGAGAATCCTAACAATCTCCATATACAAGGAGAATTCCGCAATGATTGGAGTTCTAAATAGATCTGGGAATGACTTAAGGAAGCCGGGAACGTATTACAAAGAAAAGCAATTCCTAGCCCCTCAAAAAATAATAACAGGAGTAAAATTAATTGATTTATTTTCAACAAAGACCCTCATTCAAGGCCTTTTGGAGTTTGTATGGCTCAACGTAAACTAAAACGCCAACTCAATCTTGGCCAAGTGATTATGCTTGGCGCGGCGGGAACAATCGCCGCGGAAATTTTTGTGCTCACTGGTCACGCCGCAGGCATCGCCGGCCCTGAAACGGTTCTGGCTCTAATCATTGGTGGTTTTTTGACCCTCAGTATCGCGCTCAACTATTGTGAACTGGCGACTTTCTTCCCCTTTAGTGGCGGCGCCATGACCTATATCGGTGAAGCTTTTGGCAAAGGCTGGTTGCATTTTGTGGTCGGTTCGCTAGACTGTTTGTCGAGTGCCTTTTATGCCGCCCTAAGCTCGGTTGGTTTTGCCTATTCGCTTTCGGTGCTTGTGCCCGGTGTTGCCAAAAATCATCTGACCATTACCTTGGTTGCCCTCACTGTGATCGCCATCATGGGTATTCTACATATCCGCGGCGTCTCAAAAGCCGGCAATTTGCAGCTCATTCTGGGCATGTTTTTACTAACTGTGCTGGTTACATTTATCATAAAAGGGTTGACCAGCGAATTTGGTTTTAGCACAGAAATCTTCAATTCTGGTCGCGCGGTTCTTGAAAACCAAAGCACGGCAGCCCATCTTGCAAGGATGCTAACCACGATTGCCTTGATTTACAACGCTTATGTTGGTTTTGAAGTAATCGCGGATGATGCTGAAGAAATCGTCAACCCCAGTAAAAATATTCCAATTGGCATTCTGGCTAGCCTTGCATTGACCGCCGTGATTTACAGCTCGGTGGCTTATGTGACCATCGGAACGGTACCTTACAATGAACTCGCTGGCTCAGAAACCGCATTGACCCAAGCTGCGGCTAAATTCTGGCCTAGCATCGGCGTACAAGCGCTCAGCTTCGCGGGAATCATCGCCACGCTCACCTCAATGAACGCCGCCATGCTTTCTGCCACGCGCGAAGCTTTCACCCTCAGCCGCGACCAAGCTTGGCCACGCATGTTCTCACGCCTCAGTCGCTGGCGTACGCCTTATGTCGCGGTGCTTTTTGTGATGGTGGTTTGTGGCTTGGTGGCTTCGATCGGTTTGGTGGACTTCCTCAGCTTTATTTCAAGCGCGGGCTATATGTTTGTGCTCTTTTGGGCGACATTGGCTTTGCCCAAGCTGCGCAAGATGCACCCGGATGCGAAGCGTCCCTTCAAAGTGCCCCTCTATCCGCTCACGGTCATCTTGGCCTTATTGGGTGGCGTAATTATCATCTTTTTTGCTGACAAGAAAGCCTTGCTCTTTTTAGGCGTCATTCTTGCGATTCTGACCGTGGCTTACTATATAAGTGTGCATGCTAAAAAACGCCGTAAAGCCTTGGCTACGCTTGAACAACAAGAGGGTGGTGGGCGCATTCTGATTGGTGCCAAGCGGGATGGCGCGCCAGAAAGCCTGGTGGAACTCGCCGCGCAAATGATCGGCGAGCAGTTGGATACAGGGATTTGCCTCTTTAGGGTGGTCAAAACGCCTTTGACGCTAGCCGTGGCGGAGATTGAAGCCCAAATCGCCAAAGAAAAGGAAGAACAGCTTAAGACCATGGCTCAGGTTGGTTCCTTGGCGCTTCAGAAAAACTTCCCTCTTTATACTAAACTCGTGCCAGCCACACGGGTTGAAGAAGGCTTTATGCGCGAGTTGCAAACGCATCATGACGTCAAACTTCTGCTTTTAGGCTTCCCGCGTGACCCCGAAAAGGCAAAATTGCCTCATAACGTGCTCAAGGAAATATTGCTCACCGCTCAGCGTGATGTGGCAATCGTGCGCGATAAAGGTTTACCCTCAAGGGTCAAGCGAGTCTTGGTCGCTTTGGGTACGGGGCCAAACGCGGTTTTAGGTTTGCACTTGGTTCGCGATATGTTGGATCATCCAGATGAGGAAATCGTTGCCATGCGCGTGGTGCGCGAGACCCTGGATGAGGAACATCGCGAGGATGAAATTGCCAAGATGCATTTGGTTGTGGATGACGTTATGGGTCAAAGTTTAGCGAAAGTGGAAATTAAGCTGGTTGAAGCAGAGGATGGCGTGGATGCCTTCCTGGAGGAACTGTCCCAAGGTGCCTATGACATGTTGGTACTTGGCGCAGGTGGTGGTTTGTATAAATCTGATGAGCTCTTTGGCAACTTCGCCGATACGCTGATGGAAGAGAGCCCGGTAAGTGTGATGGTGGTAAGGCGCTACCAACGTGAAGGCGCGTATTGGCTCGGCCAGCAGTTGAAAAAGATCGAAGAATAAAGCTTTAGTTGCTAGAAATAATAACCTCTTGGTAGAATTTGTTGAGGGGTTTTGTTTTTATGATTATCGACTATGATAATAGAATATAATCTTATATAGGAAACAGGTTGTTTGGCTATTATTTCAATAAGAAACCTTGCGTTAGTTAAAGTTATAAGCAAAGTGTTATGAATTTAAAACTTGAAACCTCATCAACTTCAAAATATAAATCAAAGTCCCAAATTGCAAGAGTGATGACAGAAACTTGGTTGGCAAATAACATGTATTGCCCAAGATGCGGGCACTCATATATTAGTCTATTTAAAAATAACATGCCTGTTGCTGATTTCTATTGTCCTGATTGTTTGGCAGAGTTCGAATTAAAAAGTAAAGATGGAACGATTGAGAACAAAATTCTTGATGGAGCATATGAGACAATGATCCAAAGGATTTTGAGCGATAATAATCCTGACTTTTTCTTTTTAAATTACTCCTATTCAGAATTATTGATTAAAGATTTCGTGATAATACCAAAACATTTTTTTGTTCCTGCTATTATCGAAAAAAGAAATCCATTATCAGCTACTGCTCGACGAGCTGGATGGGTTGGATGTAATATTTTGCTCAATAAAATTCCCCAACAAGGCAGAATTTCAGTGGTAAGTAATGGGATTTATCAAGAACCCAGATTAGTGTTGGAAAAGATGAACAATTCAGAAAGATTCAAAGTAAAGAACATTGAATCCCGTGGTTGGTTGTTCGATGTTTTGCATTGTGTGAATCAAATCATTGCAAAAGAATTTTCTCTAGCTGAAGTATATAAGTATGAAGACTTCTTGTCTAGAAAACATCCGAATAACCACAACATTAAAGCAAAAATACGACAACAACTTCAGTTTTTAAGAGATAGAGGGGTGATAGAGTTTCTGGGTAATGGGAAATATAGAAAATTATGAACAAAAAATATTTATTTTATTCTGGAGAAGGATGTACAGTTTCTCCTAAAGGTGAAGAACTTGAAAATTTCCAAGTCTTGGGCATTGGAGCTGGATTAACCCATGAAGAAGCCTTATCTGATCTTTTAGATAACAATTCTTGGATTGCTAAATCAGGTTTTGATATTGAAGATATATCATGCTACCAAATTGTAGACTGAGTTTTTTACAATACGGGTGGTGTTAATAATCCTGTTTGCCGTATAAAAAGCCCAAGGGTAAATGCAAACGCTTTGACCAATAAAGCTCGTTGTGGTCATCATCCTCGAACACCCAGCTCTGAAAATCCTTACCCTCCTGATAAGCCTTATCTTGCAAAAGGGCATCGATTTTGTTTTGAAAAGGCTCATACTGCTTATCATAACCTTTGCCGCCATAATCAAAATAAAGCTTATGCGTGCCTGCCTCTGGCAAGGTTTGGCGTGCGTATCGCAGCATATAGTCACCCAAAATGGTCCAATGCGTGCTCAGGCAGGCTGCTGCCCCAAACACATCAGGGTATTCGCACAAGGCATAAAAAGAGATCAAGCCACCCATACTGGACCCCATTATGGCAGTGTTGTTTCGATCGCTTAGGGTGCGATACGTTTCATCGATGATCGGTTTGATTACGGTCACAATGAGCTTGAGGTATTGGTCAGAAAATACTTTACCAGGATTGAGGCGCCTGGGTCCATGCTCACGCGCGTAAGCTAATCCGCCCGGATAACCAAGCGGTTTTTGAGGCAAATATTCGCCCAAACGGTTCATCGTGCTGGTGATGGCAACCACAATTGCCGGCAAAATCTTGCCTTCTTCTGCCAAGGTTGAAATGCGTTCGTGGATCTTCCAACCCGAACCAACGTAAGGGCTGCGGTTGAACACGTTTTGCCCGTCGTTTATATAAAGCACAGGAAGTTTGATGCCGGGTTCCTGGTGGTAAAGCTCGGGTAGCCATACATCAACCCTGCGGCGTTTCAGCCCGGGTAGCTCAAGGCTACGATAGGTTTCTAATTTTGGTGATGCCATGCTTACATTATAAAACGTTTATCTCTCCAAATGCTTTTCGAGGACTATGCAACTATTTAATGGACTGATATGCCAAACAAATCCACATGCCCCTTGCGTAGATTTTGGCTAACGTGATATACTCCATCAACAAACACGATAGCAGACCATAAGCCATCCATCAGAGAGCCGGAGCATGCTGAAATCCGGCAGCGCGCCCATGGAGCGCCTTAGGCAATCCTCACCTGCTTGCCACTGGTTTAGTGGCCGTGGTCATGGTGATGTCCTTTAGCCGTGAACGTTTGGGCACGTTATCGCCTCCATGAGCTGCCCGTAGAGACATTGGTAAACGCCAACACGAAAAAACGGGAAGCAGGGTGGTACCGCCAAGACCCTTGGTCCCTGCACGCAGGGATTTTTTATTTAACATTCGCTTTTGCGCGCTGGCATGCCTCACTAATGGATCAAAGCCTGCCCACCAAGCCGCAATAAGCCAAAAGGAGCAAGAATGATTGACCCAACCAGCATACCTGCTTATATGCCCGAAGAAATTGAGCCCAAATGGCAAGCCAAATGGGAGGCTGACCGGCTTTATCAGCCTGCCCAAGACCCCAACAAGCCCAAGCATTACGCATTGACCATGTTTGCTTACCCATCCGGCGATCTTCACATCGGTCATTGGTATGCCATGACCCCGCCAGACACCCGTGCGCGTTTTATGCGCATGCGCGGTTACAACGTTTTCTTCCCTATCGGCCACGATGCTTTTGGCTTGCCCGCTGAAAACGCTGCCATCAAACACAATATCCACCCTAAAGAATGGACCTATGCCAACATCAAACGCATGGATAAGCAACTGCGCATGATGGGCAACAGTTTTGACTGGCGCGCCGAACTCATCACCGCCGACCCTGAATATTACCGCTGGACTCAATGGTGGTTCCTGCAGTTCTTGGAAGCTGGCTTGGCATATCAACGCATGTCGCCGGTGGATTTTTGTCCCAGCTGTAACACAACACTGGCGCGCGAGCAGGTGCAAGGCGAAGACCGCCATTGCGAACGCTGCGAAACGCCCGTCATCCGCAAAGACCTCAAGCAATGGTTCTTTAAGACCACCGCTTATGCTGAGGAACTTTTGGATTACAGCCAGCTGGACTGGCCTGAGCATGTAAAAACCCTGCAACGCAAATGGATTGGCAAGTCTGAGGGTGCCAATGTCGTCTTCCATACCGAAGCCGGCGATCCCATCGAAGTTTTTACAACGCGTCCAGACACTTTGTGGGGCGTGAGCTTCATGGTGCTTTCACCCGAGCATCCCTTGGTGGCAAAAGTGACCACTGATGCTCAGCGCGCTGAAGTGGAAGCTTACCAAATCCAGGCTAAAAACCAATCGGACATGCAACGCGAGTCAGCAGACCGCGAGAAAACCGGCGTTTTCACCGGCGGCTATGCCGTTAACCCCGCTTCTGGCGAGCATATTCCCATTTGGATTGCCGATTATGTGCTCATGAGCTATGGCAGTGGCGCGATTATGGCAGTGCCCGCGCATGACCAACGCGACTTTGAATTTGCTCACGCCTTTAATTTGCCCATCAAGCTTGTTATCCAGCCCGAAGGTTTTGAATTACCCAACCTTGAGGAGATGACCGAGTCGGTGCAAGCCAATGGCGTGATGATCAACAGCGGTCCGCTCACTGGCACACCAGCAGAAAAAAGCTTTGAATCCGCGCTGGCATACGTAGAAGAACACGGCATTGGCGTGCGCGCGATGAACTATCGCTTGCACGACTGGCTGGTGAGCCGTCAGCGCTACTGGGGAGCGCCCATTCCGGTGATCTACTGCCCGAGTTGCGGTGCTGTGCCCGTGCCAGAAGATCAACTGCCAGTGCTCCTGCCCGATGATGTTGAGTGGCTGCCCACCGGCGAAAGCCCGCTAAAGCTGCATCCCAACTGGCGTTTTGTGAGCTGTCCCAAGTGTGGCGGCGATGCCGAGCGCGAAACCGACACCATGGACACCTTCATGTGCTCTTCGTGGTACCATCTGCGCTATTTGAGCCCCCACTATAATGAAGGTCCTTTTGAGCCGGATGCCTTCCGCTACTGGATGCCGGTGGACACCTATACCGGCGGCATCGAGCATGCCACCATGCATCTCATTTACACCCGCTTTTTCCACAAAGCCGCGCGCGATATTGGCGTGGTGACTGGTGATGAGCCCATGTTGCAGCTGCGCAACCAGGGCATGGTCTTGGGCGAAGATGGTGAAAAGATGAGCAAAAGCCGTGGCAACGTGATTGCGCCGGATGAACTCGTGGCGCGATATGGTGCTGATACCGTGCGTGCCTATTTGATTTTCTTCTCGCGCTGGCAGATGGGTGGACCTTGGTCAAGCACCGGCATTGAGGGGAATGCGCGTTGGTTGCGTCGGGTTTGGTATATGTTCCAGGAGCCGGCTGAAGAAGGCGCCACCGAGCAAACCCTGCGTGCGCTCAGGCGCAAGGCGCACCAGACGCTAAAGTCGATCACCTGGGATTTTGAGAATTTTGAGTTCAACACCATAGTCTCTAGCCTAATGGAGCTGCTGAACGAGATGGCGCGCGCCAAAAATGCCGGCGCCTGGGATAGCGCGGAATGGCACGAGGCGGTGCGCTTGTATTTGCTGATGATGGCACCGGTTACACCGCATATCGCCGAGGAACTCTGGCAGCGCATGGGCTACGGCTACAGTGTGCACCAACAAGCCTGGCCCGAGGTGGACGAGGAAGCTTGTGTGGAAGATAAGATTACCCTCGTGGTGCAAATTAATGGCAAACTGCGCGATCGGATTATGCTCAGCCCAGGGTTTAGTGATGAGCAAGCCCGCGCCACTGCTCTTAGCAGCCCGGTGATTCAAGAGGCACTGGAGGGCAAAACGATTAAAAAAGTCATCGTCGTGCCGGGTAAATTGGTCAACGTGGTGATTTAGGAAGAAACATTAAAGATAAACCCCGTCGGAAACCCGGCGGGATTTTTGCTTAACAAAGGTGCACGGCCTAATGAGTCATTCGCCCCCTCCTTGGGAGGGGGACTGAGGGGGTGGGTCTTTATAGAATTTCATAAAAGACTGAACCTTAGGGCAGTAAAAAGTAAAACTCACAGTTTAAGAAGAAACACTAAAAAACATCCCGTCAAAATCCGACGGGATGTTTCGTTTAAGTAAGCTGCGTGGGCAAATGTCTAAGATTGCCTGGCGGACGAATAGCCTCTGCAACCCAAAGCCTCAACCTGTTTGAAGCAGATCTTCGTGCTTGAAGCTATTTAACAAAAAAGTTGCTTATGAGCAAATCTTTGTTGATCTGCAATCGTACCTGGCCGTCTGTATGCGATAGGATTTGAAAATACTTGAAGTCAGGGAAATCTGCTTTTATCTGAGCGCAGAAATCATAGAAAGTCTCAATGATTGCGTCCCACTCAGCCTGATTTTCACTATTTAATGTCCCATTTGTGGCAAAATCCTCTTCGAATGCTTCAATTTTTTGCCCTAACTCAGTCTCCGCGTCGGAAAACAGCTGGATTACAATGACTTCATCATCGTCCGAAAAAACAGAATAGGACACGTCTTCCATATTTTCTTTTTCAAGAAAGCTCTCAAACAAGCCTTTTGCCCGCTCTATCTTTTCTTCAAAGGGGCTAAGGGTGATGGTAAACTCCTCTTCCTCCGGCTCGGGCAAGTCTGTTGGATCGCTTAGCTCGTCTGGATTGAGTTTCACTTTCTCTTTTGCATCTGTTTTCGTGGTGTCATTTTTATTGCTGAGATCTGTAATCTTGTCTATTGTGCTGGCGTCATCGCCCTTATTTGCAGGTGAACAAGCGCTTATGCCAAAGATCAATAAGGCGATAGTGATAAAAACGATAAGCTTTTTCATGGTCTGTCTCCAAAAATAAATTTGATGCCCCTCATTCCTTATGAGGCTTATCTTGGGCTTAATCATACCATTAGGTGGCTGTATGAGGGGAGATTGGTGGGAAGAAAGGTTTATATGATGCTAAAATAGAAACGCTTTGGCACTTTATCGCCTTGATAAAAACGGGCATCTGTGTGGAAAGCTAATCAGATTTTTTATGATGAAAAGGAGATTTTAGAATGAAGAAATATATCAAACTTGCCATGATTTATGCTGTGGCAGCCATGGTGGGTGGCGTGTTTTATCGCGAGTTCACCAAATGGAATAACTTTAGTGAAAACACCATGCTGGGCAAGGTGCACACCCACCTTTTTGTGCTGGGGATGATTGTCTTTTTGCTGGTGGCGATTTTCGCGCGCTTGACGGCGGTAGAAAAGGAAAAGCCCTTCCGCTGTTTTATGATTACTTATAACATTGGACTGCCCTTGACGGTGGCATTGATGGTGGCGCGTGGCGTGACCGAGGTAAAAGGCATTGCGCTCTCGCGCGGATTGGACGCGGCGATTTCGGGCATAGCCGGCATCGGTCACCTTTTGATTGGCGTGGGCATCATCACACTGCTCATCGCCCTCAAAAGAGCGGGGAAGAAGGAAACGCAAGCAGTGTAAATACAGAAAAGACCAAAAAGCCTAAAACAGGTGCGATTCTGCACCTGTTTTTCGATTTAAGCCTTGCTTTGTGTTTGCTATGTGGTAAAATCTAAAAAACAGCACATTAAAAATACCATAATCTAGAATAAGAAGCAGTAAGGACTTAGACTAGATTGTCGTCTTCTAAGTGGAGGCGTGGGTTGAAGTTAGATAATGGTTTTTCTGATAAAGCTCAAAAATGGTGGCAGCTGATAGCAAAATGGTTGCTTATTGAGATCTACACGCCGTTTAAGTCTGCCACCATTCAAGAGCATCTTTTTACCACGGTTTCGTGATGCTAAAGTCACAACCGTAGCATCACGAAAAAAGTAAATATTCCTAAACCTAAAGGAGGTGTGGAGGTATGACTTACATTGTTCACTTGGAAATTGCGGGACCTACCGCATTGTGGACACGGCCAGACACCGGTGACAGCCCGGTAAGCTATCCTGCTCCAACGTATTCAGCGGTCAAAGCCATTTTTGAGTCCATTCTTTGGGGTCCAGCCATTGAAGTTGTTCCTGTCAAATGCGAAATTTGCGCCCCAATTCAATTTCATTCCTACACCACCAACTATGGTGGTCCACTGCGTAAAAGTAAAAACATTTCTGATGGCAACAGCTATCAACTTGGTGCAACCGTACTCATTGATGTCTGTTATCGTCTCTATGCCGAAGTTATCCCTTTTCGGGACAAAAACAGATTACCTCAAAATGCAAGGGAATGGGATCGGGCAACAACTTCTCCAGGGCATGCCTATCAGGACATCTTTAATCGCAGAATTACGCGAGGGCAGTGTTTCTCTATTCCCTATCTGGGTTGGCGAGAGTTTACGCCGTCTTTTTTTGGAGCTTTTCGGCCAGAAACAAAGGTGCTGTTGAATTTACCGAGAATTGAGATTCCGTCCATGTTGCGACAGGTTTTTCCAAAGGGCTACAATTCCGCAGTCAATTACTTGTTTGATACTAATATCGTAATTGAGAACGGCACCTTATTATATCCAAGGGAGGGCTAGCATGATAAATGAGACCTTTCGATTAAAAGAGGTGCTTGAAGAAAATGGAATCCAGACAAAACTATGGCATGATGATTACAAAGTACTCCCTGGAGGTAACAACTATCGGATTTGGTTGAGTAATGAAGGAAACGTTGCAAAAATTGAATTAATGGACAAAGAGCTTGCAAAGATTTGCCGAAAGTACGGAAACAATCAACAGGCTTTTCCAGCTTTTAACATCGCTCCCCTCTATCGTATTACCGATGACGAGGGTAAAACTTACTGTAAAAACTTGCTTGAAGAAAAAGAAAAAGTAGATTTTCTCAGATTAAAAGCAATGTGCGAAAACGACAATTGGTCAACTAACTTACGTAAAAAAGTGGAAGCCTGTTTACGCAAAAGTATTCCAGGTGTGCCAGAAGACAGTGCGATTTATTCCTTGATGCAAATTTGTGGCAAAATAGAAGTCACTCACTTTAGAGACTCTTTTGAAGATTGGGTATGGAAGAATCTCCAAAATGATCTAAAAGCCTTCCTTCCCCTACTCATACATCCAGGCAATCCCAACAAAGAACCAGATAAAGATATTGGCTCTGTTTCGGTCATGTTTGATCTCAAAGACTGGGAGCCCTATGGTGGGCCAATTGCAAATGAGAAGACTACCAATCAGATTAACCAATGGCTATTAACTGATACAGCCAATAAAGACCAACCAAAAACAGAACTCGTTGATGCCTTCGGCGACCCATACTTTGTCATGGATAAACCCATGCCCAGAGTTAAACTAATCCAAGGTTTTGAAGCAGTATTGCGCTCAATGTTTCGTGAACAACCTTGTCAATTTCGCTATGGAAATGCGGATGATCGCTCCTATCCTATTTCCAGAGAAAATCGTGACAGTACCCAAGCTGCGCTTGAATGGATATCAAAGCCTGAAAACGAAAAGATTACCTGGCGCAAAATTGAAAACAGCGCCATGTTGTTTGCCTACCCCGATAAACTACCAAAAGTACCGCCAAAAATAGTAAGCTTATTTGCTCCAAGTGGCGAAAACAGACAATCTGAAGAATTTGTTGAGAGCCGTTTTGAGGCAGTCGCTAAAGACTTTTTAACGACATTGGACGGACTTCCACCTAAGGACAAACCTAAAAACATTCATGTCTTTGCCTTGCAACAAATACCTCCTGCGCTTTCCAATCGCGCGAAGGTTGTCTACACACGTAACATTGCTAGGGATGATTTAGTCAAAGCTGCGAATGATTGGCAAGACGGTTGCCATAACGTACCAAAGATTTCTTTTGTGCGCCCCTTAACGCCCTTCCCAATTGAAGCTTCAAAGATAGTAAATAAAGTCTGGAAACTCGATGGCACCCAAGCGGATGGCAAAAGTGCAGTCAAAGTGATGCAATACTATGAAGGTATGGATCTGTTAATAAACGCTCCACAGAATTCCGTGTTGCGGATATTACGTGGAGTAAATGCCAATTGGCTTGGCTTGGTAAAGTTTGTTGGCAATAACTTTAGAAGAAAAACAGGAAACAAAGATGCTGTTAGTCTTCAGCAAAAAAATGAGATTGGGATGTTAGTTCCCTTGCTCGGCTTGCTTTTACATAAATTCAAGATCCTAAAGGAGGATTATATGCAAGAAACCGCGTTCTTAATCGGTCAAATTTTACAAGTGTCTGATAGGTTACACCTTCTGTATTGCGAAATCGTACGTAAAGGCGATATTCCCCCTCAACTTGCAGGAAATGGCATGTTTGTAACTGCCACTGAAATGCCTGTAAGAGCTTTGGCAGTGCTTGGTACACGAATGAACCCTTATATTTCCTGGGCTAATCAATATAGCTATATAAAAGGAACCGACCAAAAGGATAACGAAAAAAGTAAAGCTGAAGAAGATAAAAATGTAGATAAAAGTGCACTCGTAGGCTGGCTTATAGGCCACTACAGAAGACTAATGACCCAGCTGCAATCCAAACTAACAGAAAACATGCGATTTGGCGAATTGGAAAAAGCACAACTTTTTATCGGATACCTGGCAAAACTACCCGAATCAGAAAAAAAACAAGCAAACGAACAATCAAATGAACAGGAGAATCAAAATGAATAATATGGAATTCAAACGCGCAACTGGCCTTTTAATTATTGAAGTCGTTGGGTCAAACCCCAATGGTGATCCCGATCGGGAAAGCGAACCACGTCAACGCCCCAATGGTCGGGGAGAAATCTCACCAGTTTCTTTTAAACGGAAGTTACGTGATCTTCTCGAGGATCCCAATACCCCACTTGTAAAGATTTTGCCTGAAAAGTTTTCAACGAACCACAATATTA
This sequence comes from Anaerolineaceae bacterium UBA5404, assembly GCA_002409625.1. Classification (GTDB taxonomy): domain Bacteria; phylum Chloroflexota; class Anaerolineae; order Anaerolineales; family Anaerolineaceae; genus Mesolinea. Next base: position 27,421 of record DHNY01000012.1, on the reverse strand, counting down.
TGAGCTATCGCATTTTAGAATCAAGGGGACGCAACCGCAAAGCAATCGCTGATGAAATGGGAGACACGAAGAATTTTGATCAAACAAAGTTTATGCAAAGCGATTTTGTTAAAAAATACTGGGATGCTCGAATCTTCGGCAATACTTTTCTTGAAGAAGGCGCGGCAAAAGGATTCATTAAGACAGGCGTAGTTCAGTTTGGTGTTGGTGTTTCTATTTCTCCGATTGAGATTATTCGCCACACGAATACTAATAAAGCGGGTGTGCAAGAAGGGAAAAACCAAGGCATGGCACCTTTGGCTTTTCGAATCGTCCAACACGGCGTTTATGTGATGCCCTTTTTTGTGAACCCAAACTATGCACCTAAATCGGGCTGTACCTCTGATGATATCGAATTGCTAAAACTTCTTATTCCTCATGCTTATGATTTGAATCGCTCAGCCATTCGCCCAGATGTTCGTATTCGCCATGCGTGGTATATCGAACATAAAAATGCTTTGGGAAGTTGCCCGGATTACTTGTTGTTGGAAGCACTCACACCAACCCGTATTGGTGAAGTGGAAAATCCATCCAATGATTGGACGGATTATGAGGATAAAACTGCTCTTCCACAAGAGCTTTTGAGTAAAGTGGATAGCGTGGTTGACTTGATGACATTGTGAAAACCTACTACGCTCATAGCCCAAAAGACGGCTTCCCTGCTCAAAGCTATCAAGATCATATAACCGGAGTGGTTGAAATTGTGGCGCGAATTGTAGGTGAAGTCGCCAAGTATGCTGTTAAAGATGGTAAATTGCTTATCGATAATTCCAAACCTGGCGCGTTATTTCATGATCTTGGAAAGCTTGACGAACAAAACCAATCGGTTCTTTCCGGGGAAGTTGAAGCGGGTAAGCTTCCAATTAATCATGCAGATGCAGGTGCTGCCTATCTTCTTGACGAAATGATTAACGCAATAATACCAGCTATTGTCGTTTACTCTCACCATAAAGGCTTGCCCAACTTCAGCGAAGAAAGCATTCGCGGCGAATCGATGTTTCGCAATCCGCGAGTGAAGGCATATGTTGATGATGCGCTAAACAGGTATGTTGAGATTCATCATAATGTCTTTGGCGACAGTTCTTTACAAAATACCGCCATGCCAATAGGTGATTTGTCAATATTTTTGCGTTTAGTTCTTTCTATTCTCGTCGATGGCGACCACACCAACACAGCGATACATTATGGTAAGTATCCAAAACAGCTCCCTGATGTAAAATTGAAGCCTCTTGAGCGGCTCGATCAGTTAGATAAATATGTCTCAAAACTGGGGGATTACACTTCTGAGCGCAGTCAGCTACGCACAAAAATGTATGAAGATTGTAGGAATGCAGAAATCAACGACCCCATTTCCTTTTGCGATAGCCCAGTTGGAACAGGTAAGACAACTGCTGTAATGGCTCACTTACTGGCACAGGCAAGTGAACGAGGTTTGCGTCGTATTTTTGTTGTCTTACCTTTTACCAACATTATTGAACAATCAGTAAAGGTCTATCGTGAGTGCTTGGTGTTACCCGGTGAAAATCCAGAAGAAGTGGTCGCAGAATTACATCACCGCGCAGACTTTGAAAATAAAGACTTGCGTCATCTCACCGCATTGTGGCGAGCACCGATTATTGTAACAACCGCGGTCGCTTTCTTTGAAACACTTGCTTCAAATAGGCCTTCATCTTTAAGACGGCTCCACGAGTTGCCTGGTAGTGCCATATTCGTAGATGAAGCACATGCTGCCTTGCCTGCCAGTTTGTTGCCAATTGCCTGGCGTTGGATAGAGCGTTACGCGGATGAGTGGACCTGCTATTGGGTCTTAGCTTCTGGATCACTGAATAGGTTTTGGCAGATAGAAGAGATTGCCCAAACACCTCGTGAAATTCCATCAATTGTCTCTGAACCAGTACGTAACTCTCTGAGCCAATTTGAAGTTAGGCGCATTGACTACAAAAACGACCTCACGCCAAAAAGCATAGATGATTTTTGCGAATGGGTAAATCAATCTCCTGGGCCTCGCATTGTCATTCTTAACACAATACAAAGTGCTGCTGTTATCGCGAACCGATTTAAAGAAAGATTTGGGCAAGAATGTGTTGAACACATGTCAACAGCCCTGTTATCAAAAGACCGGGAAACGACATTAGAAAGGGTAAAAGAAAGGTTAAAATCGCCAACCGATGTCAATTGGACATTGGTCGCAACCTCTTGTGTGGAAGCTGGCGTCGACTTCTCTTTCCGAACAGGTTTCCGTGAACTTGCCTCACTCACCTCTTTACTCCAGGCTTCAGGACGCGTTAATCGTAGTGGGGAATATGGCATTGCGGAAATGAACACCTTCTTTCTTGCTGAAAACAAACACCTTAAATCTAATCCTGGGTTGAAGAATGCTGCTTCTGTATTGCGAGATTTTATTGAAGAAGATATCAGTATTGAACCTATCCTTACTACTCGTGCTATTTCACGTGAACTAAAAATGTATGGCACACAGCCTATTAGTAAAAAATTGTTGGATAACGAATCTAATAAAAACTTTTTGTTTGTCAATGACAACTTTAGGGTGATTGATGGCAAAACCAGTATAACTGTTGTGGATAAGACTATCGCAAATGAAATCCGTTCTGGTTATATTGACTGGCAGAGCTTACAACAAAAATCGATTCAAATTGCGGACTACAAGTTGCAAAAATTAGGGATTCCAAAGATTTCTGAAGAAATTTATCATTGGAATCTTGGCTATGATAATTTTCTAGGTTACATGGCCGGCGCACTTGACGTTTTGAGCTTTGAAGATGAAGACTACATTATGTGATATCAAACAGAAGTGAAGTAACTGGTTGTAACTATACGGATGCTTTGAAAAATGACAAGGAGGATTGTTTAATGAAAGTACCCTCATCGAAAGGCTTTAATAAACCATGGCTGAAACAGACGATCTCTTAGCCCTTTCTGGAATCCAACATTTTCTCTTCTGTCGTCGACAGTGGGCACTCATCCATATAGAGAAACAGTGGAAGGATAATTACCTAACCATCGAAGGTAACATTCTCCATGAAAAAGTAGATGATCCCTTCTTCACAGAAAGCCGCTCGGGCGTCATAATCTCCCGTTCTGTGCCAATTCGCTCAAACACACTTGGCATTATTGGGGTTTGTGATATGGTCGAATTTGAACCATCCGCAGATGGCATCCCATTACCAGGTCGAGAAGGTCTGTTTCAGCCAATCCCTGTTGAATATAAGCGGGGTAAACCAAAGGAAGGCACAATTGATGAAGCCCAACTTTGCGCGCAAGCCATGTGCCTTGAAGAAATGCTATCAACCGCTATCGATACGGGCTATCTTTATTATGGGAAAACTCGACGTCGTACGGCTGTAAGTTTTACTGAGGAACTGAGGCAAACGGTTAAACAAGCTGTTTCTGAAATGCAACAGCATTACCAACGCAACTACACGCCCAGGGTAAAACCCAAAAAAGCCTGCAAATCTTGTTCTATGCTTGAAATCTGTCTGCCTTACGTACAAAACGCACCTAAATCAGTTGAGGAATACATCCAAAACCATATTGAGGAGGAAAATTGAGAAAACTTGGAAACGTTCTCTATGTTACCAGCCCAGATACTTTCTTGGGTTTGGAAGACGAGGCTCTCATTATCAAAAGAGAAGAACAACCCACCAAAAAGTTACCCCTATTAAACCTCCAGGGCATCGTTTGCTTCAACTATACTGGCGTAAGCCCCTTTCTGATGGGTGCATGCGTTGAGAGAAACATAGGCCTCACTTTTCTGACACCCAATGGCCGTTTCTTGGCTCGTGTCAATGGTCCAGTCAGTGGCAATGTTCTTCTAAGAAAAAAACAATATGCCGATTCAGAAGATGATCAAGCCTCTTTAGCGATTGCAAAAAACTGCGTATTTGGGAAAATCTACAATCAGCGTAAAGTGCTCCAAAGAACCCAACGTGATCACGCTTTGTTGGTAGATGCCGTTCAGTTTGAACAAGTCATCGCGGAAATGAAGGAACTCATGCTCAAAACCCGCGAGGCGACCACCAAAGCTGATTTGATGGCGATAGAAGGCAATGCTGCCAGGCGTTACTTTTCGTTGTTCGATCAAATGATCTTCCACCAAAAGGACCACTTCTTCTTTAGAGAAAGAACACGAAGGCCACCAACCGATCCGATGAATGCTATTCTGTCCTTCCTTTACGTACTCTTAGCGAATGAGACCGCATCCGCGCTTGAAGCGGTTGGGTTGGATGCATATGTCGGCTTTTTCCATACCGATAGGCCAGGAAGAAAATCACTTGCTCTGGATGTCATGGAAGAATTCAGGCCAGTGTTATGTGACCGTTTGGCGTTAACTTTGGTCAACCGCAAACAAATAAACGGCAAAGGTTTCTCCATAAAAGAAAGCGGCGGTGTTTTGATGGATGAAGAAACGCGAAAGGCAGTTTTGGTCGCCTGGCAAGAAAAGAAAAAAGAAGAGCTGATGCATCCCTTCATCAAAGAAAAAATGCCCTATGGCCTTCTGCCACACATTCAAGCCCTCTTGCTTGCCAGACATTTAAGAGAGGATCTTGAATCATATCCGCCTTTTTTGTGGAGCTAGCTATGTTAGTAGTTATCACCTATGATGTCAATACAGAAAGCGAGGGTGGACAAAAACGCCTTCGAAAAGTAGCAAAAGCATGCGAGAGTTATGGCCAACGTGTTCAAAATTCAGTCTTTGAATGTCTGATCGATACAGGACAGTTGCGTACCTTACAAGCTAGACTAGAGAAAATTATTGATAAAGAAAAAGATAGTTTGAGATACTACTTCTTGGGCAATAATTGGGAGAATCGCGTGCTTCATATTGGCGCTAAGAAAGTAACCAGCATGGATGATGTTTTGATACTGTAAGTGCGAAGGTGAAGTGAACAGCGCTCATAGGCTAAGGTTCGCGCGAAAAAAGGGATAAAAAGAGAGAAAAACAGCACCTTAATAAGAGAATATTAAAAAAGGTGTGAAGGGAAACCAGAAGATATGCTGGTAGAATTGAAGTAAGCAAGTAAATCTTGCGGTCGCCTCCCGCGTGGAGGCGTGGATTGAAACTCGACCGCATGCCGGAGCTGATGGCGAAGATACCGCGTGTCGCCTCCCGCGTGGAGGCGTGGATTGAAACTATTTGAATCTGTTGCTCCAGCAGAAGAAGATGAGTCGCCTCCCGCGTGGAGGCGT
>DHNY01000012.1:0-21958 GCA_002409625.1 Anaerolineaceae bacterium UBA5404 | reverse complement strand
TGGAGGCGTGGATTGAAACAACGATAAGCTCGCCGTAAGTGACGCGTTTCGGTCGCCTCCCGCGTGGAGGCGTGGATTGAAACTGGGAAGTCTTGGCGACCTGTCTATTGAACTTTGTCGCCTCCCGCGTGGAGGCGTGGATTGAAACTCGGTATTTCCGCCACTCCAAACGCAGGCGATTAGGTCGCCTCCCGCGTGGAGGCGTGGATTGAAACGAAAGCCAAGAGAAAAAGGCAACAATCGCCCCACGTCGCCTCCCGCGTGGAGGCGTGGATTGAAACCGCTTTCAGCAATACGACAACCGCAACAAGTAGTCGCCTCCCGCGTGGAGGCGTGGATTGAAACAGCCGACGGCTCAAGCTATGAATTTGCCGGCGCGTCGCCTCCCGCGTGGAGGCGTGGATTGAAACCTTCGGCTATTCCCGTGAAAAAGCCGAATGGGATAGGTCGCCTCCCGCGTGGAGGCGTGGATTGAAACCACAAAGTGCATGACGAAGCGAACGACATCATCGCGTCGCCTCCCGCGTGGAGGCGTGGATTGAAACAGTTTGAATGCGTGAAACGCGGGTTAGGTCGATGGTCGCCTCCCGCGTGGAGGCGTGGATTGAAACTTGGAAGCCCTCGACAAGCGTGACGACGCTTTGTCGCCTCCCGCGTGGAGGCGTGGATTGAAACTCCGAACACTGTTGCAGAGGTTCCAGCACCAAGTCGCCTCCCGCGTGGAGGCGTGGATTGAAACTGCAGCAGCCAGCTCCTCATCTTCAAATGCAAGTAGTCGCCTCCCGCGTGGAGGCGTGGATTGAAACCAGTGTTCAGGAATGATCGGAACAAACTTCTTGTCGCCTCCCGCGTGGAGGCGTGGATTGAAACGTTAAAAATCAAATAAACGACCTCGCTAAAGGTCGCCTCCCGCGTGGAGGCGTGGATTGAAACCCTGACGCTCTCCGATAGTGGCGAGAACGTATCAGTCGCCTCCCGCGTGGAGGCGTGGATTGAAACAAATCGGCGTTGAGGCCGTTCCGGGCACCGCAGTGTCGCCTCCCGCGTGGAGGCGTGGATTGAAACAACGGCAACGGGGTCTTGACCGAGCGGCCATGCCAGTCGCCTCCCGCGTGGAGGCGTGGATTGAAACTGCAGCGTCCTCATGAGCGATACCCAAAATGAGCGCGTCGCCTCCCGCGTGGAGGCGTGGATTGAAACACGTGGGATTAGTAACAGAGCTGAGTCCTGGACAAGTCGCCTCCCGCGTGGAGGCGTGGATTGAAACCGATGGGTCAAAGATTATCGCTGGAGTTTACGGTCGCCTCCCGCGTGGAGGCGTGGATTGAAACAAACTGACAGAACCTATCCCCTGGCATACGGTAAAGGTCGCCTCCCGCGTGGAGGCGTGGATTGAAACGGGAGTATCAAAATGACGAATTAAGCTGCTTTCGAAGTCGCCTCCCGCGTGGAGGCGTGGATTGAAACGGGAAGTCCAGAACAAACGCTGCAACGTCAGAAAGTCGCCTCCCGCGTGGAGGCGTGGATTGAAACTTTTTTACTTTTGCACCGGCATTTGAGTGATATTTGTCGCCTCCCGCGTGGAGGCGTGGATTGAAACCTCAAAGCAAAGCCCTATCTGGTAGGCGCTGGCAGTCGCCTCCCGCGTGGAGGCGTGGATTGAAACCGCATCCAGTCGGTTCAAAGTAGATTGCTGGGTCGCCTCCCGCGTGGAGGCGTGGATTGAAACCATGTTCTTGTCGCTAATCATTTCTAACCCTCATCACGTCGCCTCCCGCGTGGAGGCGTGGATTGAAACCTAACTTGCCGCATTCTTGGCATGGAGAGTGGCAAGTCGCCTCCCGCGTGGAGGCGTGGATTGAAACGTTTTGCCGGTTACAACGCCACCGGCAGGGCTCTAAAGTCGCCTCCCGCGTGGAGGCGTGGATTGAAACCTATCCCCCTTCACCAGCTTATACAACGGATGCTCAGTCGCCTCCCGCGTGGAGGCGTGGATTGAAACATGCGCAATGTCCTATCCTCGCGCGGTATTGTTAGGTCGCCTCCCGCGTGGAGGCGTGGATTGAAACTTTATGTCCAGAGTCATCCAACACGTGCCGATGGTCGCCTCCCGCGTGGAGGCGTGGATTGAAACAGGGCGATAAGCCTCAACGCCAGAAATCTGTTCGTCGCCTCCCGCGTGGAGGCGTGGATTGAAACAACTTGGTTTTGTTTGACTTCGTCGGTCATTTCTGTGTCGCCTCCCGCGTGGAGGCGTGGATTGAAACGATGTCTATCACGTGTGTTTGCGCAAAGTCGATGTGTCGCCTCCCGCGTGGAGGCGTGGATTGAAACCAAACGAAAATCATCCAACGGAAAAACCGGTTGAGTCGCCTCCCGCGTGGAGGCGTGGATTGAAACACGCACATACGCCCAAAAGTCAGTCCAGCACTCCGTCGCCTCCCGCGTGGAGGCGTGGATTGAAACACGCAAACCCACGCATTAGGCATGGTTGAGTTAGGTCGCCTCCCGCGTGGAGGCGTGGATTGAAACTCAACCAATTCAGGTGCAAACTGGTCGGAAGTTCAGTCGCCTCCCGCGTGGAGGCGTGGATTGAAACCTTGGAATAGGGGGGCTAATACTTGTACTTTTAGTCGCCTCCCGCGTGGAGGCGTGGATTGAAACGGTATAGTTGCGAACCTGACGGACATCGACTTTGGTCGCCTCCCGCGTGGAGGCGTGGATTGAAACACGGCAACTGCAGGTATTACAGAGCCAACATTATCGGTCGCCTCCCGCGTGGAGGCGTGGATTGAAACAACACTTACGGATTCTGCCCCGAAAAACTCGCTGGTCGCCTCCCGCGTGGAGGCGTGGATTGAAACATGCCCGTCATGGCAACTCAAAACCAGTTATGCGTCGCCTCCCGCGTGGAGGCGTGGATTGAAACATATGGCACATTGGCGAAGTTAGGCGGGTCGCCACGCGCCAGGTAGATACATTGTTTATTTTGCTAGGCTCATTATTTTGTGATTTGGAGCAACGGCCTTTTAAGCCGTAGGTTTAAGCCCGGGATCATTGAACGAACCGGAGCAAGTTTGTTCCGCATGGTATCTTTCCATGCTTTTGATTTGTTTCCAAAGTTCAAGGGTGGCATGGTGGGGACACCATGCCGAACGGGTAATGTGTGCGCGTGGCGAAGGCGCCATGCGCCAGATCGTACTCGTAAGGCAGGAGTCTGCAAAACTCTCGCCATTACTGAATATGGGCTATCCTTCCTCACGTTTCACCACACCGCGTTGCCATGCCAGGACGGCGGCTTGGGTGCGGTCGCTGAGGTGGAGTTTGCTCAAGATGTTGGTGATATGGGTTTTTACGGTTTTTTCACTGATGAACAGCGTCGCGGCAATGTCGGCGTTGGACTTACCCGAGGCAATTTCCTGCAACACTTCCATTTCACGGTCGGTTAGTTCGTTGAGCGGGTTGTATTCCTCAGCGCGGCGGCCACCACGCACTTCTTGCATGAGGCGCGCTGCCACATGCGGGTTGAGCACGGCTTCTTTTCGGGCTGCGCGGCGGATGGCATCGCTGAGGTCGTCGGGGTCGATATCTTTGAGTAGGTATGAAAGCGCGCCGGCTCGAATCGCAGGGAAGATGTTTTCATCCTCGTGATAGGAAGTGAGCACGATGATTTCGGTACTGGGTAGGATGGCTTTGATTTGGCGCGTGGCTTCAACCCCGTCCATGCCGGGCATCAAGAGGTCCATGAGCACGACGTCGGGCTGGAGTTGCTGGACGCGGGTGATGGCCTCGGCGCCGTTGCCGGCTTCGCCGATGACTTCAATGTCTGGGGTTGTGGCAAAATAGCTCTTTAAGCCGAGTCGAACGACGGTGTGGTCATCAACGAGGAGGAGTTTGATTTTTTCAATCATGTTTTTTCTCTTACCTTTATTTTATCCGATAATGTCAATTCATCTATTTGTTCGCGCCGGTGTTTCCACCGAGAGCACCACGCAAGCAGCACCCAATCCTACTGTCTTGCAAAAGACCCACACCCAACCCTCTCCCTGGAGAGGGCTAAGAATTATCTGGTGAGACGCCATGCCGAACTATATTTGTTCCGCCTGTATTTCCACCGAGAGCACCACGCAAGCAGCACCCAATCCTACTGTCTTGCAAAAGACCCACACCCAACCCTCTCCCTAGAGAGGGCTAAGAATTATCTGGTGAGACGCCATGCCGAACTTTGTTTGTTCGCGCCGGTGTCCTCACCGAGCGAACGCCAGCAGCACCCAATCCTACTGTCTTGCAAAAGACCCACACCCAACCCTAATTTTTCGCAAAAGAAGCTTCAAACGCAAGCAGTCCCTGGAGAGGGCTAAGGATTATCTGGCGAGATGCCATGCGCCAGGTACCTTCGTTCAAATTTGGACCCCTGACCGAACTGGAGATAGTAGATAAATTACCCCGTCTTTATGATCGGTAGGCTGACTTCGACTTTCGTTCCCTTTCCAGGTGCGCTGGAGGTAGCAAACCATCCACCCAGCGATTCAACACGCTGCTGCATGTTCTCCAAGCCCATACCTTTGCCTTGCGACTTCCGACTAAAACCCACGCCATTATCCTGGAGGGTCATGGTTACCATCTCGGCGCTATAATCCAAACTAAACCACACTCTATTCGCCTTTGCATGGCGCGCGATGTTGCTAAGCGCCTCTTGGGCAACGCGCAACAAGGCTTGCTCATGGCTTAGGACAATGCGGCGCTCGCCGGTGATGTTGACCTGCACGGGGATCTGGTTGCGGTTGACCCAATCGCGCAAAAGCTGGCGCAAGGTGGCTGCCAAGCCACGGTCTTCAAGCTGGGCAGGGCGCAACTGACGAATAATCGTAGACAGTTCATCCTGCGAGCTTTTGAGGATGCGTTCAGCTTCAAATAGCCTGACCCCTGCTTGCTCTGGGTCTGTGGCAATCAGGTTTTGCGCGGCACGTATTTGCATTTGCGTGGCGAAATTTTGCTGTTTGACGGTGTCGTGCAGTTCGCGCGCCAGATGGTTGCGTTCTTCGATGGCGGCGAGTTGTTGCTGATTTTGCATCAGGGTTTGCAGCTTTTCGGACATGGTGCGCATTTGCCGGTTGAGCACGCCAATCTCGTCTTTGCTTTTATCGGTCGGGATGGCTTCAAAATTGCCTTGGGCGAGCTGGTCTGAAGCTTTTACCAAATTGGTGATACGCCTGTTGAGCCCACGGCCCGCCATCAAGCCGAAAATGACCCCAAAAGGTGTAACAATCATGATGACCATCGCGACAGTAATCAGTACAAAAGGCAGAAAACGCAGAAAAGGCTTAAAAGAAAATGGTGGTGCTGGTGCCACAGTCATCACAACGATATATTTCGTATGCCAGGTGTTATCCTCATCCGTTTCACCAAAGGGTAAGTAGACTTGAATATTTCCATTTTGCAATTGCTGGAAATGAAAATCTTGCCTGTGGGCATATTGGAGCAAATTTTCGAGGCGTTCTTTCTCTTCTGATTGACTTTCTGGCGGGGCATAGTGATCCCCCACGCGATAACCGGGTGTCTGGCTGGTACTGGCAACCACTTTTTGTTCGCTGTCAATCACGAAAAAGGGTTTGTTGGTTATCAGATATGCCATGCTGGTGTCGATGAAATTGCCCCTTGGCAGACTAAGAAAACCCTGTTCATGGATTAGGTCCATACGTTCTTGCAGCTTTTCAATATCAAATTTGTTCTCTGCATAAAAATCGTAGCTTTGGATATGAAAGCCATTGGATATTTCGCGAAGGTAGCCTGAAGTGCCAAAACGGTCAGAGGTTTCCAAGAATAAAAAACCAGCCACTACACCCAAAACCATAACGACGGTCACCAGCGTAAAGCTGGTGGCCATCTTACCTCGAATGCTTCGTAAAAAAGGAACCCGTATTTTTCTTTCAGCGTTCATGATTAAATTCCTTTGCTCTTGTAAAGCTTTATGTCTGTCTGGCTTCGCATTTACTCACGATCCGACAAGACTATCGTTGGTGAAACCTGGATGGGTCTCCACGCCACCGCAATAACCGCCAGGCTGGTGAGCAACAGGCTAATTACAGCTGATACAGCAATTGCGCTAAAGGGCAGCTTGAGGATAGCAGCCGCATGATCATTGGTCTGGCGGATGACAAGCAGCAATGCCTGTGAAACGCCAAAAGCAGCCAGGAACGCGGTCGCGCCTACAATCAGGTACTCTAACACCAAGCTTGCCATAATTTTACCCCGTGAATAGCCCACACACTTCAAAACGCCAATTTCATAGCGGCGATTGAGGATGGCGAGGCTTACCGAGTTGGCAATCAGCACAAAACCAGCCGAGAATGCCAGGGCAGCCATCGCCAAACCAAGCATAAAGAAGTTGTGGTTGCCTTGGTTCATGCGTCCAAACCATTCGTAGATGTTAACAACTATGGCTTTATCGCTCAAACCGGCTAATTTTTCTGGCGCGGCTTTGAGATCTTCGGGTGAGAGCGTCAGGTAATATTGCAGTTGATCGGGTTTCGTTAGCGCTTTTAAGGTTTCGTTGTTCATCAAGATGGGGCGGAAGTTATGTCCTTGAGTAGGCAGGTTGAGCCCACCTTCGTAAGTACCTACGACATCCAAAGTCACTTTTTTACCGTCAAAGAATTCAATCTCAAAAGGCCGTTGGTTTTGCAGTTCCCCTTTTTTGTCAACGTGAATATGGATAAACTCGTCGCCATCACTTTGGATATAGGTTTGATCTGAGACAAAGATGCCTTTACTGGTTTCAAAATTACCGAATAGAATCGTATGTTCTAATGGTTTTTCGCGCGAGAGAATCAGGAAGTTGGGGTCGCTTGGATTGACTGACTTTACTTTTGTACTAAAACCCAGGTTGCTGTCAATGGGATTGATCTTTTTGACAGCTTCAAGCACCTGTGATTCCTGCTCGGCGGGAGCTAAAATCACGAGGTTGGGACCATCCCAGAGCTTTCTATAGTCTACGCCATAAGCCTTGGAGCTTTCCACGGCGAGTGCAGAAAAGAGGATGACCAGCACGCCCACAAAGAGCGCGGCACCTGCCATAATGGGTGTGATGCCATCACGTCTGAGGTGTTGGCGTGCCAAAAAGAGTTGGGGCACGCGTTTGGTGGGCAACAGTGCGGTAAAGAACCAGATGCCGCCCGCCATAAAGAAGCACACCAAAACCAGGATAACAATGGCGATTCCCATGTACATTGAGCCTTTGACCACTGAGCCAATGATGTAAGCGGTGAACAATAAGTATGGCACACCCATCAAAAAGAGCAAAAGCACGGATTTGGCGAGTGCCATTTTGTCTTTTTTGCCCTCTTCAGAGCGCAGCACCTCGGCAGGGCTCACGTTCGCGGCTCGCAAAATCGCCCAAAGCGCGAAGAGCAAGGCGGTGAGAATGCCCATGACCAAGCCAATAACAATTGCGGGCACGTTGGGTTGCCAAAGTACAAGCCAGGTTGCGGTGCGCAAGAAGAGGCGGGTGAGATACTTGGAAAGTAAAACGCCCAGACCGGCGCCAATAATGCTGCCAATAAGCCCCATTAGCAAGGCTTCGATCATGAAAATAGCGCGGATGTGTCCGTTTTCGTAGCCCAGGAGCTTCCAGGTGGCAATTTGTTTGCGACGGCGGCTGATGAGCACAATCATGGTGTTGGCAACGCCAATGCCACCCACCAAAAGGCCGATGCCACCGGCGGAATTGAACATGAGCTGGAAGGTGCTGTCACGTTGGGATCGGCTTTCCGCCATGCCTTGCGCGTTCCAGGCCCAGCAATCATATTTTTCGGTAAAATCGATAATAACATCATAATCTCTGCCGTTGACGATGGCAGTTCTGAGGTTCAGTTCGCCATTGCCAATTTGCCTGGCGACATCATAACTGAAATAAACCTTAGAACCTTCATGGTTGGGCGTATCGATAAGGATGCCGACTACCTTAGCCTGCACTGGTTTACCAATCGAGATGTCACTGAGCACGATTTCATCGCCGACGTTGATTTTATAGTTTTCGGTTAAATCTGCGGTGAGCAAAACGCTTTGTGGCTGTTCAAGGAGCTTGACGGGGTTTTTGACCGAAGCGTCTTTTACGGTGAAATTACCAGCGATTGGGTAGTTGCGCGTGTCAACACCCATGGCAGTCTTGGGGTAATGCCAAACAGCACTGTCTTTGGTTTTGAACATCACGTCGCCAGCGCCAGCAATCATGGTGAATTCGCTGATTTTGCCTTCTCTCTTCAGTTTTTCAAACTCGGTGACGTGTTCCTCAGTAAAATTCAGTCCGTAATTGCGGTTGACGGTGAAATCGCCACCCAGAATCTCATGCGATTTAAGCAGAAGGACGGGTTGCAGTGTTTTTGCAACCGTATACATGCCAACGAAGGACATAACGCCGAACACGATACACAGGATGGCTAAAACCGCACGCTGCCCGCCATGCTTGAGGTTGCGCGCGGCAATCTGCAGGAAGTAGGGTCGGTTGGCTTTCATTATTGTTTCCCCCAGGTTTGATTTTGTGCTGCGTATGGGTTCGCTTGGTTGGGAAGCACAGGCACAGCCTGGCTTGGCATGGCTTGTGGGATGTCGCTTTGCATGTTTGGCGCCATGGGCTGAATGGCGGCTTTGGGATCGTTGACCAACATACCATCATAAAGATGCAAAACCCGGTCGCCATGTGCGGCGATGGTGTTGTCGTGGGTTACGACCATTAAGGTCAGGTTTTGACGCTGGCGCAGAGACTTGAGTAACGCGATGAGCTGTTGGCTGGCGACGCTGTCCAGGTTGCCGGTGGGTTCATCGGCGTAAAGGATTGCCGGTTCGGTAACCAAAGCGCGCGCGATGGCGACACGTTGTTGTTCGCCACCCGAAAGCTGATGCGGGCGGTTGTTCAGGCGGTGCGAAAGGCCAACCTGGGCGAGCATGTCAGCGGCTTTGTCGAGTGCCTGGCGTTTGTTTTTGCCGATAAAAAGCGGCACCGCTACGTTTTCAAGTGCGGTTAGGCTGCTGATGAGGAAGAATGATTGGAAAATAATGCCAATGCGTTGGTTGCGAAAATGAGCTAATTGAGCCTCGCGCATGCTGCTAATTTCCTGACCTTCCATAAAAATTCTGCCGTTGGTAGGTTTGTCGATGCCTGCCATGATGCCCAAGAGGGTGGTTTTGCCGGAGCCACTGGGCCCGACCAGGGAAACCCATTCACCTTGTTGGATGCTTAGGTTGATGTTGTGCAGGATGGGAAATGTTTTTTCATCGTTCGAGAGCTCTTTTGAGAGGTTTTGAACGTGGACAATTGTGTTGGTTTGCATATATTTACCTCATTTTGTTGTATTAAATCAAGTTTGTCGGAGATGCCAGAGCCATTCCGTTTATGTTACTAGTATAGAAGTCAGGATGGCTTTTGCCATCAGGCAGAAGGTGGAAAAGGACTAAGACTAAAGTCGCATTTGCCTTTGATGATGCATCCGGTTGATTGGTTTTGCTTGTGGATTGATGACTTATTGAGTTCCATCTGAGTCTTTGAAAATGGAAAGGATTGATGATTGTGCAGTTATAATGGTAAGGAAAAAGTTGCCATTAACACCACTTTTTGGCTTGGATGCAGAAAGAAATGGATATGCTCAAAAAAAACCTTTCCAAAAGAAAAAACCTTATTCTCACTTTTGTGCTTTGCGTCATTGTGAGTATCCCTGTTTTTTACTACCGAATTACACAACCGGTAGACAGTGATTTTGGACAACATGTGGTGTTTGCCCAGGAATTCCTGGACAAGGGCACTTTTGAGCCTGGTGTGGCGGGTCATCCCGTCCTCCAACTCATGATGATCTTTTTAACCAAGATTAGCGGCGGCGCGATTGGTCTCTACGCTGGGATGCTTTTGTTGCAAATTTTTGTTAGCGGGCTAAATGGAGCGCTGGTTTACCTTTGGATTGGCGATCTCGAAGGAAAGTCGCGGGAGATTTGGCGCGTCATTGCCTCTGTTAGCGTAACCTTGTTGGCGCCTTTCATGATCCTGGCCTTAAAGGATGGGTTGTTTTATTTCGGATACATTGGCATCGCGAATTATCATAATCCAACGGTAAACCTGCTTAAACCCGCGGCGATCTTATCGGTGATGCTTGCTGAAAAAGCCTTGAACCATGCCGCGAATAAGAAATCATTGGTCTTTTTGAGTGCGGCTGTCATTGCGCTTTCCTCAGGCATTAAACCGAATTTTGTGTTGGTCTTTTTGCCTGCCTTGGGCATTGTGTTTTTATATTTACTCATCACCAAAAAAGCCTTTGATAAGTGGATGCTTGTTTTGGGTTTCGCGCTGCCGGGACTCATCATCCTTGCCTTGCAATATTCTGGGGTTTACGGCGCAAAGAGCTCAGAAGCAGGCATTATTCTGGCGCCATTTGTGGTTGAATCAGCTTTTTCGAAACATCTTCTGTTAAAGTTTCTATTGTCCAGTTTGTTTGTTATTCAAGGATTAATCGTTTTTCGCAAAGAATTGATTTCTGACAGGCTCTTGTTCCTGGGATGGCTTATGTTTGCCATTGGGATCTTCCAAAACTACTTTCTTGCTGAAACAGGCAGAAAAACCATGCACGGCAACTTTAGATGGAGCGGTCAAATCGCGCTGTTTTTGCTGGTGATTATTATCCTTAGGAAAGCTTTTGACACCTTTTTTACCAAAGAGCGGGATTATTTGATTCAAAAAATATCATTTGCGACAACTTACTTTTTGCAATTCGCGGGAGGCATTGCCTACTATATTTATTGTTTAAGCTCGATGCACTACCGCTAAGCAGAAAAGATTATAACCTTATCAAGCTATTTTTTTCGAAAACATTCTGACTTGTGACCAGGGTCGTATAAGATAGGAAGAGCAGCAGTCATCCTTTATATAGTCGTGATGGTGCGGTGGCTTGTCGAAGACTGGCACCTGGCCATAAAAAACACCCCGCATATCTTATTCTGTGAGTACAATAAAGCCAGACAGGAAAGCGCATGAACATAGCCATTATTGAAGACGACAAAATCCAACGCGAGGCGCTATTGAGCATGGTGCGGGATTGGCTGGCGCGCGAAGCTCCAACCGGCAGTGTGCGCGACTTTGAAGACGCAGAGCGCTTCCGCTTTGCCCATGCCGCTGAAGCGTTTGACCTGCTTTTGGTCGACATTCACCTGCCCGGCGCGAGCGGCATGGAGATGGTTGAATCCTTGCGCGAAAAGGGCAACGAAACCGCGGTGGTCTTCATCACCGGCGAAAAGGAATTCGTTTTTCAAGGCTATAAAGTGAGCGCGCTGGATTATATTTTGAAGCCCGCCGGGCAAAAAGAGCTCAACGCCGTGTTGGAAAAAGCTAAAAAACAACTTGCCACTAAAGCACCCATGCTTATTTTGGAGCAAGGTGGAATACTTAAGGAAATTCCGGTGGATGCCATTCGCTACCTGGAAGTTTTGGGGCATGTAAGCACTTTGTTTTATAGCCAACCCGGAAAGCCGGTTGACGCGCCATTGCTTGAATTTTCCAGCCGCGAGTCTTTGCAAGTTTGGCAAGAACGCTTGGAGGAAGCTGCCGGCAAAGGTGTTTTTATCTCGCCACACCGCAGTTTTTTGGTGCATATGGGATGGGTTTCGCGCATTGGGCGGGATGAGCTGAAGCTGGCGGATGGCTTCTTGATCCCCATCGCACGCGGTCGTTGGGAGGCGGTCTCCAAAGCCTGGCTTGCCTACCGCTGGGAGCAAGTTCAGTGAATTTATTAAGCCTGCTGCTGTTTTTGTTGCCAATTTACATGCTGTTTCGATTGGGACGCATTAAAGCCAACTGGGTCGTATTGCTTGTTTTGGGCTTGATTGAAGGCGGGTTTTCAGCTGCCGCTATCCTTTTACAGCGCTCTTGGATATTTTTTGCGGGTGGAAGCGTGTTGCTAGTCTTCTTTGAGCTGTTTTATGATGATGAGCCTTTTTTGCATCAGCTCAAGTGGCTATTGCCCACCTTGACTCTTGTGAGCCTGTTTGCTTTGCTCTTGCCCTTGCGGCTTGCTTTTCCTTTAACTTTTGGTTTGGGACTGTTGGGCATCTGGGCTTGGACCAAGGCGCTCAATTGGCAACGCTTGCTCTTGATAAGCGCGCTTTTTGTCGGGCTAGGCTTTGTCCCACTTTTGCCTTTGGAAATCGCCTTGGTTTTGCTTAGCTTCATCACACTTGATCAGGTTTTGCTTGCGGTTCAAAAACGCTACGATTTGAGTTCAGCCGCTTTTCAAAGAAGCCTGCTTGAGAGCCATTATCAGGAAGTGAAGGATATCTACCTGCAAATGCGCGGTTGGCGGCATGATTATCACAACCACTTGCAGAGTTTTAAATCCTACCTGGCGCAAGGGCAGGTGGAAGAGCTTGGCGAATACCTCAACGAACTCGAAGCGGAATTGGATAGCATTGACACCCTGGTGAAGTCGGGTAACGCCATGGTGGACGCGATCCTCAACAGCAAGCTCAGCCTGGCGAAAAAATACAGCATCGACATGAACGTGAAAGTAGCGGTGCTGGCGGCTTTGCCGATTACGGATGTGGACCTTTGTGTCATTTTGGGCAATTTGATGGATAACGCGATTGAAGCTTGTCGCCAAATTGAGGCGGATGAGCGATGGTTGCGCCTTTACCTGGACACCCAGGGCGAACAACTGTATTTATCGATTCAAAACGCGGCAAAAGAGATCCTCGACTTTAACGAGCGCAACTATATTTCCACCAAACGCGGTGATCATGGCTTGGGTCTCAAACGGGTGAGCTTGTTGGTGGAGAAATATCAAGGCTTTTTGAACCTGCAAAACGAACCTGGCATCTTTGCAGTGGAAGTTTCTGTCCCATTGGATGATTAAAGCCAAGCTCACACCATTCACGCTTATAAACTTACATTTCACGCCATAATCTCCCCAAGCGGGGGATTTTTTTGTATGCTTAGGGTGTAAATTAGGTCAGGAGATACTATGAAGAACTTTTTTAAGAACATCAGCTTTTTGAAAAATCAATGGAAAAAATTACCCATGGATAAGTTGGCATGGCTTTGGAACATCCTTTTTGTGCTTTTTAGCTGTGTTTCAGCTGTGCTTTTGGTGCTGGTGCCTTCACGTGCAATTGTTGCCGTGCAGGATGAAAAGCGCTTTTTGATTTTTCTCGGATTGGTGGCAGGATTGGGTGTGTCTCTTCTAATTACCAACTTTTTGAAACGAAAAACGTTTAGCAACAATTTTTTGTTCAGAATTTTTGAAGGGACCAATGCCGGTGGGAAAAGCATCACCCTGCCTGCAGAGCTGATGGAGGGACCGGAAAGCGAGGCCATTCAAGGGAAAATCAGTCAAGCCGTTTGGCGAGGCAATACCATTGGCGTTGAAAGCTTCCTCACCAATATGCGGGATATTGTTGTCGCCCTGGCAAATACCGTTTTGTACATATCGCTTTCCGCAAAATTGGCATGGACCTGGATTCCCCTCATCTTATTCCCGGCTATTGGTCAAGGTTTCTTTTTGATATGGGAAACAAAAAAATTTAACCAGACATTAACCAAGCAAGAGGCATTTTGGAACCAAAAAACTTATTTGGAAATCATGGCGCTTAAAAACGAAGCCGGCAAGGACGTGCGCCTTTTCCCGATAACAACTTTAATAAAAAAGAAGTTTGGTGATTACTATGCTGAATGGGTGCCTTTTCTTAACACGCTTTTTACACGCCGTTTCATTTCCAAGCTGGTTTTCTGGTTACTCTGCATCATCCGTGACGTGGTGTGTTTCATCATTCTTTTTAAGCGGGTTCAAGCCGGCATGCCCGTTTCGGATTTTGTGCTTTATATGGGTTTGATTTTGGGCATCAGTGCCTATGTTCGCGAGATCTTCACAAGGGCTGCAGACCTTGCTCATGACAATCAGGTGGTTAGTAACTATCGTGCCGTTTTCGAACAGCCCGATTATGATCAGGGTAACTTCAGTGCGAGGCTGAAGCCTGGTTTGCACACAATACAGTTTGAAAATGTTTCTTATAGCTATCAAGCAGATGCTAAAGACCCTGTTTACGCCCTCAAAAATGTCAATTTGACCATCCAGCCGGGCGAAAAGTTAGCCTTGGTGGGTACCAATGGGGCGGGCAAAACAACCTTGGTAAAGCTTGCTGCAGGAATTTACAAACCAACTGAAGGCCGTGTGCTTTTTGATGGGATTGATATTCGTGAAATCAACCCCCGCGAGCTTTATGAGCATGTTGCTGTTGTTTTTCAGGATGTGACCGTGGTTGCAACCACGATGGCAGAGAATATCGCCTGTGCGCCAAGGGCTGCCATCGATCAGGAAAGGTTAAACACAGCCGTAGGGAAAGCTGGACTGGGGAAAGTCGTTGCTAAGCTCAGCAAAGGCACAGACAGCCAATTGACAACCTATCTCCATCAGGATGGCGTGGTGCTTTCAGGTGGCGAAAACCAACGTCTGATGTTAGCGCGCGCGCTTTATAAAGGTGGCGATTTGTTGATTTTGGATGAGCCGACGGCTGCTTTGGATCCTCTGGCAGAAGCCAACATCTATGAAACCTATTATGACCTCAGCAAGAATCAAACCGCGGTTTTCATCTCGCACCGCCTGTCCTCGACCCAGTTTTGTGATCGCGTGGTCTTTTTAGAGGATGGCATGATTGCAGAAATAGGCACTCACGAAGCTTTGATGCAAGCCAAAGGCGCCTATCACCACATGTTCCAGGAACAGGCAAAATATTATCAAGCGGAGGCGACGGCATGAGCGCAAAGCAAGAAAAGAAACAAGGCGATAGAGAGTTGGAAAAAATGGAAAACAATGAAAACACGATGACTAAAAAAGAACAAAGAAAACAAGGCTGGCAAACCTTGCGATGGGTGCTAAAAGAAGTTCATAGCCTTGACCGATCTTTTATGCCTTTGATGCTTTTGCACACCTTGGTGAATCTGGGAACCATTTATGCGCCAATATTGCTCATTGCGCCGGTGTTAGATGGTTTTATGAGCAAAAATTGGGATAAAGCCTGGCTTTGGGGCTTGATCATGGTTGTGACAACCATCGTGGTGAACCTTTTGGAAAACTACCTTATGAAAGTCGGAAGAATAAGCGGTGAGAAGGTATACGGTTTGTTTGCTACTAAAATGTATCATAAACCAATGACCCTGGACTACCCCAGCTCACAAGACAGTGAGAAGAAGAGCGCCTTTCAACGTGCCTTCCAATCTATGCAGTATGAAGGAAATTTGAGCGCGTTCTTTGTAAGTCTTTTCGCTGTGTTAGGGGACGTGTTGAGTTTGCTCACCTCCATCTCTTTGACCGTGGTGATGCTGATTGCCAAACCTGTGCAAGGCGGTTGGATGCGCACGCTTGCCCAACCTTGGCTGGCTTTGCCTCTGGCATTTATTTCGATATTTTTGGTTTCGACACTTGCACGCAAATCTAACAATGAGCTCGCCCGAAAAGAGCGAAAATTACACGAAGAGCATATCAAGGTAGAAGCCGACATCATGTATTTGAACCAACAAGTCATTTTCTCAACCAAGGATTATGCCTTGTACCAACTCAATGACATAATTCCAATGATTAGGACTTGGTTAGGAGAATTGTTGGACAAAACGTCTGTATTTTTTGCCGCCTGGATGAATGTTGGAATCCGACAAACCATCAACGGTGATGTGAGTGCCTTGGTTTTCCTCTTGGTTGCTTGGTTGTTGGCAGGAGCGAAGGTGCTGACTGGTGCGGTGCCCGTGGCGATGTTGGTGACCTATGCCAATAGCCTTATTCAGGTGAGTAAATCCTGGCTTTCAATCAACGAAAACATCATGACCGTTGTGCGCAGGATTCCGTATTATCGTGACATACAGGATTATGTGAGTTTGGAGAACAAGTTTGAAACCGGCTCGATTCCCGTTGAAAAACGCAACGATAATGAGGTGCTGTTAGAGATGGAAAACGTGAGTTTCAAGTACCCTGGCTCAGATCGTTGGGCACTGCGCAATGTGAACGTGAGCCT
Source organism: Anaerolineaceae bacterium UBA5404 (assembly GCA_002409625.1). Classification (GTDB taxonomy): domain Bacteria; phylum Chloroflexota; class Anaerolineae; order Anaerolineales; family Anaerolineaceae; genus Mesolinea. The sequence continues at coordinate 5,923 of DHNY01000012.1, read as the reverse complement.
GGACATGAAAAAACGCCATGCCGTGGTGGGTTTAAACGGCGCGGGCAAGACGACCTTTATCCTTTTGCTGTGCCGGCTGTATGAGCCGACCGAAGGGCGCATTTTGCTCAACGGTGTGGACATTCGCAAATATGACTATAAGGAATATCTGCGCCTGTTCTCGGTGGTTTTTCAGGATTTTCAGCTTTTCGCTTTTCCTCTGGCTGAAAACGTTGCCAGTGCTGAGGAATTTGACGAGGCGCGCGTGCGTGAGTGCTTGACCATGGCAGGTTTTGGCGAGCGTTTGGCAGAGCTTGAAGCGGAAGGCGAGGGCTTGGAAACGGATGTGGTGTCTGTTCATGGCCAAGTGAAGCACTTTAGCGGTGGCGAACAGCAAAAAATTGCCATTGCGCGTGCTTTGTATAACCAGGGCTCGGTGATGATTTTGGACGAGCCGACTGCCGCGCTGGACCCGATTAGTGAGGCGGATATCTATGCCCACCTGAACGATTTGATCCAGGATAAGACGACCGTGTTTATCTCGCATCGCATGTCTTCGTGCCGTTTTTGTTCGGACATTTTGGTCTTCAACGAGGGTGAGGTGGTTGAGCGTGGCACGCATGATGAGCTCTTGGGCTTACAGGGCTTGTATCGCTCAATGTGGGACGCCCAGGCGAAGTACTACCTGGAGCAAGGGCATAGCAGTTTGGTGGCTTGAGTTTTTACATGAAGGTTTGCTAAAAAAGTTTTTAGTCGATACTTTTCTGCTTAAAAATAGCAAAATAAGCAGACTAAACCCCGAGGCGTCTCGCCTCGGGCATTATCTGAAAGTATGGTTTATTGCCTACGGCGAGACACCGCCGCAATCGAGTAGAACGCAGGGCGAGACGCCTACGGATATGTTTGGGCGCTCGGTGAGGACACCGGCGCGATCAAAAAATAACAACGGTGGCATTCAATGCTTGGATGCTTCGCCCTCCGATGCCCTCGATGTCCCACCGAAGGGCAGAAAGTATAGGAAGCCAAAACCATCGTGTATTGGTTCCGATGCTGGGCTTACATTTGCAATTGTTTAGCGTAATGTTCCCGAAATGAAAAAAATATTTTTCATTCAGCAAAGTTGGAAGTGAGAATACCATTCGACATTGTGACCTCTTGTTCGTCATAGCGTTCTCTCCATGACCATCAAAAGAATAGATTTAGCATCTTTGACAATTTTTTCTTGACACCGTCTATACCTTTCGGTATACTAAAGACATGAGTAATAGACAACGCATTTTAGAGATCGGGTTGGTGCTTTTTGCGCAAAACGGCTATGAAGCTACCGGCGTGCAAGAAATTTGTGACCGAGCCGAAATCACCAAGCCCACGCTTTACCACTATTTTGGCAATAAACAGGGCTTACTTGAAAGCATCCTTGAGGAACGCTTTAAACCTTTCTTAAGTTTGCTGGAAGCGGCTTGTCATTACCGCCGGGATTTAACCTTGAATATTCAACGCGTTATTGAGGCTTACTTCCTCTTTGCCTCAAGAGATTTGCAGCTTTACCAGCTGCTCTTATCCCTTCGCACAGGACCCTCGCGCAGTGAGAGCCGGCAAATCATCAAGCCTTGGATTGCTGCCCAAGAGCAAGCTATCATGGCAATGTTCAAAGCTGCTGAACGTCAGCATGGCAACATGCGCGGGCGTTCAAAAGCCTATATGATCAGCCTTTTGGGCGTCATCAATGCCTATGTTCAGCAAGCTCTGGAAGATCGCTTAGCTTTGGATGACGAGTTAGCCCAACAAGCGCGCCATCAATTCATGCACGGTATTTTCTCGTAAATTTCTCAAGTTTTTAAACAAAAGCAAAAATTTTTTTATTGGAGTTATTGTGACACGTATTAATCAAAACAGTATTTTTTATCATCTCTATCCACTGGGAGCCTGCGAGGCGCCGCATCGGAATGATTTTAACAGTATGCCTGTTTCCCGACTGCAAAAGATGTTTGAGTGGCTTGACCATATTCAAGCCCTTGGCGTGAATGCCATTTATCTGGGTCCGGTGTTCGAGAGCACAACGCATGGCTATGACACCGCGAATTATTACGAAGTTGACCGTCGGCTTGGCACCCGGCAAGATTTACGCGATTTTGCCCTCGAGCTCAAAAGGCGTGGGATGGCTTTGGTGCTTGACGGCGTTTTTAACCACGTGGGTCGGGACTTTTGGGCGTTTAAGGACCTTTTGGCGCACGGACAATCCTCTGCTTACAAAGATTGGTTTGCCGGACTGCGCTTTGACCAAAAAAGCCCCTATGGCGACCCCTTTAGCTACGAAGCCTGGAGCGGGCACTTTGACCTGGTCAAGCTTAACCTGGCGCACCCTGAAGTAAGGGACCATCTTTTTGGCGCGATTGCCATGTGGAAAGAGTGGTTTGACATTGATGGCATCCGTCTTGATGCTGCCGATGTGCTTAGCTTTGACTTCATGCGCGATTTGCGTGCTTATTGCAATCAGCTTGACCCGGAATTGTGGTTGATGGGCGAAGTGATCCATGGCGACTATCGGCGTTGGGCAAACCCGCAAAGTTTGCATGCCACAACCAACTATGAGCTTTACAAGGGCTTTTGGTCCGCGCTGAACGACGGTAATTTCTTCGAGCTTGCTCATAGCCTGGGTCGCCAGTTTGGGACAGGTGGCATGTATCTTGAATTGAAGACCCAGTATAACTTTGTGGATAACCACGACGTTAGTCGAATTACCAGCCAATTACGCAATCCAGCGCATTTGGGACTGGTTTATCTGCTCATGTATTGCGCGCCTGGTTTGCCATCGGTATATTATGGTAGTGAATTTGGTTTTGAAGGCTTTAAACAAAACGATGACTGGAACTTACGTCCGCCTTTTGACTTGCTTGATTTGCAAAAAAACGCACAAGTTGACCTGCGTGGATTAATTGCCCGCCTGTCCAGTTTGCGACAAAAGATTTCGCCTTTGTGCCTTGGGGATTATCGTGAGCTTTTGGTCAGTGCGAATCAATATGCCTTTGCCCGTCATGCCGGCGGTGAAATCGCCTTGATCGTGGTAAATAGCGCGGAAGAACCCGCTGAAGTTAATTTACCTTTAAATGGCTACGAAAATTGGCGTTTTGTGGATGCTTTGGATGAAAGCTTTGTAAGCCATGTGAATGCGCAAGGTTTTTTGCATATCACTGTGCCAGCCAATTGGGGACGTGTTTTGGTCAACCGCGTTGACTAGCTTTTAACAACAGCTTTTTTTGGGGGTCTTTATCAGCTCTAAATAACTCGGTGATATACTTTTTTCATCTTAAATCGTGATGGTTGAGCCTAAGTGAAAGGCATTTAAGAGCAATCATTCAGGGAGTTGATATGACAAGAAAAATATTATCCATACTCATTTTATGTTTGGTTTTGTTTAGTTCTGCTTGTGCCTCACCTGGTGTAAAAGAGCCAGAAAAACCCTCAGAACCCACCGTGCCAGCGACACCAACTTCAACACCCATGTCAGATACCCAGCCAACATCAGTGCCGGAAACCCAGGCGCCATCAAATGAAACCGAAGTCGTAACACCGACCCAAACAGAACCGGCTGTGACCCAGAACGAGAATACCGTCCATCCCATTGAGGAAGAACATGTTGTTATTGATAACGAGAAAGAAGACGGCTATATCGACAATATCATTGTTGTGATTGTGCGTCATGATGTGGAGGATGAAGAAATCCTTTCGTGGTTCCCTGGGGAAGATGCCCGCATTGTGGGCCGTTTTCCGCGCCTTTATCAACGGCAAGTGCGCATCAAGCCACGCAATCGTCAGGAGCTTGAGGCTTTGGCTAATGAGCTAATGGCGAAAGATCAGGTTCTCTACGCGCATTTGAATTTAGCTGGCTCTACCGTGGGTGCGAGCAGTTTGGCACGCCAATCAATAGAGAAGGCGCCTGGCAATGAGAGCGAGGATACCTGGCAAGATGTGCCATCGCAACAAAAACCAGAAAATGAATGGTGGTATGAGGTCATCAAGCTCAAAGAAGCGCAGGCATCAATGCCTAAGGAATTTGTGAAAGTTGCGGTGGTGGATGATGGCTTTGACACCACGCACCCTGATTTGAACCTGGCTTACATTAGCAAAGAGCAAGAGGATATGAGCGCGCCACAGGAACATGGCACGCACGTGGCGGGCATTGTGCAGCAAATTATGCCTGGCGCGCAGATTACCGTTCTGGATTCCTATCGCTATCCGGGCAAGGTTGAGATGGGGCAGTATGCCACACAATGTCACCATCTCAAATTCCTGGTTGACCTGGTTGATGCAGACATGAAAGTAATCAATTACTCGATGGGCTCAGATATCCCCTTGGACGCCAATATTGCCTGGGATGTTGAGTCTTCTTCAATTTTCTCGGTCTATATCTGGTTGCTCAAACAACTGGGAAAGGACTTTATTCTGGTGCAATCGGCTGGGAATAGTGGCTTGGATGTCTATCGCAATGGTTATTTTTCCACCTTAAACACGGAAAACTGCCTGGGTTCGGAGGTGGTGCACAAGTCTTTGGGTGTAAGTGATCGTCTTGAATTGGCGCAGAAAGAGGTTTTTGACAGCATCGTGTTGGTTGGCGCTTTTGAAGAAAAAACGCGCGATGGCAAGTATCCACTCATCCGCAGCAGCAATTATGGCGAAGGCGTCACGATTGTCGCGCCGGGCTATGAAATCCGCAGCACAGTGCCGGGCGGTTATGATGTGATGGGTGGCACCTCTCAATCCGCGCCGATCGTAGCGGGTGGTTTGGGATTCTTGTGGTCGCTTGATAAAACGCTGACCTCGGATCAGTTGAAACAGATTTTGATTAAGACCTCAACAGAAGTGGCGTATGATTTGGTTGAAGGTCGACCCGCGGATAAACGCCAGACCTATCCAATTTTCAATCTGCTCGAGGCAGTGAAACTTGTGCTAAAAGACGGTTAGAGCTTTTCCTTGCTTTATTTGAATAATGACAATCGCCAGGCAGAAACGCCTGGCTTTTTGTATATTGTTTGACAATGCTTTTGACAGTATGTGAGAACGATCCCTGAGGCGTCTCGCCGAGGAATGATGCTTTATCTGCTTTGCACGCAACTAAATGTCGGCTTAATATAGGGGTAATTAAGTCCTTGGTTCGGTTAAAATGCGGATGGAATGCTATGCTTACCTTAACCTGACCGGAGGTAGAGGCGAGCTCAGCTAAGTTTTTCAATCACCCAATAGTGTGAAAGACCCAAGCGTTGGAGCGGGGTTTTTTCGAGTGCGTAGAGGAAGCCGCGCAAGGCTTTACCTAAGCGGGGACGACGCTGGATGATGTTGTCGTAGCCGCCAAAGACGGTGCGTTGGGTGATGAACTTTACGGGTAAGCCTTTGAACAGTTTGCGCAAGTCTTTGCGGGTGTAAATTTCAACATGTGGGGCGAGTTTGTCACGCCATTTTCGCGGCAACCAGTTGACCAAGGGGATGTTGCCAAAGTGATACTTGCCCTTGCGATATATGCCATGAGTTTCAAAGGGGTAGCCACGGTTGGGGCAAAATAATACAATGCGTCCACCTGGTTTGAGCACGCGCACCATTTCGCGGATGGCAAGCTGGTCATCTTGGACGTGTTCAAGCACTTCATGGCTGAGCAATAGGTCCACGCTGTTGCTGGGCAATGCCAGGTATTCGCCAGCACCGCAAAAGACGTTAGGGGAGTAGGCGCGGGTGTCTTGCACGCGCGGGAATTCGATATCCATGCCGACGATTTTTCCAGAGAGGGGTGCCAGGTGTTTTACATACATGCCAACGCCGCAGCCATCCACGAAGACGGTGCCGTTGAGGCGTTCGCCGGCGGCATCGATAATCATTTTTAGGCGACGGTCTTGCCCCTCACGCCAAACATGAGATGGTTCGCCACGCTCGGCGGCTTTTTGTAGGTCATCGG
>DHNY01000015.1 GCA_002409625.1 Anaerolineaceae bacterium UBA5404 | reverse complement strand
GTTTTTTTTGATTTGATGTCGCCAGTGTCCTCACCTTGCATGCTTAACTCGATGTCGCCGGTGTCCTCACCGTGCGACGTAAATGGGACATGAGTAAGGTATTACATTTGAACCCATCTCAAAGATTTTCTTTTCCTGCTTCCTGAGGCGTCCCGCCGAAGATTGCCCTTAACCGCCCATTTCATCAACCGCTTCCTGAGGCGTCCCGCCGAAGGTCTAGTAGCAGTCATTGTGTCGGCGAGGACGCCTCCACAAGCGAGTTTAACTCCCTCCGGTGAGACACCGCGGGCATCAATCTACTCGATATCGCCGGTGCTGCTTCGTGCAGACCTCTTTTGTCTGCGCCCACCGTGCGACCTAAATGAAACATGGGTAAAAAACTACATTTGAACCCATCTCAAAGATTTTTCCTGCTTCCTGAAGCGTCCCCGGTCTATACACCCCGCTGAAGGTTTAATTACTGCCTTTGTGTCGGCGAGGACGCTTCCACAAGCGAGTTTAACTCCCTCCGGTGGGACACCGAGGGCATCAGCAGAAAGCATAGAGAAATGGCTTAAACTAACAAAATATCTTAGCTAATAATCGCTTAAATCTAACTTTCTGTTTCAGCCTTGAGTCTTTGGTGAACCGCATCTATCAACTCAACCAAACTTTCCGCATCACTACAAGTCAGAAGTCGCTTCATTTCCTCCCTGGGCAGATTATAAGGCTCTAAATATGCTTTTAAATACTTCCTAAAGGGCATAATCGCGTTTTCAGGATTGATTTCCAGCATCTGCCTGAGCTGATATTTAGCCAGGTAAAAAACCTCCTCCATGGGTACTTCCTCACGATCACGCCAGGAAAAGAGCCATGGATTGGCTTTTGCCGCACGCCCAATCATCACCGCGTCACAACCAGTTTCCTCAAACATGCGTTTTGCCTCAGCCACCGTCGTCACACTGCCATTCCCGATTACCGGCACGGGCATGGCGCGCTTTAAAATGCCAATATGCTCCCAACGCACCGTTTTACCAAATGCCATCTTGGTGGTGCGCGCGTGCATGGCGACCGCTTTTGCACCACGTTCTACGGCAATGGAGGCAATCTCCAGATAGTTCATACTATTGTCGTCCCAACCCAAACGGATTTTAACCGTCACCGGGATGCTCACCGCTTTGCAAACCTGCTCAAAAATTTGCTTGACCAATTCGGGGTTCTTCATACATGCCGAGCCAGCCCCACGACCAGCCACGGTGCGCGCCGGGCAACCCAGATTGACGTCAATCATATCCGGCTTAAATCTTTCTTCAATGTAAGCCGCGTTTTCTGCCATGCGCCCAGCGTCGTTATCCAGAATCTGGGCAACGAATGGACGTTCTTCTTCATGATAAAAAAGCCGTTTGCGCTGATACACCTTGGAATAGGCAAAATCAAGCGTATTGATAAACTCCGAAACAGAGTAAGCCGAACCCAATTGGCGGGTTATGCGCCGAAAGGTGGCATCCGAAAGCCCATCCATCGGAGCCAGAATCAGACGTCCATGGATGGGGATGTCTCCAATATAAAAATCCGGCTTGTTTTCGATATCAGCCATTTATTATCTTAAACCAAAGTAAAGGGTCACAATCTCTTTGGCGCGTGCCACAAACCTGACTTTACCATCATTTTCAAGTTCTAAGTCTTCCATAAAGCTTTCGTCCAGCATCACCCGTGCCACGCTCTTTGCCGGCATTCGCGTCTGCAAGTGAACCTCAATGGTGCTTTCACTCAGGTTGACACCTCGCACGATGTAACCCTCCTGATTTTCGGCTTCTTTCACCGCGGTGATATAAAATTCAGGATGATCAACGGACAACATTTCGCCTTCAGAGGGCAGATCACCTGCCGCTGGAACAGCCACAACCGTCTTAAACTCGGTTTGGAAGGCATATGCCAAATTCCTGGCTTCCTGACTATTGCCGGTGTGAGGAATGAGGCGCAACTTAGCAAACATCGTACCCAGCTCATGCGCATCGGGTGTTTCAAATCCAGGTCCGGCATGCCCACGCCGGTTAAACAAATCTGAGCGGGAAAGCCAGCCCACCGAGCGTAGCATCGTTATTGAGATCTGCGCGTAGTCCGTGCCCTCTTTTCGCGTTACCGAAACTTCTGGCAAACCTTGGTTGGCAATCATCAAAGCTTTGTTTTCACCCAACACGTCCACAAAAGCTGCCTGGGGAACCTCCGGTCTGGGATGCTCACTCCAGGTCTCATCAAAAGCAGGCAAGTCGATTGGGCGCTCCACAATATCGAAATGCCCATCATAAAGCACCTTTTTAATCGGAAAATCGATACCAAAGTGCATTTCCAAACGATGATCGCGCGCCTTGTTTTCAAAGACATATTCCAGGTCTAAGACTGGCAAATCATCATGCAAATTCAAAATCAGCAAGCCCTTATTACGGATGAAATCCTGCGATCGGTCGCGGGTTTCATCATCCAGTCCATCAGGCAATGCCATTTCAAAGCGAATGGCAATCGCTTTTGTGCCGGCACTGTTCAGCGTGTAAAACTCCGAAAAATCAACAGTATAAAGCGATTGGTCTTTGGTTGGGGTAAAGTTATACTCATCACCGCGATCACCCACCGAAACCAAAACGCCCAAATCCTTGTAAAGCTCGCCCGATCGTTTGTCATAGATGCTAAAACTCTTTTCATCCGTCTGCAAAGACACTTTCAGCCAGGTGTTTTCAATTTCAGCTAACTCACCCTGTGGGAAGACCTCAAAATCATCCGCCGACTCAATGGATTCAGTGGCTTTCAACCAGTAAGTCTTATAACCAAAAGCTGGTACGTCCTGAGCTCGAAAAACAAGTGTCGCGCCGATGCCAGAGTGAATAGAAACATGAATAAGCGTGTTTGGCTCTAATGGCGCGAGCTTTGCCATCACCATTTGCAAGGACTGATTTAGTGCGTCTTCATCAGCCTCAAAAGTGTCAGACAAACCGGCAATGATGCACCATCGCTTCATTTCCTCATCAAATTTAAGGTCAACGCTGGTAAGCGCCTTGCCATCATAGCCATGTTCCCGTGTGCGCTCCATAATCATTGCCAGGTCAGCAAGCGTGTAAAGATTTGCATCCAGGTTTTCAAAATCATCATATTCCAAATCGCTGGGAATGGTGTTACCGTTTTCATCAACCACAATGTAAGCATGTTTATCATCCGGCAGGGTAATCATCGCCATCACTGAGTCAGTGGCAGGCACAGCCGCGGCATTAAAGACCGTGATTGCCAACCTTGCCGCATCCAATCCTTTTGGTCGCGTATCAATATAACTCGTGATCGCGTTCAGCGATTGCGTGCGGATTTCCTGGTTTATTTGATCAATCTTATCAAAACGAGGCACCATGTCCTTATGGGTCGCATCAATGGAACAGCCGCAAATTGAATCGTGGGTGTGGTTTTTGAGCAAGGTTTTCCAGGCTTCACGAATAATCGCACCAGGGTCAGCAACACGCGCGGCACTTTGGTAAGCCTTGATCGGACCAAAAGCGTCCTCGCCTCGTTCTAATACTTCTGTCCAGACACTAAAAGGTTCAGACCAGCGCTCCAGCTCGGTTTGCGCTTTCCAGTTGCGTTGCTTGATCCACATGCGCGAGCTAAGCACACCGGGCAACATATGCGCTTTTTGTGGGTCTCGCAATTCCCCGATGTGCACCGGCAACAAGATGTTTTTATCCTCAATTTCCTGGGATAATGCCGCGAAAAATGCCGGCAAGGTGGAATGAATTGCCACATTGCCATCCGGATTGTGCTCGTTATAAAAGCGAATACTCTCAGCAGTAGCAGGATGCGGCTCGATGTGATCTGTGCCTTGCATCATCAGGTACTGCGATGTATTGCTGTGTAGCTCCAATCGTTTTGCCGCAAACTCTAAAGAAGCCAGCGAGTTTTCAAGCGTATCCACCGGCCAATGCGCAATATTGCCATAACCAAAGTACAAGTGTGCCAACAAAACCTGGCTGCCATCCGGCGCCTGCCAGGTAAAAGCGGTGGGCATTCCGGGTTTTACGCCACGCCAAAGCGCCGCAGTATCGATATTGAAACCCCGCAAGATTTGTGGCATTTGTCCAATATGCCCAAAGGGATCCGGCAAATAGCCAATCATCATTCTTTGACCAAACAACTCGCAAATGTGCTTACCAATAAGCAAGTTACGAACAGTTGATTCGGGTGAAACCAAAAACTCATCGGGAAGAATATACCAAGGTCCAATCAAAATGCGGTTTTCCTGGATGTATTGCTGGAGCTTGGCAAAGTTTTCCATGCGCACGCGCAGGTAATCCTCAAGAACGATTGTTTGTCCATCCAACATATAGTGGAGGTAATCTGGGTCATTGTCGAGAATAACCAAAAGGTTATCGATGAGATGAACCAATTGCATGCGGAACTGCTGAAAGGTGCGGTACCATTCCCTGTCCCAATGTGTGTGCGAAATAACGTGCAAATTTTTCATATGTCCTCCAATGGACGGATTTTCAGGCTTAATTATGCCATATTTTGAAGCCAGGCTTGGCTTAACAGGGGTTTAAGGCTATATGCAAACGCCTATTGAAGCATTTTCTTTAAACGCTCGATTGCCCAAAGCATGCTTTCTTTGCAAACCGGGTCTTGTTCATCTGGCAAAGCTGCTTCCAGCACCGCTAATGCCCGCGCTTGCTGACTATTGCCTAAGGCAATAATCACATTTCGCCTAAAACCTTGATATTTCGCACGCAAAAAAGAACTGCCGGCATAACGCAGCTTAAAATCAGCTTCGCGCAAGGATAAAGCCTCAATCAAATCGATTTCACCATCAAAAGTGGGTTTAAAACAAAATGCGAAGCCAGATGATGAAGCGTTTTCGTTTTTTGGGCAGATCAGCTGACAAATATCGCAACCAAAAACCTGCTGACCCATAGCTTCTCTGTATTCAACGGGTATCGAGCCACGATGCTCAATGGTCAGGTAGCTCAGGCATTTAGACGCATCCATGGTTTTATCCCCAAGCAGGGCATTCGTGGGGCAAGCCTCCACACAGATACGACAATCGCCACAAAAATCACTCGCTAAAGCTAAATCAGGTTCCAGTTCAAGGTCCACCAATAGCTCGCCTAAAAAGAACCAGGTGCCAAAATCTTCGTTCAGCAAAAGGGTGTTTTTGCCCACCAAGCCAAACCCGGCACGATGTGCAAAACTCTTTTCAAGCACTGCCGCACTGTCTACCGCGATATAGCTGGCTGGCTTAGTACCGGTCAGCTCTTCGATAAAACTCGCCAGTTGAGTCAATTTTTCGCGCATCAGCAGGTGATAATCAGGCACACGGACATAGGCAGCGATCGAGGCGAGAGACTCAGCAGGTGGATAAGGCAAGCCCACACAGATAAGGCTCTTGCAACCAGCTAGTAAAAGCTCTGGTTTTTCTCGTTTCGCGAGGGCATCGGATCGGGCAAGATAATGCATCCCACCAAATAATCCCTTTTCAACCCAGGCTCTGTAATGGCTAAAACCCTCTGACGCATCCGCTGTTGTAATGCCACATAAAGCAAAGCCAAGGCGATTTGCCTCGGCTTTGATCTGCTTTTCCAAACTTTTTGGTGTCACTTTTAATTAGTCAATTTCGTACTCAAAAAAGAAGAATCCGATGGCAACATTGTTTTGGTTATAAATACCCCAGTTGCTCTTCACTTTGCCGACCGTGGTTGGCGCTGTAAATTCAATTTCAAAGGTAGCCGAAAGTCCGGGACCAACACTCACCGGCATCTTATGCTTGGTAACCGCACCCATTGCGGGACCATCGATGTGTTGGATGTAGTAATCGGTCGACCAGGTCGTTGTACCCGTGTTGACAATCGTTACCTGCACCTTGAATTTGGTTCCACCGTCGATGAGCGTACCATCAGGTGGCACCGAACGTCCCCAATCGCCTCGCTCTACGCCTCCTTGCGCAACCGTCGCAGTGGCACCAGGAACAGCAGTTGCTGGCGGCGGTGATTGGGTAATGCCATAAATCGCTGTCATGTCAAAGGTAGGCTGCGGAGAGGTGGGTTCCTGTATGGGCATGGTGGGCATCATCGTTGGGCTTGGAACTGGCGTGTCACTAGGACGGGCAATTGCCGTGCGGGTTTCACCAACCGTATAGGTTTCATAGACCGCAGTGGCCATTGCTGCTTCCATATCAGCTTCTTCCTTTTTTCCACAAGCGCCCAGTCCAAGAATAATGACCACAGCCAAAAGGATTAGTAAAAAGCGATTCATGTTTTTCATGTTTACTCCATCTTCTATCGCATTAATTGTGTAACTAATCAAATCCATTCGTTTTCAACAGAACCCAGCCAGCTGGTTGCGTGATTCAACTAGGGCTTAATAACAGGCTCTAATAAATGAATTTTACCATCTTCCCAAGAATCGATTGCGCGGGCGATGAGCACAATGCTAACTGTGCGCCCGCCCAGTTCACTCAGGTCAAGGGAAAGCTTAGTGAACTCGCCGTCATAAACCTCGTCCCAGCTACCCAACTGGCGCAGCTGCCCATCACCCTCTTGATATGCCAGAATGAACTTGACAGCACATTTTTGAAGCCCGTTCCCACAGCCTAAAATGCTTGAAAAACGCGCGTTATTAGGGATTTTCATGGCTGGATAAACCCCTTTGATATAACCCTGCTGAACTGCCTGCACACCAAGCCAAAGGGTGGGCTCATCATCCACCGCGCCATTTTCCAGCTTTGGTGCGTTATCTGAGTAAACGTATCCAGCAGCATCACTGGGTAAGCCAGGGCAGTGCAATTTTCCGGCATCGCTGCTCCACGCGGCGCTACAATAGGCATGCACCAGGTGAATAACACCGTCTTGCACCTGGATATCCGCCCAAAAAGTGTGATCGGGATTCTTAAAAGCAAACAAAACGCCAGCCGCATTGCGCAACTTGAAATCAGCGCGATAAGATCCGCTAAGGCTCGGGGCAATGAGCGGCATGCTCAGTTCAAGGCTTTCGCCCGGTTTGACTTCAGTATCAGTTAGCTGCATCACCGCTGGCGCTAACATTGAATCGCCACTGATAAAGACCACCGCATAATCTTTGGTCCAGGTGCAGGTGCCCTCATTGCGTAGAGTCCAGATTTTGTTAAACATCGTGCCCGGGTATAGCTGGCTTCCATCGGGCACCGTTTCGCTGACAAAGGCTGCCAGATCACAGGCTTTGTTCGGGTCTGGTGTCAGCTCGCTTGGAGTGGGCGTTTCGATGATTTCAGCCGTAGGCACTTCTACGCTCGGGATGATTTCAGATTGGGTCGGATCAGGCAGTTCCTCAGTCAAGATGGGAGGTTGCGGGCTTAAGGTTTCCTGGGCTTGTGAGGTTTGTAGCAATTGCGTCGTCATTGCCTCAATGGTACGTGCCGCAACCGTGCGAATATCGTCCAAAACATCGGTCGGTGTTGCGTCAATAGCATTTGGTTTGCAGGCACTCAATACTAAAAGGGCGACCAACAAACAAGCCCCTATAAACTTTATGGTTTTCATAGGACCTCCATCATTTTGTTTAAATGCTCACAGATCTCCAATAGGAGTCTGTGAGCATTATGTTGCAAGAACTAATCCAAAAAGATTTTTTAGGGGTTATTTTCCGAACACCAAGGTTCTAAAGAACGTTTTGATGTTGAACTTTTCGCCAGACAGCAAGGTCTGCGAGCTGAAAAGATGAGACACGCCACGCATCACCAGCAGGGTTGTGATCAGCAATATCGCAAAAGAGGCGGCAATCTGCCATCCCGGCAAGATGCCGATCACAATACGGGTTGGGATGACAATCGGCGACGTCATCGGAAAGAGCGTTAAGAACGTCGTCATCGTACTGGTGGGTGAGGCAATGATCTGGTTGATGCTGATATAAGCAAACACCAATGGCGCATTGACTATCATCATATACTGGCTACCCTCACGCGTATTTGGCGCCATTGCGCCCATGCCAGCCAAAAGGCTGCCAAAGAGCAAAAAGCCAACAATGAAGTAAGGTAAACCAAAGATCAACAAGCGTGGGGACAAATCAAGCTGGAACGGCAAAGTAAAGCCACTATTATTAAGCATTGACACTAACAAAATCGTGCCTAGCCAAACCGTAGTTTGCAACAAGGTTGCAGCGCCACGGGCAAAAACCTTGCCTAAAAACAAATCCATTGGGCTGGTTGAAGAAAGCAAAATCTCAATCGTGCGGTTTTCTTTTTCCTTTGAAATAGCACTCAGCATCTGGTTCGAGCTGATGATAATCAACATATAGAAGAACAAAGCAATCGCAAAGGGCACACCAAAAGTTGCACCGCTGCTCTGGTCGCGGGTATCCGCTTTTTCGACATCCAAATACCGCGTTTCCACATCCATGAGGTTGGTCATTCGAGTGTAAAGTGCTTCATCACCGTCGATAAGGTTGAACTTAATCAATTCGCCCAAAGATTTGGTCTCTGCCAACTCACTGACCATGTTCACTTCAGGCTTAACCAGGGTAATCTCTCCACTGCTCAAATAGTCCTTAGAAATGCGATAAAAGCCTTGCAATTCACCCGCGGCGGTCTTTTCGCGCGCTTGGGCTTCCTCTTCAAAGGCGATAAAGCGCATCTTTGACCATTCCGGATACTGCTTAATCAAGCCACTTTCGTCCACTATGCCAAAGGGCAAAGGGTTAGTTAATTCCTTTACAAACACTTCTTGAATGCTGGGCACATCCTTGCCCTGCAAGAGCCTAAGTCCGCCAATGATGAGCATGGGAATCAGTGGCACCAAGACCAAACTGAGGATAAAGGAGCGTCGTTTTACCAGGCTCAAAAATTCGTACTTAAAAACATTCCATACGTTACCTGAAGTTTTAGGCATTGCGTGCCTCCTTCTTGAGTAGACTAATCAGTGAGACTTTTTTCTCAAATTGAAGCATACCTACCTTGAAAGCTTTGCCTGCCAGCCATAGCATAAGCCCTGCGAACACGACTTGCACCGCCAAAACCAACAAGATTTCCCATGTGGCAACTTTGGTAAAAGCCATGCGCAAACCCATGGTCAACGGGTTACTAAAGGGGATGTAGCTTAGCACTCTGGCAAACAGTCCATTCGGCGCGTTCATGATCACGACGAAGAAGTAAAATGGAATCATCACCGGGAAGACCATCAAGCCCATCACCGATTGTGCCTCTTGGGTTTCGGTCATTGTCGCGCCTAAGATGGCCAACAAAGACGCCGTAAAGATGAATGAAACCATCAGGAAAACCAGGTTGATTCCCATGGTCGCCCAGGATATTTCAATCGCGCTCAAAAAAGTCAACTTTGACCTGAACGCCAAGGCACCAATCAAAATAAGCCCAACCCATGACACGAGCTGGGTGATTGCCACGCCGATGTTACCGATAATCTTTCCTGCCATCATCTCATTCGGTGTGACCGAGGTAAGCATGATTTCAATCGTGCGGTTCTCTTTTTCACCCACCAGCGATTGCAAAAGGTAGTTGCCACTGCCCATAACCAGGATGAAATACAAGAGACCAGTAATCGCCGGGATGAGGATACGTTGCCAGGAATCGCCGCTGCTTTGTACACTACCATCCAATGACTCGATGCGAATAACACTACCGGCTTCGATCCGCTCTTTGTTCGGAATAGTCAAACCTGCCATCAGGTTTTGACCGATAAAACCGCTCAATGCCTTTTGCACCTCAGGTGTCATTTGTTTGTTGCCATACCAGGTTAAGGTGTGGTTTTCTGCATAATCCTCAGGAATAACCACATAGCCTTGCAAACTACCCGCTTCAGTTCCCATTTTTGGCGCTTTTTCATCTTTGAAGCCCTGGAATTCAATGGTCATGTCAAAGAGACCGCCTTTACCATCGAGTTTTTGCGTTTGAGTAATAATCCCCGCCTGGTCCACGATGCCAATCGGTCGCGTGTCAACCGATTTCGCACCGACGAAAGCTGAAATTGCCCCAAAAAAGATGAAAATCAACGGTACCGCCATCAACGCGACCCAAAACTTCTTGGTGAAGACATGCTGGGTGTATTCGTTTTTTGCGACTTTGAGAATGTTATTCATCTTTGCGCTTTCCTTCTTCGACAACGCGAATAAAGATTTCATCCAGTGAAGGCACCAAGACCTTATAACTTTCCAAGGCGACGCCCTGTTCCATCAACATTTTCAACAATTGGCTGGGTTGCACACCCTCTTCAGGCGTCAGTTTATGATTGCCATTCATCGGCATAATGTCTTTCACACCTTTAATGCTTGAGGGCAATGGTGTAAGCGCTTTTACCAGAACCTCATCGGTCTTGAAGCGGTCATTGATTTCATCCAATCCGCCCATCAGCAAAACGCGACCCTGATCAACCAAAACCAGCCTGTCACACAGCGACTCAACCTGGCTCATTTGATGGGTGCACATAATAATGGCTTTGCCCTTTTGGCGTTCCTCATCGAGCACATCCTTGACCAGCTGGGTATTGATGGGGTCTAGCGCGGTAAAAGGCTCATCAATGATGATCACTTCCGGATCATGCATAAGTGTGGCGATGAGTTGCCCTTTTTGCTGCATACCCTTGGAAAGCTCTTTGGTCTTCTTTTTGGCATGCGCACTCAGGTCAAATTTTTCAAGAAAAACAGGCAGCTTAGCCTTGATATCCTCATCACGCATCCCTTTCAGACTAGCCAAATAAGTCAAACACCGATCCAACGGCACATCCTGATATAAGCCGCGTTCTTCGGGTAAATAGCCGATTTTCGCCTTCTTTTCTGCGCTCATCGGTCCACCCAGGACCTCGGCAAAGCCACTGTCGGGTTGGTAAATATCCAGAATAATGCGAATACTGGTTGTCTTGCCACAACCGTTTGGACCTAAAAGACCAAAGATTTCACCAGCCCGCACATCAAATGAAATATCGCGCACAGCTTGGGTCTTGCCAAAGCGTTTAGAAATCTGATTAACAATAATTTTAGACATAGTTTTCTCCTTAGCGCATTTATCATACCCCGATTTAATCTTTTAAAACCATAGATTATGTAAGGTTATCATCAGATTTTAAAAAGTTTTTATGCGCACCATTGGCTTGATTAATCAGGGATTAAGAAAAAAACGCTCACAAAGGAGCGCTTTTTATCATTGATATTCAATCTTGTTAAGCATGACCTGCCATAAGTAAGCCAATATGCTCCCGATTGGCGTCGCGCGCGTCTAAAACATCTACAATTTCGCCGCGGTACATCACAGCGATCCGATCGCTCACCGACATAATTTCATCCAATTCAGATGAAACCAACAAAACACCCACGCCGGCATCACGCATATCAATCAAGGTTTGATGGATATACTCAATCGAACCCACATCCAAACCTCGCGTAGGCTGATTGGCGATCACCAAAGAAACATCCCGGCTAAGCTCTCTGCCCACAATCACCTTTTGCTGATTGCCACCGCTTAAATCACCCGCGGAAGTCTCAGCTGACGGTGTGCGCACGTCAAATCGCTCAATCAAGGCATCGGCGTTTTTTAGGATGGCTTCTGCATTTAAGACACCATGGCGGGAATAGGGTTCGCGATAGTAATTGCAAAGCACAAAGTTAGATGTCAGAGGGTATTGCAAAATGAGCCCATGCTTTTGGCGGTCTTCAGGGATATGTGCCATGCCATTTTCCACGAGCACGCGTGGTTTTTCCTGGGGCATACGCTTGCCGTCGATCCAAATCTCACCGCTGTTGTAACGTCTCAAACCGGTAATGGCTTCCACAAGCTCACTTTGCCCATTGCCTTGCACGCCGGCAACACCCAAAACCTCACCCGCTCGCACGCTCAATGAGCAATCTTTCACAGAGTGTAATTGATTGGCGTCATGAACATTCAATTGCTTAACCTCAAGTACGGTATCACCAGGTTCAGCGGGCAGTTTGTCCACTTCAAGGATAACCTCGCGTCCAACCATCATGCTTGCCAAACCGTGTTCGTCTGTTTCGGCTGGTGTGGCGGATCCCACCACATGACCTCTGCGCATGATGATAATGCGGTCAGCAATCTCCAGCACTTCTTTAAGCTTATGCGTAATAAAGACGATCGAAACGCCTCTTTCGGTCAGGCGTCGCATAATTTTGAAGAGCTCTTCGGTTTCTTGTGGGGTTAAAACCGCCGTGGGTTCATCCATAATCAGTATTTCTACGTCCCGGTACAAAGCTTTGAGGATCTCAACCCTTTGCTGTAAACCAACCGGTAACTCCTCAATAATGGCATGAGGATCCACTTCCAAACCGAAGCTTTTTTCAAGTTGGCGGAGTTTTGCTTCTGCGGCTTTTTTATTCAAAAACGGACCGCGACAGGTTTCTGCGCCCAACATGACGTTTTCAAGCACGGTAAACACTGGCACCAACATAAAATGCTGATGCACCATGCCAATGCCTGCTGCAATGGCGTCATGGGGGTTATTGATGCTGTAAGGTTCACCATTCAGAAATATTTCACCACTGTCCTGGGTATAAAGTCCATAGATTACATTCATTAAAGTGGATTTTCCAGCGCCATTTTCTCCTAAAAGCGCTAAAACTTCACCACGATGAAGCTCTAAACTAACATCCGCGTTGGCAATCGTTCCTGGAAAGGTCTTGTAAATATTTCGCGCTTCAAGAATAAGGGTTTCTTTCCCGGTCATTTTTGTGGCTTCTGTCGTTTTATCGTTTGTTAGGTCTAAAGTATCCATAATCACTCCTTCTCGTATGGGATGCCTTCAGCCGCAGGCGCGCGCGACCTGCCCACAAAGCCAGAGACCACGATAATGGTCAATAAATAAGGAATCATGCCCACAAATTGATGTGCGATTTGGATGCCCATAAACTGCAATTGCGTCTGCATTGCGTTGGCAAAGCCAAAGAACAAGGCAGCCATTGCTGAAGAGATCGGATTCCACTTACCAAAAATCATCACCGCCAGGGCGATAAACCCGCGACCGTTGGTCATACCCCGTTCAAACAAACCAACCCCTTCGAGAGTCAGGAAAGCACCTGCCAGCCCTGCCATAACACCGCCAATCAAAACGTTGAGATAGCGGATCTTAAAAACGTCCACGCCCAAGGTGTCTGCCGCACGGGGATGCTCGCCTACCGCACGTGTTCGCAAACCCCACCGCGTGTTGAACAAAACAATTTGCGAGACAATTACCAAGACAATGGCAATATAAGTTATGGGAGGATTATTGAAAAGCAAGGGACCAATGATAGGAATATCAGCCAAAGGACCCAAGGGAATACTGGCGAATTTCCCTTTGGTGGTCGTTCCAACCTGATAAAAGTAACCGGTGATGCCTGCTGCCAGAATGTTTATCACGGTGCCACCAATGACTTGATTAAGCTTTAGCTTGATGGACAAAAATGCCAAAAACAAGCCCACAATCGAGCCAGTAACCATACCCACAAATAGTGAGAACATTAAATTACCTGTCCAGGCATTGGTCATGTAAGAGGTAAATGCGGATAAAAGCATTTGCCCTTCAATACCGATATTCACAATGCCGGCGCGTTCACAAAAGATGCCACACAAAGCGCCCAGAATGAGCGGTACCGCGTAACGCAAGGTGCTGCGCAGCACTGCGCGCGTTTCCGCAGGATTACGCGCGTTGAAAAACAAAATGGCAGCCAAAATAAGCAGCGCCAAAATGACCGAGCGCCACAGCTTCCAGTTGATATGACTAAAAGGACCTCTTTTTACAGTTTCGCTAATCATCGTTGCCCCCATCCTGCAGTAACCGTAATTTCAGTTTCTGAACGTTTGCGCATTTTGAACACCCAACGCACCACCATCTCTGCCGTCACAAATAGCAGCATGGTTCCTTGAATGATATCGATAATTTCATTTGGCACATTCGCGTAGAACTGCATGGTGTTGGCGCCGCCTTTCATCGCGCCCAACAACAACGATGAAGCGATGACGGCGATCGGGCTGTTACGAGCCAAGAGTGCCACGGTGATGCCATCAAAGCCGATGCCGGCATTAAAACCCGGTTGATAACGTCCCACAACACCTTGAGTTTCCACCGCGCCACCCAAGCCGGCTAAGGCACCACTGACGATAAGCGCAGCGATAATTAAAACCTTTGTGCGCATCCCCGCGTATTTTGAGGCATGTGGATTGAGACCAACCGAGTTAATCTCAAAGCCAAAAGTCGTGCGGTTGATCACAAACCAAATCAAAAAGGCAATCAAAACAGCCACAATAAAACCAATCGGCACAGGTCCAATCGTTCCGATTTTGGCAGACTCTTCAATCGCAGGCAAACGCGATACGATGTTGCCGGGGCTCATATCCTTCCACGGTCCGTCTGACAGATAATCAGTCAGATTGATGGCAATATAGTTGAGCATAATGGTCGTAATGACTTCATGCGCGCCGGAAAAAGCCTTGAGCAAGCCTGGGATAGCACCATATAAAGCGCCTGCCACAATACCGCAAAGCAAAGCCAATGGGATGTGCACGTATGACGGCAAGCCTTTAATCGAAAAACCCACAAAGCCGGCAATGATCGCACCCAGCAAGAGCTGTCCCTGAGCACCGATGTTAAATAGACCAGCTTTAAAACCCAGTGCCACAGCAAGCCCTGAAAAAATCAAAGGGGTTGATTTTTCAAGAACGCGTTGAAAGTTCTTTAACGATCCAAAAGCGCCCTTGAATAATTGGGCATATGCTTCAAGCGGGTTCGAACCAGAAACAAGCAAAACAACAGCCCCAACAATCAGGGCTAAGATAATTGCTAAAAATGGGATACGAACGGAAAACCAAACTTTTTGTAACCAGTTATTTTGGGAGGGTGTAACACTTTCCACGCTGGATTACCTCCAATCTTACATATGAATGAGGTGACGCGGGTGCGTCACCTCATGAACGCTGTCTTTTTACAGCTGGGATCTCATCTTACTTTTCAGGAAGCTCAATTTGATTAGCTTCGTAAGCGGCTTTAGCTTCTTCAAGTTTGGTGCGGATCTCGTCCGTAACAACACTTTCAAAATCATGGAAAGGCGCTAATGAAGAGCCACCCAAGTAATTACCGCTTGGGAACTTGCCTTCAACAGCAAGATTAATCAAGGCAACCACGGAATCTGAGATGTCTTTGGTAGCTGATGAAATCAAGCACTTGTGAGCTTCTGGCACGGTCAGCCATTGGTCAGTGTCCACACCAATGCAGAACAAACCAGCATGTTCAGCGGTTTCGATCAGCGCGCCGTTACCGGTCTTGCCACCAGCGGCAAAGATAACGTCTGCACCTTGCTCAATGGCTTGTTTGGCGGTTGAAGCACCCCACTCGGGATCGGTGAAGGCAACATCCATGCCACCAGGATGATAAGTGGAAATGACGTTAATCTCAGGATTAACCCATTTTGAACCACCCACATAACCACGGTTGAAGTTAACCACTGGTGGAACCAAATCGGTACCTAATACTGCCGCAATGACGTTGCTCTGGGTAATTTCAGCAGCCAATACACCAGCCAAAAGACCAGAAAGGGCTTCGTCAAAAATCAAGCCTGCCACACCAGGAACAACTTCACCCTGGAATTGGTCAACACCAATGAAGGCAACCTCAGGATTTGCTTTTGCTGCTTTGTGAGTAGCTTCACCAAGGGCAAAACCAACGGTGACGATAACATCAAAGCCCTCATCAATGAAGAGTTGGATGTTGGCATCGTAGTCTTTGGCGTCTTTGGTTTCGATGTATTTTGATTCAAAGCTTAAGTCTTTCTGAGCGGCTAAAACGCCTTCCCAGGAAGCTTGGTTAAAGCTTTTGTCATCAACTTCGCCAACGTCGGTAACCAAGCCGACTTTAAAGGTTTTGGCTGGATCATCAGCTGGGGGTTTAACGTCGGTTCCTTTAGGTGTACAAGCACCAAGCACCAAACCAGCAACTAACAGGATAGCCAAAATGGAAAATAAACGCTTCTTCATTCTTTACTCCTTTTGAATTAAGTTAGGACAACATAGAACACGAAATTGTGCCATTTTAACAGCAGGTTAAGTATACATTAAGCTTTCATTATCTGCAACAACAGATAAGCTGTTTTTTAGGCTAAGTTTGGACGAATATGACAAACCTGATTATGGCGTAAAGGCCTTAATGGTCTCAATGACCTGCCAGCTCCGGCTCCTATTCCCAACGTTCACAAGAATTAATTCCCGATCATTGCCTAAATCCTAGAGGATTGCGTCGATGCCTTCATATTCCTCAACATAATCATCGCGGCGCTTGTCTGCATCTGGATTGGCTTCTCCTCGTTTCACCAATATCATGCACAGAAGCGCAAAAGCCATGAATATCGGGCCAACCACCATAATCTGACCATAATTACCGCCTGATTGCTTCACAATTAAACCGTTCAAAACAGGTCCAATAATGGCTGATAGCGTTGAAAAGAAATAGTACATGCCGGTGTAAGTGCCAACATGTTCTTTGGTGGTCAAGTCAACAACCATTGGTAAGGAGTTAATGTTAATCAAAGACCAACCAATACCAGCCGCCAACAAGATAAATGAAAGGTTTCGGAATTCACCCAAAATTGGCAGCTTAAAATACTCTACCAGCAAGATGTCTTTTGGAATAAAGAACATTGCTGCCATGGTCAAAATCATGATGACAATGCCGGTCATAATCGTTTTGCGTCGCCCAAACTTGCCACCGATTAGACCTGAAGGAATGGCAAAAAGTAAAAAGGCAAACCCAACACTGGTGATCAGTTTGCCAGCCATATCTTCGCTCAAAAGCAAGAAATTTTTACCGTAAAGCGACAAGAAAGTTTCAATAGCGTTATAAGCGATAAACCAGAAGAAAATTGCAAGGAAAATGAGGATGGCATCGCGTTGTTTTTTAGTGAATATTTCCTTAAGTCCTTGCCAGGTATTGGATTTATGCTCATCTTCTTTTTCTTCATACTGCTGAGGTTCACGCACAAAGATGAAGACTAAAACAGCCGCCAAAATCACCAATGCTGAGCCAAACCAAAATGGATAAACACTGTTGATTTTATGGAGGCTGGCTCCAACCGACGTGCCCAAGACCAAACCGAGCCCACCCATAAAGTTGATTACCCCATTGGCTTGGGACCTGAATTTACTGGGCGTCACATCAGGCATCAGAGCCACAACCGGCGTGCGCCAAAATGCCATTGCCAGCAGGGTGGAAACGGTACAAGCCATAAAGACAGGCAAAGATTGCGCCAAGGGAATTAAGCCAAACGCAACCGCTGAAAGCGGCGCGCCAATAATGATGAATGGCAAACGGCGACCAATTTTGGTGCGCACACTGTCTGACCATACACCAATAGATGGTTGAATCAAAAAGGCTGCCACATTGTCCATCACCATGATAAGACCGATTTTCACCGAGTCAAGCCCAAATTTACCATCCAAAATCATGGGCACATAGGTGTTATACAGGCTCCATAGCACACTCACGCCAAAGAAGCCAAAGCCAATGAGGAATAATTTTCCCCAATTGATACGATCTTTCTTTACCATTTCCTCGTACATAATCTCTCCTTTTTATTGCGGATTATCCTGAATAGAACGATCTTTGTATTTGAGATACGCTTCTAAAAAGCGTTGATCTTCTTTACTTAAATTGGCCTTTTCTAACAAATCTGGTCGCCATTCCAGCGTGCGGATAAGCGATTGCTGGCGCTTCCATTTAGCTTGCAGTATGTGGTTGCCGCCGACAAGTATTTCTGGCACTTCCCAACCCCGAAAAACAGGTGGCTTGGTGTATTGCGGGTACTCCAAAAGGCCGTCTTCAGCAAAGGAATCATCAGTGGTTGCGGTTTCATCTCCCAAGACTCCCGGCACAAGCCGCGCGACAGCATCCATCAAAATGAGCGCGGGCAACTCGCCGCCAGTGAGCACAAAATCGCCAATCGAAATCACGCGCGTTGCCAGATGTTGCCGAATGCGCTCATCAAAGCTTTCATAGCGGCCACAAATAATGCCTATTCGCTCATGTTGGGCAAGATCCCGCGCGATGCTTTGGTTGAGCACCTCGCCTTGCGGACACAGCAAAATAACAGGGTCGCTTGGGGCTTGCCCCATAATGTCTTCGACCGCAGCAAAAACCGGCTCGGGTTTCATAATCATGCCGCCACCGCCTCCATAAGGGGTGTCATCGGTCAAATGATGTTTATCAAAAGCCCAATCCCGGATGTTATGCGTGTGCACCTCGATAAGGCTATGCGCAATGGCACGCTTCAGAATGCTGATGTCTAAATAAGGTTGAAAAATGTCTGGAAAAAGGCTAAAAACGTCGAATCGCATGGCTTAATTGTAGACGATGCAAGGGTCACTGGCAAGACTTTAAGCCCCAAAAGAACCTGCCCTAAGAAGCAAGTGATGTCCTTTTTTTTCATTATCCGATAAAATTGGTCTATGCAAACCCTTGGAGATGACTAAATGCCTCCTCAGCTTATTTCCTGGCTCATTATCCTGGTGAGTCTGATTGCCATCATCAGCCTGATGGTCTTACTGCGTCGCCTGGCGATTAAACGCTTTCGCCAAGCCGTCAAACGCGCCGGCTATCATGAAAGCTGGTCAGACGCTGACGGGAGCATCCAAAAAGACATCCTTTATGACCCAAAGAGTAATCTTGGCTTTGATCTTTACATCCCAGCCAAACAAGACCCGATAAAAACCCGCAATTTGATCCTCTTTATTCACGGTGGCTCCTGGCTCTTTGGCAATAAGAATCAAATTGCATACGCCGCCAAACGATATGCCAAAGCTGGCTACCTAACTGCCAGCATGGATTACAGCCTGCTTTCCAAAGAAAACCCTGAAATCGATTTCTTTACTATGCGCGATGAAATCCACCTTTGCATCCAAAAAATCAAAACACATTGCCAGGAACAAGGCTTCAAGCTCGATAAAATAGCGCTTTCAGGCATCTCAGCTGGTGGACACCTGGCGATGCTTTATGGCTATTCACAACAGATGCTTTCGCCCATCCCAATTGCTTTTCTTGCCATCCAAACCGGCCCCAGCGATTTTCAAACCCGGACTAACAAGCGCTATCAACAAGCCTTGTTCAATTTCATCACCCGCCGAACCGGCATTGACCTCAAACATGCCAAACGTGACAGTCATGAAATACTGGCTATCAAAAAGCAAGCTTCGCCTATTAGCTATATTAATGAAGCTTCACCACCCACCTTATTGGCTTATGGCAAGCGCGATAGAATCGTCCCTTTCAAAAACCACGATTTGTTGGTTCAAGCGCTACAAAACGCGAAGGTCTCTTTCACCAGCATTGTCTTCCCAAAATCCGGACATTTGCTGGCAGATGACCCAGACCAACGCGACGCCTATCACCTGGCTTTTCTGGAATACGCTGAACGTTATTTTGTTTAAGCTTTTTCCTTCTATGTAAAGCTGAAAGGTGCAAGCAATTTTGCTAAAATAAGGGTGAAAAGGAATGCGCATGTTAACACCCAAAAGCTTAGAAAACAACCCCATCGCTTATTACACGCATGGCAACAAAGATGCCCAGTGGCTGCTTTTTATCCACCCTGCTTTTGTTGACCATCGGGTTTACCAAGAGCAATTTGAAGCTTTTCAGACCAGCTACAACATCCTGGCAATTGATATTCTGGGTCACGGCGGGTCTATGCCCCGCTCGAAGCAAGATCGCTTTATGAAAATGCCCAACTGGATCAACGCCATCCTGGAGCATGAGAAAATTGACAAAGTACATGCAGTAGGCATTTCGCTGGGCGCGGTCGTGGCACAACTTTTCGCCAATCAATTTCCCCATCGGATGCGCTCATTGGCGTGCTTTGGCGCGCAAAACGTCAACAACTTCAACCCAAAAGGGCATGGCAAGATGGTTTTTTCAAACCTGATTTTGGGATTAAAGGGTTTAATTTCAGTGAGCTGGTTTGCCCAAGCCAGTAAAACGCTCGCCGCAATAAGCCCAAAAGGTCAAGCCGCCTACGTGGAAATTGCCCGTCAGCAATCAAAAAAGCCTTTCACCTTGTTCTTACAGGCTTCCGGCACCTTACCGCCACCACCCACAACACCCCGAAGCCACCCATTGCTCATCGGCAGAGGTGACCATGACGCGCTCATGCCTGCTTCAGCACTTGACGCATGGCGGAATGACGAGCCACAAGCGCAAACCGTAACCATTCAAGACGCAGGTCACCTTGCTAATCTTGACGAACCGGAAGCTTTTAATCAAGCCCTGTTAGAATTTTGGTCGGCTACCAAGGCTTAAAAAACAAGCTATCTTATATCCAAAGACAGCATATCCAAAGACAGCCTGTTTACCGCTCTCAATCAAGCTTACTCGTATCTTAAAGCCTCAACCGGCTCAAGATTGGCGGCGCGAATGGCAGGGTAGATGCCAAAAAACAATCCCACAGCCAAAGAAAACAAGGTTGCCAGCGCGATTGCATCCAAGCCAATCACCGGCACAATTTCCGTGCCTGCGTTGGAGGCAACCCTTGCCACAATCTGCCCGATTATCCAAGCCAAGCCAATGCCAAGTACTCCGCCCAGCAAACTAAGCAATGCCGATTCGGTCAAAAACTGCATTTTGATATCCGATTTCCGAGCGCCAAGTGCTTTGCGCAGTCCGATCTCCTGGGTGCGTTCGGTGACTGAAACCAGCATAATGTTCATAATACCAATGCCACCCACCAGCAATGAGATGCCCGCAATCCCTGCCAGAAAAACCGTTAAAACATTGGTGATTGAATTCGCCAGTGAAAGGATATCCTCTTGGTTGGTAATGCTAAAATCATCCGCTTGTCGCGTGGAAAGCCGGTGGGTTCTACGCAAAACTTCTCTGGCCTCAGCAATCGCGGCATTCACAGACTCCGCATCCTGCGCCTGGATCATAATCAAATCCACCGAATCAGGCGCGCTTTGCCGGCTAACGCGCATTTGCATCGTAGTTATTGGGATGTAGGCCTGCATGTCCGGATTATTAAACTGATTGCCGCCTTTTGCCTTGCTCACGCCAATAACCCTAAACGGATAATTATTAACCCGCACACTCAAACCGACCACTTCGCTTCGTTTTCCAGTGAGGCGTTCTGCCAATTCCGGACCTAAAACGATCACCGCCCGTCGCGAATCGACATCATCATCCGTAAAAAAATCACCTTCAGAAAGCTGGATATCCATCGTGTACTGATACACTGGAATACTGCCCACTAAACCAGCAGTATGACTTTCGTTTCCCAAACTAAAGCTGGTCTGGCTACTCATCATGGGTGACGCCCATTGAATGTGCGGCGCGCGCAGACGGTTATTCAAAGCCTCAACATCCGAAAGTGTTAGATACCGCGGGTTTTTGACACCTTCAGCGCGGTTTCCCCGCATAACGTAAATGACATTCGTGCCAATTGACTCAATTTGCCCGATGATACTGGCTTCAGCGCCACGGCTAATCGAAAGCACCGCAATCACCGCGCCAACGCCAATCACAATGCCCAAGACGGTCAACAGCGAGCGCATTTTATTAGCGGCGAGGCTGGAAAAAGCTTCTTTTATCGATAGCAAGAAGTTCATGATTTTCGCTCCTCGCTTTCAATCAAGCCATCAAAAAGGCGCACAATGCGTTGGGTTTGATTTGCCACGTCGGCATCATGCGTCACCAAAACAATGGTTGTTTTCAACTCGCGGTTGAGCTCTAAAAGCAAATCCATAATTTCTTGCCCGGACTTCGAGTCCAGGTTTCCGGTTGGCTCGTCTGCCAAAATAATTGCCGGCTGGTTAACCAATGCCCGCGCGATAGCCACCCTTTGTTGCTGTCCGCCAGAAAGCTCGCTCGGTTTGTGCAGCATGCGGTCGGCAAGTCCCACAGAAACGAGCGCTTCTTCAGCACGTTTTTTGATGTTAGTGCTATCATCGCTGTATCTTAGAGGCAATTCCACGTTTTCCAACGCGCTGATGCGGGGAAGCAAATTGTATTTTTGAAAAATAAAGCCGATTTTCTTGTTGCGCACTTTCGCTAAATCATCATCTTCCAATTCCGACACCAAAATGGAATCCAAATAATAGTCACCACTGGTTGGCGAATCGAGGCACCCAATCATGTTCATCAATGTTGACTTGCCAGAGCCGCTGGGCCCCATAATCGCCGTCATTTCGCCCGGGTAGATGTCCAAATCAATACCGCGCAAAGCGCGCACCACATTATCCTCGCCCATGTGGAAGTCTTTTGTCATACCGCGCACGCGTATGACCGGTTCGCTTTGTTTGTTATCTACCACGCGGACCACCCATATTCATAAAGTTTTCAATCATATTAACAGGTGGCGAGATATAAACCGGTTCTCCATCTTTGATGTCGGCTTGCAAAATCTCAACCAATTTGTTTGAATACGCGCCAATGCGCACTTCAACCATCACCGGACGTCCCTCACGGCGCACGTAGACATAGGTTTTGCCTTCTCGTGTAAAAACCGACTCAGCCAGTACAACATAGGTGTTTTCCCGGGTCTCGGTAAGAATGTTCACACCGGCTGTCATGCCTGGTTTAACCTTATCGATGCCATTTTGCATAGCAATCGTCACCATGTAATTCACCACGCCACTCATCGCGTTTGGCACGTTAGCAATTTCTGTTACCACACCTTGATATCTTTCCTCAAAGAAGGCATCAAAGATAAGTTCCGCGCTTTGCCCCACACGAATTTGCGGGATATCCACTTCGGAAACGGGCACATCCATGTAAAGCTCGCTTAGATCAGCCATTTGCAAGGCTAAGGTACCTGGCGACACAAAGTCACCCATTTGATTGTTGATAGCTGTAACCGTGCCACTAAATGGCGCGCGAATTTCCATATAGCTAAGCTGTTTGATCGCTAAATCGAGTTGCAATTGCAATTGGTTTGTTAGGTCTGGGTCGGGTCCATTTTGTATTTTTGCCAGATCAGCCTGATGTTTTGCCAGCGTTTCTTCCAACAAGGCGGCTTGTTTATCCAAGGCATCAATGTCATCCTCAATCTTTTGCGGATCACAAAAAGCCAGGTTCTGGCGCGCGGTCTCAACTGCAAGCCACCTTGCCGGCGTTGGCCAGTTTTCATAAGTGCTCAAGGCATCATCATAAAGACTTTGCAGGTTATCAATACGCTCTTGAGTACAAACCCGCAAACTCAAGGCTTCTTTTTGCTCTGCCAGGTCAGATATGTTTTTGTTAACGCTGGCAATATCACTGTTCAATTTGGCGCGTTGCAAATCTGTGTCAGCCTCAAGATTTGCCAAATTGCTTTCCGCATTTAGCTTGTTTAACTCAGCTTGGAGCATCTCAGCTGGCAAGCGGTTTTTATCAAGGCTAAGCAGCAAATCGCCGGCTTTCACTTCATCCCCAACTTTGAGCCCGATCTCAGCCACATATCCCGTTGCTTGCCAGGGAATTTGAGCAGATTGCCTTGCGCGAACCGTGCCCGAACCATTGATTGTTGAATCCAAGGTATCACGTTTGTAAGGTGTGGTCTCCAATTGGCTAATGGCTTGTTCTGTTTGGCGTCGGGTAACCATTTGCCGTCCCACAAAAAATCCCGCCACCAAGACAGCAAGGATAAAAACAATCCACCATCCACTAAGTTTCTTTTTCTTCTTTTTTCTGGCTTTTTCTGATGTTGTCATGCGTGCCTCATTTTTTAATCATTTCTTAACAAGCATAGCCCAAAACAGTTAACATCCTGTTAAAGACCTGTAAAGCAACTTGATTTACAGCTAAATCATAAAGGAAAAGTCTCCCAAGGACGCGTGAGTGTATAATTGTGCCAACCATATCTGTAATTTATATGTCGACTTGTCAATAAAAACGCAACGACCCAAACACCTCGGAATGGCGGAACAAAGGAGAAACATGCCCGAAACTGTAAGTATTGAAAAAATCGTCTATGGTGGCGAAGGACTTGGCCGCCTAGCAGACGGACGCGCGGTGTTTGTGCCTTTTATGCTGCCGGGTGAAAAGGTTCAAATCGAATTGACCGAAGAAAAAGCACGCTTCGCCCGCGGACTCGCCAATATCTGGTTGCAACGCTCACCCGACCGCATCACTGCTGAGTGCCCCTATTTTAGCGTTTGTGGGGGTTGCCATTACCAGCACATGCCCTACGAACTGCAACTCGAAACCAAACTTGAAACCTTGCGCGATCAATTAAGCCGCATCGGTGGTGTTGACGCCACAAAAGTCTCAGAAATCACAGCCAGCCCGCAGCCTTGGGCATACCGCAACCAAATTCAGATGCAGCTCAATGAGGACGGCGAAATGGGTTATGTGCGCGCCGATTATCAAGGCATTGTAGCCATCCAAAGTTGCCCCATCGCCATGCAAGGGCTAAATGAACTTTTGGACAAGCTCGAACTGGATCCCGAAAGTGGTATAAGCCGTGTAAGCTTCCGGGAAGACAGTTTTGGCGAGCGTTTTATTTTGTTGGAAGGTGAGGATGAACTGCCACCCGAGATGACCATCGAGCTGGACGCCTCACTGGGCTACCTCAACAGCCATCAGCACTATTATCACCTCGCCGGCAATGACCAATTGCATTACCAGATTTTGGGCAAAGAACTCAGCCTTTCGCCAGAGTCTTTCTTCCAGGTCAACACCCCAATGGCAGAGCTTTTGGTAGAGCATGTTGTAAAGCTTGTTGAGCAAAGCAAGCCCTATAACCTATTGGAGCTTTATAGCGGTGCGGGTTTGTTTAGCGTTTTCCTGGCTGAAAAAGTGAGCCATCTCATCGCCATCGAGAGTGCACCCTCCGCGTGTTATGACTTTGCCAACAACCTGGATGCTTTTGAAAACGTCAGCTTGTATGAGGGACCCGTTGAGCAGGTCCTGCCCGAGCTCTTGCCTGGGCTGAAAGCCGACATGCCCGATTTGGTCCTCCTCGACCCACCCCGCGCCGGTTTGCACCCGAAAGCGCTGGATGCACTGGTAAAACTGGCTCCCCAAAACATCATCTACGTCAGCTGCGACCCCAGCACCCTCGCCCGCGACCTCAAACGTCTCGCTCAGCAGGGTTATGAAGTCGAAACCATCCACGCCTTCGACATGTTCCCCCAAACCTTCCACGTTGAGACTGTTGTCTTGATGTCAAGGGTAAAAGATTAAGCGAGCTGAAAACCCTTATATATCAAGGGTCTTAGCACACATGGGTACAAAACTCATTGAGCGAAAAACATGAAAATATTGCTTCGCGGAAAGAAGTCCATAATGGCAGTATTTGATAGTCAAGTGGTCAGGTTAGATGTCATAGCCCCGCGAGTGGTCGGGTTAGATGTCAGCCTTCGCGAGTGGTCAGGTTAGATGTTTTTTCGTATTTTTTTGAGGTTGTGTGGTCGGGTTGGATGTATTCATAAACTAAGCGCCACGTTTTAATACCGAATCATAAGAATTTGCCCACTTTATTGACTGCCCCCAAGGATTAAATTGCTTGGGTGGCAGTCTTTTTAAATTTCTCATGAAATTACTCAAAGGTTATTGACATATGCCATAAACGGTGTATATTAAGAATAGATGGCATATGCCACAAATCACAAGGAGGTGAATATTATGCCAAGAAGGGATGGAACCGGCCCAATGGGTGCGGGATCAATGACTGGAAGAGGATTCGGGCTTTGCACAGGTGCTAATGCAGTAAAGTATGGAGCTGGTCTCGGAATGGGATTAGGCCTTGGACTTGCTTGCAGACGCGGTTTCGGTCGTGGTTTTGGTAGAGGTTCTGCATTTAACCAGACCTCCTCAAAAACACAAAAAGAGCTACTGAATGAACAGAAAACCATGTTGCAAGATCGACTCGAAGTTATTGATAAGCAATTGGAGAACCTGTAGTGGGCATCAGGGATAACCGGAGGACGCTCTGGTTATTTCTGATTAGGATGGAGGTGATGAATTATGGCGAGACCGATGAAGTGGAGAAAAGTTTGCTGTTTGCCTGAAAGCAATAGATTTGGACCTCTTGATTCACCTATCGACGCAGAAGACCATGTAAACATGACTGTAGACGAGTATGAAACCATAAGACTGATCGATTTGGAAGGCTTTACTCAAGAAGAGTGTGCCAAGCAAATGAATATTGCTCGTAGCACCGTCCAAGGCATTTATATAGAGGCCAGAAAAAAGCTGGCTGAATCTTTAGTAAATGGAAAGGTGCTGTCGATTGAAGGTGGCGAATACCGGCTTTGTGAAGGATTAGGGAATGGTTGTGGTCGCGGCTGCCATAGGCATAGGCGTGGCAGATGTTTTGCAGATGATGAGGACCGAGGTGGATGATTATATATTCAGAAAAAGTAATTGAGCATTTTATGTG
>DHNY01000017.1:25466-25681 GCA_002409625.1 Anaerolineaceae bacterium UBA5404 | reverse complement strand
AAAGTAATTGAGCATTTTATGTGCCCACAAAATGCCCACAGTATGCCGGATGCAAATGCTGAAGGAAGCTACGGTGATCCTTCCTGCGGAGATTATCTGACCGTTTATTTAAAGGTGAAAGATAACCGCATAGAAGAAATCAGCTATCTTGTGTTTGGGTGCTGTGCTTCAATTGCAACATCCAGTATGACGTCGGTATTAGCAAAGGGTAAAAC
>DHNY01000017.1:0-25213 GCA_002409625.1 Anaerolineaceae bacterium UBA5404 | reverse complement strand
ATTCTTATGAAAATAGCAATTCCAGTAGATGAGAAAACCTTGGAGTCGAATGTATGTGTATCATTTGGACGTACTCCCTATTTTCTTATTTATGATGTAGAAACAAAGGAGAGTATATTTATTGACAACAGTGCGGCGGCAAGCACAGGTGGCGCTGGGATTAAAGCTGCACAAATAATAGTTGATAACAAAGCAGATGTTTTACTCACTCCCCGCTTAGGAGAAAATGCTGCTGAAGTGCTAAAACCCGCTGAAATAAAAATTTATAAAACGATAACCGGTTCAGCCAAAGATAATATTGATGCTTTTATCGATGGGAAATTACCTTTGCTGGATGAATTTCATGCCGGATTTCACGGGCACGGGGGCAATTAATATGAGAATAGCTGTGCTAAGCGGCAAGGGCGGCACAGGAAAAACACTGGTATCGGTGAATTTAGCTGCGGCAGCGAAAGCATCCACATATATAGACTGTGATGTAGAAGAGCCGAATGGACATCTGTTTTTTAAGCCTGAAGGGGTTCAGGTGGAAGAAATATCAGTAAAGATTCCAGAAGTTGATCATGAGTTATGCAATGGATGTCGAAAATGCGTTGAATTTTGCAACTTTAACGCCCTTGCCTATATTAAAAACAAACTAATTGTCTTTGACGATGTGTGCCACTCCTGCGGTGGCTGTATCTTGGTTTGTCCTGAAAGGGCACTAACAGAGAAAGCAAAGGTTATTGGCAAAATTAATAAAGGCGTTTCTGGCGAAGTGGCGGTATGGACAGGAGTACTGAACACCGGTGAAGCTACGGGTATTCCTATCATAAAAAAGCTAATTGAGGAAAGTTCGGAAGTAAATAAGCAAATATTTATCGACTGCCCTCCCGGAAGTGCTTGTATCGTAATGGAAAGCATCAAAGATGCGGACTATTGTATACTGGTGGCTGAACCGACATTGTTTGGTGTGCATAACCTCAATATGGTATACGAACTGGTCAAGTTATTTAATAAGCCATTTGGGGTGCTTCTTAACAAATGTTTAGAAGAGGGAAACCCGGCAGAGAAGTTTTGTCTTGAAAATAATATAAAGATATTAGGCCGGATTCCATTTGACAATGAACTCGGAACCTTGAACTCGAATGCGAAAATTGCTGTTAATAGAAATGAAAAGTACCGAGAACTGTTTTCTTCTCTGCTTAACAAGGTGACAAAGGAGGTGCAGCATGAAACAACTACTAATCCTTAGCGGTAAAGGCGGCACTGGAAAGACCACAATAGCAAGTGCATTTATAAAGCTTGCTGACGCTAAAGCATATGCGGATTGTGATGTAGATGCACCTAACCTGCACCTAATAACCGGATGGAATGTTGAACCAGAAAAAACAGACTATTATGGGTTGCCAAAAGCGGAGATAAATCTGGAACTGTGTATCCAATGCGATAAGTGCAGGCAAAACTGCCGATTTGACGCGATCAAAGCAGAGTCGCACTATAAGGTTGATCCTTTTGCATGTGAAGGCTGCGGCGTTTGCGCATATGTTTGTCCTGCGGAAGCGATAACTTTGGTACCGGCAGTGGCCGGAGAGCTGATGCTGTATTCTGATCGGGAAAAAGTGTTTTCAACGGCACAGCTTAAAATGGGGAGTGGTACCTCCGGAATGCTTGTCACTGAGGTAAAAAAACAAATGAAGTCGGCAGCAGTTGATACTGAGCTGGCCATTATTGATGGATCTCCCGGAATAGGCTGTCCTGTCATTGCATCACTTAGTGGCGTGGATATGGTTTTGATAGTCGCAGAACCTTCCATATCAGGTATCAGCGATATGGAGCGCATTATAACAACAGCGGCGAAATTCGGAACCAAGACAGCAGTATGTATAAACAAACATGATACCAATATTGTAAACACAGAGAAGATTGAAGAGTTTTGTAATAAACAAGGGCTGCCTTTTATCGGCAGGATACCCTTTGACTTAGGTGCGGTTAAAGCTATAAATAATGGTCAAACCATTGTAGACATAGACTGCACATCGGGAATTGCGGTTAAAGAGGTTTATCACAAAACAATGAATCTGCTCTTTGAAAAAGGTGGTGGCTAAAGTCATGCTTATTAAAACTTTGGTTGAAAACACCTCGATATCAAAAGACTTTGGCAGTGAGCACGGCCTTAGCCTGTATATAGAAACAAAGAAACATAAAATATTGTTTGATGTTGGTGCAAGCGAGCTGTTTCTTAAAAATGCAAAAAAGCTTGATGTGAGTATTGCTGATGTTGATTTTCTTGTGATTTCGCATGGACACTATGATCACGGCGGTGGGCTAAAAAGTTTTCTGCACGAAAACACAAAAGCTGAGGTATTTTTACATCGACTCGCTTTTGAAAAGCACTATGCGATCCGTCCAAACGATGAATTGGATTTTATAGGTCTTGATGAAAACCTGAAACAAAACAAACAAATTGTCCTCACCTCAGACCGTTTCTTTATTAACAGTGGAATCCAAGTATTCTCTAATATTACCCAAAGAAAGCCGCGTCCAAAATCAAACCGTGGATTGCTCACTGAGTATAATGGGCAAACGACAGATGATATCTTTGCACATGAACAGAACCTCGTGGTAGAGGAAGACGGGAAAACCCTATTAGTAACTGGCTGTGCCCATAATGGCATTATAAATATTCTTGAGCATTTTCACACACTTAAAGGGCGAATGCCCAACTATGTAATAGGCGGGTTTCATCTTTCCAGCCGCTCTGGCGGCAATGAGGACTTTGAAATAATAGATAGGATTGGTAAGTACCTAATGGGTACAAAGGCAAAATTTTACACCTGTCATTGTACAGGTCTAGAGCCTTATAAAAGGCTAAAAGCTGCTATGGATGATAGCATCTATTACCTTTCAGCAGGCAGTGAAATTACAATCTAAATAAAAGGAGCAAGAATATGAGCGAAAATTGCAATCAAAGCTGCAGCAGTTGTTCGGAGGACTGTGCAGAAAGAAAAGAACAAAAAACGGACTTCTCCGAAAAACTGCACGAGATGAGCAGTGTAAAAAAGGTCATTGGTATTGTCAGTGGCAAAGGAGGAGTCGGCAAATCACTTGTTACCTCTATGCTTGCAGTCACCATGAACAGAATGGGTTATCATACAGCTATTCTGGATGCGGATGTTACAGGGCCTTCTATCCCAAAAGCCTTTGGTATCAGGGAGAAAGCCTCAGGCAGTGAATTTGGCCTATTCCCTGTTAAAACAAAGACCGGGATTGATATTATGTCTGTCAATTTGCTTTTAGAAAACGACACTGACCCGGTTGTCTGGAGAGGACCAATTATTGCCGGCACAGTAAAGCAGTTTTGGACAGATGTTATTTGGAGCGATGTGGATTTTATGTTCATCGATATGCCGCCGGGCACCGGCGATGTTCCTCTTACGGTATTTCAATCCATTGCTGTTGATGGAATTATCGTTGTGACGTCCCCACAGGAACTTGTTTCCATGATTGTTTCAAAAGCTGTTAAGATGGCTGAGATGATGAATATCCCTATTATCGGTCTGGTAGAAAACATGTCCTATTTTAAATGCCCTGATAACGGCAAGGACTATCAGATATTTGGCGAAAGCCATATTGAAGAAGTTGCTGATAAACATAATTTAAAGGTTCTTGCTAAATTACCTATTGACCCGAAAATTTCAGCTGCATGTGACAAGGGTATGATAGAGCTTTTCGATGGCAATTGGCTTGAGCCGATTGCAAAAATATTAGAAAAAATGGAGGAAAATTAAATGATGAAAATTGCAGTAGCAAGCGAAAACGGAATGGTGACCGAGCACTTTGGACATTGCGAAGGGTTTATGATTTTTGACACCGAAAACAATCAAATTCTCAAAAGCGAAACCATTGCTAACCCTGGACATAGACCTGGATTCTTGCCTAACTTTCTTGCCGATCGCGGTGTAAATGTCATCATCAGCGGTGGTATGGGCGGAGGTGCGGTTGAGATTTTTAATGAAAGGAACGTTGAAGTTGTTGTAGGAGCTTCTGGTAACGCGAAAACTGCTGTAGAAAATTATCTGAAGGGTGAGCTTAAGACAACAGGTTCCGTCTGCCACGAGCATCAGCATCACGATGAATGCGGCGAATAAATACCATATTTTATTTTCCAGATTAATGATAACGTATATTCACAAGGCATTTAATAAATATGCCATGTAAATATAGAAAAAAACAAGTGAGGAGGAAATGAAATGGCAAAATACATATGTACCGTATGTGGATTTGTCTACGACGAAGCAAAAGGCATTCCCGATGCAGGCATTGCTGCGGGTACAAGGTGGGAAGACCTGCCTGAGGATTGGGTCTGTCCGCTATGTGGTGCGACAAAATCAGAATTTGAGAAACAGGGTGAATCAGACATGACCCCGAAAAAGGAGCCGATATCTGTAATTGAGTCCCCTGTAGATATGAAGGAGATGTCCCCCTTAGAAGTTAGTGCACTTTGCACGAATCTTGCACGTGGGTGTGAAAAACAGTACAAGCCCGATCAGACAAAGAAGTGTGAGGATCATCGCTAAAGCGGGTTTTCGCAGCAATAAACCGGAAACGATGCTCAGCGCGGTGACAAATAGAAATGTCGGCACAAAAAGATAAATCCAAACGGCGGCACCTTGGAGCAATCCTGCTAAATTGTTAAAGGCAGCTCCTCTGATCAGCATGATGACCAACGTAGGAAGCAGCAATACCAAAGCCCCAAAAAACATGGCGAAAAATTTAGCCAAGATGAAATCTGTTCTAAACCTTGAACGCGCCCATTGGATCTGGGATTGATCGGATACTTCCATCAGAAAAAATCGCGTGGCGAATACGCCATAAACTATGGACGTGAAGAGGAATATACCTCCGGATATGGAATTGATGTAGGCGGGAGAGAATGTGTCATTATTCCCGAAGTTTGCGCTTGTAAACAGAAAGATTAATCCCAAAACAAGAAGAAGCCAATGGATTTTCTCCCGCAAAAAAACAACAAACTGAAACGTTATTTGTCTGAGGTAGTTGATCATCCGCTTTGTCCGATCTCATGCTGATTAACCAGAAGCATGTATGCGTATTCCAATGTGGGTTCCAGCGGTTCGCTACCCCTCTCCAAGGCATTGGTTTTTG
The DNA here is from genome assembly GCA_002409625.1 of Anaerolineaceae bacterium UBA5404. Classification (GTDB taxonomy): domain Bacteria; phylum Chloroflexota; class Anaerolineae; order Anaerolineales; family Anaerolineaceae; genus Mesolinea. The sequence goes on along the minus strand of DHNY01000017.1, from coordinate 20,068 downwards.
GCGAATAAAGAGCGGTCACCTCTTCATTGTCCGGGTCAAGCGTGAAAGAGAATATCAGGTTCCGCGATTTTTAATTTTTCCCAATCCTCACCGCTCCCAATTCGACATGACCAGACCTTGCCTCTTGCTGTGTTGATCAGCTCTCTGGTGGAACCGCTGAAAATAATCTTTCCATGATTCAGCACGGAGAGTTTGTTGGTTGACGCGGTTATGTCTTCGGTGATATGAGTGGAGAGTAGCACCGTCTTTTCGAGACCGATCTCAGAAAACAAGTTCCGAAACCGCACTCTTTCTTCCGGATCTAACCCAGAAGTTGGTTCATCGGCGAAAATTACTTGCGGTTCATGAATCAAGGCTTGCGCGATAGCCACCCGTTGTTTCATTCCTCCAGAAAATGAACCCATTCTCTTTTTTGCGTATTCTTCCAGATTGACCTGCGCTAGTCGTTTCATAATCAAAGAACGATCACTATCTTTACCGGAGAGAATTAGCATGTATTCCAAAAATAGGATCGGGTTCAAATTTGGATAAAGCCTGAATTCCTGAGGTATGACGGCGATTCTCTTCCGCGCCTCATCAATCTCTTTGACACAGTCATAACCTGCCACTTTTGCGATTCCCGAAGTGGGTTTAAGAGTGCCCGAAAGGATTCGGATCAGCGTTGATTTCCCAGCGCCATTTGGTCCCAATAAACCATATACCCCACGCGGCACATGCAGGTTTACGTCATCCAGCGCTTGTTTGTCTTTCCCGTAAAATTTTCCCAGATGCTCTGTGATTATCATGTTTCCAAAGCCTTTGCTTTTTTCTTTTCTTCCATTTTAGGTCTTTCTTTCATTAACAAGTCCTATAATATATTAAACGTTTCAAACACGAAAAGTGTTTCAGATTGGTAGTGTAAAATGACCTGCTCCCCAAAAACTGTACCAAATGATATGTTAGTCGCATAAAATGAAAACAGAAGCGACGACATGAAAAAACGATTTACAGAAGAACAGATCATTCGCATTCTCAAAGCGGATGAAGGGGGCAGGAGTGCCAAAGAACTACTCAGTGACAATGGGCCTGAGTTTACCAGCAACCCGATGAAGTTATGGACATATGAGAAACAAATCGTGCAGACTTTTATTGAGCCAGGAATACCAATCCAGAATACAACCATAAAAAGCTTCAATGGAAATCTAGAGATGAATGTTTGAACCAGAACCTGTTCAGGAATCTGGAAGAGGCTAGAGAGGTAATTGAAAATTGGAGAAATGACTATAACCGAACCCGTCCGCATAGTTCATTGGGCTACATGACCCCAAATGAATACGCTGCAAGGTTGGTGTAAAATTGATAAAGATTAACATGCCTCTTGGACGAATTTAGGGGCAGGTCATATCCATGATAATACGTATAATAGTTGATACAAACAAGTACCTAAGGAAAATAATTGATTCCATTCCCATCATCTTCACCTCAAAAAATCCTGGATGAGCATGACCGCAAATTTATGGAAAAGCTCTATCATGATTACCATCGCTTGATGTTCAAACAAGCGAGGAGATATTCACAAGATCAAAGTTTGATTGAAGATATCGTTCAACAAACCTTTGTCAAATTGATTCGCTATTTGCCAACAATCCAAACATTAAAATGTAACACCTTGGCTGCTTATATCGTTAATGTAGTTAAGAGCGTAGCGATGGATTTTTATCGAAAGCAAAACTCAGAAAAAGCGATCAATTTTGTAGATTGCAGTGATAACTTTGAGGAAGCATTAGATGATGATTTTGAGTTGGAAAGCTTTGTTCACGACTCGCTAGAATTTGAGCACTTAAAACAAGCTATTATCGACTTATCAGAAACAGACCAATTTCTGCTGAATGCAAAATATCTACAGCAATGGCATGATGATGAAATTGCGGCGGTTCTTGGTATCAAAAAAGGAACAGTACGAACACGTTTGTTTCGAGCAAGAAAAAAGGCTTTGGTTTTATGGATGAGAGGTCACTATGAAGAAAAAACAGATTGACAACGATGACCTGGATGATCTCTTCGAGAAAGCAGTTCTCGAAGTGGCGGAGATTAATGGCAAGCAGTACATGGAAGAAGCAGACGCAGATCCTTATTTTCCCTCGTTTGAGTTTAATCAACGTATCTATAAATTATTAGAAGACCATACGAAACCACGGAAACCACAAGGTTTTTTCAATAATCTATATTTAACACTATCGAAAGCATCCATGTGGATTTTGTTGGTGCTGATTCTGCTTTTTGTAACAGTGCCGAACATTGCTTCAGCACGAAATTGGATTACAAAGCTTGTGATAGAAAGTAATGAAAAGTATGCGAAACACTACATTGAAAGCAACGAGATAGCCTCATCAAACATGCAAGACACCGGATCGCATGCTTTATCTGCCATTAAAAGTTATTACCCGAACTTTTTACCAAAGGGAATGACTCTATCACATTTTACTTACCAAGGCACCATAATTGAATATCGGTTTATTGACAGTTTATCTCAATATGTGAACATTTCAGTGTATGGATCTGGCACAACTTTGAATCTGGATAACGAAGATTTGGACGAACAGGGCATTGAACTTGTAAATAACACTGAAGTTCATTACACAAAGAAGCTAGAAATAAGTAGCTTTATTTGGGCGGATAATAGCCAGTTCTTTGTTCTTAGCACCAATATGAGTGATAAAGAAGAGGCGCTCAAGATTGTGGATGGAATGCTAGCAATTAAGTAATGAGTAATAGAGCTTATGACCGGCACATTGAGAATTGCTGATTGATCAGCGCGATTTAGAAGAACAAACCATTGAAAACGTGAATGGATACTTAGCCATTTATTCACAAAACCAGAAAGAAAAAATAATTGTCTAAAGGCTAATAGACCTCAACTCACTTAAAAATGATACGAATAAAAGGTTTAACAGCAGACTCATTGGTGTAAGTGTTCTGGCGCTTGTTCTTAATTAGAACACTATCTTTTTTTCGAAACCAATCTTTTCACAAAAATGTAACACTTATTAGCTTGGATGCGTCTAATTATTATAGATGCCATCTAAGATAAGTAAACCATGTTAAAGCAAAGACCTATTTTTATATTTATTCTAATTATTTGTACCGTTTGCGCCTGCAATCGCCAGGTGTATGTTGCCCCAACACCCACCCTTCCTAATCCGCAAACATGGCAAGAAGCGGTGAGTGGTACTCATAATGGACCATCCTCAACCAATGAGCAAGATAAAGATAATCAGGGAGCCCAACAAAAAACTGAAGGAAACGTTCAAGCGGATTTCTCCTACACCGAAGCCAATCCATGTACTGACCGAACACAAATTGATGCTTATTTGCGCGCTATCTCGGATAAATATTTATCCATGATAACCGAGCCTGGTTGGTATACCAATCCCGAACATCACCAGCGTGTCTGGGTTTATATTGATGACCCACAGACATTGCATATTCAGGAAATGTTTTTTACCCTGACACCAATGAACTATTCAAGTCCCAACGGAAATTTAATGGTTGGCAATGTTCTTTTACAGGATGGGAAAAATTGTGGTTTCAGTATTAATGAAAAACGTACCGATTTTGACTGTACTTTAATCAATCTATTTAATAAATCTTCCTATACGCTGAAAGATGCGGGAGATGCCAGGGAACTTGGAAAAATTCATTTTGATAACTATTTCTTGAATTTCTTCATCGAAATCGCTTTCTTTGCTCCACCTGACCAATGGGAGGACAATCGACAATTCAGTGAAACTTTACAAGCCTGGTTCGTTCAAGAGAATGGTGAACCGGTTCTCGTAGTCCAACATACTTCAAAAGGCTTTGGTGGATTGAAATGTCAAGAATGTTCAGAACGCTCTATTGGTAGTGTGTCAACGTTTAAATTTAATTGGAACACAGGAGAATTTCTTTCACAAAAAAACTCACAAGAATATACGGATGGCTCGATAACCGAAGATGAGTTAGATTCAGCAAGTTTAGCACTGTACAAATATCAACGCTATGACAGCTTACCTCCCGAGATTGAACAGCTTTACCTAACTGCTGCCCAAAAGACCAGAGAAGCCTATCGTTTAAAAGGCATCAATTGAATGAGCAAGTCATCGGTAATAGCGTTTGGAGAAACCAGGATGAATTCTCTATTAATAATTAATATGATATTTTGCATGGTAGGATGCAATAGGATCATGCAAAAAACGAATGAAAGTTGAAATGATCATGAATTATAGAAAATCATCCATCTGGCGTGAGGAACTTAGACGTGCCACAACGCCAAAACGCCTGTTCGCTTTGTTATTTCTCGTTGCCATCATTCTCTTTGCAGGTTGGAGCGCAATTCAACGCCGTGTACCATTTGACCGAAGTTTTATTGACAACTGGTATGGCATTTATGTGGACAGTTATTATCCACAACTCATTGCGCTTTTGGCAGCCTTTCCCTTCTCCGATTCATTGGTTATCGACCGCAAACAAGGTTACCTAAACCAATTGATTGCGCGCGTGCCATTCCGTAAGCTTATGAGCGCCAAAGTGTGCATTAATGCCATAATTGGTGGTTTGGCTGCAAGTTTACCGCTTGGCGGGCTTTATCTGATTACCACATTTTTCACTAAAGCACCCCTTAACCATCCATCGGTTGATCAGATGGCATTGCGCCCCAGCCATGGCTTGTTGCGTGACTTTTATATGAGTTCACCCGATGGTTTCATCGTAGCAGTGATTGCTATGGTTTTTCTAATGGGCGCGGTTTTTGCGACACTGGGTCTGGCAAGTAGTCTAGCCATCAACAACCGTCTCATCGCCATTGGTGCGCCACTGGTTTTGTTTAATGCCTTGCAATTCTTTGCTGAACGCACACGACTGGTGCCCAACTTTCTAACACCCTTACGCAGCCTTTTAGCAAGAAGCATGGCTGATACCGAACTTATCACAACCGCGTCGGAAATCCCCAGCTTGTTCATTTTGCCTTTTTTGGTCTTATTACTGTCTTTGGCACTTTTTCTAATTTTCGGTAAACGTGAACGGGTATTGGAAAATGAGCCCCTCTTTACCCTCAAAACTGGAACTGTGGATTCGGAAAAACAAATTCAGGCAACCGGTGCGATAATGGTGGACAAACCAGCCGGGTTCAGTGGTAAAGCTGCCCGTCAAAGCCAGCGTCTTGTGATTGCTCGCAAAAACAAGAACAAATGGCTAAAGCCGGGTAGTTTTTTAGCACGTTTCTATGTGCTCGCCACCCGTGTGATACGCCCTTTGTATTGGCTGATTCTGATTGCATCAATTGTAGCTACTGGCATCTTGTTTTCACGCTTCTTAGCAAATGCTGGCGCAATGGGTTTGCCTCCCAATCTGAAAGGCGAGACCATGAAAAACGCTTGGGATGTTGTCTTTGTCGCGCTGGGTAACCCCTATGTAATGACGCTTTTGATGGCAAATGGCTACCTGATTATCATCAGTGCCATCCAACCCGAAACCGGATTTGGACAAATCAGTCTCTTTCGTCTGAATTCTCGTAAAAAGAACTGGGCATATCAAGTGCTGTTTTTGTTTTTCACCGCGGTTCTCTATGTAGCAGCGTTTATCCTTGGTGTTTATTTTGTGGCGATATTGAATGGCTATGCACCTGCCTCAGCCTGGAGCGCGATTACCGCGAGAGGTGGCACATGGGTGAACCTTCCGCATTGGCTTCCTCTTGAACAAGGGCTTTGGTCGGTGATAGGAATGCTGTGGGCGCTCTTGAGTCTGGGCTTTTTTGCCTTAGGCATAATGGTCTTTACGCTTAATGTGCTCTTCAACCGTCGTCTGGTGGGCTATTTAGTTGTGGCGCTCTTTCTACTTTCCAGTATTGGCTTGACCCTGGTCTTTGTCAACCAAGGCATATGGTTGCGCATGATTCCGCTCATTCAAAATCTGATCTTCATTGATCCCATTTTTAAAGCTCGCACACCGGGCTTGATACCTTGGCTTTATGTTTATTGGGCTGTGATTTTGGCAGTATTAATGCCACTGAGCTTTTATCTGTATAAACGCCAGGATTTTGCAGTTAAGACAGACGAGGAATAATCAAAAGGAACAGGAAGATGACTGAAATTATTATCAAGGCAGAAAACATTTGCAAAAACTTCCGCAATAACCAAGTGCTAAAAAACGTTAACTTTACTGCTCAGTGTGGTGAGATTGTGGCGATATGTGGCAAAAATGGCAGTGGTAAAACTGTGTTTATTCGCATTTTGTGCGGTTTGATAAAGGCAAATAAGGGCGAAGTGAGTATCTTTGGAAAACGGATTGGGAAGGATCTTGAGTTTCCCCCTTCCACTGGTATTCATTTCGAGAGTTCCGGATTGCTCCTTAGTAAAAGCGCGTATGAGAACCTGTACTTGCTTTCATTGATAAATGGCAAAGCTGATCACACCCGCATTATAGACATTATCCAGCAGGTAGGCTTGAACCCGGAGGACAAACGACCGGTAAGTGCATTTTCTACTGGCATGCGACAGCGTTTGGGGATCGCTCAAGCCTTGCTAGACGACCCGGAACTTGTACTCTTGGACGAACCGGTAAACGGTTTGGACTTTGCAGGTCAGACTGAGTTTCGCAAATTACTGCACGCATTGCGCGACACAGGAAAAACGATCATCTTCACGAGTCACAATAAGGAAGAGATACAAGATTTGGCAGATCGTGCGCTTGAAATGGTCGATGGAAAACTTGAAAATTATTCTGAATAGGCAGAAGACAGAACAATCTGATTTACATTTTCACACAAATAAGACCCCATAGCTTCGTTATTAGAAAAAGACTAACATTGTGGGAATTATCAATTAGCCTCATCGATCCTTATCCGTTTTATTAAAACGCAATAGTTTCTTAGGTAAATGTGACGCACTTACTCCTCGAAAAACGTCCTTGTATTAATAGGGCCAATTCAAAAGGAATGTAATGAAAATTTAGTAGGTAGAGAAGAACTTATAAGTCATCAAATTTATTGACACTTATTCTTATGATAGCCAAGAACTTTGTTTTTTTAAAAGATGCCTCTTCTCTGGCAATTCAGACGCCGTTTACTCCGTTTCTGTCATCGAACAGAATTCCTGCCTTAGCATCAAACGCATGCAAAGTGGCAGGAGTAGCGCGATCCACACCACCCAATAAATCAAAGATATGTTGGTCGTATCTCCCAACCGCCAAGGCCATGGGTACATTGGCAATATCAGGTTGCGGATAATGGGTAAATTTCTTAGAACAGGACCTACGTTAACTAAAACATACGCCAAACCAAAACTCGCAAAGACTAAGGTGCTAACCACAAAGAAACCCACCAGGCGGCGTTTGCTTAGGCTATTGATGCCCAAGACCAACAAACCCAGACTCAGATAACCCAGGAAAACCATCAGAAAGATCCTAAACCAGGCATGCAACATAGCATACTTTCTTACCCACCAGCTCAACATGTTGACACTTTCAGGCATACCAAAGGAAAGTTGGCTCCAGCTTGGGCTTAATGTAAACCCGAAACCAAACCTGGCAACCAGGAGAATGATAGTACTCACAAGGCATAAATACACCAGGCTAATCAAGAACAACAGGGCTAATTTTGCTGTCATCATTTTAGATCTGGACGATACCCGAAGCCCGGCCAGTTGCCCATAAGCGCTTTCTGGTTGAATGTTGCTCACCAAAAACAAGAACATCGGGGTAAAGACCACACCCATACTAAAAGCGTTACCAATCGCCGAGAATAACACATCCCAGGCGTTTACCTTTTGCAGGTCGATACTCTCAGGCAAGGGAAAAGCCAAAGCCGAAGCGTTTAAGGTAATTTTGCTAAAAAGAATGCCTACCGCCACGCTTACAACAACGATGATAATCAGCAAATAAGGCTTGATAATAAGTTTCGCCTGCAGCTGAAGGTAACGTAACCAGCCATTAAACGACCGGTTAGCCTTTTGTTTCTTCAGCTTAGGCAAGGTTTTCACTTCTGCGTCTTGTGACTCAAATGGCACTGCATCACTCTCCGCCACCATGGTACGCGTAAAGCTTTCTGCCACGACTCGCCGTCTTCTACCCAACAGTGTCCACAGCAAAACCGAGACAAGCAAGAGCATCAGTGGCAAGATGAGCACCAGTTTCAAGTCTTCCAAGGTGAGAAGCCGATTAGAAGAAAAATTTAAGCGCAAAAGGCTCTCAGACGGTGCCAAAAACCAGGGTAAGCGTCTGGCTCTTTCAACAAAATATTGCAACATGCTTGAAAACATCAAGGGCGCACCTATTGCGACATAGCGATTATTGATAATCAAGGACGTGCTCAAACCAAAAGTCGCCCACAAAAAGCCCATCACAAGAACCGCGCCAATCACCGCCAGGAAAAACATATTGGGTTGATCGCGAAATAAGACCCCCAAAAAGCCTTCCTGTGGTCGCAAGTAAAAATGATTGAGTGCGGGATGATAAAGCGGATTTCGATTACTCAGGCTGAGCAAACCATAGCTGAAAACCAAGGGCAAACTCACCGCCAAAGCACCAGCAATGCCATTGGCAATCACTTTCGCGCACATGGTTCGCCCAAATCTCTCCCGCGCTAAAATCGCCCGCAAAAAACCTTCCTTGCGGTCCAAGACCAATGAATCGGCATGCGGCAAAGCCACCAACAAGGGCAACAGGTAAGTATAGTAACTCTGCACGTACATATAATACCAATGGTCAATGTATGACTTTTCTGGCATATGACTTCTCGTGGTGAGATAAGTAATCAAGAGAATCAGACTGGCAACGCCAAATGCCAACCCGAATCTGCGGAGCCTAAAAGCCCGCTTTAGTTCAGCTTTATAGATACCCATGTTGTCCTCAGCCTATTAATGCTTGTTATGAAAATCAATTAATCGTGCTTCAGCCTCATCATATAATGCCTGAATATCTGAAGGCAGGTTCTCATAGTAAGAGATCGGTCCTGGACAAGGCGGATAAAGGTCATAGGGTTCATGCACGGTGCCGTCTACGTCTGCACCAGTATCCAGCTTATAGAGCCTGCGACCATCTGAAACGGCAAAGTATTCCGTTTTGAGCGAGTAATCAATAAAACCACCCGTTCTCGTATTGATCGCAAAATTCCCTAAAGGGTCTTCAAATGTCTGAATCACCAAGACAGTTTGCCCCTGGTACGCCTCAGTCCAGGCTTTGAATTCGAATTTATAGCGACTCGTTTCCGGATAGAGCACATCTATATAACCTTCCTCCCCACGCAAACGGCGTTTTGAAGGCTCAAAATTACCAAAAGGCATCCCGTACACAAACCAATCCATGTTCTTCAAATGCGATTCTTCAGGAGGGACGTTTGATTCCCAATCCAACACGTTCTTGTTTATCTCAGGAGTCTTCTCAAACTTGTAATCTTCCATTTCATGACTGCTGAACTTTGTCGGTCCAAAGGTGCCATCTTTTAACAATATCGATGCCACGTTAATTTTCTTGTAGAACGGATAATCCCTGAGCCACATGGATTGGTCAAAAACGCGTGTTTCCGGCTCAGAAAAATGTAACCAAACAATCTCCTTCTCGCCACAAGTCATATGGTACCAGCCTGGTTTGTCAAAGTTACTATATTGCAATTCTTCAAGCGCGGTAAAGAGCTTAATCATATCTTCTGGATCAGTTAAAGGATTGTCTTTGGTGTAGCCTTGGTTAACAAAAGCTTCAATAAAGTCAGGTTCGGGCTTAGTCAATGGAACTTCGCTTGTCGGCTGGCTTTCAACCGGAGTGAGTTTTGATTCAACCCTCGGTGTTGAAAGTGCATTTGCGGAGCCGCTATCTTCAGGGCTATATTGTTGATGACCACAGGCTGTTAAAAACAATAGCAAAAGTAAAACAATGCTTATCTTTTTCATTTTTCATGTCCTATAAAAATGCCGATTCACTATAATCATGCAAATATTCCCGAAAAGCTTGTTCAAGCTCTTCAATGCTGTAGCCTAGACTGGTCATCTTAGAGACAAACTCGTTCAATAAATCTTTCTTTAAACTTTCATGCAGTCTGTCTAGCAGGGTTTGATCGTTGGTGACATAGGTTCCAGAACCTCGGCGTGTTTCCACTATGCCCGCGCGTGCCATTTCAATGTAGGTTCGCGCAATGGTGTTGTGATTGACATTAAACTGCAAACCAGCCTCTACCCAAGTGGGTAATCTATCTCCCGGCTTATAGTCGCCACGCAGAATTTGGTAACACAATTCCCGCATGATTTGAAGATAAACCGGCTCGTTGTTTCCAAAGGGTGTGCTCATATTTCACCTATACGCTGTTCTTGAATCAATATCTTCCATCAAGGTCAATTTCCCCTCGCGGACTTGAAAAGCTTTATCGCAAAGCAGTTTGACTTCATTAAGACTGTGACTGGTTATCAAAATGGTCTTGCCCTGGTGGCGTAAAGCGATAAGGTAGTCATAAATGTCTTGTTGGGCTTCGATATCCAAGCCGGCTGTAGGCTCATCCAGGATCAAGAGCGTTGGGTCTTCCATGATGGCTTGGGCTAATCCAAGGCGTTGACGCATGCCAACTGAATAGGTGCGGACTGGTTTGGTCTCTTTTGGGTCAAGGCCAACAAAACGCATGGTTGCCTCAATGTCCTCTTTGGTAGCCTTGCCAGAAATCAAGGCAAGCAATTCCAAATTCTTATAGCCACTTTCAGAAAGCAAAAAGCCAGGATGATCGATCAGGCTGCCCACTGACCTTGGAAATTCCACCTCTTTGCCGACAAGTTGGCCATTGACTCTGACCGAACCGGAATCAGGATAAACCAGTCCCATAATAATGCGCAGAAAAACACTCTTTCCCGCGCCGTTGGAACCACAAATAGCATAAATTTGTCCTTTGGGTAGCGCGAAGTCCAAGCTTTGCAAAACCATCTTTTTGCCAAAAGATTTGCTAATCTGCCTGGCTTCGATAATCAAATTTTCTTCTTGTTGTTCTTCCACAAGGTCAACATCACTCACTATGGCATCCGGAAATAAATCCATATCATCTCCTTTTCCGCTTCTTTAATGCAAAAACACAGGTTCAAAAACGGTTTTAGCTAAAAGCACTCTACTTATCTAGAGTAATAGTGATATTTTAACCAGACCTTTTAGAATCTGTCAAGTTGCGAAAGACTTCATGTCTTATATAGGCAGAAAACAAATAGCAAACTCACCAGTCTGAGGTCAAGCTAAGGTCTTATTCAATCAACAAAGCCATGGAATTAACGTGCCTAAATAAAAGCATCTTCCTAATAAACACAATCTAAGACACTTGCCCCAACTAGTTTCAGCTTTAAAGCTACAATACCTTGACTAACAAGATTCTCATTGTAAAATTTAGGTATGTCTATCCTCACTATCACCACAGACTTTGGCAATCTAAATGGCTTTACAGGCACGATGAAAGGTGTGATTTATGGCATCACACCAGATGTCAAAATTGCTGACATCACCCACGAAATTCCCGCTCAGGACATCCGCACCGGATCCATCGCGCTTTGGCGAGCCGCACCCTACTTTCCGCCCGGCACCGTGCACGTCGCCGTTGTTGACCCTGGTGTGGGCACCCCGCGCAGAGCCATCGCTGCCAAGCTGGGTGAGCAATACTTCGTGCTCCCTGATAATGGCTTGATTACACCCATGCTCGAGGATGCCGAGGCTGCCGGCCAAGAGGTCGTGATGGTGCATCTGGACAAGCCAGAATATTGGCTCAAAACCGTTTACACCACCTTCCATGGTCGCGATATTTTTGCACCCTGTGGCGCGCACCTGGCGGCTGGTGTTCCCATCCAGGATATGGGCACAGTCATCCATGACCCTATTCGAACACCCTTACCCAAACCTCAAAAATCCGCAGAAGGATACCGGGCAAACATCATCGTCATTGACGTTTTTGGCAATTGCACCACAAATTTGCGTGTTTCCCAAATCCCTGACCTCACCAAAACGACGCTTAAGATTGCCGGCCAGAGCATTGAAGGCATTGTTCCTTCTTACGGCCATCGCCAGGTGGGTGACCTGGTCGCTGTGACGGACAGTGAAGGTTTTGTGGAGATCGCTATCGTAAACGGAGACGCCGCGCGACACTTTGACATCAACCTGGATGACGCAGTGGAGGTCATTATCCATGAGTGACCCGGCAGCGCTCCCACTTGTCGTCAAGGATCTGAGCTTCCGGTATCACACGCGGACTACACCCGCCATTCGTAATATTAATCTAAGCCTTGAGTCCGGCCAAATCATGCTTTTGGCAGGTTCATCGGGTTGTGGCAAAACCACACTGATGCGTTGCATCAACGGGCTCATTCCGCACGCTTACCAAGGCACAATGACCGGTGAGGTTCTGATTCATGGCAAATCTGTAAAAGGCATGGGGCTATCTGAGATATCAAAAAACGTTGGCACCCTGCTCCAGGACCCAGAACGCCAGATTTTAGGCACTTATGTGCTCAATGAAGTCTGTTTCGGGCTTGAATCGATGGGCATGCCGCGCAAAGAAATGCTGCCCATCGCCCACCGTACTTTGGAAAGACTTCACATCCTGCACTTAAAAGATAAAGAAACCTTTTTCACATCTGGTGGCGAGAAGCAAAAAGTTGCTCTGGCAGGTGTTTTGGCGATGGAACCCAATATTCTTTTGCTGGACGAACCTTTGGCCAGCCTGGATCCTGCCTCGGCGCATGAAGCCTTGCTCGCCTTTCGTGAGTTGGCGGATGAAGGTCTTTCGATCATGATTGTTGAGCATCGTGTTGAGGATGTTTTGGCGATTAAACCTGAAAAAGTGGTTTACATGGATGATGGCGAAATCACCTACTCCGGCGATACTGCGGGCTTACTTGAAGCCGTGGATTACAGTCGCATCAAGTTGCCGGCCGATGTCATCGCCAGGCGCGCAAAAGGCAAAGTGCACCCGGTTTTCCTCCCAACCGTTCCCCAACTCGAACCCGAGAGCCAGGCTCTGGTTTCATTCCAGGATGTACGCTTCCAATATAAAGATGACACCCCCGAAGTGCTGCATGGCATCAACCTTGAAGTTAGAGCTGGTGAGGTGATTGCCATTTTGGGTCACAACGGCTCCGGCAAAACCACCATGGTGAAACACGCGCTGGGACTGCTCAAACCCACCAGTGGTAAGGTGCTTCTCGAAGGCGTCGATTCCAAAAAATCCACCATTGCTACCGCTGCTAAAACAATTGGCTATGTCTTTCAAAGCCCAACCCAAATGCTTTTTGCCCCTACCGTGCGTGAAGAACTGGCTTATGGACCCCAAAACCTCGGCTTCGCCAAAGAGCAAGTTGAAGAAAATGTAGACTGGGCAATTGAAACCGTGCATCTTGAAGAAGAATTGCCCACGCCACCGCTCGCGCTCTCTTTTGGACAACAAAAAAGGGTTTCCATTGCCTCAGTGCTTTCCATGCGCTCCCGCGTTTTGATGATGGACGAACCAACAGCTGGGCAGGACTATTGGAACTACCAATCCTTTATGGATACCATATTGCAAACACCTGGATTTGATGCTATTATTTTTATTACCCATGACCTGGATCTGGCGCTTATTTATGCGAACCGTGTGGTTGTTTTATACGGTGGCGAAATTGTCGCAGACGGGCATCCGCAAGACGTTTTACTGGACGATGAAAAGCTGAAGAAGTGGCGATTATTACCAACTTCTTTGCTAAAATTAAATCAGGAATTATGGCCAAAAACTGGCCAATATTTACGCGCAGAAGCGCTCAGCCAATTCTTAACTTAATTTCTTGGAGGTATTCATGGAAGCAGACACAACAGTCAAAAAGAAAATCTGGGCATTTGGGACCAAAGAGGTCGTCTATGCCGCCATCGGTGCCGCACTCTACGCGGTGCTAACCTGGGCATTCAACGTGTGGCAGATCCCCGGAGCTGGCAACGTTGGTATTCGCCCCGCAATCGTCATTCCAATGTTCTTTGGTATTGCCTTTGGGCCAATCGTTGGTTTCATTACTGGCTTCGTGGGCAACATTCTTGCGGATATGCTAAGCGGTTACGGGTTCTGGATCTGGTGGGATCTGGGTAACGGCTTAATCGGCTTGATCCCCGGTATGTTCTCCGCCTTAATCTATCGTTACAATGAGACCAAGTCCATCCTCCTTGGTGAGGCTTCAGTGGTGCTGGGCAGCGCCGTGGGTATGGCTGTTGCCAGCTTGTCTGAACTATGGGTCTCCGGCGCAGATATGAAAACGGTGATTTTTGCCAATTTCATTCCCGCTTTCCTGACCAACATCGTTTGGGGTTTGGTTTTGCTTCCCATTCTGATGATTGCCTACGCCGCCATACTCAAACGCAGCGGTCGTTGATAGCGTTTTAGCAAGAAGGCGGTTTTTCAGCCGCCTTCTTCCGGTTTGATTATGCTGGTAAGCTGGAATTATCGATTCAGAAACAGTCCGATGGATCATATCGACCCACGGGCGCGTTTCATCTTCTCGTTTGCCTTGCTTTTTTCTGCCACGGCAACTTGGAACCCCAACATTCTGTTTGTCATCTTCTTGATTGCCATCATTTGGTACTCCATGGGGCGACTGACCTGGAAAGAGACCAAAGTGGGATGGTTTATGATCTCCATTCTGCTCTTCACCATGATTGTGGTCAACACCATCATCACCGGCGGTGGCGCGGGAGGTGTGGTGCCACCAGGTGGACAGTTGGTGTGGCCAAATGGTTTTGAGCTTTTTGGCAAGCATTTCACTTTTGGGCTTACCGTTGAGCGCTTGTGGTTTGCGGTTTCGCAGCTGATGCGCATCCTTTCCATCTCACTTGCTTTCATCATGATTCCCTACACCATGGATTCGCGGGCATATGGCGCCACATTTAGCAAACTAGGCTTGCCAGATGGGCTTGCCTATACCATGGAGCTTTCTTTCCGCTTTATTCCCACGCTCGCGCGGAACTTTCAGGTTACCCTGGATGCGCAACGCGCGCGGGGCTTTGAATTGGACGGAAGAAAAGGGAATATTTTGCACAAAATCCGTCGCATCGCGCCTTTGCTTATCCCGGTCACGATGAACGCGATTGTCTCAAGTGAAGATATCGCCAACGCCATGGACTTGAGAGGTTTTGGTCAAAGCAAACGTACTTGGCTACACGAATTAATCTTCCATTGGTGGGATTGGGTGCTCATCGTTTTTTCTGTAATCATGCTTGCAACCGTGCTCGTGCTCGCTTTTCGCTTTAACATGCGCCTCTTCTCCGTCCCGCAATGGTGGTATGGCTTATTTAGCAAATAACGTGTTGACAACCCAAAAAGCAAAAGATCCTAAGAAATTAGATAAAAGACTCCTTGTTCTGGTCATTGCTATTCCCATTATTCTTCTCCTGATTTTTGGTCTTTCCAAATATGGAATTGTTGAAAGACTCCTGTGTGGTGGAGAACTATTAGAGTCGTTTCAATCTCCGAATGGGACCATCATCGCAAGTGTTTACCAATTCAACTGTGGTGCGACGACAAACTTTTCCACCCGAATAGCACTGAGAAAAGCTTTCCAAAAGTGGGATGTCTATTCCAAGAAAGTCATCTTTGTGCAGGAAGGTGAACCATCTGAACATAAAATTAGCATCGTGTGGAGAGATGAAACTCACCTTGACATTTATCTCGCTCATCTCTCCCAAAAAACAGGATGGTGGTTAACCGAATATCTATTTGCGGGTAAAACCTTCACAATTGATTATTTTCCTGGTAAATAACGAAACTAATGCCCTTTAACTCAGATAAAACCACTGGATATTTGGGGTAGCACATACAAACAAGTATTGGCAGATCGTGTGCTCGAAATGGTGGATAGTGAATAAAACCTTTGGAGAATGAACAACAAAGCGCGAAAAAGCCCTACACTGAAAATTCTTCCACTGAAAAACTCAGACAAAAACCTCGCCCAAATCATCCGCCTTGCACATTATGGCAAGTACGAAATTATGTATAATTAATCAAAAGCCAATGACAGACCTTTCCCTAGCCTAAAAAAAAGCAAGGTCTGAGACCTATTCTGATTTTTACCTGACCAATCGAATCTACCACATATCATTCAGCAACCCAGGGGAGGTGTTGATATGAAAAAAAGAATCACAACAGCAAACATCGCCAACAAGGGTCATCGATTCCTGTTAAGCTTTTTAGCAATTGTGTTAACGTTCAGCGTTTTTACCCATTGTGTTTCCGCAAAGGATGCAAGCGTTCAAGAACCCAACTGGCCTCTTAAAGTTCTCAGCTGGGACCTCGATAAAGCCTATCCTGGGGTTAGATATGAATACCGTTTGGGTGTTCAAGGAGGAAAGTATCCTTACTTTTTCAAGCTATTGGAAGCGCCTGAAGGCATGAAAATCCACAAAACCATGGGCGTGATAAGCTGGACAGCCGGCATGAACCCTGAAAGCCATCAAGTGCGGATAGAAATAAGCGACCAGAATAATCAAAAGCTTGTCCACAGTTTTGTTCTGGAAGTAAACCAGGACGCTTTTCGATTTGTGGCAACCGGCGGAAGTGATCAAAACCCTGGCACCGAAGCCAAACCATGGGCAACGGTGAAACACGCCGTCAAAACAGCCACTAACAATAAATATGTTTACATCAAAGAGGGAAGCTATCCGGTTCAGTTCGATATCCTGGGAAATGATTGTGGCAAATTCCTGGCCTATCCAGACGAAAAAGTAAACCTCATCGGTTCCGGCGAAGACTTGAACAAAATTGGGATTCTCGGCTCAGGGGAGTACATTTTTCAGGGCTTTGATGTTGATGTCAATTCAGGTCGATGGTTTTTTAGTGTCGACAGCGAACATCTCGTAAATATGATTATCCGAAAGAACAAACTTTACAACATTGATGATGACAGTCTGGAAAATCCCGCATTCTTGTTTTTCTGGGATGGCAATCAGACACCAATCAACGGCGAAGTTCACTACCAAAACATTGTGGTTCAGGAAAACATCTTCCATGATCTAAAAAACCCTTTTGATCATGGTGCCAGCGCAACTCTTTATGATGTTCAGGATCTGATTTATGAGGATAACATTGCTTACGATATTGACGGCAGTGGCGTGCTTGACAAAGACGATGGTTTTAGAAACACTTTCCGCAATAATCACTTCCATCATAACCCGCGTGGCATTCTGCTTGCGAATCAACAAACCCAAGGCATGACAGACGTGCATCACAACCTCATTCATGATTGCGGTGAGGCGATTTCAGTTGGTTGGCAACCCGGATTTCTTCAAGATGTGTATATCCACCACAACACGATCATCGGCAGCTCCCACTTTAGACGTGTACTCCACAACAACCCTGATAGTAACAACGTCAATATTTACAACAATATAGTCGGTGATAACCTGAGTTTGCCTTATCAATTTGTGCCCATTGAAGAAGGCGATCATTATGTTTATCCTTCATATGTTTTGGACCCGGACGACGATACGGTTCGAATCGACCGGAACCTGATTTGGGTGAGTGATCCGAACAAAATTGCCGGCTATGACTGGGGCATTCCCACTATGAGCATCGATGAGTGGCACAGCGCCCTGTTTGATCTGAACAGTATCCTGGCGGACCCAAAGCTGGTGCCGGGTTACGCCCTGCCACCGGGCAGCCCTTACTTTGGCAAATACGGCAGAGATAACGCCCATGTTCCCTTGCCGGGTACTGAGCCAGCGCCTGCATTCTACTTTCATTTTCCAATTGTAAAAAATGGCAGACCTCAGCAAAAAATGGAATAGCGCCCTGAACCCTGGAACTTTCTTGACTATATAAAATAACCGTATCTAGCTCAACAACTGTTTAGTGGTAGAGTGTTTTGTGGTGTATGTTTTTTGTAAGGGAAAAAAGCTTCGTCAGAGAAGCTAAAATGGCTTGATTTACTCCAGTAACTGCAGTATTATTGCATTATATGGAGAATATATGATAATAACTACGGCAATGTTGCTCAACGAGCTTAAAGAATACCGATCTCCTGCTCAAAAAATTTCTCGTATGGTAAAGAACGAGAGCTTGTTTCCGATTGTCAGAGGCCTTTACGAGACAGATGGAAACACACCCGGCTATTTGTTAGCTGCAAGTATCTATGGACCTTCTTATCTGTCTTTTGATTTTGCACTATCCTTTTGGGGACTTATTCCAGAAGCGGTTTTTAGCTTTACTTCAGCGACATTTGATAAGAAAAAAAGAAAACAGTTCGTCACACCCTTTGGTCTTTTCACTTATCGCGACGTGCCCAGAAAAGCTTATCCATTTGGCATACAAATTCTTAACGAAGGCGACTATAGCTTTTTCATCGCTAATCCAGAAAAAGCCTTGTGTGACAAACTGTATATTTTGCCACCAATGACCTCCCGCAAGGATGTTTTTCACCAGATTTTTGACGACTTGAGAATTGATCAGGAGTCTTTCAACAAACTGAACAAAGAGAGGCTCACGCGATATGCCCAACTTTATCAATCTACCAACCATAAATTACTCATTAAATGGTTAAGGAGCACACAATGACCACAATCTTTGAACAAATGCTAAAAAGATATGAAAGACAACCGTTTTACAACAAAAAAAATGTACTCAAAGAGATTATCCAAGAGATGGTTTTATGTGGGCTTTCCAGAGCTGGCTTTTTTAAAGATGCCGCTTTCTATGGTGGAACAGCCCTTCGTATTTTCTATGGCCTTGAACGCTTTTCAGAGGATTTGGATTTTTCTTTGAAAACAACAATCGACAGTTTTGACCTTTCATCTTACATCCCTATCCTTCAAAAGGAGATTCTTTCTTTCGGCTTAAACCTTGAAATAACAGAAAAAGTAAAAACCAAAGAGTCTCATATTCAATCTGCTTTTCTAAAGGGCAACACCAAAGAACATCTTCTTCTGTTTTGGGGCAACGAAGACATCCCAGCCATTCATCCTGGAGAGGTAACCAAGATAAAATTTGAGATTGACACAAATCCCCCAGAAAATGCCGGCTTTGAACAAAAGTACAGATTACTTCCTTCACCTTATGAAGCCACCCTCTATGATGCCCCTTCTCTTTTTGCAGGAAAAATACATGCTGTTTTATGCCGTTCGTGGAAAAGCAGAGTAAAAGGTCGAGACTTATTTGACTTCATCTTTTTTTTGTCGCAATCTACGCCGGTAAACGTCAAACACCTACAAGCGCGTTTGATTCAAAGCGATTTTATTGATGCCCACGAGGTTCTATCACTAGGCGATGTAAAACGCTTCCTTATTCAAAGGTTTGAAACCATTGATTACCATCAAGCCAAAGAAGATGTTATGCCTTTCATTCGCGACAGCCAGTCATTGGATGTATGGAGTCCTGGCTTTTTCAAAACCATTACAGACCAGTTAGTCTCTGCCTGATCCAGGAAAAGAACATGTTATCTAACTACAACCTCGAAAATCAAGCCCTGTGGCACGAGCTCAATAACGTTTATATAGCCCTTACAAACAGAGCAAAACATATTAATACATTAATCAAAAAAGAAGGTTTTGATTCCAGTTTGGGCTTTTTTAACGGCCATTTCGTCAGGACAGCGGACAACGACTTTGTGGAAGAGCATTTTCCTATCCCTGTCATCACTATCAATAACCTATGTGACATTGAAATCGGTTTGAAATACACCACTATCACCAGCAAGCTTTCCCGCAACAATGCTTTAAACTTCCCTTTTGAGCAGGGTTTACAAGTCCCGTTCGAAGCCTATGGGGTAGAAGATTTCCAAACCGACTTCTATTACCAAGGCATGAGTTTTGAGAAATTTAGAAAGAATATCAAAGCAAGTAATGAGAGCGAGGTCTTCTTCACTTTCTTCTTCGACAAAGAAACCGAGCCAGGGCAAATACACACATTTATCCTGTCGTTAAAGGAAAAAGGATTTTTCTACTAAAACGACCATATACGATACCTGTCCCTATCTTTCACAAAAGCGAGTAAAAAGCATGCCTTTGAGTAAGTTCAAATAGATGTGAGACGATAGGGCTTTACAAAAAAGCACATTGGGGTCATCCTTAAGGTGACGAAACCAAAAAAGGAGCGACCCCA
>DHNY01000013.1:98310-145478 GCA_002409625.1 Anaerolineaceae bacterium UBA5404 | reverse complement strand
CAA
Organism: Anaerolineaceae bacterium UBA5404; assembly: GCA_002409625.1. Lineage (GTDB taxonomy): Bacteria > Chloroflexota > Anaerolineae > Anaerolineales > Anaerolineaceae > Mesolinea. The sequence goes on along the minus strand of DHNY01000013.1, from coordinate 145,475 downwards.
GACCCACCCCCTTAGTCCCCACTCTTCGGAAATGAGCCTCGGAGCGCAAGCAGTCCCTGGAGGGGGCTAAAAACCCTCGGAAAGCAAACGTCCCCAACAAATCGCAAGAGAGCTTTGGCATGCAAGCAATCCCTGAAGGGGGCAGATTCGATAGTGAAAGCTTACTTCGCCCTCTCCTGGGAGAGGGGTTAGGGGTGTGGGTCATTTTGTTCATTTTATCCACAAAGAGTAATCTCAATCCCATAACAGCGCTTATATATTGAAGCGAATTTCAATAATATCGCCATCTTCAATAATATAGGTTTTGCCTTCCACACGTAATCGACCTTTTGTGCGTGCCTCGGCAGTGCTGCCGTAGAGCATGAGGTCGTCATATGAAATCACTTCGGCGCGAATGAAGCCTTTCTCCATATCGCTGTGGATGACACCTGCCGCATCCCTGGCATTGAGACCTTTTTTGAGGGTCCAAGCGTGTACTTCTTTTTCGCCGGCGGTAAAAAAGCTATGCACACCCAGCAAATCATAAGAAAGCTTTATCAAACGCGACATGGCAAGCTCTTCAATGCCATATTCTTGCATAAAGATTTCGGCGTCTTCGGGTTCCAACGCAGCAATGTCCATTTCCAATTTTGCCGGAAGCGCAATCACAAAAGTGTGCGGATGGGGACTTTCATAGGCTGGCGCATCTTGCCCTTCGGATTGGTTGAAGACGATGATTTGCGGTTTTCGGCTCAAAAAGCCATAGCTGGCTACGATTTGATCTTCTTCTGGTGTAAAGCTGTGATGGCGCAGGGGCAAATTCTCATTGAGCATGGCTTGCAAGGTCTTAAAGACATCAATCTCTTTTTGGATTTCTTCTCTGGGACGACTCACGCCACGGCGGTGCTCCTCGGTAAGCCTTTCCAGTTTGCGCTCTACCATAACGAGGTCATTGAGGATGAACTCTGTATCAAGGTTTTCAATGTCACGGATGGGATCCAGGCTGCCTTCCTGATGGGCTACCACCGGGCTTTCAAACTGCCGCACAACGTGTAGAAAGCCATCCATGGTTGCCATGGCATTAATCAGTTGTCCTGGGAGGCCGGCCTTGCCAGCTTTCCCATCGATGCCGGTGATGTCGGCATAGGTCACCTTGGCATAAACCGTTTTCTTGGCTTTGTAGTGCTCAACTAAAGCGTCTACACGAAGGTCAGGCACATCCACCACTGCGGTGTGTACTTCCATGTGAGCAGAGGCAGCTCCCGTGGCGAGGTTTGCGCCAGTGAGGGCGTTAAAAAGGGTTGTTTTGCCGCTTTGGGGCAGTCCGATAATTCCGAGTTGCATGGATCTCCAATTTCCATTCGCGGGTCATGCCGCATGTTTTATAATGCCTCGATTATACCCCAGAGAGCTTTAGATGAAGTAAGAAAAAAATCAGCTGCCTATGCTCAAAGCACCTTAGGCAAGGCATTGCAAGCAGACGCATTTTTTTTGTAAGATAAGTCTAAGGATTTTTTTTCAACGAAGATGAGGTATATATGAAACGTTGTCCATATTGTGAAACAGAAAACCAAGACACGAGCAGCTTTTGCCTAAATTGTGGTGGCAAGCTTGAAAACGAAATAAAGCCAGAAGCATCAGAATTCATCCCGGAAGAAAAGCCTGAACAAGCTTTTGAGGGAATCGCTTCTGAAATTGAGGATCAGCCAATGCAAGCAGCCCAGGATGAATGGCAAAGTGTTAGCGCGCCAGGCTTTTCGAGCGGTCCGCAGGCACCAATCAGCTCACCACCTGGCCAGGCTTACCCACAGCAACCAGCCGCCGCTTACCCGCAAGGGCAAACCTTCCAACAACCCGGGCATGGGCAAGCCCAATATCCATACGCACCGCAACCTGCCTATCCACCTGCTCCCAAAACGCCCAAAAAGAACACAGGACTGTTGATTGGCATTCTTGTTGGAGCGATTTTACTGCTTGGACTTTGTGTCCTATTGTATTTTAAGGTCGTCAAACCCTTTTTTAAGAAAGCCACCGACCCAAATCAGTTGGCAACCTTGTTTGTGGACCAACTGACCACTGAAGTTTCCCCCGCAATTGGAACCCTTGAAGCTCCCACGCCTACCGTGCAAAACACCCCGGAAATTGTTGATGCAACCCCCGATGAAATGCCAGTTACACAAGAACCCATCGTACCCTCAGTAACCTTACCGGAAGTCCCGGGCTTTAAAGCCCTGTTTTACGATGATTTTGGTCCAAACACTTTGATGTATGGTGTTGAGGATGGAGATATCGAGACGGTTATTAAACCAAATGTCTATGAGTTCAAAATTAAAACGGAGAATTTTCTCGGTTGGCAGCTGACAGATTCGGTTTCAGTAAAAAATTCTGTTGCTCAAATTGATGTTGAATTGCTTGATGGACACGAATACACCGCCTATGCTTTAATCTGTCGCTTTGGTGACGATGATAACTATACGCTTGGAGGCGCTGCCTATGATGGATGGATTACATTGAGGCAGTACATTAACGGCGAGCCAACTTATTTGGTAAGTCGATTTATAAATGGTATTTCGGAAACCAAGAATACCATCAGCATGGCTTGTATTGATGACACAATCACCCTTTTTGTGAATGGATTGCAGGTTGCAACAGCTATTGATCCGAACCCCATTTCTGGCGATGTGGGTTTTAGCACAATCAACTACGCTTCCGAACCCTCCACAGTGGGCTTTAGCCAATTTAAGGTCTATGAAGTTGAAGGAAACGAAGCCATTACAAAGGCGAGCGATTTGCCTTTTACAAGCACCATTCAGTCAAAATTAAGCTATGAGGATAAAAATTATTTCTATCAGAACAGCTTGTTGACTGAAGAAGAAATTAGCCCAATAATGATTGCCGAGAATGAATATCACAAGACTTCCTGGGAAGATGGAAAATACATGCTTACGCTAAAAGAACCCGAACGTCATGTTACTGTGGTATCTTCAAAACTAAACTACATGAATATGCTGGTTAATGCAACGGTGGCTGAGTTTGACCATGATGCCACTGTGGGGGTCATATGTCGCTACCAGGGTATTGACAACTATTATGGTTTTGGCGTCGCCTACGACGGCTGGACAATTATCTACAAGCAACTCAACGGTAACTTTATGGAGCTGTATGGTGATTACAACCAAGGTGTGTTAGGTGCTGGTGACAACTATATTGTGGGAAGTTGTGTGGAAGATACTTTAACCCTGATGGTTAATGGTGAGATCATTGCAACGGTGAATGATGGGGATCTGCTCTCAGGCGATGGCGGTCTCATTTCCATGTCATATAAAGATGCGCCAGTCTCGGTGCAATTTAAGAATTTCATGATCTTTCCAGTCAATCTTGACTAGGCCGGAAGAGAACGAAAACATTCGTGTGACCTTAGCCTGTTTTGATTAGACGGCTAAGGTCATTTTTCTGCTTGAACCAGCTTGTTAACCATATCAGTCGCCTTGCGACCTGTTCTTAACGAGAAATTAAGCCAGGCTTATACATACCTTAGGCAAGTTATTGCAAACTAACATTATTCTTAAGTAAGATAAACAAAAATAGTAAATTTCCCCTTTTTTGGAGGTAAAAAATGATTAATTGTCCATTTTGTCAAACAGCAAATGACGAAAAAGGCAAGTTCTGCTCAAATTGTGGCGGCTTGCTTGTAAATAAACCCAATGAAGAGGCAGCTTTCGCAGATATGCCTCAAAAAATAGAAAACCCCATTTCGTCGGTGGAAGATGAATGGCAGTCGGTTGATCAACCCAGCTTTGCTCAAGGCAACCAAATGCCATATCAGGCAGTTCCACCCACCCAACCTGCTCCTGGCGCACCAGTTCAGGGGCATGATTTCCAGCCAGCCCCTCAAGGCCAGCCACCTTATACGCCGCCACCTGCTTATCCGCCTTCTTATCCACCCGCGCCGCAAAGCCCCAAAAAGAACAACAAAGGTCTTCTTATTGGCCTTTTGGTTGGCGGTGTTTTGCTCCTTGCCGCATGTGTCATCCTGATTATGGTTATTACAAGATCTGTTAAAAAGAAAGTAACCGAAGGATTAAACAATCTAGAATGGGTTATTGAAGGCATTGAAACCGAGACCGGTGATGCGATAGGAACCATGCAGGCGCCTATGCCCACTGAAATCGACAATGATGATTCTGGAGATGTTCAAAGCCCAGACGATTCTAACAACGTGCAACAACCCCCGGTTAATGTCGCTGGATTCACGCCCATCTTTTTTGACGCGCTGGGCTCCGATAGCCCTTTTGAGTCTTTCGTTGGTGATTCTTCCCAAGGTCAACTGACGTCTGATGGCTTTGCAATAACCGTAACCGAAAAGAATTCTCTTGGTTGGCAAACCAGCGGTAGGGTGAACGAACTCAATATGGTTGTTCAGGTTGATGCGGAAAGAATCTCTGCTGACCCGATTAACAGCTATGGTCTCATCTGCCGTTTTGTAGATAATGACAACTATGTTCAAGGCGATGTTTCTTTCGATAACTGGATTACCATCAGAAAATATCTCAACGGCAAAGAGGTTCGTTTGGTGGATCGGCGGGTTGCTGGTATTTCAGATGATAGAAACACGGTAACCTTAGCATGTGTTGATGACGTGGTTACACTTTTTGTTAATGGACTTCAAGTCGCCGCGATTAAAGACTTTAGCCCAATGAGCGGTGATGTTGGCATTTCAACTGGCAACTTTACTGATGGTTCTAGCACCGTTGCCTTTACTAATCTTCAGGCTTTTAAGGTTGATGCGGGCAAATTGCTTAGAACCTCAGCAGACTTACCTATGGCGCCAACCTATAAAAGCGATCTCGCTTATGAAAACGCAGGCTATTTCTATCAGAATAATCTGCAATCTGAAGCGGAAGCCAGCAAACTAAGGTTTGTTGATAAAGAAAATTACACTATTGCATGGCAAGACGGCCATTTTACAATGACCATGAAAGATACCGATCGATATCTGACAGCGAACACAAATGAGGTTAACTATATGGACATGGTGGTCTCGGTGGATGTTCTCGACTTTGATCACGATGCGATGGTTGGTGTGGTTTGCCGCCACCAGTCGGTGGATAGCTTTTATGCTTTAGCGGTAGCCAAAGATGGCTGGACTGGCATCTACAAGGTCTTATATGGAGAGTACACGGAATTGTATGGCCAGACTCATAATAATGTCCTGCCCGATGGTGAAAACACGATCAGTGCCAGCTGCATAGGATCTAATCTGACCTTGCTGGTGAATGGTAACCCCGTTGCCAGCGTGGTGGATGATGACCTTATCTCTGGCGATGGTGCTGTGCTTATTCAGTCTTTCAAACAAGCGCCAGTTTCTGTGCAATATAAGAACTTTGTTATTGTGCCTGCTCGATAGACAAGCCTTAGATACATTAACTGATAAAAACGCCAAATCCTAAGCTTTACAGACCCTGGCAATAGCGCAAAACGCGTGCCAGGGTCATTCTTTGATAAATTAGGCTTGTAAACAGCTCCTATTGAAATTTGATGAAAAGCAACATTCTTAAGGTATAATTTTCCCCAGAGGACAATAAAAAACATGGCGATTCTCAAACCCAATGCCTTTGAGTTTTTTTCACATAGCGCTGACCAAACCCGCCGATTGGGCGTGAGGTTAGGCGCGATGTTGCCTGTTGGTACGGTTATTTGCCTGGAGGGTGATCTTGGCTCTGGCAAAACGACCCTGGTGCAAGGCATCGCTCAAGGCTGGGGTTCAACCGATCGCGTTACCAGCCCAACTTTTGTCATCATCAATCAATATCAGCGTCCGAATGGCATGCACCTTTACCATGCAGACGCTTATCGTTTAGCTGAAAACGACCCTTTGGATGTTGCCATGGTGGATATTGACCAGGCGCTGGAAAATGGCATTTTGGTGGTTGAGTGGGCTGATCGTCTTAAAGCATCACTACCAGAAGAGCACATTTGGATAGAAATGAACTGGACTGGACCGCAATCGCGCCATTTCATCCTCACACCTGAGGGCAAGCAAAATAGAACCATCCTCAGAAACTTACAGCAAGCCATTTATGGAGTTTAAGCATGTTAATCGCTATTGATACATCAACAGATTGGACCGGCATCGCGTTATTTGATGGCACACAAATGCTTGCTGAACAGGTTTGGAAAGGGAAGCATTATCAAAGTGTGGAACTTGTGCCTGCCATTCAGAGGATGTTTAGCAAAGCCAACCTAAGCCCCAACCAACTTACCGGCGTTGGTGTGGCAACCGGGCCAGGTTCCTTTACCGGCTTGCGCATTGGCATGAGCGTTGCCAAGGGTATTGCCCTGGCACAAAAACTGCCCATCGTGGGTATTCCATCGCTTGACATTCTTTCAAGCGCTCAACCCGGGCTAAGACGTCCGATGATTGCCATGATTGAGCTGGGCAGAGGTCGGTTTGCCTGGATGCGTTACACCTACAAAAACCGTGCCTGGCAAGCCGAAAATGGGCTTCAGTTGGATGACGCCAAAGCCATTGCCCAGACGATTAAATCTCCCATCTATGTTGTTGGCGATCTAAACACAGAAACCCGGCAAATTTTGGGGCGTAAATGGAAAACAACCCAACTCGCGCCTGCATCATTATGCGTTCGGCGGCCTGCTGTTTTGGCAGAACTCGCCTGGCAAAAGATCAAAGCCGGCGAAGCGGATGATCCCGCCACGCTTTCGCCCATTTATGTGCACACGCTCAGCAACGTCCCCAATGTATGAGTTCTAAACCTAAAACTGAATCCTTTTTTATCCGAAAGATGACTTTGGCTGATTTGCCACAGGTAGAAGCCTTAGAAAATGCTGCTTTTAGCCAGCCTTGGCCAAAGGGATCTTTTGAATATGAACTGCGTGAGGATTCTTCTAGCGTTTGTTTAGTGGCAGTTGATGGCGTGAAACCCGAAGCTGAGCGTTTGCTTGGCGTGGTTGTGGCTTGGCGCATTGTGGATAGCCTTGAAATTGGCACAATCGCGGTTGATGAAGACTACCGTCATTTGGGAATTGGGCGCAATTTGCTGGCTGCCGCGATTCTTGATTCGCAACAGCATGGCATTGTGGAGGCACTCTTGGAAGTCCGCAAAAGCAACCAGGCGGCTATTCGACTTTATCTGGGTTTGGGTTTCGAAATGGTGGGCATAAGGCCGGGTTATTATCAGGATAACAACGAAGATGCCATCCTTTTAACCCTTAAACCGATCGATTTTAATCAAATTAGGAACTTAATCAGTCTGAAATACGTCTAATATACTGGACTATGGAGTAAAATCCTTTATTGGAGCTTTTAATGCCTGAAAACACAGAGCGCTTGGACGCCATTCGCGAAGAATTACGTCATTGCCGGCGGTGCACGCTGGCAAGGGAACGCAACCGTGTTGTGCCTGGCGAAGGACCTCACGCTGTTAAAGTGATGTTCATCGGCGAAGGTCCGGGCAGGAATGAAGATATCCAAGGCAAACCCTTTGTCGGGCAGGCAGGTAAGGTTTTAGACGAACTCCTGGCTGTCGCAGGGCTTAAACGCGAAGAAGTTTTTGTGACCAATGTGGTCAAATGTCGCCCGCCTGGAAATCGTGATCCCTTGCCGGAAGAGCTTGCCGCCTGTCGCAATTGGCTGGATGAGCAAATTGATTTGCTGAATCCTGAAATTATTGTGACCTTGGGACGTTTTTCAATGGCACGCTTTCTTGACAACGCGCGAATAGGACGGGTGCATGGTCAAGCCTTTGAGCTTGGTGGAAGAAAAGTTATCACCATGTACCATCCGGCTGCCGCTTTGCACAATCCAGCCTTAAAAGACACCATGTTAGCCGATTTTGCCAATCTGGGTAGTATAATCAATAAGTTGTCGCCAACGCCACAGGAATTACCTGCGACTTCAGATACAGCAATCCCTCCGGAGAAAAAAGAAGAAGAGCCTGGTCCGCTTGAACAATTAACTTTGTTTTAAATAGAATAGGTTTCGAGGTATTATGATTAAAGAAGAACTCATGCAGTTAATCCAACAACGCAGGGCAAATGTAGCTGTTATAGGGCTCGGATATGTGGGTTTACCACTGGCTCTCACTTTTGCAAAAGCTGGTTTTTATGTGGTTGGCATCGATTCCGATGAAGAAAAAGTTGAAAAATTAAACAGCAACGAAAGTTACATTACTGATGTGAGCAATGCCATGTTGCGCAAACAGGTAGATTCAGGACGCTTTCGCGCAACAACCGATTATTCCGTTTTAGCCGAGGTTGATGCAGTTTCTATTTCAGTGCCAACGCCTTTGCGCAAAACGGGTGACCCCGATATGTCCTACATCGCCTCAGCCAGCCAGCATATTGCGCCGTTTTTGCACCGTGGCATGGTGATTGTGCTCGAATCGAGCACCTATCCGGGCACAACCCGCGAATTGGTTCTGTCCAATTTGATTGAAAACAGCACATTGAAGGTGGGTGAGGATTTCTTTTTGGCTTTCTCGCCAGAACGCGTTGATCCCGGACGCACTGACTACACCACCTATAACACGCCCAAAGTGTTGGGCGGTATCACCAAAAACTGCACCGAAGTAGGCGCAGCCTGGTACGCCCAAGCACTTGAAACCGTTGTGCCTGTTTCTACTTCCGAGGTCGCGGAGATGACCAAACTGCTTGAAAACACCTTCCGCATGATCAATATTTCCATGGTCAATGAGATGGCCATTATGTGTGACAGGCTGGACATTGACGTTTGGGAAGTGGTGGAAGCCGCGGCGACCAAACCCTTTGGCTTCATGAAGTTTACCCCCGGTCCAGGTTTGGGCGGGCACTGTATCCCGGTTGACCCGATGTACCTTTCCTGGAAGATGAAAACGCTCAATTACACCGCGCGTTTTATAGACCTGGCATCGCAAATTGATAGCAATATGTCGCGATATGTCGTTGCAAAAATCCAGGACACGCTCAACCGCTTTAAAAAACCCTTAAAAGGCAGTACCATTTTGCTTTTGGGGGTGGCTTACAAACCAGATATCAACGACCTGCGCGAATCACCTGCCTTGGACATCATCCACCTTTTGTTGGATAAAGGCGCGATTGTGGGTTATTATGACCCCTTTATTCCTGAATTGCATACCGCTGGACTGAACATGGCTTCGGAGCTTCAATTGCAAGCTGCAGTAGAAAAGGCGGATATGGTGGCGGTGATTACCAATCACTCCAAGGTTGACTATAAGATGGTTTACGAAAAAGCACAGCTGATTTTTGATGCGCGGAATGCCTTCAAGGATATCGCTGTAGCTGATGATATAAAGGTGGTAAAACTTTAGATGGGACTTTATGTATTGACCGGTGCTGCCGGCTTTATTGGCTCGCGTGTTGCCGCAAAACTGCTTGATGAAGGCCATACTGTTTATGGCGTGGACAACCTCAACCATGTTTACGATGTGCGCGTTAAGGAGCACCGTCTGGCGCAACTCATTCATCGCGAGAACTTCCACTTTTTACAAGAAGACATTTCGAACCGCTCTTTTATTGAAACCCTGGCGCAAAAAGCCCCTCAAGCCGATGCGGTGATCAACCTGGCGGCGATTGCCGGTGTGCGTGCCAGTACGACCGACCCTTGGAGCTACCTGGAAGCCAATACGCTGGGTGCGCTGAACACCCTGGAATATGCGCGGCATCAAAAAGTGCCCAAGTACATCCTGGCTTCAACTTCGAGCCTTTATGGCAATGACGGCAAGCCGCCACATAACGAACAAGCGCCGACTGACCATCCTCTGGCACCCTACGCCGCAAGCAAAAAAGGTGCGGAGGCTTTTGCTTATAGCTACCATCACTTGTATGGCATCGACGTGAGCATTTTGCGCTATTTCACCGTTTATGGACCTGCCGGACGGCCGGATATGGTGATGTTCCGCTTCTGTCAATGGATCGCTGAAGGCAAAAAGGTGACTATCACCGGCAATGGTGAGCAGTCGCGCGGTTTTACGTATTTGGATGATATCGTCAGTGGCACCTTGTTGGCACTCAAACCGGTTGGCTTTGATGTCTTCAACTTGGGTGGACATGAGGTCATTACGATGAACGCGCTTTTGGCTCTGTTTGAGGAGCGTTTGGGCAAAAAGGCGAATGTGGAATATATCCCCACGCATCCCGCAGATGTGTTTGAGAACGTGGCGGATGTCAGCAAAGCGCGCCGTGAACTGGGCTGGGCGCCCAAAGTTAGCCTGAGTGAGGGCGTGGATGCGATGGTTAGCTGGTACCTCACCAATCGCGAGTGGGCAAAGGACGTTGAAACGCCTTACTAAGCTCGTTTTTGACATGCTTTATATAGGACACCTTCTGCAATGAGGGTGTTTTTTTTTATGCAAAATGAGTTGCTTAGGAGAATATTACTTGTTTTCAAACACCAATTGGTACGAGTCACCGTCCGATTGGTAAACACTGTCGGTGTTTTCATCAGGCATGGTTTTGGGGTCAAAGGGGATGAAAAATGCGACACCCAAACCACAAGAAGCTGAGATATGACGTGGGACGGGCATCAGACGCGCCTGACTATCGCCCAATTTCTTTAAGCGACGCTCAAAGCTGATTGCGCCATAGTCGTTGTGGAATGTGGCAACGTAACGTGTACTGGTTTGTTTTTCGGGTTTCATCTCAATAAGTTTATCAAAAACCACTTCGGGTTACATAATCAATGTAACCCGAAGCCATCTTTTACATAAAAAGTCTTAAGGCTCTTCTTTAAGCTTTCTCTTTCTTTAGATGCGTGAAACCAATCACCAGCATGATAATAATGCCAGCGATGGCGGCGATACGACCAGCAGGCGTGGTGCCAGCGGGAGAAGAAGCCATGCCCAGGTTATGCGCGAAGGCGGCACCAACAATCATACCCACCACGGTGATGGCGGAGTCGGTATTGCCACTGCCAGCCAAAATGAGTTGGCGCATGGGGCAACCACCCAAAAGCACGGAGCCCAAACCAACAATAAAGAGGCCGATGATGTTCCACAGCCACTCGGTGTGGGCGACGGGTTGGTCGGCAAAGCTGAGCTTGAAATTGCCTTGCACCAGGTTGAAGATTAAGGCGACTACGAAAATTGCCAAGCCACCCCAGAACATGTCAAAGTTCTTGGTGAGGAAAACATTCTTGAGGCTGCCAGCCTGGCAAAGGCGACTGTGTTGCGCCAATGCGCCAACAATTAAAGCCACACCTAATGAAACCAGCACTGGTGCGTGCATGGCGCCGGGTTCGCTCTCAGAGAAAGCCAGCAGAGCAGGGAAAGCCAGCAAAAGAACCAAGCCAACGATTTGGGTGATGGGGAAGATTAAGCCCTCAACTGTGCTTTGTTCTTCATTACGTGGAAAGGCAAAACCGCTTTTGAGGAAAAGCGTGCCCACAAACACACCCAGGATAAAGCCAATCAAGCCTACCCAAGCGTTAAGGTCTCCAGCAGCCATGCGTAAAACCATGCGCAAAGGGCAGCCCAGGAAAACCAAAGCACCAACCATGACGGTCATACCGAGCAAAAAGCGCGACATCGGAGCAGAGCCTCCACGGGGCTTGAATTCCTTTTTGGCTAAAGAGAGGATGAAAGCGCCTAAAACTAAACCAATGATTTCAGGACGGAGGTATTGCACCACGCTGGCGCTGTGCATTTTGTAGGCACCAGCGGTATCGCGCAAAAAGCATGCGATACAGAAACCCATATTGCCCGGGTTGCTGGTTCCGCCGGGTATAAGAGCCATACCGTTGGTAAGCACCCAAGCCGCAACCGCGAAAAGGGCACCTGTGATGATGATAACAACTAAGTTTTTGTTTTTCATAATGCTCCTTGGTTTTTTGCTCTGTGAATAGTAACATGAGGCACATAAATAAGTCCGCTTTGGAACAAAAATGAAGACTTTAAAGGTTTGCAAAAAACAGATGAATCTGAAGGCTTCATGTTATTATTTTGGAGAGGACTTATGCGAACGATAAACCTTGATCAAGCCAGTACGAGTTTTCCAAAAGCGCCAAGTGTCGCCAAAGCAATGTATGACTTTATCAAAAATGATGCGACCAGTGTTTCAAGAGGCGCTTATTCTGGATCTTACGCGCTTGCCGGCAGACTATTTGATTGCCGTGAAAGTATTGCCCAGCTGTTTAATTTTCCACATCCCTCTCATGTCATTTTTTCCAGTGGCTTGACTGCTTCCATCAACCAGATTTTGTTAGGCGTTTTGCGACCAGGTGATGAGCTGATTTGCTCCGAAATGGATCACAATGCGGTTTTGCGCGCTTGCCATATTGCCAGCCAAAAGGGCGTTAATTGGCGCATTGCCAAGGCAAATCGGGATGGCAGTCTGGATTTTGACCAGATAAGCAAGTTGGTTACAAGTAAAACCCGCTTGATTGTAATGACCATGGCTTCGAATGTTTGTGGCACCGTTTTGCCTTGGCAAGAACTGGCAACATTTGGCGCTGAGCGAGGCATCGATGTGGTGCTTGATTCTGCTCAATACGCAGGATTAATGCCTTATGATTGGCAGGCTTTGCCTGTGGCGGCGTTTACCTTTAGCGGGCATAAAGGATTGGGCGGTCCGCAAGGCATTGGTGGAGCCCTGCTTAGCCCAGACTTTGCTAAGGTGCTTGAGCCGGTTTTTGCAGGTGGAACGGGCAGTTTTTCGCAGCTCTTGGAAATGCCCACAGCCATGCCAGACCGATTTGAACCAGGAACGCTGAATTTGCCAGGCATTGTAGGCTTGGCGGCTGCTATTGAAAGGCTCGATGCAAGCACTATGGCGCAAGGCTACGCGAGAAAAACTTCGCACGCAAAAGCTTTTTTTGAAAAAGTGCGTGCTTTACCGGGTGTTCGTGTTTGTGGCAGCCTTGAAAATGGTGACTATGATGAGCAGAAACAGTTTCCGGTGATTTCACTTGTTTTGCCCGGCGACCAAGGACAAATCGCTGATCAATTGGACAGGCAGTTTGGCGTTTGGACCCGTTCTGGTTTGCATTGCGCTCCGCTGGCTCATCGCGCCATGGGCACATTCCCTGAGGGCACTATCCGTTTTTCATTTCCAGAAGAACTGGAAGATGGCGATGTTGATTATGTCGTTTCGGCGATAAAAGACCTTTGCGATCTCTAGCGCAAGGCTGCTTGGTTTTATAAGACTTGTATCTATTCCCATATACACAAAAAATGAGCGCAGGATAAACTGTTATAATTCAAGCCGTATGTTAATGAAAAGAAATAAAAATACAACGCGCTTGCGCAGGCACTTAGGCGCTCAATCCACCTGGCGTAAGCCTTGGGTTTGGTTGGTGGCTTTGCTTTTGCTGGTCTTGCTGGCCGTTGTTGTTTACCAAATTCCTTCAATAAATGAACGCGCTTATTTTCATGTGGCACGCATCAGAGCGCGCATCCATTACTTTTTTAAACCGCCTGATAAGCAGGTCTTTGTTCCGAGCGAACATAAAGAGCTTTCTGATGACGCCATCGCTAATTTAACCGCCATGGCTCCCACGCCAACGCCGACCTTAATGCCCACGGAAACACCAATTCCTGTGGCAATTATCGAAGACACACCTACGCCCACCATCGAGCCTACCAGCACGCCAGTGCCTACGCCTTTGCCTCAAAAGGTTTTGCTGGAAGGTATTGAGCACGAACCACAGGGTTTTAATAACTGTGGACCGGCAAATCTTTCGATGGCGCTTGGTTTCTGGGGTTGGAAGGGCAGCCAATCGGTGACTGAAAAGGTGCTCAAACCTTTTAAGCAAGACCGCAATGTGATGCCTTATGAAATGCTCAATTATGTGCATCTGGAGACCGAATATGGTGCTATTGTGCGCTACGGTGGCAACCTGGAGCTGATTAAAGAGCTGGTTGCGAATGGCTTTCCGGTGATTATTGAGCGTGGCTATATGGACGCGCGTGAGGGCTGGATGGGCCATTATGGCATTATTGCCGGCTATGATGATGAAAAGCAAGAGGTCACCATTCCGGACACCTATCTGGGCTGGATAAAGATGAGTTACGAAGATATTGCCATGTACTGGGCGCAGTTTGACGACATTTACATGGTCATTTTCCCTTATGAACGCGAGCAAGAGGTGCATGACATTCTTGGGCGGCAAATGGATGACGCTTACAACAAAGAATACGCCCTCGAGCAAGTTACCGCGCGTTTGTACACCACCAAGGGCCGCGAGCTGTTTTTCGCCTGGTATAGCCGGGGCTCCATTTTGGTGGAAATGCAAGACTTTTGGGGCGCTTCTGAGGCATATGACCGGGCATTTGAAATTTACGAAAAATTGCCTGCTGAAGAAAGACCCTGGCGGGTAACCTGGTATCAAACCGGACCTCTGTTCGCCTACTATTACATGGGACGTTATAACGACGTTTACAACCTGGCAAAAGCAACCATCGACCAGTCGCCTGAACCTGCCATTCCGGAATCCTGGGTTTGGCTAGGGCGTGCTGAAGTGAAACGAGGCAACCGACCTGCCGCTATCGCCGCTTTTAGACAGGCTCTAAAGTGGCATCCTGGATGGTGGGTGGCAGAAAACGAGTTGATTGCTTTGGGTGAAATCGTCGATTAAGCAAAATTAGTCAATTAAAGCACTTGGATCCAAAACATTCAGGTGCTTTTTTTATGCGAAAGACGCCTCAAAATAAAATCCTGCAAAAAGTGGACTTGTTAAAATATGGTATATATAAGTCATGAAAAAGAAAATTTCATCGGCATTAAGTGTTATTCTTTTGGTTTTGTTCCTCCTCAATCCATGGGTTAACCAAGAGCCGGTACAAGCTAAGGACTATGCTATTCCACATCAGCAAGTGAGCGCTTATGACCTCATTTCTGCGATGAACGTCTTGCGCATGTCATATGGTTTGCCAGGCTTGATTATGGATGGCACAATCAACGCGGTGGCACAAAGCACGGCGCAACAAATGGCTGATGAAAACCTGAGCTGGCACATTGGTAATGTGAGTGGCAGAGTGCAAGCAGCTGGCTATGGCGCGGGGAAACGCGTCTTCGCCACTGAAAACTTTGCCATGGCAAGCTCAGGAGCTACCATTGACCAAATTATGGTGATGTGGAATGACGAAGCCCACATGTTGCCGGCAACGAACCCACACTATTGCCATGTTGGCGCGGGTGTTGCCACGGCAGCTAATGGCTTTGTTTATTACATTTTGCAAGCGGCTTATATCTCTGGTGAGGCATGCACAGGAGCAACCACGCCACCAGGCGGAACTGGACCGGGTACATCACCCGGAGGTGGGCAGCCGATTATCCCAGGCATTATTACCCCGGTGGAATTGGTTGAGCCCAATGAAAAAGGCATCTACACGCATTTAGTCATGCCCGGGCAAAGTTTTTGGGCAATCGCCGTGGCGTATCAGGTGACCATCAAAGAAATCCTTTCATGGAACCACTTAACTGAAGCCTATAAACTGCAGATTGGTGATGAGCTCACCATTCTGGGTCCGGACGCTGAAGGTTATGTGCCCCCGCCAAAAATGGGTGCGGTTGAAGTGAGCGCGCCGCGTGTGGATGGAAGTGTTTTTCACACGGTTAAGGCATATGAAAATTTGAGCAAAATTGCTGAGGCTTATGAGGTTTCTGTAAAACAGATACTGGAGCTGAATGGCATTCAAGAAACCACGCCATTGGGAATCGGCTGGGAACTGATGATTGTATCCAGCAATCACACGTCCACACCAACTGAGCGACCCTTAACGCCGATTGAGAGGCTTACTCCAGCCGCGGATGGGAAATATTATCACACGGTGGCTGAAGGGCAAAACCTGAATTGGATCGCGGATTATTATGGCATTGCATTGGGAGATTTGCTGACCTGGAACAATCTTAAGGAAACGTCAATCATTTACGCAGGCAATAAGCTTTTGCTCAATGTAACCCCACCGGCAACGATAACACCTACCTTTACACCCATTACACCCACCGCAACTGCGACGATAACACCAACAGCAACGCCATCACCGACGCCTATGCCACTTATTACCCAAAGCCCTTTGCAAGAAAGTGAAGCACCAGAGGAAGTAGAGAAAGCCAGCATGCTTTGGCTGCCTGTTGGTGCCGGACTTGCTTTGCTACTGGCGGGTGGCTTAATGGTCTTTTATCAAAAAAGAGTAAAACAAGCCAAACCAAAAGAAGAATAGAAAGTTTTCAGATCTGATTTATTAAGAAGTAAAGAGGCTTTAAAAAGCCTCTTTATTTTACTTGCCTTGCTGCATGGTCTTTAAGCCACTCAAATTAAGCCTAATTGTCCTTTTGCACATATAAGGGCTGAAACATCAATCGCGTTTTAGATGCTGTTGGCATTTCGGATTATTTGTTGATAAACACGTTGATATTGATAGGCCTCTTGCTCAATGCTGGGAACAAGCGTTGTTTTTCGGATTTGCGCTTTGATTTCGTTGAGCGAATCTGGGTTGTCAACGATGCTTTGCATAATCTCGCTAAGCGCTTGCACATCCCCTGGTGGAAACAAGAAGCTGTTTAGTTCATCTTCAATTTGCTCAACCATTCCGCCCAGGTTAGAGACGATGACCGGCACTTCGCATGCCAAAGCCTCATGGACGACAAATGAATAGGTTTCGTAAACGATTGAAGGCACGATCAAAACATCGATTGTTGAGAAGATTTTGGCTAAATCCTCTGAAGGGAATGACCCCAAAAAACGCGTCTGGCTCTTGTCTGCCAAGCGTTTTAGCCATTTTAGGTAGTCTTCCTCACCACTGCCATAAATAGATAAATATGCCTTTTCTGTGTTCAGCTTTTCAAAGGCTTGGATGGCTAAGTGTGTGCCTTTATGATTGCTTAAAGTTCCAATAAAGGCAAAGTTTAGCTGTGAATCTTGGTCATAGTGGCGTGTGTTGGCACGAATTTGGCTTTGACGAATGCCGTGATGGTTGACGATAACTTCCACGCCTTCAATTTCCGCCTCGATCATTTGGGCAACGAAACGTGACGGTGCGAAGATTTTAGCCGCTTTTTGGAGAATTGTTTTCGCCCGGGCAAGACGCTCTTTTATAAAAGTTTGTGAAAACGCAGGGCAATATTTTGCGCAAGCCTCGCCACCTTTGGGTCCGTTGCATAGGCTGTTTGGTGTTGGCGCAAGTGTGTTGCGAGGGCAGATCATGAAAAAGTCAGTCAAGGTTATGACAAAGGGTATGTCTAGTTCAATGGCGGCTTGCGCGAAGGGAAAAACGCGCATCATATGGCCGATGTGTAGGAGGTCTGGTTTTTCTTTTGTCAAAATATCGCGCGCGAAAGCCAACCCAAGCGTGTTATCGAAGCCAAAGTTTAAGTCAACTGGTCGCGCGTTGTACTGAAAAGCCACAACGGGTAGCTTCTTATGGAAATATTCCTCATAATGGATGCCTTCCGCGCTTTTGATCGGGTGCTTAAAGTCTCCAAGCCGGTAGGTGACAATTTTGACCTTGTTGGCGTTCAGCTCGGACATTGAGGCCATATTGTAAACAAATTTTTCTGTACCGGCTTGGTATTCCGGGTAGTATTGGTGAAGGGCATAGAGGATTTTCATTACACACCTGCCATCAAGGTTTGATGCATGGCATCCATGTTGAGCTTCTCACGCCCGGTTTTGTTTTTGTAGCAATAGGCTAAGTGCGCCCCAACCACGATACAAAACGCTTTATAAAGACAGGCGAGAATGTCTTGTGCCAAATCTGGATTGATCAGTTCGTAAGCATTTTTTAGATATCTGGTTGTGATCTCAATGTAGCCAAAATAGGCGCGCAATAAAGTGCCGTTATATGCCTTGCCTGCCATATGGAAACCGTGCTCTGTGATTAAAGATTCAAGGTAAGTTTGGGCTTGGTCATCCAGGAAAACATGGCTAGTGTCAGGTAATGCTGCGGGAAATCTTTGGGAAAGATAATCATCAAATTGGTTTTGAACGAATATTTCAAAATGTTCTGGTTTGAGCGGGTAGGATAAAGCATTAATCTTTGAAGATAAATCAGCTAAAAAACTGTATGTAAAAGCGATATCCGGAACGAAGTCTTCAATGGCAAGCTTGGGCACAACGAAGTCATCAAAAATATCGCTGAGGAATTGATTATCAACATAACCTCTTTTGAGGAAGTAATAAGGCTGGCGGTTGTGCGAATGGATGATGCGAGTTGTGCCTAAAAAGGCGAGTTTGTGGCCGTCTTTGATGAGCCGGATGCCCAAGTCGATATCCTCGGCATAATTTAAGCGGTACTTATATTGATTAAAGAGCTCGCGTGATATCAAGTTGGCTAGGTCAGAAAGCTGGCCATTTTGTCTGAGGGTGAGGTGGTTTTGGGTTTTGGGCAGGCTAAAAATGCGGTCAGCATTATTTACGCCCAGGAAGTTGTAATGATTCCAACAGATTTGCCGGTAAAAAAGGTCAGCATCTTCTTTTGGGGTTTCAGCACATGAGACTGCTGCGACCTCATTATCAATGAGCACCGTATAAAGCTCATGCAACCAGGTGTCGGAGCTTGGTAAGGCATCTTGGACTGTGAAGAGTAGATAGTCCCCGGTTGCATGCTCTGCACCTAGATTGCGGGCGTAGGAATGGGAGAAATCTTCAGGCTTAATTTCGACCACTTTGGCTTTAAAGCGGTGGGCGATTTCAAGCGTTTGATCGGTGCTACCTGAATCGACAATGACGAGCTCGATGTGTTTAAAACCTTTTTGAGCCTGAAGCATTTTGAGCAGGAATTGAAACTCGTCGCCCGCATTTTTACAAGGGATGACAATCGAAATCGTGACGTCGTTGGGTTGGATGTCGTAATCTGTAGCTTTTAAAAGGACGGTATTTTGGCTTTCTTCCAGCATTTTTACAGGAGAAGATTTGCCACGTCCAAAGAACATGGTTTTCTGAAAGAGTTTTGAAAAAACTTTGTTGATAAAACTCATTAAGCCATAAGATTGAATATAGGCAATACCAAACTGCAGATTTCTTCGGGATAAGAGCTTTTTCTTTTTGAAAACTGGGGTAAAGGACTCAAATTGTGCGGGTTGATCCTTTCCGGGTAATGCCGATTTGCCTTCTTTTTGGCCTTTCTTAATGTAGTGGATAAGTGGATTTTGATCTTCTGGAATGGATTCATGGTAGGTGCGCAAGTAAAACTTTGTGTTAAACTGCGCTGATGGATTACGTCCTTCGCGCCAACCTGACATGACAAAATGTTCCAGAGGGTTTATGCTCAGGATTTTGAGGTCAGGATTGCTGTCCAGATAATATTGAGGGTCAAATAAACCGCTTTTTTCAATAAGCTTCTTGTCACTTTGAAAGAAACACATGATTCTCTCCATGCCTCAATTAGGCTGACGGTAATTATACCTTGAGCCTTAACTCAAATTGAACTAAGAAGTTTTTAGGCAACTGATTGCTTTCACTGAATTGGGATCGAGACGCGAACAGGATGCGTTATCCCAAAAAAGTCATAATCTCGCGCAATCTTTCTTCAAAACTCTCAATGGCATGACGCTCGTGGACAAAATCTAAGCCGGCATCTGATAACTTCGTCCACTTCGCTTCATCTGTGTAAGCCTCATAGACCAGGTCAGCGAATTTTTGCGGGTCATCACTTTGTAAGATGTTCACACCTTCGGTCAGGTTCATGCCTTCCGCTGCAATCGAACTTGCCACACAGGGTAAGCCGTAGCTCAGGCTTGAAACAACCTTGCCTTTGATGCCAGCACCAAATCGAAGCGGAGCAACTGAGAGACGCACATTATCAAAGACATCTCCCAAATCATCCACAAAACCGACCAATTCAATGCTCTCTGATGCGTATTGTTGGAAAGAATCAGGCATATTACTGCCAACAACTTTGAATGTCACGCCGGGTAATTTGTGCTCTATGAGAGGCCATACTTCTTTGGCAAAGTAGTCGATGGCATCCACATTGGGTTTGTGTAAATAACCACCAACGAAGGCGATATCCTTGCGGTTGGCGAAACCGTTTTTACGTCCGGGGATCTCACGGGGTAAAGGCATCACGCGAGTTTCTATTTCTGGGTAGAGCTTTGACAGCAGTTCTCTTTCGAATTCACTGACGAGGATCGAAAGCTCTGCTGTTTTCATCAATCCCGCTTCTAAGCGTTCTGTTTCTGAAACTTCACTCTTGTCTTGGGTTTCTGGTGAAATGCTTGATTGGCGTTGTTCGCGTAAGAAGTGCAAGTCAACAGTGTTAAAAACGACTTTTGCATCAGGCGCATATGTTTTTACCGCATCCATAAACTGCCCACCGGCGTGGACTCTGAACAACATCACATAATCAAATGCTTTCCCGTATTTTTCCAGGAACTTCCAGAACTGTTCTTTTTCGGGCAGGTTCAGGCAATGGATGCCCTGACTCTGTAGATCAGTTACATAACGATCAACCAGCTGGGAGTCGACGACGGAGTAAAAGACCACTTCATAGCCCATGCGGCGATAGGAAAGCAAATAGTTATAGGTGTCGATTGAACCTGAATCAACATCAGGTTTTGGTGTACACACATCCACTAATAGGATGCGCTTTTTCTTACCGTGGGTGTTAGTCGTCCAATCGGGAAGATGGGGATCTGCGTGCTTTGCAAGGACATCCTTCCATCTTTCCAGGAATTTTTCTTTATTGACAACTTGGTATCTTTTGGCACCAGAGCTTAAATCTGTTCCGGAGGTGATACCTTCGAGGTGGACGACTTTGGACAAGGGTTGCACGAAGACTTTATAACCCGCCTGGCGAACACGAAAAGCCAAATCGGTATCTTCATAGTAGGCTGGTGCAAAGAGAAGGTCAAAACCATTCATTTCTTTCCAAATGTTCATTGGTAAGAAAATTGCCGCCCCAGAACAGTAATCAGGTTCGCGCAGATAGCCGTATTCTGGTTTGCGGGGATCGTCTTCACGACCGTAATTGATACCACTGGCGTCTCTCCAAATGAGTCCACCAACTTCTTGAAGGCTACCATCAGGGTAGTAAAGTTTAGAGCCTACTAGCCCAGCATCTTGATTTTGATTGAACGTTTGAACAATGCGCTTAAGCCATGATTCCAACACCATGGTGTCATTGTTCAGGAAACAAATATAGTCGCCAGTGGCATGTTTTGCAGCTTTATTGCAACTGAGCAAAAAGCCCAGATTTTCTTCATTTCGAATATAGGTGATGTGCTTCAGATCGCTAAGCAGGGTTTGTGTCAAATCGCTGGATCCATCATCAATCACGATGATTTCGTGTTGGTAGGGATCATCTGCTATGGCGATAGACTTAAGGCAGTTAATCGTTTCAAGCACATGGTTGTAAACGGGAATGATAATAGAAATCTTCTCCGCATTATCTTTTTCCTGGTTTGCTTTTTCCAAAAGGTCGTCGAGATCGGTTTTGATTCTCTCCAGGGCTTCTGGTTCGTATGTGGTCTCTGTTTCGCTGATAAATGGCCAACGGAAACGCACAGACCTAACGTAACCTGGAATGGTTTCATCAATATCTGTACGTGTCGAGGCTCTCTTTTGGTCGGTTTTTACACCACTGAGCTCGTTGACGATTTCCGCGGTTTTTTGGAGATAAGCATAGCCATAGCGCAGATCAGGTTCGAGGTAAGTCGCCTCAGCCCATTCATTCCAGGCATTGATGAAGACAAGCCTCTTTTTTGGCGTTTTGGTTGCGAGCGTGTATTCGCCGACTCTTTTTAGCCATTCACCGTAGAGCTCGGGGCTGGAGTCTTTCAGAATGAAACCTTTCCCAGGACGGCGGGCTTCATTATCCCAACCAGGCACGATGGTATGGTAATGCTCTCTGGTGGTATGTCCTAGCTTGGACAATTGCACTTCGGAAAATTGGGCATAATCAAAAATCTGTCCAGTAAACTCATTCCCCTGGAGGAAGGAAACTTTGTCACTTATCTCTTGCGCGCCAATATGGTGTGGAGGGAACTCGACGGTGGCATCGAACGTTTCTGGCTCTGGTTCAAGAAAACTGAAGGTTTGGGCGGCGATAATATAGGGGTTAGGCAAGCTTTGTTTGATTGTGTAGTCACGCCAATAGGCAATGGTTTCTTTGATGTCATCCATGATGCCGGCATTATAAACAACCAAAAGCGGGCGACCTTCAATGCGGTAATAACGAGGATTTTCGAACAAAGGAACCAGGTCGTGGATGATTTTTTTATCAAGTTCAAAATTGTGCTCTTGGGCAATAAGGATCTCGTTCGCGCTACCATCCCATCTGCGGGTCCAGTTGTCATTCGCCCAGCAAACGCAGAAAGGTAAACTGATGTTTGGATTGTTGACAAACGATTCGAGCGGTTTTTCCATCAAACGCTTGCCACTAAACCAATAGTAGTGGAAGCAAAAAGCTTTTATGCCAAACTGCTGGGCAAGTCGGGCTTGCTCTTCTTGTACTTCCGGCACACGGAGATCATAAAAACCCAAATCGCCAGGTAAACGGGGTTGATAATGCCCCACAAATTGGGGGAGCGCTTTGGTGACATTCTTCCATTCCGTGAAGCCTTTACCCCACCAAAGATCGTTTTCGGGGAAGGGATGGAACTGGGGCAAATAGAAGGCAATCAAATCTAAAGCGGGATTATCAATAACCCGATAATCAGGGTCATAGGGCACAAAATCATCAGACGGGCTGCCTTTTGCGACTTCAAATAGGTCACGATAGACTGTTTCAAAGCGAGTATCAGTCACTTCTGTTTTCGATGGGTGGGTAGTAAGGAGCTGAGCAGTTTGACTCGGATCCCTCGACTCAAAAGCCAGTCTTTGGGCTTGGATAAAATGGACTAAGGGGTTGATGTTAAGGGATAATAACTCTGGGAATCCTTCCAAATAGACCTTTGTATTAAAGTCGGCGGATGGATTACGCTTTTCGCGCCAACCAAATTTCACAAAGTGGGTTAAGGGGTCAATATCAGCCGCCCGAATATCAGGATACTTTAAGAGATAATAGTTCGAATCAAATAAGCCACTGTCTTTAATGATTTTTTTTGTTTTAAAATGTCTAAACATTTTTTCTCCTAAGGTCTTTCATTTTGGCTTGCAAAATCCTGACCACTGTTGTTTTACTCATGAGTAAGCTAGCGTTTCTTAATCCATTTGGAAACCTTACGCAAAGGACGGGTAAGCTTCCAGCTGGTGCTAGTCGCGTAATCGACGATAACCATTTGGGCGTCTTCCAAAGAGTTTTGTAAGTGATGGTTGAGTGTTTGTGAATCACCTAGTTGCGCTTGTGTGCTATTTAGCTGGTTTTGCGTGCGTTGATAGTGCTTCTGAGTATCAGTCAGTTGAGTTTGCAAGTGTGTCAAGTGGGTTGAAAGCGAGGCAAGTTCTTTCTCTTGGTAAAAAATCTTATCTGTGGATTCGCGATGAGAACTTTGAATTTTTCTCAAAACACTTGTTGTTAAAGCCATCTTGTCTGAGAGGTTATAAACATCGAGGAATTTCTCGGGTATCAGCTCGCCTACAATGTCTTGCCAATTTTTTATTTGGCTTAATAAGAGGTAGTGATCTCGCAGCTTGTTTTGGGCAGCTTCGGCAACTTTTCTTCTCAGTTCTGGACTTTCAATGAGTTTATCCAAGTAAACTATCCATTCTTTTACAGAAGAGGCAAGAAATCCGTCCTCGCCGTGTTCAACAATCTCTTGATAGGGATCTAAATCGGCATAAACGCCAGGGATGCCAAGGGCGCTATATTCCAGGAATTTAAGGTGGCTTTTGCATTTATTGAAAAGGTTGTGGTTTAAAGGAGCAATAAAGATATCGGCTTTTTGATTTTGGAAGTTTTCAACAAAAGCTGTGTAAACATTGTTTGGCGCAGGTTCAAAAGTGATATCAGGTCTTGCGGCGAGGCTCTGAGGTAGCGGTGTTCCAATCACCCTCACCATTAACTTCCCTTGATATTTGTCCAGTAAGTGTAACAATGCCGGTGCGATCCCTTCCAGATCGGGCGTATGCGAATCTGTTCCCATGTACATGATGGTTAAAGGCACATTTTCATTAACCGCGATGCTCTGTAAGGACCACAGATGATCATCCAGGTAATTGGGTAAGACAATGATATTTGGGTTGAAATCAGACAGCAGCTCTTTTATTTTTGGAGTTGATGTAACAACTAAATCGGCTTCGTTAAGAGCAAAGAGAATGGGCATTAAGTGTGACTTATATAAATCCAGCTTTTGCTCAGGGTGGTCTTCGGGCAGATTGAAAAGTAGATCATCGATCTCAAAAATAACTGGTTTTTCCAGCTCGCGGGCTTTCCAAATGTATTTTTCAAAATGCTCAACAGAGCCAGGGAAGCTGCGGTGGAAGATGACCGCATCACCTAATTGGATGCGCTCAATATCAGCTTGACCGTCAACAAATCCATCAATTAATTCAATGCCGGCTTGTTGATAAGGGGCAGTGATCCGAATGTGCTCGACTGCATAACCGACATGTTTCGTGCCATAATACACCAGGGATTTAATATCAGACAAGAGTAATGCCCTGGGTTTATATGCAAACGGAGAAATTTCATTCGGATTAGGCTTTTCAATATGACCGTCAAGGTCAACAGTGTTTATTTTTAAACCTTCATGGATTGTGGCAAGCCCGAAAATGCGTTCAAGCCCATGCACGATGGTTCCATCACTCTTGATAGGTTCGTTGGGGAATTCTGCTTTAAGGAAGTCGGCATCAATGAGCTTCTTAAACAGCTGTGGGCGAGCCCAAAACATCGTGGAAGACACAAAAGGAAAGTCGAATTGATCGTTTGTCTCTAATCCAATGCGCTTAGCTAGTTCGAGAAAAATAGTCTTATTCTCAAACATATAATAACGGGCATTGACCACCTGTCCTTTGGGACCTAACATGCCTTGTTCCGGATTAGTCTTAAAAGATTGGATAATCCCGTTAATTAAGTCAGCAGACCCCAACAGTTTTTCATAGATATCTTGTCGCCAGCTCGTACCATCAGCACGGTGAGGGGTCTTTTTACTATGAATTTTTACCAGTAAGTCATAATTCAGGGGCAAAATGCCTTTGAGGACCTCGAGGAAAGGTAAGATATCACGGCCACGGTTTTCTACAATCAGGATTTGGGCATTGGGGAAGTGTTCTCTAACCGCATCTACCACATCTGGGTGGTCGTTAGGAATGCTGATGTAATAATCTGTATTTTGAGGCAGATTGTGGGTTTTTTCGGCGATTTCCTCAATGAGATCTGCGTAGAAAACATGAATAATCGCGGCAATATCGCCGGATTTAGTCCAGCTGTTTTTGTTGGCGTTGTTTTCCATATGTCCTCTCATTTAAGGTAATTCGTTAGCTATTATTATCGCCGAAACAGAGTGTTTCTAATAAAAAAGCTAAGAATAAGATTAAGCCTCATTCTTCATCATAAACTTTAAGGCAAGTTTCCAACAGGTGTGCCGCAATCCGAAGGTGTTGTATAGCTTGTCGCAATTGAGACGCGAGACCATCGGACGGGTGGCGGGGGTTGGGAATTCGCTACTCTTGGTGCGTTTGAGCAATTTGACTTTTTGCTCTTCTTTTCGTGGGTCGAGGGCAAGAATCTCTTCTGCCCAATCATAGCGACTACAAGCACCGCTACCCACACTGTGATACACACCTCGGCGTTCGTGAAGCCATTCGAGGGGGTGCTCCAGTGCTTTGGCAAGCAAGAGCGCACTAACCTCTGCTAATTCGCGCGAGCTGGTTGGGTTGCTGATTTGGTCATCGACTATGCGCAGGGTCTCGTTTTGCCGTGCCCATTGCAAAACTTTGGTCACAAAACCACCCTGGCGCATGGAATAGACCCAAGCGACGCGTTGGATAATCGCTGTGGCGCCGGTTGCCAAGACAGCCAAGTCGCCTTCGAGTTTGCTCTGACCGTACATATTGAGGGGGTTGGTCGGGTCAGTTTCTACGTAAGCCTCACCTTTCGTGCCG
Source organism: Anaerolineaceae bacterium UBA5404 (assembly GCA_002409625.1). Lineage (GTDB taxonomy): Bacteria > Chloroflexota > Anaerolineae > Anaerolineales > Anaerolineaceae > Mesolinea. Next base: position 119,560 of record DHNY01000013.1, on the reverse strand, counting down.
TCATAGACATAATCTGTTGAATAATAAAAATACGGGATGTTCAATCGTGCAGCCTCTTCTGCCAAAACAGCTGGAGCGTAACGGTTGATGGCCATAGCGAGATCTTTTTCGCTTTCCGCTTTATCTACAGCGGTGTATGCGGCTGGGTTGATGATGATATCAGGCTTCGCTTCACGTACGATTTCACGCAGGCTGAGCGGTTTGCTAAAGTCCACCTCGGGATAGTCCAAGGGGATGATTTCACCCAAAGGGCTTAAGGTTTGTTGCAGCTCCCAGCCCAGCTGACCATTTTTGGCAAAGAGCAGGATGCGTTTCATCTTAAGAAATCTCACCATTTGCTAATCGCATTAAGTAGTCACCATAATCGTTGCTGATGGTATCCTGAGCGCATTTGATGAGTCCTTCGCGGTCAATAAATCCCTTTCGATAGGCAATTTCTTCAACACAGGAAATCATCATGCCCTGGCGATCTTCAACAGCCTGGACGTAGTTGCTGGCTTGCAAAAGGCTGTTATGCGTTCCCGCATCCAACCAAGCCACACCGCGACCTAGTACTTTAACCTGCAGGGTGCCTTCGTTGAGGTAGCGCTTGTTGATGTCAGTGATTTCAATTTCACCGCGTGGCGAGGGTTCGAGCTCTTTGGCGTATTGCACCACGTTTTTATCGTAAAAGTAAATACCGGGCACAGCGAAGTTGGAACGAGGTTTTTCGGGTTTTTCTTCTAAGCTAATCGCTTTACAAGCATCATCAAATTCAACAACACCATAGCGTTCTGGGTCGCGAACCGGATAAGCAAAAACGACAGCGCCTGTTTTAATCTTGGCTGAGTCTTGCAAAATGCTGGGTAAACCATGGCCAAAGAAGATATTGTCGCCCAAAATAAGGCAAACTTCATCATCACCAATGAACTCTTCACCAACGATGAATGCGTCGGCTAGTCCACGTGGTTCGGTTTGGATGGTGTATTCAAAGCGCAAACCCCATTGAGAACCGTCTTTGAGCAAGCGTTTGAAGAGGAATTGCTCTTCAGGTGTGGTGATGATCAAAATTTCTTTAATGCCTGCAAGCATGAGCATCGAAAGCGGGTAGTAAATCATGGGTTTGTCGTAAACAGGCAGCAGTTGTTTGCTGACTGGGATGGTTAAGGGGTAAAGGCGGGTTCCTTTTCCGCCGGCGAGGATAATACCTTTCATGTTGGTCCTTTCTATGCCTTTCTAAACGAGTTATGCTTTTCGGTCGCCGTAATTCTTTTGTAACCAGGTGTCATAGTCAGAGTGTTTTACTATTGCTGCCAGCCATTCGGGGTTAGAGAGATACCACTTGATGGTGTCTTCCAGACCTTGGCGCAGGTCATGTGTGGGTGCCCAACCGAGTTCCTTGTTGATTTTCTCGATGGTGATGTCATAACGGCGATCATGACCAGGTCGGTCGGTGACGTAGGTAATAAGTTGCTCATGTGGCGCAAATTCTGACTCGGGTAAGAGCTCATCCAAAATCGAACACAAGGTTTTAACGATTTCGATATTGGGAGGTTGATTGTCGCCACCAATGTAATAGGTTTCACCTTCGCGACCCTGGGTTGCCACTTTCCAAATGCCTTTGCAATGGTCATCTACATAGAGCCAGTCGCGAATTTGCATGCCGTCGCCATAAATGGGCAAGGGTTTACCGCTGACCGCGTTGAGAATCATCAATGGGATGAGCTTCTCAGGGAATTGGCGTGGGCCATAGTTGTTGGTGCAGTTGCTGATGCTAATGGGCAAGCCATAGGTTTCGGCATAAGCGCGCACAAAATGGTCACTGGAGGCTTTGGATGCAGCATAAGGTGAACGTGGCGCGTAGGGCGTATCTTCCTGGAAGGGTGGATCCTCTGGCGCAAGAGTGCCAAATACCTCGTCGGTGCTCACATGATGGAAGCGACATTGTTCCACGGGAACGATTTTATCCACCAGCCAAGCGCGTCGGGCAGCTTCCAGCAACACAAAAGTGCCCACCACGTTGGTGTCCACAAAAACACCGGGGTTGAGGATGGAGCGGTCAACGTGCGACTCCGCGGCAAAGTGAATGACGGTGTCTATTTTATGCTCGGCAAATATTTGATCAACCAAGGCGCGGTCGGTAATGCTGCCTTCAACAAAAATGTGGCGATCAGGATCAGGTAAGCTCTTAAGGTTTTCAAGACTGCCCGCGTACGTTAAGGCGTCCAAATTGACAATCATGACATCTTGATGATGTTTTAAAATATAGTGAATAAAGTTGGAGCCGATGAATCCAGCTCCACCAGTAACGAGTACTTTCTTCATTTTATCTCCTCACAAGGTGGTTTAGCCGACCATCCGATCGGATAGATTTCTGCATTTTCCAGTGTTGGGGCTTTGCTGTCTTTTTCAGAGAGGGTGGGTAACTTGCCATCCACTAATGGCCAATCAATGGACAAGCTTGGGTCGTTCCATAGCAAGCTTCTATCCCATTCTGGGGCATAATAGTCGGTGGCTTTATAAAGGACTTCAGCCCATTCACTAATCACATAAAGCCCATGGGCAAAGCCGGGTGGGATCCACAGCTGGTGGCGATTCTCAGCGCTAAGATGCGTTCCAATCCATTTGCCAAAGGTGGGCGAGCCTTCGCGGATATCGACAGCCACATCAAAAATCTCGCCAACCGCGGCACGCACTAATTTGCCTTGGGCTTGGTGAATTTGATAGTGCAAACCACGCAAAATGCCTTGGGCAGATCCGGAATGGTTGTCTTGAACAAAATCAAACGCGCCAATGTGTTCGCGAAAGGCATTGTCGCGAAATGTTTCCAAAAAGAAGCCGCGGTGGTCACCAAAAACCTTTGGTACTAACAAGACAACATCAGGGATTTCAAGCGAGATAAATTCCATATTACTGAAAACCTTCTCTGTACATTTCGATTACTTCTTCTGCTGTACCTATCTTCATCAATTTGCCATGGTCAAGCCAGGCGGCTCGGTCACACATCTCGCTGATCAATCCCAAGTTGTGCGAAACCATTAGCACCGTTGCTCCGTTTTCACGAAAGCCGGTAATGCGGTCGGTACACTTTCTTTGAAAAGCCTCATCACCCACGCTTAAAATCTCATCTACAATGAGAATTTCAGGTTGATGGGCGGTTGCAACTGCAAAACCAAGGCGGGCGTACATGCCCGATGAATAAGTCCTGATTGGTGCGTCAATAAATTCTGATAATTCAGAAAAATCAACCACTTCATCAAAAACAGCGGTCATTTCCTCGTGGCTGTAACCCAACAAAGCGCCGTTCAGGAAAACGTTTTCCCTGCCACTTAGCTCTGGATGAAAACCAGCACCTAGTTCTAAAAGCGGCGCAATTTTGCCATATATGCGTACCCGACCCGTGGTGGGGCGCAAAACTTTTGAGATAACCTTGAGCAATGTGCTTTTGCCGGCGCCATTATCGCCAACAATGCCAAAAACCTCACCACGATTAATGCTTAGACTCAGGTCATGTACTGCCCAAAAGTCACGATGGCGAACCCGTCGTTGAAGCAACCTGATAGTGTACTCTTTTAGCGTGCCAATTCGCTCACTGGGTAAGCGGTAACGCACCGACACATTTTCCAGGTTGATGATTGGGGCCGGTGTTTCATTTTGGCTTGAGGGATTAGATACGATAGGCATATTCATCCGATTTCGAAGTGAAGATAAGCCAGCCAACGATGAGCATCACAATGGCAATGCCTGAGGCGATGCCAAAATCGCGTAAAGAAGGCAGCGCCTGGTCAACAATAGGGGCACGAAAGACTCTCAAGAACCAATACATGGGGTTAAGGCGATAAACTAAATGAAATCTCTCGGGAATAATGGTTTCTGGGTAAATAATTGGGGTGAGATACATCCACGCGGTGAGCAAAATTTGGTACATTTCCATCACGTCTGGAAAGAATGCTGCCATAGAGGAGATCATCAACCCAAAGCCTAAGGTGAAACAGGTAATCAAAAGGATAGCGACTGGCATAAAGAGCAATGCCCAGCTAAAAGTTGCCTTGCTGATAAGCATAACGATTACCAAAGGCACAAGGGCAATGACAGTATTCACGAGCGCGGTGCCTATTGCCGAAACAGCAAAAATGGTACGCGGGACGAAAATGCGTTGCAGTAAGTTGCCTCCCCAAACCAATCCGCTCATTGAGGCGTTGGTGCCCTGTGCGAAAAAGTTCCACACCACCAAACCGCTTAAAATGTAAACCGGAAAGGGAACACTAGGCATACTGGCCTTGAAAATGTTGGAGAAAACAAAAGTCATCACCAACATGGTGCCAAGTGGGTTGAGCATGGTCCAGGCAACACCCAAGAAAGACCTTTTGTAACGCGTGAGGATGTCCCGACGGACGAGCTGAGCCAACAGGTGGCGATAGTTACCAATTTCGCGTATCTCGGCTATTGCGGGTGAAACGCGTTTTGCTGAGTCGTAAAGAGGCTTCTTTTTATCTGAAAACGTTTGCGTATTCACAACTTGAAATTTTACCATAGGACTAGCCCCTTAAGTTTATTCGGAGGCTAGTGACATACATTATAAGGATGAATAATTGCCTCTTTAGGTTCAGGCAATGAACTATAATAAAGCCATGCCGAACGCAGACAAAACGCCACGTTTTTCTATCCTGATTTTAAATTGGCGCAGTGAGCAACACTTGCCAGGCTGTTTAAACGCGCTTCAGGCGCAAAGCTTCAAAGATTTTGAGATTCTGCTTCTGGATAATGGTGGAGATGAATCCATTCCAAAAACCCTTATCGATGAATACCCGGAGTTGCATCTAAGCCTTACACGGTCAGAAAAAAATTTGGGTTTTGCGCAGGGAAATAATCTCATTGCAAAACAGGCGCGTGGAGAATATTTGGTATTGCTCAATGCAGATGCTTTTCTTGAACCAAATTGGCTGTCAATCATTCAGGATGCGACTTTGGCTTACCCAGAGCACTTTTTTGCATCCAGGTTGCTGAAAGCCAACGAGCCCGAAAAGATAGACGGCGAATGGCATGTTTATCATGTGAGTGGATTGGCATGGCGGCATATGCACAATCAGCCACAAAGCCAGGCAACAAACGAAGCCAAAGCGGTTTTTGGGGCATGCGCCGCAGCTGCTGTGTACCCACGCCAAGCATTTGAAGCGGTGGGTGGCTTTGATGAAGATTTCTTTGCCTACATGGAAGACATTGACCTCGACTTCCGCCTGCAACTTGCCGGCTACCCTTGCCTTTATGTGCCGGAGGCGATTGCCTATCATGTTGGCTCGGCAAGCAGCGCGCCAAGAAGTGACTTTGCCGTTTTCCACGGACATCGCAATTTGCCTTGGGTTTTTATCAAGAACATGCCCGGTCTGCTTTTTTGGTGCTTAGCTCCTCTTCACGTTATGGTCAATTTGGCTTACTTGGTCTTGGCGCCTTTTATGGGTAAGGGCAAGGTGATGGCAAGAGCCAAGTGGGCATCACTAAAAGGTTTGGGGGATGCCTTTAAAAAGCGATGGCGCATTCAAAAGGATCGTAAAGCCAGTGTGGGAGATATTGCAAAATTGCTCAACTGGAATCCCTTCGCGCCACTCATCAAGCGCAAATTCTAACGATACGCTTACTGGTATCACCCTACCTCGCTCTGGTAAAATGTGTCTATTGAAAGGATTCAATATGGCAAAAGACATTCGCACGGCTCGTCAGGATTTTCCTATTTTGCAGCGTGTGGTTAATGACCGACCGCTGGTCTACCTTGATAACGCTGCCACCACGCAAAAACCACAGTCCGTGATAGACACGCTCACAGATTATTACACGCGCTACAATGCCAATATCCATCGCGGGAACTACAACCTGGCGATTGAAGCAACCAACGCTTATGAATTCGCGCGGGCTAAAGTGGCGGCCTATATTAATGCCAAAGAAACGCATGAAGTCATCTTTACGCGTGGCGCAACCGAATCAATCAACCTGGTTGCTTATAGTTACGGAGATGCCTTTGTTAAGGAAGGTGATGAGATTATTGTCACCCAACTGGAGCATCACAGTAATTATGTGCCTTGGAAGCTGCTTTGCGATCGTAAAAAAGCGCATTTTAAGGTTGTGCCTTTTGATGAAAATGGCGACCTTGATCTTGAAGTTTATCGCAGCTTGCTTAGCGAACGCACCCGATTGGTAGCGGTGAACCACATCTCAAATTCACTTGGCACGATTAACCCGGTGGCAGAAATGATAAAGCTGGCCCATGATGCTGGCGCGGTTGTGCTGGTGGATGCGGCTCAATCTGTGCAACATATCCAACACGATGTGCGCGCCCTCGATGCTGATTTTTACGCCTTTTCTGGGCATAAAATGTATGCGCCAATGGGTGTTGGTGTGCTTTATGGCAAGGAACACTTGCTTGAAGCCATGCCGCCTTTCCTATCCGGTGGCGAAATGATTGATGTGGTTAGCCCTGAAAGCATAAGTTACAACGTTTTGCCATACAAGTTTGAAGCGGGCACGCCTTATGTACCTGGTCCGATTGGATTATCGGCAGCCATAGACTATTTGAAGCTTTTTGATGAAGAAGCCTTGCATGCCTATGAAGATGAGCTCCTGGCATATGGGCTGGCTAAATTGTCAGAGGTGCCAGGGTTGAAAATCTATGGCAATCCCAAACGACGCAGCAGTATTTTGCCTTTCAACATTGAAGGCGTGCAACATTATGACCTGGGCATCCTGCTTGACGCGCGGGGAATTGCTGTGCGCACGGGGCAACATTGCACCCAACCCATTATGGACGCTTTGGGCATTCCTGGCACGGTGCGTGCTTCTTTGGCATTGTATTCCACGCATGAGGATATTGACAAACTGGTGGAGGGTATCCATCGGGTTTTGAAATTGTTGAGGAGATAAATGACACTTTCAGCTCGCAAACAGCAACTTCTCGAAGATTTTGAGCTCCTGGAAAACTGGGAAGAAAAATACGATTACCTAATTGAGCTGGGCATGGACTTGCCAGAAATGCCACCGGAACTCAAGACCGATCTAAACCTGGTTAGAGGCTGCCAAAGCAGTGTGTGGTTTGACATTCGGTGTGAGGATCACAAGATTATTTTTGATGCTGATAGTGACTCTTTGATCGTTAAAGGTATTGTGGCAGTGGTGAACCAGCTTTTTAATGAACAGCCTGCCGAAGATGTGCTAAAAGCTGACTTAAGCTTTTTTGAAGAGGTCGGGCTTTGGCAACACCTTTCCGCTCAGCGGGGTAACGGTTTGCTAGCGATGATCGCACACCTCAAAAAAGCCGCCACAGACTGCCTGAGTGACTAGCCTTTGTATTTGGGCTTTGAAATCGCAAGCTTTTAGAATCAGTTTATAATAATGCCCATGAAAGCAACCAAAAGCTTCATTCTATTGATTTGCCTTGCAGTCATCTTTGGCACCTTTTTGTGGCAAAGCGCGCGCTCGGTAAGTGGCGCGCCTGTTGAATTTCCCAGGGCACAAATTATGACCTCTACGCCTTGGCCAGATGGCTCGATTTATCATATCCCTGAAAGTGGTGATTCACTGTGGATCATTTCTGAAGCTTATGATGTTTCAATGCGCGACATTAATATCCTGAATGGCAACAGCCCAGAAGCGGTTGAAATTTACATCGGCCAAGCGATGTTGATAAAGCGTGGCGAGCCTGCCACAGCAACCCCCAACGTTTCACCAACACCCATGCCGGTTACCCCTTCACCTACGGTGTTTAAACCCTCGCGCACACCTATCCCCAGCGCCACTGCCATTCCCAGCCCAACAGCCACCCAGCCGCCCAGTACCGTGCAAGAACTCTTTGGCGATAGCAAACGCGTAGGCTGGACGATTACCGGTATCAGTTTATTGGGTATCGCATTGGTGGTCTTTTTCGGCTTTTTGCAGAAGCCAAAACCCTAAACAGTCCATTTTATGAAGAATAGCAAACAAAACCCAAACAGAGCAAGCGTGCATGCGATTGCTTTTGATTTTGTGGGCGTGTTTTTTGACTTCCAAGCCGCCGATTACACCATGCGCCAATTGGCAATCGCGCGTGATTTTGGTAAATATATTACAGATGAGGCGCATCTTGACTATTATGAGGCGAAGTTTGGGAGCCCACGCGAGCAATTGATTGAAGAAATTCGCTATATTTGCGAGCACGCTTATAAAATCAGGGAGCCGGATATTTTTGATAAGATCCCGCCTTTAAAATTTGCGGCAGCCAGCAATCATCTTTCCTATGCTATGGATTGGTTCAAAAAACAACCCGTTTCGGAGCATTTCCAGGTCTTTTTTGCTTCTGGATCTTTGGGTTTAGCCAAACCCGATCCGCGCTTTTTTATGGCACTGTGTGAAGCCCTGGAAGAAAAGCCAGAAAACGTGCTCTTTGTGGATGACACCTTGCGTCATGTTTTGGGAGCGCGCTCATGCGGATTGCAAGCCTTGCATTTCGACTCGAAAAAAGGTCTTTCTGAGGAAGTGCTCAGGTATTTATCAGAAAATGATTGAGCAAATGCACATCAAAGAACTGGATAAAAGCTGGAAAGAGCGCGTTTTTATTTACCGCTATGAGACCAGCTTTTATTACGACCTTTCTGAAGCCTGGCAAGATGACACTGAATTTTGCTTTTGCTTAAACAAACGTGCTTTTGAAAAACCAGTTGTCAAACAGTTTGAAGGTAGCTTGTTTTCGGAATGGCTTATTGAGCCGGTTGCGTTTGGCGCCTTTGAGGGTGAAACCTTGCTTGGTGTGATTGGCTTGGGCTTGGAAGACTGGAACAAGCGATTGCGCGTAGCAGAGCTTTGGGTGGATAAGCCTTTTCGACATCAAGGCGTGGGTAAGGCACTCATCGCAAAAGCGATTCACTACGCGCGCTCCAAAAACCTGCGCGCCCTTGTTCTTGAAACACAAAGCTGCAACGAGCCCGCCATTCGTTTTTACTTAGCTTGCGGATTTCGATTTATTGGTCTGGACAGCACCCACTACTCAAACACCGACATCCTCGACCGTGAGGTCAGGCTCGAGATGGGGCTCAATTTGCCCAATCTTGAGCTTAACGAAGAGCAAGGGACTTAAGGTCGAGATCCATAATCCAATCAGAAAATAGCGAAAATAACGCAAAACATCGCTAATCCAACCCAGATTCTTTGGGAAAAGTTGCCCTAATCCTAAATACAGCGCAATAACGCCAAACAATCCAAGCATATAACGGGCAAGCTTCTGCCAGCTGCCTTGGTGACTTTGGAGGACGCCGTGTTTGGCGCGCAACCAGGCAAAGCCACCCAACATACCAAACCAAATGCCAGCGGAGGTTAAAGCACCGTTGATAGACATCGGATTAACCGGTTTGCCGGCTTTGGCGCCACGGACTGCACGCATTGCCCAATCGGCTGGCATTTGCCAGTCTGCTGCCAGGCTCTTCACCAAAACCGCTAATGCGACAAAGACCAAAGAGCTCACAAAAGCCAGCAGGACCTGTTGTTGCCAGCTGAGCTTTTTGAGCCAATTGCCAATTTTGCGCCACGTGGAAAGGAAAACCAAAACCAGCAAGGAACCCAAGATGAGGCCAAGCAGCACATCAGAAAGAAAATGCACGCCCATCACCAATCGCGAAAAAGAGATCAAGGCAATGAGCAAAAGGCAGGTGATGGTGACCCATTTTTTGCGTGCCTCCACGGCAACCCAGCCCCAAACCGAAGCGGAACCTTGCGCGTGGCCAGAAGGAATGCCAAAGGACGTTTCATGCACCACTGGTTCAACGGCGTCGCTGATCCATGAGGGTCTTGGTCCGCGTAGGGCAAGCTTAAAGATACTGTTTACGCCACCGCTTAGCAAAAGCATAACGCCGATGCGCAAACCTGCCCAGGCGCTTACGCACCAATAAATGGCGGGCATAAAGAGGATGTAAAAAAGCTCATCGCCCAAAAAGGTGATGGCTTGCATGATGGCGCGCAAAACAGGACCGCCACTCTGCAGAAAAATATTAATAGCAACTTCAAGTTCTCGAATAGCATCCATAATGCCCTCCAAAACCTCCGAATAAGAGAGGTGAAAACTTATATAAATTGTGAAAAAAAGCGTGGACTGGCTGCCACGCAGCGTTTATTGAGGTTTAGAAATCGGGGTGTTCACCCGGAACAACCATTTTATCAAGGAGCAGTTCAAACGCCATGGTGTGGGCGCAAACGCCGTGGTTGCTAAAGTAATTACAATCGCAAGTCCATCTGCCATCTTCATAGGCGACGGTTTTGTCGCTGTTGTTGCCCTGAATAAGGGCTTTGAAATGATGAAATTTTATACGCTCGGGTTCTTCCGCGTAGCGCTTTGCTTTGTCAATTTTTCCATACATGCCACTATCCATCATCTTAAAACTCACTTTCTTTGCTTTTGATTGCAGGGATTAAAAAACACGCGCCAAGAATACGGCGTGTGTTTTGTGGTGCTTTTTCAAGCAGGGTATTTGCTTTCATTGAAGATTAGGCCAACTCCTGCATAGTGCTTTTATTATACCGCATTCCCTTAGAGGCATAATAAAATCCACACGAAAAGCAAGTTAATTAATATGGATCTGATAATTGAGGCCTGTTTTCGCTTATACTTCTAGTACTAGCCAAGAGAAATTGGAGCGCCATATGAAGATACTCGTCACCGCCTTTGATGCCTTTAACAAAGAGCCGATTAATCCTAGTTTGATGATGCTTGAAGCCTTGCCGGATGAACTTTTTGGGCACGAGATTGTGAAACAGGTTTTGCCAACCGTGTTTGGTGAGTCGTCTGCATTGGTTTTGCAGCGGTTGTCTGAGGTCGAGCCGGATGCGGTTTTATGTTTGGGACAAGCTGGCGGACGCGCAGCAATTACCCTGGAGCGGGTAGCGATTAACGTCAATGATGCTTCAATCGCGGATAATGCCGGCAAGCAACCGACGGATGAGCCGATTGTGGCAGATGGTCCGGCGGCACATTTTAGCACCTTGCCGAACAAAGCGATTGTGGCTGCTTTACGCGAGGCGGACATTCCAGCGCAGATTTCCAACACCGCGGGGACTTATGTGTGTAATCAGGTTTTGTATGCCGTTTTGCATTATTTGAGTGAGACTGATTTGCCAGCCCGAGCCACATTCATGCACGTGCCTTATTTACCAAGCCAGGTGCTCGAAAAGCCTGGTGTGGCGTCGATGAATTTAGATGACATGAACCGCGCCTTGGAAATAGCGATACGGGTTATCGGTTCATAGTTATAAATGATATAAACATCCCACTTGTCTAAAGCATCTGATTTTATAGATTAAGCGGTTGATTAAAAGACCCACACCCTGCCCTATCCCTGGAGAGGGTGAATTGATTGTTGGATATGAACCGCGCCTTGGAAATAGCGATAAGGGTTATTGGTGAATATTAGGCTTGGTCATCGGCGTGCAAGGTTTCGGCGAGCTCAGTCCAGTTGAGCATCAAGGCCTCTAATGCATTCAAAAGATCCTGATACTCATCGCTCAATTTCAATAATTCCGCTGGATCGCTGGGTGGGTTAGAGAGTTTGGCTTCACACAGCGCTTTTTTGCTTTCAAAATCGTGGATTTCGCTTTCCACCTTTGCCAGTTTTTTTTCCAGTTGCTGGCGCTGGTTGCGGCTGAGTTTGTTGCTTGGTTTGGCTTTTTGCTCGCTGTGTTTCGGTTTGCTAACTTCCCGATGTGCTTCGATTTGTTCTGCAAGGCGTGCTGCGCGGGCTTGCTTGAACTCACGATACTCCGAATAAGACCCTTTATAAGCCTGCAAACGGCTTTCATCAGGTAAAAGCTCCCAAATTTGGGTTGCCAGGGCATCGATTAAATAGCGGTCGTGAGAAACGAGTAAAATCGTGCCCGGATAGTCCGCCAGCACCTTTTGCAACACTTCTTGCGTTGAGAGGTCAAGGTGATTGGTAGGCTCATCAAGCAAGAGCAGGTTGGCATCCGAAAGCGCCAGCTTTGCCAATGCCAAACGTCCGCGTTCGCCACCTGAAAGCGTGCTAACCGGCGAGAAAACTTCGTCTTCCTGAAAACCATACTTTGCCAAATAATCACGCACTTCACCAGGCAACATGCGCGGGGCTTCGCGGTTGATTTCCTCAATTAGGTTATTTTCTTCTTTTAAGTCCTCATGCGCTTGGGCAAAATAGCCCACCTTTAAACTGGCGCCCAGTTCAGTTTCCCCGGAATATGGCGGAATTTGCCCCAAAATGGTGCGTAAAAAGGTTGTTTTTCCCGCGCCGTTGGGACCAATGATGGCAACACATTCGGTGCGCTCCAAAACCAGGTCGGGCGTGGCAAACAAAGGCCGCCCCTCATCGTGATAACCGACCTCCAGGTCATAGGTGCGCAAAACCAATTGCCCACTGCGACCGGAAACCTTGAGGCGCAGGTGCATGGGGCGTACATTGACATCCGGCATGGTGAGCTTCGAGTCGCGCATCATGCGTTCCAGACGTTTGCGGCGACCGCGCGCCTGGGCGGTGTTTTGGCTGTCTATAAAGCGGTTGATGTAATCTTCTTGCTTTTCGATGTATTCCTGTTGGGCTTTGTACTCCGCCAAGCGGCGCTCGTAGCGTTCCTGGCGCTGTTGTAAATAGGCGGTGTAGTTGCCACGATATTCCTCGATGGCGGGGGTCATTTCCCAAACGAAATGAGCGGTTTGGTCCAAAAAATAGCGATCATGCGAGACGATAATTGCCGCGCCATTCCAGCTGCGCAGCCAGGCTTCCAGCCATTCCACCGCCTGGATGTCGAGATGGTTGGTGGGCTCATCCAAGAGCAAAAGGTCGGGGTCTTCGAGGAGCAGTTTTGCCAAGCGCGCGCGAGTGCGTTGGCCACCAGAAAGCTGGCTCAAGGGTCGATGAAAATCGTCCTCGTCAAAGCCGAGACCAGTCAAAGTTTGTTGCAGGCGGTTGGCATAGGTGTAGCCTCCGGCGAGGTCGAAGCGCGATTGCAAGCGCCCATAATCATCGAGGAGCTCCGGTGCGTTATCGCCAGCGGACATGCGCTCTTCCAGTTTTTGGAGTTGTGAACCCATTTCCAAGAGGTTCTCAAAAGCGCTCAGGCAAGAGTCCCACAACGTGCCATGCGTCAAGCCTACCGCGGTTTGCGGCAGGTAAGCGATTTTTAGCCCGCGCGAGGTGTGAATATTGCCCTGGCTGGGGCTATCTTCGCCTGCCAGAATGCGCAAGAGCGTGGTTTTACCTACGCCGTTGGGGCCAACGATGGCGATGCGCGCGTTATGCGGAATGGCGAGAGTGATGCCTTCAAAGACATCCACCGCGCCAAATGAGCGTCCGAGGTTCTGAGTGGTTAAGATTGACATACCCTAAAAGTATACCAAGGACGCGGGTTTAAGAAGGCATTTCACCGCCGATTTTATTGCTTAGCATGCTCACAATGTTTGACATGAACTTGCTCATGACCAGCTTTCAAACTGATGCTGATTTCAAGGCAGTCCTGCCCATTCCTGGCTTCGAGGGTAGCGGCATTGTTTTTACTGTCCAATTCTGTGATGGTCCAGTCAGCATTTGTAAGCCAGGCTTGCTTGGATCGTTGGTGGTTGAGGTTTTTTATCAAACGCAAGGTTTCTGTTTCGGGTTCAGACCAATCCATCGGCAGGCGGCATTCGTCAAATCCCATCGAGCCTTTTTCATGGATGGACTGGGCTTGGCTGATGTTTTGTTCCGTGCCAGCATAAATGATAGGCTGCCCAGGCATCAAATAGAGCAGGCTTAGGGCAGCATGCAAAGCTTTTTGGCTGCCTTCAGCAGTGAACAGAAAACGGTTCATGTCGTGATTATCGATAAAAGACGGGCGCGAAAAGTTGGCTGGAAACTGCTTTGGGTAGCTTTCAAGGTAATTGGCCAGTTGCGCAATCTCCCAGCTGTGGCGCGCGAAACTTTCACGCAAGGCTTGGCAGGTCATAAAGTCGAGCGTGCCGTCAAAACTGCCCAGGTAACTGGCTTGGGCATCGGGCGGCATGACCACCTCTGCGAAGAGCCAGGCATCAGGCTTGACTTCACGGCAGGCACGACGAAAATCGACCCAAAACGCACGGTCAGGTCCGTTGGCATGGTCCAGGCGGTAGCCATCCACGCCGAAATTTAGCCAGTATTGGGCGGCTTCCAAAAGATGCGCGCGAGCCGGACTGCCAAAATCGAGGTTGAGCTTGGGCATGCTTTTAACCTTGCCAAAGGTTTGGTAATGGGGCCAGCGTTTCCAACGGAACCAGTCGCGCTCCGGTGCCTTGGGGTCAGCCAGCGCGCGCTTAAAAATCGGATGTTGGTTGGACACATGGTTGGCGACGAAGTCAAGAATAACGCGCATGTCGAGGCTGTGCGCTTGGTCAAGCAGTTCACGCAGGTCCTCTTTTGTGCCAAAACGTGGCTCGATGCTCAAGTAATCGGTGGTGTCATAGCCGTGGTGGCTGGGGGTTTTGAAGATTGGGGTCAGCCAAATGGTGTTGAACCCCAGGTCTTTTATGTAGGCGAGTTGCTCAATGATGCCACGCAGGTTGCCACCAAATGGGGCATGCAGGTTTTGGGTTTGAAGCCAAGGCTCGCCTCCGCCACGCTTGAAACGATCGACGAAGATTTGGTAGACCCGTGCGGTGTTGGACCATGCGGGTGGTTCGGGATTGGGGTCGGCATAGATGGCGTATTCGGTGGCGTCTTTGGGATTTCTGGCTTGGTTGTCGGCAAAGACTTTTTTGCCGCTAGTGAGCGTGCCAAAGACTTGGTAACGCAGGACTTGACCGGTTTTGAGGGCAGGGAATTGAGCTTGCCAGTGGGTCTGCCAGGTCCAGGCGACGGTGTCCCATTGTGTCCCGGTTTTATTGTAGTCAAGCGTTGTTGAGCTTTGCCAGTCGTCGGTGGTGTAGATGGCGGTGACGTTTTGGAAATGATGGTCGGAACTCGTGGCAACCCAGCTGAGGATTGGCTGGTTTTCTATGGCGGGATTAGGGTGGTGGAAGGAAAAATGATGAATGCCCAAGGCATGCTCGCGGTGGTATCGCGCGCCTTTTGTGGGCTGGTTGACACCACCAAAGATATTATCGGGATAGGGTTTTCTTGCGCTCATAGTCACCTGACTTTCGGGTTATTGAACAGTGAAAGTTGATACATCAACTATTTTATCTCATTTTATGGGTTTTAGGCAGTTTTTGGGGTTTCTCGTGCGATTGCACCTTCGGCGGGACGCCTCAGGAAGCGAAAAATCATATGGAGTATCACCTATCGCAAGACATCAGTAGAAAGACGATAAAAAACAGCACAGAAAATACTGCTTGTGGAGGCGTCCTCGCCGACACACAACAGCAATAAGACCTTCGGCGGGACGCCTCAGGAAGCTGATTAGCCAGATGGCGCATTAGCCCACTATTAGGCGTCAATGAAAACATAATAAAAATACGCTTGTGGAGGCGTCCTCGCCGACACACAACCAGCAATTGCACCTTCGGCGGGACGCCTCAGGAAACGGTAAAATGAGAATCTGTTAGCCGAGTTTGAATGTAGTTCCTTGCCTAGGCTTCATCTTGGTCGCGCGGTGAGGAGACCGGCGACATTAGTTTTGTGTTTCTGCATGCCGACACACAACCAGCATCTAGACCTTCGGCGGGATGCCTCAGGAAGCGGTAAAGTCAGATAGCTTAGCAACGAATCACCAAACAATGGCTGTGCCATAAAAAAACAAAAAAACTGCTTGTGGAGGCGTCTCGCCGACACAAAGGCAGTCATTAGACCTTCGGCGGGACGCCTCAGGAAACGGAAAAGTCAGATAGCTTAGCAATAAATCACCAAACAATGGCTGTGCCATAAAAAAACAAAAAAACTGCTTGTGGAGGCGTTTTCGCCGACACACAACCAGCAATCAGCCCTTCGGCGGGACGCCTCAGGAAGCGGAAAATCATATGGAGTATCACCTATCGCTAGACATCAGTAGAAAGACGATAAAAAACAGCACAGAAAATGTTGCTTGTGGAGGCGTCCTCGCCGACACACAACAGCATCTAGACCTTCAGAGGGAGGCCTCAGGAAGCGGAAAAGAAAAATCGGGAAGCTGGGAACAAATGCAATCCCTAACCACGTTTTTGGGTTTGCTTACTGATGAACAAGTTCAAATAGATTTGAGACAGTCGCCTTTATCAAAAAAACACATCGGGGTCATTATCAAGGTGGAATTGGGTATGCCTATAATGGTACAATCGAGGCATGAAAATAAAACGATGGCAAATTTGGCTGGGGGTCTTAATTAGTGCTGTTTTTCTTTATCTGGCCTTTCGAAAGGTTGATTTTGCTCAGCTTTGGTTCCACCTAAAGACCGCCAAATGGGCTTGGGTTCTACTCGGCTTGGCAATATACTTTTTGGGCGTTGGTGTGCGCGCCTGGCGCTGGAAGATTTTGCTCAATCCGCTCAAGCCACTGCCCATCAAAAAGCTTTTTCCTGTGGTTTGCGTGGGTTACATGGGCAACAACATCTACCCCGCACGCGCCGGTGAATTTCTAAGATCTTTCATTTTGAAACAAAAAGAAGATATCAGCTTTTCAGGCTCGCTCACCACAATTGTCGTTGAGCGTTTGTTTGATGGCATTACCATCCTCGCCTTGGTTTTGTTTAATCTTGGGCGCATGGTGCGATTAATAAGCGACCCGGCTATGGCGAAGAATATCCAAATTGCCACTTGGGTTGTGGGCGCAGGATTTGGGCTTTTGTTGGTCCTTTTTGTGTTGATGGCGATTTTCCCGGAAAAAGCGACTAAAAGCAGCCATTGGCTCACCCAAAAACTCTTACCTGAAAAATGGCGCGATAAAGCCACTGGCATCATCGGCAAAATTTTGGAAGGCTTGAGCGTTTTTCGCTCATGGCATCAGGTATTGTTGGTGCTGGCGCTTTCCTTTTTGGTGTGGGTACTGGAAGCTGGGCTTTACTTTGGCGTGATGAAAGCGCTGGGCTTGAACCTGGCATTTATTGATTTGCTGCTTATTGAAGGGGTGGTCAATCTGGTGTTGCTCGTGCCTGCCATGCCTGGCGGACTGGGCACCTTCGACGCTGCCACTAAATTTATGCTCGAACTTTTCAATCAAGGTTCGGAGCAAGCTTTGGGCTACGCGCTGATTTTACGCGTGGCGCTTTGGTTGCCGATTACCGCTTTGGGGACCTTCTATTTTATAAAAGAAGGATTTAGCCTGAGCACCGACTTTGATCAATTGCGAGAAGAAATGAACGAAGATACAAATAGCCCTGGGCTTCTTTCTGATGTCCAAGACTCTGTTGAAACTGAACTGCCCAGGGAAGAAACTGAGGAACAAAATGAACACGATGGAGAATAAAAAGAAAATTGCCGTCATCGGCGCTGGTTTTGCCGGCATGAGTGCCGCCTGGGATTTAGCGCGCGCTGGACATGACGTTACCGTTTTTGAAGCCGCACATCAAGCCGGCGGTTTGGCGGCTGGTTTCAAGGAACCGCATTGGGATTGGTCTGTTGAGCATTATTATCACCACTGGTTTGAAGGTGATAAAGCACTACGTGGGCTCATTGATGAGCTGGGCTTCACCGATCGGCTGATCTATCCAAAACCGGTTAGCGTGATGTACCACAAGGGCAAATTTTATCCCTTTGACTCCATCCTTTCAGCATTAAAATACCCAGGTTTGGGTTTTGGCATCAACAAAATCCGCTTTGGCTTGGTGGGCGTCTATTTGCGCCTGACCAAAAACTGGCGCGCTTTTGAAAAAACAACCACCGAAGCCTGGATGCGTAAATGGGCCGGCAAAAAGGTTTTTGAAAGCATGTGGAAACCTATGCTAGATGGTAAGTTTGGCGACCGTTGGGCAGACAAGGTGAATATGGCGTGGATGTGGGCGCGTTTGCATGTGCGTAGTACGCGTCTGGGCAGTTTTGTGGGCGGTTTTCAGGCTTTTTCAGACGGTTTCGCTGAAAAGCTCAAAGAGATTGGCGTAACATTCCGTTTTGATACCCGCGTTACCCAACTTTCACGCAATGAGGATGGCAAGGTGCAAGTTGCCGTTCAGGATGGCACGCCGGAGACTTTTGACAAGGCTTTGGTGACGCTTTCTCCCGGAATCATGGCACGCATGACTCCCGATTTGCCTGAAAATTATTTGGCAGGACTTTTGAGCCTTAACAGTATGGGTGCAGTGGTGATGACCCTTTCGCTCAAACATGCGCTTTCACCCGAAGGTTACTACTGGTACAACATTCCTAAGCAGGCTGGGTATCCTTTCCTCTCTTTAGTGGAACACACCAACTTCCTTAAGCCAGAATACTTCGGTGGAGACCATATCATTTATATCGGTGATTATCTTGAAGCGGACCATCCTAACTTTAGCAAAACGGATGAAGAGCTTAAAGCAGAATTCTTGCCACACCTCAAGAAAATCAACCCGGAGTTTTCGGAAGATTGGGTAAAGAAAGTTTGGGTTTCTAAAACCAAATACGCCCAACCGGTTCCTCTTTTGAATCACAGCAAAAATATACCTGCTATTCAGACACCGATTGAAGGCATCTACTTTGCCAGCATGAGTCAGGTTTACCCTTGGGATCGAGGCACCAACTTTGCTGTGGATATTGGACGCAAAGCTGCTAAGCTGATGATGTCATCCTGATTGTTAAGCGCGTGTAAAAGCTTATAGCCCGTCTGATTCCATTTTGTGAATCACTATCGCTTTAAAAAAGCGCGTGAAACGTTTTTTAAAGGATTTGTAAAACACCCTAATAGAGCGACAAAAAGCCCAATTAGCGCATCAAAACCGCACATATTCGGGTGTGAAAAATATTTTAGCCCAATAAATAGGGTTTGGGCTCGGTTAGAATGGGCATTGTAAAATAATTGTTAAAAGAAGTATAAGTTTTAAGGTTGGTGCAACCTTAAAGAATTACCAAGTTTTAAGGTTAGAAAAGGTTTTTTGGCAGTTGAAGTGATAGAATAGGGCTACCGAATTAAACAACTAGACATTAATACCAATCGACTGAGCGAGTCGTAAATAGAGGAAGTCGGCTCGCTTTATTAAATGTCGCTATATATCAAAAATAAACTGCCAATGACGGCACACAGGAGTGATCCATGGATGCACAGCAAGCATGGAAGGCAACAATCGAACAATTGAAAAGCGAATTACCCAAAGCGTCTTTTGATACTTGGGTAAAGCAGTGTAAATTTATCGGCTGGGATGAACTAAGCAGCACGATGACGATTGGCGCCAACAATGCTTTTGCATGTGATTGGTTGGACAGCCGCCTGAAGAGCACGGTCATTAACAAGCTTACTGGCATGCTTGCCCTGGCAGTGAACGTTGAGTTTAAGGTGCACAACGCGCCGGTTTTGAAGCCTTCTGCCGAGACTGAACAAGCGGTCACGCTTGATGCGAATGTTTTTGAGGAGACTGTTTTTCAATCTGAACCGGCTGAAATGAGAGCCAGAGCGCAGCGTTTTGATAGTCAATTGAACCCAAAATACCGCTTTGATAATTTTGTGGTGGGTCCTGCCAACCGCTTGGTGCACGCTGCCAGCATGGCAGTGGCTGAACATCCCGCACAGGCTTACAATCCGCTCTTTATTTACAGTGGGGTTGGTTTGGGCAAAACGCATGTCTTGCACGCCATCGGCAATGCCGTGCAACGCCAGGGCAAAGAAGTGCTCTATGTGTCATCAGAAGAATTTACTAATGACCTGGTGGGTGCCATCCGCAATAAAACTACCAACGCTTTCCGCGAGAAATACCGCCGCGTGGATGTACTTTTGATTGATGATATCCAATTTATCGCCGGCAAGGAATCCACCCAGGAAGAGTTCTTCCACACCTTCAACACGCTCTATGGGCAGGATAAGCAGATTGTGATCAGTTCAGATCGCTCGCCAAAAGCGATGAGCATGCTTGAGGAACGCCTGCGTTCGCGCTTTGAGTGGGGTTTAACCGTGGATATGCAAGCGCCGGATTACGAAACCCGCCTCGCCATTCTGCAAAGCAAAGCTGAAAAAGAAGGGCGTGTGGTGTCTGCGGAAATCATTGAATTGGTTGCCAAAACCATTCAAACCAACATCCGTGAGCTGGAAGGTGCCTGGAATCGCGTGTTGGCGTTTGCAGACTTGATGGGCAAACAGCTTAGCCTGCAAATGGCACAAAACGCGCTGGCAGATTACGCGCCTCAACCCAGTAGCCTTACGCCGGATTATGTGGTGGATGTGGTTGCCGATTATTTTGGCATTGAGCCTGAAAAGCTTTCCGGCAAATCGCGGGCACGAGATGTGGCTTTGCCGCGTCAGGTGGCAATGTATTTGCTGCGCGAAGACAGTGGCATTTCGTTGCCGCGGATCGGCAAGGAACTGGGCGGTCGCGACCATACCACGGTGATGTATGCCTGTGATAAGGTTGCCGAAATGATTGACAGCGATGACATGATGCGCCGCAAGGTGTCACAGATACGAGAAAGATTGCACAGCCACAAAGTGCTGGCATAAAACTGGCCTTATTAGGGGATTATTGATAGGTTGATCTTCACGGCGTAAGTCTTATCAAAGACCACGCCGTGAATGTTTTAAGGCTACATGGACAGGTTAGTATATGAAAAAAGGGCGGTCGCACGGTGGGCGCTGACAAAAGAGGTCTGCACGCAAGCAGCACCGGCGACATCAAGGAGATTGATGCCCTCGGTGTCTCACCGAAGGGCTCTTGGAACATAAAAGTTAAATAGGTATAGTATTTGATTAAGAGGCTTCTCGACGATTTGCGATTTAAAAGGAAGTGGGATTTAGGTATCATGGTCGCACGGTGAGGACACCGGCGACATCGAGCTAAAATCGCTTGTGGAGGCGTCTCGCCGACACAAAGGTAGTACTTAGACCTTCAGCGGGACTCCTCAGGAAGCAGTTGATGAAATGGGTAGTTAAAAGCAACCTTCGGCGGGGTGTATAGACCGGGGACGCCTCAGGAAACGAGAAGGCAAGATGGAGCATCAATTCATCGTAAGATGCCAGCGCCACCATGACAAATGCCATTAAAAAATCGGCTTGTGGAGGCGTCTCGCCGACACAAATGTAGTACTTAAACCTTCGGCGGGGACGCCTCAGGAAGCGGAAAGGGATTGCCAGTGGGTTTCGGGGTTTTGGCTGAGTTCGAATGTAGTTCCCTGCCTAGGCTCATCTTGGTCGCATGGTGGGTGCAGGCAAAAGTGGTCTGCACGCCAGCAGCATCGACGGCATCAAGGAGATTGATGCCCTCG
>DHNY01000013.1:2609-98008 GCA_002409625.1 Anaerolineaceae bacterium UBA5404 | reverse complement strand
TGTGGAGGCGTCTCGCCGACACACACCAGCATCTAGACCTTCGGCGGGGACGCCTCAGGAAGCAGTTGATGAAATGATTGGTTAAAAGCAACCTTCAGCGGGACGCCTCAGGAAGCGGAAAGGGATTGCCAGTGGGCTTCGGGGTTTTGGCTGAGTTCGAATGTAGTTCCCTGCCTAGGCTCATCTTGGTCGCATGGTGGGTGCAGGCAAAAACAGAATTACCCACACATCCTAAAGACCATGTGATGAGCTAAACTGCTTTGAGGTCGCCCCAGTTATCACCGGCGCGGGCGTCGCAGACCAGGGGTACATCCAGCTTCATCGCCGATTCCATCACGCCTTTGATAAGCGGCACGGTTTGCGTCAGCTCGTCTTGGGGCACTTCAAAAATCAGCTCATCGTGCACCTGGAGCAACATGCGTGCTTTAAGACCGGCTTTTTCCAAAGCATCAGGTAAGGCGACCATAGCCAGTTTGACAATGTCCGCGGCGGTGCCTTGAATAGGCGCGTTAATCGCTTCGCGCTCTTCGCGTTGACGCATTTGCGGGTTAGACCCCTTTGCCAGATTGGGGAAATAGCGTCTGCGTCCGAGCAAGGTTTCCACAAAGCCATCTTTGGCAGCTTGAAGGCGGGTTTTATCCAGCCAGGCTTTAACACCGGGGAATTCCTTAAAGTACTCTTTGATGAAGTTTTCCGCTTCTGCAAGGGTCAAATCGGTACCACGGGTTAGCCCAAAAGCGCTCATGCCGTAAATCAGACCAAAATTGACCGCTTTGGCATTGCGGCGTTGGCTTGGGGTGACATCTGCCAGAGGCGTGTCAGTAATTGCGGCGGCTGTGGTAGCGTGAATGTCTTGTCCATTGCGGAATGCCTCCAGCATGGCTTGGTCCTGGGCAATGTGTGCCACGATGCGCAATTCGACTTGCGAATAGTCCACCGCAAGCAGCTTCCAGCCCTTTTGCGCCACAAAACCCTGGCGCACACGGCGACCAATTTCGGTGCGAGCGGGGATATTCTGTAAATTTGGGTTTTGGCTGGCGATGCGCCCGGTTACCGTGCCAACCTGATTGAACGAGGTGTGCACACGCCCGGTTTTGGGGTTGATTTGGTTCGGCAAGGCTTCAACATAAGTTGACCTCAGCTTGGCTAACTCGCGGTATTCCAAAATGTTGTTCACAATCTCATGCTTGTCGCGCAGCAGATCTAAAACTTCGGCGTTGGTTGACCAATGTCCACTTTTTAGTTTTCGGGCTGGGTCAGGTGGATCGAGCGCCAGTTTCTTAAAGAGCACATCCGAAAGCTGTTGGGTGGAGTTGATGTTGAAAGTGTAGCCTGCCATGCGGTAAATCTCTTCTTCGAGACCAAAAATCAACTCGCCAAGCTCTTTGTTGAAAGTCTTGAAAAAGTCGACATCCAGGAGGATACCGTTTTCTTCCATTTGCGCCAAGACGGGTATCAGTTTGATTTCAAGGTCGTCCATCAGCTTTTGTGCGTTGCGGGCTTTGAGGTCGGCTTCGAGCAGGGGCATGAGGCGCAAGGTCATCACTGCATCCGCTGCTGCGTAGGGGGCAACGCGTTCGATAGGCAGGCTGGCCATGCTAAGCTGTTTTTTACCACTGCCAATTAAATCTTCAATGGGGGTCATTTCCACACCCAAGCGCACCCAAGCCAGGGTTTTGAGCCCCAAATTGCGCGAGTCGGGGTTGATCAGCCACTCGGCGAGCATCGTGTCAAAAGTGATTGGCATGACCTCCATGCCGGCTTGTTGCAAAACGATGAGGTCAAATTTGGCGTTGTGGGCAACTTTTTTAATCTTTGGGTCTTCCAAAATTGATTGAAGTCCAGCTTTGACCTCTTCAAGACTGAGTTGTTTTCCAGTGCTATGGCCAACAGGGATGTAGTAACCCTGGTCGGGACTCATGGCGAAGGACATGCCCACCATTTGCGCCGTCATGGGATCCAGGTCGCTGGTTTCGGTGTCAAAGGCAATCACCTCGGCTTTGCTTAAAGCCTTGATGCAATCGGCGAGCTTTTCTGGCGTGTCAACGATGATGGTTTCAAAATCGGTGTTGATGGGCTTGTTTTCAATCAGCGCGGATGTGTTATCAGATGCATCCTCGCTGAACAAACCTCCCTGCACCATGTCCGCTTGGTTAAAACTGCTTTTCGAAGTGCTTAAAGTGGTCTCAGACAGCGAGCCTTCTTGGGATGGTGTATAGCGCTCGCCTAATTTTTGCAAGCGTCGGATAAGTGTTCGAAATTCAAGCGTTCTAAATAGCTCTTCAGCTGCGCTGGGGTCAAAGTTTTCGCAGGCGGCTTGTTGGAGATCCAACTTTAGGGGAAGGTCGGTCACAATCTGTGCCAGGGTTTGGCTGAGGTAAGCTTGGTCTTTTTGTTCGGCAATGGTCTGCCCGACTTTGCCTTTAATTTCGTCAACATGCTCATAAACGCCATCCAGCGTGCCATAGCTTTCAAGCAGTTTGGTGGCGGTTTTGGGTCCCACGCCACGCACGCCGGGAATGTTGTCTGAGCTGTCGCCCATCAGCGCCTTGAGGTCGACGATTTGCTCGGGTTTGACGCCCATGCGCTCAACAACATCCTCTGGGAAATAGTCGCGGTCCTTGCTGCCGCGTCCTTCGGGCAGGTTGACCACGATGCGTTCGGTGACCAGTTGCAAAAGGTCGCGGTCGCCAGTGATGATTTTGACGCCCAGTCCTTCTTTTTCTGCCCAAACCGCCAGGCTGCCGATGATGTCATCAGCTTCGTAATTGTCCAGTTCAAGACGCGGGATTTTGAGCAAGTCAATCATTTCCTGGATGCGCATAATTTGCTGGCGCAAATCGTCGGGCATTTTTTCGCGCGTGGCTTTGTATTCCTCAAAGAGGTCATCCCGAAAGGTGCGCCCTTTGTCAAAGGCGATGGCAAGGTAATCGGGTTGGTCGATCTCAAGAATTTTGAGCAGCGTGCTGGCAAAGCCAAAGACGCCCGCGGTGGGTTCGCCGTCGGTTGTGGCAAAGCGCATCGTGCCGCCACTGGTCAGCGCGAAATAATTGCGGTAAGCGATGGCGTGTCCATCGAGTAAATAGAGCATCTTAGGCATGTTAACCTCCAGGTTTGAGCGATTGAGCTGGATTAAGTTTAGCATTTTGAGACGGTCGGGGCAAGTTGCGATTGACATTTTAAGGCTTAGTAAAAGCATTCTGTGTTCTTGACGCATTAAACGGCTATAATTTTGCATGAAATTGGATCTGTGAGGAGTGATTATGGAAGTCAAAAGAGAGCGACGCGATAAGGTGAACTATTACCTTGATATGGCGGAGGTGGTTGGCAAGCGCAGCACTTGTATTCGCAAGCATTACGGAGCGGTAATCGTGAAACACGATGAAGTTGTTTCAACGGGCTATAACGGCGCGCCACGTGGTAGAAAAAACTGTATTGACCTTGGCGTGTGTCGGCGCGAACAACTCAACGTCCCTCGCGGTACGCGCTATGAGATGTGTCGCAGTGTGCACGCGGAGCAAAACGCAATTATCAGTGCCTCGCGGGAACGCATGTTGGGTAGCTCTCTGTATATGACGGGTATTGATTTGCGGGATAACGATAATTATGTTGAAAAAGCGATGCCTTGTTCGATGTGCAAGCGTGTGATCATCAACGCGGGCATTGAAACGGTTTATATCCGCGACACGCAAGATGAGTATCGCAAGGTTGATGTGCAAGAGTGGATTGATAATGACGATTCCCTCGCCGCGGCGTATGGCTATTAATCTTTGTTGTTCAACTGAAGTTGAATTGTGTTCAAACGTGGTCTCCTGACCACGTTTTTGTATCATGCTTGAGTAAGTGAGTGGCGGTTGGCGGGGACGCCATCTTGAACAGATCTGGGGTCAGACATTGCGTTCGGTGCGGATGCCTGTGTTATGAATAGGAATGCAAGCAGCAACGGCGATATCAGTTTTGTATTTCCGCATGCGACACACTTCAAGTAGCGATGGCGTGATGAGATAGGCTTTTGCCGAATCCAATCTTAGAAAAACATCAAAATCTTTCCCAATCCCTTATAAATTCGACAATTAGCTTCAACTCGGAGTGCAAGTCGCGCTGCGATTTGATAGAATTTAGACAACAGATTATCAGTCGGAGGTATTCATATGAAAACAAGACATGTCGCAAGCGTTGTGCGTGGACGTCCAGCGATTGACGGCGCGGGCGTTCACCTTACACGCGTTTTGGGACTGCCCAATGTGCAGGATTTTGACCCCTTTTTGATGCTCGATTCTTTTGACGCGACCGACCCCAAACTTTACCTTGCCGGGTTTCCTATGCATCCTCATCGTGGCATCGAGACGATCACTTACCTAATCCACGGTGAGCTAGCCCACGAAGACAGTCTGGGGAATAAGGGCTTGATTACCGACGGCGCGTCGCAATGGATGACCGCCGGTAGTGGTATCTTGCACCAGGAAATGCCCAATGCCACCGAGCGCTTGTTGGGCTTCCAACTCTGGCTCAACCTGCCCCAAGTCGAAAAAATGACGGAGCCCAAATACTTCGACATTCTGCCTGAAGATGTCAAGGTCGTTGAAGAGCCTGGCAAGGTCATACGCGTTGTTGCAGGTCGCTATGGCGAAACTGAAGGCGTTAAACCTCATCACTTGCAAGCCAGCATTTTTGATGTCAGCCTGGAGCCTGGGGCTGAAATTGATCTGCCGGTCAAGGAAGATGAGACTGCGTTCGTCTTTCTCATTTTGGGCGATGCGGTGATTGATCGCGAAACCTATTCCGAGAAATCAGCACTTTTGATGAAAGATGGCGATACTGTGAAGGTGCAAGCTCCTGAAGACCAAGCTTTACGTTTCGCGCTGATTGCCGGACCGCCTTTGCATGAAAGCGTTGCCTGGGGTGGACCGATTGTGATGAACACCCGCGAAGAACTCGAACATGCCTTTTGGGAATTGCGTAACGGTCGTTTTATTAAATAGTTGGCGCATATTTAGGTGATTGACGTTAGAATAGACGAGAAACAGAACATAAACGGGAGTTGACATGAAAGAATTTGATGTTGTTGTAATTGGTGCGGGTCCTGGTGGCTATGTGGCTGCTATCCGTGCTTCACAATTAGGCTTTAAGACCGCCATTGTTGAAAAGAAATGGCTGGGTGGTGTTTGTTTAAACGTGGGCTGTATCCCTTCAAAAGCCCTTTTGCGCAATGCAGAAATCGCAGAAATCCTGCGCAATGAAGCCAAGACTTATGGCTTTAGCTTTGAAAACCTGGAACTAGACTACAGTGTGGCACACAAACGCAGTCGTTCGGTGAGCCAACGCCTTACCCGGGGTATTGCATTCCTGATGAAAAAGAACAATATCGAAGTCTTTATGGGCGATGCAAAATTGACAGCTAAAGATCTTGTGCATGTCCAAGCCGAAGAAGGCGAGGCTGTTGAATTGAAAGCCAAGAACATCATTTTGGCGACCGGCGCACATGCCATGGTCATCCCTGGCATGGAACCGGACGGCGAAAAGGTGCTGGATTATGCCCAAGCGATTATGCTGGAAAAATTGCCCAAGAGCGCGGTCATTATCGGTGGTGGCGCGATTGGTGTCGAGTTTGCCACGGTTTGGAGTAGTTATGGCGTGGATGTGCACGTGGTTGAAATGTTGCCCCATATTCTACCCAACGAAGACGAAGAAGCCGCGGCAGAACTGGCCAAAGCTTTCCGCAAGCGTGGTGTGACGGTACATGCCGGCACGCGGGTGAAGTCGGTTACCAAGACTGAAGCTGGCACCGACGTGCTTCTGGAAAGTGAAAAGGGTGAAGAAACGCTTAGCGCGGATGTGACCCTGGTGGCAATCGGCTTTAGACCCAACTCCCAAAACCTGGGTTTGGAAGAGCTTGGTGTGACCATGGACAAACGTGGTTTTGTTGAAATTGACGAGCGTATGTCGACCAGTGTGCCCGGTATCTGGGCTATTGGTGACCTGACCGGCAAGCTGCTTTTGGCGCATACGGCATCGGCTCAAGCGGTGATTTGCGCCGAAGCCATCGCCGGAATGGACACGCCCGTTTTGGATTATCGCATGATTCCCCGCGCGACCTTTACCACGCCACAGGTGGCTTCATTTGGTTACACCGAAGCACAAGCCAAGGAAGCCGGTTTGGACGTGAAGGTTGGTAAATTCCCCTTTATGGCCAACGGTAAAGCTTTAGGGCATGGTGATTACAGTGGCTACGCCAAGGTTTTGACGGATGCCAAGTACGGTGAACTTTTGGGAGCATCTGTGGTTGGACCTGAAGCCGCCGAACTCTTGCCCGAGTTGGTTTTGGCGCAAGCCAATGAACTGACCGTTGAAGAAATCGCGCGTGCGGTGCACATCCATCCCACATTGTCTGAAGCGGTTTTGGAAGCTGCATTGGGCGCGATGGATCAAGCCATCCACGGCTAGGCAGGAACTAACCTTAAATCTAAACAGCGTGAGAGCAAATCTTGCGCTGTTTCCTTTTTAAGTCCTGTTGGATTTTGTGGATAAGCTGTCAGGAAAGATGCAAAAGGCTGTATAAACATGCTATACTTTATCCATGAAAAAACCGGTCATGCAGAGCTATGCGTATCTGAATCCAGGGGGCTTTCTGCCCGACTTAAGCCTTAATGACTGGGTGGCGTATGGACTTCTGCTTATCCTGCTGGTGGTTTTTCTTAGCACGTATCTGATTAAAGTTCTCAAGCGCAAATCACCTCAAAGCCAAACTGGCGTAAAAACCAAGCTCGACGCTATCCTCCACCGCAGCTCTGAACGCGGCGAAGGGGTACTGCTTGGATTAAGCGAAGGCAGCCATGCACAAACAGGCTCGTTGGCGGGACTGGTTGGGCTACAAACCCAGGCGCATGTGTTTCAACATAGCTTAATCAGCGATATTCCGCCAAAAGCACTGGCGGGTGAGGGTACTTTGGTTGCCTTGAGCCAGCAGCTCACATCTGGCACGTACTCTGGCGCTTTAATGCCCGAGCTTTTTAATATGGACAGCAGCGGATTGGCTGGCATTGGCAGTTATGCCTATTTGGCTGGTTTGCTACCGGAGCTCAGCCGCCCTAATTTAACCGCTTTGGTGATGCAGGGTGAGTTAAGCCCTGAATTGGTTCTCGCACTGGACATGGCAGAGCGGCACGGACTGGACTGCATCGTTTCAAGCACGTCAATTTCCGGTCAGACAGCTGGTTTTGTGGCCAATGAGGATGCTGCGCTTGGTCCGGAAGCTTTTTTGAGCCAGTCTAATCATCCGCGCAAACGTGCTGGTATTGAAGCCGCCATATTGAGCTTAAAAATCATCAGAGGCATCATTGTAGGCGGCTTGTTTATAGCCATTCTGCTTTATTTCTTGGGGGTGCTACCGTGAAAAAAATCCTGCCGCTCATTGTTGCAATCAGCTCGGCTCTTTTTGTCATCGTTGGCATCTTTTTTAAGGAAAGCCTGAGTGGCTGGTTGAGCGTGGTGCTCAATTGGGCTATTGTGCTTTCCAGCGTTGCTCTTTTGGTTGTTTTGGCGCGGCTTTTAATCACCCATATTGGCTATATTACCAGCGGTCGCCAGGGTTTTATTTATAGCCTGGTGGCAGTGTTTGCCTTTTTGTTTACTTTGATTGCCGGCTTCCTGGCTGGAATTGACAATCCCGCCTATCTCAAATGGATTGCGGGCATTTTGCGCCCGCTCGAAACCGCGCTTTTGGGTTTAGTGGCCATTGTGATGGCAAGCATGAGCATCAAATTCTTGCGCGAACGTGGTTGGAACGCGCTCACGATTTCTTTTACTATCAGCGCTTTTATTTTTCTTATTCTTGGCTTAGGCCTTGTGCAAGCCATTGACTACGCGCCACTAAAACAAGTAATCCGCGCGATTGAGGGATTGCCCATGATTGGCGCGCGTGGTTTGTTAATTGGCGTTGCGTTGGGTGCAATTCTGATGGGAATGCGCGTTTTGATTGGCGCGGAAAGGCCATACGATGACTGATGGCTTAAATATGCAAAAATGCCCGAAATGCGGCAAAGATAATCTGGCACATATGACCCATTGTGTGCATTGTGGCACAGCCATGGAAGATTTATTTCATTTTGATGGGCAAATAGAAACGCCTGAGAGCAGCAACGAAGAGCCAATTGCCGCCTTACCTTTTATCTTTGATGAGATGCAATCCACGCCACAAAGCGATGACGATTCCCCTTCAAGGGATTCTTCAGCTGAAAAGAAAGCAACCGATGAGGATGGAAGCCAGTCTCCTGATTGGTTGGAACGTGTGCGTGAACGTGTGCGTGCCGAAGACGATGCCTCAGGTTTGCTCACCAAAGGCCTTTCAGCATTGCAAGAACGGCTGGAGAGCGACGAAAAGGGCGATGCTGAAAGCCAGTATCAGGCTTGGCTGGATGAAATCCGTGAGAAAGCAGAACGCGAAAAAGCCAAACAAGCTGAACGTCTGCAACCCAGCCCATTGGATGAGCAGGGTGTTCCGGAATGGTTGAGGCGAATACGCGCTTTGCATCCCGATGCGGATGAAGGTGTTGAGGAGCTAAAAACCGAGGATGAGTGGACCGAAGAAGAGCTCGAGGAACTCAGGCGACGTGAATTAGGCGACGACTATGTGCCCAATCATATGAATGAGCAAACGGCGGAAGACGATACCGATGAGCCCGAAGAGGATGATTTTGAGCCAGACATCGAACACAACATCCCGGAAGACTATGAAGATTTAACCACAGCTGAAGCACAGTCGCGCAAAAGTAAAGTAAGCCCTGCACCCATTGACGAAGCCTTGGATAACTCGCCTGAGGAAACCGGCTTTGTGATGATGGGCGAGCCTAAACTGGATCCGGATGAGGTTTTTGACACCAAAGCGGTTGAAGCTTTATTGGCTCAAAGCGATCAAAGCCCACCAGCCAGGAAAAAAGCATCCCGGGACGCCGAAAAAGAAGCCATCTTGCAGGACCTGGTTATCCTGAGAGGGCAACATGAAAAAGTTGCGCTTTTAAAAGCCTTAATTAGTGAAGAAGGGCGACCTTTGCCCAGTAGTGGCGAAATCAAAACCAAAAAAAGGAACCACTCGCGCTTAATTATCGGTTTGGCGTTTATTTTGGTTCTGCTGTTTTCAATTATCTTTATACCCAAAAATATGAGTCATAAAACGCCCATCAGCGTGCCCCAAGAGCGTTTTACTTTGCATTTGGATGCAATGGATGCCAACAAAAGCCTTTTGCTGGTGATGTCTTATTCCGCGGCAAGTGCCACTGAACTCGAAGCCCTCACCGCGCCGGTGATACAGGCTTTGGAGGATAAAGGCTTGTCCTGGCAAGCGATGACCTTGCGAATGGATGGCTTATGGCTGGCGGAGAGCTTGTTTGAAAAAGCTGACCTAAAAAACCCACCAGCACCTGTGTTTTTGTCAGGTGGGCAATATGCGATGCTTAACCTGGCGATCAAGCCAGATGATCAAACAGAACTTGAAGAGCAAAAGGTTTTAAAAGAGGGCATGCCAAAGTTTGACGACTTTGATTATGTCTTGCTTGTTACGGATTCCTCCTTAAGCGTTCGTGGCTGGTTGGAGCAAGTTGCCGTAAACCAACCCTCCATAAACACCTTTGCCATCATAAGCCAAAAAGAGGCGGTTGCCATTCAACCCTACTTCGATAGTGGCCAAATCCTGGCTTATCTAAGCGGGATGCAAGGACTTGCAGGCGCGGGTAGCTATGCTGGCATTCATCAAAGCGTGTTTCATGTTGGTCTTATTTTGATGATTTTATTGTTGATACTCGGTTTTTTGCTTAGACCTGGAAGCGATGAACAGCCAAAACCAGAAACGGGAGGACAAGCATGAGCCTACCTGATTTGGTGCTGGGAATCATTGGCTTGGCTTTGACGGTCATGGTCTTTAGTTATCTGATTAAGGACAATGTCTTTTTTGGCATAGCCCTCTACCTTTTGGTTGGTGTAAGTTCAGGCTTTGCAACGCTCTTAATCATCCGCTCGGTCATTTTACCCATGCTGATTAGTCCTTTGACGCAACCGGGAACGCAGGCTTTTTATTTAGCGCTGGTACCCTTGCTCTTATCCATACTGCTGGTGTTGATGCTTTTCAAGCGTGGCAGCCGCATGGGCAGAATCCCCTTGGCTTTTTTGGTGGGTGTTATGACAGCTATGGCACTGATGGGAATCAGTCGCGGTACATTGGCACCTCAAGTATTGAGCATTTTTTATTGGTTTTCACCTGGCATTGTGGCAGGTTGGAGCGCTATTCGCTGGTGGGGATTGGTGGAAGGTATCGCCATTTTAATTGGTGTGGTGGCAGTTTTAACCTTTTTTGAAGACCGCCAAAGAAAAATCAGCCACAAGAGTCCCAGCTCACCCCTTTTGAAAGGCGTTTCAAAAGTTGGTCAGGTCTTTTTAGGAGTCACTTTTGGGGCTTTGTTTGTGGGCATTCTTAGCTCAGCTCTGATTGCATTGATTGGCAATTTGAGCGCCATTGTTGACTTTTTTAGCCATTTATTTGCAGGTTGAGGGATACAGTGAGCCATTTTCTTAGCTTAAACCTCAATACAAACCAGCTTAATAGCTTGCTTTTTGAAAAACAAACCGGTCTTTATTCCTTGTGTGGTGCAGCTTCCCAGGATTTTGACTTGCGGGATCCAGACAGCCTTATGCCGGCTTTTCGGGAAATGTTGCAAACACTGGAAACTGAAAGTGGCACCACATTCCTGGATAAGGACCATAGGGTCATTCATACCGGCTTTGATGGTACAGATGGCTTAAATGCGATTGGCTTTAGCTTTTCTGCGGCAAGACCGATTCGGGTGGCATTGATTGGCATTTCAGAAGCTTATTCTCTCTCTTCTTTGCGTCGTTTGGTAAGCCTCTTTGACGCTGAAGTGGTGCTGGAAATGCGTCTGCAAGACCCCTTGAGCCAAAGCCAGCAACTCCAGGCTTTGAGTAATGCGGATATTGAAATGTTGGTGATTGCGGGTGGCTCTGAAGAAGGGGCTAGTCGTGCTTTGCGCAATGCGATTGAAAACACGCGGTTGTTCTATCACATCATGCCCAAATCAATTCAACCTCAAATCGTTTATGCTGGCAACCAGATCTTGGCTGATTACGCGCGCATCGAAATTGAAGCCGGGGATGATTTTCATCTTGCGCCCAATTTGCGCAACGCCGAGGGGCAAGAAGACCTTAGCGTGGCATGGAAAGCGATGCTCAATGCCTATGAACGCGTGCGCCTCCAACAATACCCTCAATTGCGCGAGTTGCGCGCCCAGCTAAGAACCCCACTTATGCCTGCCAGCTTTGCTTTAGGGCGTATGGCGCGGTTTGTCGCAAAGCTCGGAAAGGCAGGAAAATCGGTTTTGCTGGCTGACCTTTCAGAAGAGAAAACAACGCTCCTTTTGGCAAATGAAGATGGGCTGATGGCGACTAGCCATCCCAATGCCATTGATGATGACACCCTTTTAAAGACACAATTCTACTGTTCACAAAACTTATCCAGCCTCGAAGTGGCTGAATATTTGCATAACAAAAAGCTTTTCCCACAGCAACTCGCGGTGACTATTTCTGACTTTGCGGTTGAGCAAGCCTGGTCGCGGGCGAACTTGTGGCGTGGTTTGTGTGCCATGAAAGCGGTTTTCCCAGGGTTTAAGTTTGATGATACTGCTGGCTTAAAAGAAGCTTGTGACCCCATTATCTTAAGTGGCTCTCGTTTGAGCCAGGACCTTGAACCGCATCAGATTTTGGCGGTTGCGCTGGATGGGCTTTTGCCACATAGCATCAGCACCTTTGCCTTGGACGAAAAACAAATCCTGGTCGCCTTGGGAGCCTTAGCTGAAAAAGAACCGCTTCTGGTGGTGCAGATGCTCGAGCTGGAAAGCTTTAGAAACCTTGCTTCGGTAGTTAGCCTGAGCAGTCAGGATTACGAAGAAAGCTCCTTGCTGGACCTTGAAATGGTGTTGGGCGAAGAGGAGGCCCGTGCCTACCATCAGGTTTCTCGCGGGCAATTACTCAAAATTGAAACAGCGGGTAAAGAAGACCTGCGTGTTTACCTTGCGCCAAGTGCCAGAACCGACCTTGGAATGGGTATGCCTGGTTTGGGCGGTTGGATTACCGTGCCCAACGCGGAACTAGGCTTGGTGATAGACGCGCGTGAACGTCCAATCAGTATCTCTGAGAACCCCGAAACGCGCGCCAAAAAATGGCGCGATTGGCTTTGGGAGCTAGGTGGCTGATATGAAACGCGTGCTTATTGCAAAGAATCAGGCTGTTACCCGGTGCGTTTGTCTGCCAGCACCTGGGAATCTGAAAGTGCGCGCTGGCGAAACGGTGGATTTTGGCACCGTGATTGCCGAGTTGAGCCAGCCAGAGCGCTTTGAGATGATCGATATCCCCAGTCATTTTAAAGTTAGTCCAGAGCAAGCTGAGGGGATGGTTAAGCGTTTGGTTGGTGATGTTTTGGCAAAAGGCGATGTGCTAGCCCAAAAAGATGGCTTCATCACCCAGTTATTTAGATCTCCAGGCAGTGGAAAAGTGGTTTCTTTGAGAGAGGGGCGCATAACCCTGGCGATTGGCATGCAAAAAAGGCAATTGCTTTCACCCGTGCCAGGTATTGTGGCTGAACTTTTGGATGGCTCTGGGGCTAAAATCGCGCTTACTGGTTCTGTTATTGAAGCTGTATGGGCTAATGGTAAATCAGCCAAGGGCGAACTGGTGTTTTGGGACGAACTGGAAAAGAAAGGGCTGGGCATTGCCAGCGCTTCGGTAAAGGATAAGATCGTCGCTTTCAAAAAGACTGCCAGCGGTGGTCAAATCAGGCGACTTTTGCGCCTCAAACCCGCGGGTGTGGTTTTGCCAAGTGTGTCTGTTAAGCAACTTAAAGCCCTTGATGAATGTGATACGGCTGTGTTGAGTTTTCTTGGTTTTGGCGAGGCGAATATGGATGCGCTTAGCTTGAATATGCTCGAGATGATGCTTGGAAAGACGGTTTATCTTTTGGGAGAAACGAGTATCAATGGTCCAAAAGAAAACCCCATCCTGATAATGCCTGAAGCAAAGCTGCCGGATTTGGGTTTGGGCAAAGAAGAAGTGAATCTTGAACCGGGCGTTAAAGTGCGCTTGAGAGGCAAGCCTTACACCGGTATGGTGGGTATCGTGCAAGCTTTGCCTGAAGAGCCGGCGGTTTTCGCAAGTGGAATTAAGAGCAAAGTTGTTGTGGTTGAGTGTGAGGATCAACAGGTGATTAATGCCTCCGTTCACAACATAGATCTCATTCAAGAGTAAGTCCACTTACTGTTTAATAGAATCAAAAAGCCCCTGACGGGCTTTTTTTATTGACTAAGGCGATGGTTTAAGGATTTTGAATTTCCAAAAATCGGACATCAACCCAGCATTCCACGCCATTGGGGCTGAGCACTTTTTGCCAATCGCGGTCACCCACGTTGGATTGACCCTCAAGCAGCTCAACCAGCACGTTTTGTTCAAGAATCTCCAAGGTTACAGAGCCAAAGGGCACTTGTCGGCATCTTAGTCCGCCCTCGGGTGTCACCCGGCCTTGAGCTGGGCCTGGGGTCGGGCTGGGCATTGGCGTGTTGCTGGGTTTTGGCGTTGGGCTGGGCAGAGGCGTTGATGTTGCGGTTGGGGCAAGTGTTGGGCTTGGCTCAATGGGCAGCTCGGTTGGCTTGACCGGGGTAACTTTAATTTCCTGGTAAACCCCAGGTTCTTCAATTTTGGGTGAGAGGTCATCGCCCAGGTTGAAGTAAAGAGCGACACCAAACAAAGCGCACATCGCGAGCAAGATAAGCCAGCCTTGAGCGCCTCTGGGTTTGATGCGCAGAATCCAAAAGACGAGCGTCATCATCAGCACTACCGCTAACAAACGCAAAAAGCCAACTTCAATGGCAGGTAAAGCTTTGTTTATGGAATCACTGCCAAATTGCCAGCCTGCAAAACCAAAAGGTATAAAGACCAAAAGATTAAAGATAATCGCGCTGATGCGGGCAAGGGATTTGTTGTAGCTAAACCAAACCGCGCAAAATACAGCCGCGCCGAGGATGACGATCCATTCAAGCAAGGTTTGATTGAGGATAAAAGAATGAGACAGGCTCTCGGCACTTGCTTGTCCTAAGTAGAGTTCCTGGGCAAGGTAGCCACCGCCAAAAAAGGCGCAAGCCATTAAGAGAATGGCTAAAACTGCCCCAAGTGCCGTAGGAAGAGATTTGAGACCTGGTGAGAGGGATAAGCTGAGCAATGCTTTGTAAGCCGGCATAACCAAGACAGCAAGCGCGAGTAAAAGAGGCGTATCATAAGCCAAGCCAAGGATAAAAAAGAGCAAACTAAGGGCAACCTGGAAAACGAAGCTTAAAGGCTTAATTGCCGCGCGCTGGCGCAGGGCTTCAAGAAAACCTTTGGTTTCCTGCTTAGTCGCCTGAGCAAGATAGCTTCTAATCTGCCTTTGGGGTTGGGTTCGAAAACGATCTGGTTTGAATTCAGTGCTTGGTATGCTCATTAGTCTTCCTCAAAATGATTTCATCCCATATGGTGCATTTTTTGTGCCTAAGCCATTTAGGCATTCATAAAGTGCCAAGCAATGAAATGTAAGAAAAGTATGAAATCAACCCAAGTCCTTTGTCGAGTTAATTGACAACATGCCCGTTTTCCGGCATAATTTTAAGAAACAAGCAAGCCAGTGGATTTGTTTGTGGTCTTAACTTTGGGATTATCGTGGAAAAAATTGTAACAGAACACAAAAATGTAGGTGTCATCGTCCGACTCGTAGGTGTCGTTGTTGACGTTGAATTTGAAACGGGCAAGCTTCCCAGCATTCATAATGCTTTGATGGTGCAACGCCGAAGTGGTGATAACCTGATCCTGGAGATTCAGGAGCATGTTGGCACAAACGTGGTGCGCGCCATTGCGATGGGGAGTACTGCTGGACTGCGTCGTGGTTTACCGGTTATTGATCTTGAAACGTCTATCAGAGTGCCGGTGGGCAGGCAGACTTTGGGTCGCCTTTTTAACGTCCTGGGCAAGCCAATTGACGGTATGGGCGATTTTGAGCCTGAGCAAACCATGCCGATTCATCGCAAACCACCAGATATGCAAGACCAGGTGATCTCAAAAAGCATGATTGTAACCGGCATTAAAGCCATTGACCTGCTCACGCCTTATCCCAGAGGCGGAAAGGTGGGGCTGTTTGGCGGCGCGGGTGTTGGCAAAACCGTTTTGATGCTTGAATTGATGAACAACACCATCACTAAATCTTCGGGTATTGTGCTTTTTGCCGGTGTGGGAGAGCGCAGCCGCGAAGGTAACGACATGTGGCTGGATATGAACCGCTCCGGTTTGATGGATTCGACTATCCTCGCCTTCGGACAGATGAACGAACCGCCCGGCGCGCGTTTGCGCATCCCTTTTACGGCTTTGACCATGGCGGAGTATTTCCGTGATGAAGAACAACGCCCGGTTCTTATTTTTATTGACAATATTTACCGCTTCATCCAGGCTGGCTCTGAAGTTTCGGCGCTTTTGGGACGTTTACCCAGTGAAATGGGCTACCAAAGCACGCTCGACTCTGAAATGGGCGTTTTGCAAGAGCGCATCACCTCCACCAGCAGTGGCAGTATTACCTCGGTGCAAGCTGTTTATATTCCTGCGGATGATGTTACAGACCCTGCTGTGGCTGCGACATTCTCGCATCTTGACGCCACCACAGTGCTTTCCAGGCGTTTGGTGGCTTTGGGCTTGTATCCGGCGATTGACCCCTTGCAGTCCAGCTCAAACCTGCTCACTCCAGAAAACCTGGGGCAAGAGCATTACCGTGTGGCGATGCAAGTCAAGGCAACTTTAGCGCGTTACGAAGAGCTACAAGACCTGATTGCCATTTTGGGTATGGAAGAGCTTTCATTGGCGGACCAACAAACGGTCATTCGTGCGCGACGCGTGCAACGCTTCCTGACCCAACCTTTTATTGTGGCAGAAGAATTTTCGGGCAAGCCGGGTGCTTTTGTGCCCTTGGACGAAACTATTCAAGGTTTTGCGCGCATATTAAGCGGTGAGTTAGACGATGTGCCAGAGCAGGCTTTTTATATGACTGGCACCATCGCGGACGTTTTGAAGCAGGCTGAGGTTTTGCAAGCCAGCGCTTTGTTGGAAGACCAGGAAGAATTTGGCTTAGGCGATGAGTCCTAAACTGACTGAAAAAGGCTTCCGGGTAGAAATACACAGCATGGCGCGCGGACCAGTGGTGCTGGAAAACGTGAGTAGCCTAAGTGTGCTTCTTGCGGATGGTGGTTGGCTGGGCATTTTGCCCGGGCATGCGCCTCTGGTGGCTGCCACAGAAGACGGCATCTTGTCCTACACCAGTGGCACAGAGCAAAAAACACTTGAAGTCAGCGGTGGCATTTTGAGCATTGCTGATAATGTGGTAAGCATTTTGACAACGAGATGATGATGGAAGAAAAGGAAAAGGAGCCTGTCCTCTTACCAGGACAAAAAGATCCCAAAACGCGCCGCGGCCGCATGTTTACTGGCCACGACTTGCGCGCGACAACCATTGGCTGGGAAATCGCCTTGCCGATTGTGTTCGGCCCTTTAATTGGTTTCATCATCGACCGCAGTAATGATACCGGCATTCGTTGGACGATGATTCTCTTGGGTGTGGGACTTGTGGTGGCAATCACCGCGGTTATCCGCTACATTAGCTATGAGTTTCATCTGATGGAAAAGGAAAACGAAAAAGCCAAAAAAGAAAAGGAGGCAAATGCCAAAACTCATTCTTGAAGGCTTAACTTACTTGCTTTGGATCGCGCTTGGGGCTGGCATGGCCTTTATGACCTTTTCGATGTTGGCAAAAAGCATAGAAAACCTGGATCCAAACAGCAAAAACGTTAAAAAGACAGTAGGATTCATTGCAGTCAGTCGTTTCTTACGTTTGTTTGTGACCGCGGCTTTGCTTTTTGGTGCCGTACTATGGAATGTTTGGTACGCGGTAACCTTTATTGTTGCCTTAACCCTCGCCACTTGGATTTTGGCGGTCTGGCATCACAAACAAAGTGCTAAAAGCGAGGTAAAGCTTGTGACGGAAAGTAAGGTGGAAGAAAATGTTTGAGCAAAAAACTTTCCAGATTTTGGGCATGGTGGTTAGCGACACGGTGGTTTTTACCTGGATCACCATGGCAATATTAATCGCCATTGTGCTCATCCTAAAATTGTTGAAGCCTAATTTGCTTGAAATGATTCTGGAAATGGTGATTGGCGTGGTGGATGATGCCATGGATGTGGACGATTTGCATCCCTACATTCCGGTTTTAGGCAGTTTGATGATTTTTGTGCTGATGGCAAACCTGATTTCAATCATCCCGGGCATGAAATCACCCACCGCAGATATCAACACCACCCTGGCACTTGCCATTATTGTGGTCTTTTCTGTGCATATATATGGCATGCGCACCAAGGGCGTCTGGAATTATTTAAAAGAATTTGCCAGCCCGATTTACATGTTCCCCATCGAACTGATTGGGCAACTCAGTCGCACACTTTCGCTCTCTTTGCGTCTTTTTGGCAATGTTCTGAGTGGCGATTTGATTGTGGCAATTGTTTTTTCAATTATCCCTATGTTTTTACCGGTGGCGATGACTGCGATTTCGAGTATCTCCAGCGTTTTGCAGGCCTACGTCATCACCACTTTGGCGGCGCTGTTTATTTCGTCCGCTGTTGAAATAAATGAGGAAGATATCAAAATGAAAGAGGAAAAGGCGGCCAAGCGGCGCGCCAAAAAAGCCTTAAGGAAACAAAGAAAGGAATTAAAGAATGGGAAATCTAGATAGCGGCTCTCTCATCACCATCGTTACGACCATCGTAGCTGGCATCACCATCATGATTGGTACGATGATCCCCACATGGATGCAAGGCAAGGCAGCCGAGAAAGCATTGGAAGGTATCGCACGCCAACCCGAGGCAGCGCCTCAAATCCGCACGACCATGCTCATCTCAATGGCGCTGATTGAAACCGGTTCAATTTACGTTTTGCTGATTGTCTTGGTGCTTTTGTTTGCCAACCCCTTGGTGACACGCTTCTTTGGAGGCTAAACCATGCTTGACATAAAGCTTAGCACCATTATCTGGGAGATTGTCAACTTTTTGGTTATCACCGTGGTGCTTTACTTCCTGGTTTTTAAGCCGATGACCAAACGCGCTGAAGCCAGGGCGATTGAAAAGGCGGCAAACAAAGCCGCGCTCGAACGTGATCGCCTGGCGGCAGCTGAAACCCTGCGGGAAATTGAAGAACGGCTTAGTAATTTGGACCAGGAAGTTCAAGTCATAACGGATGAAGCTTACGCGGCAAGTCAGGTTTTGCAAAACGAGTTGCTTGAAGCAACCCGTCAGCAAGCTGACCAAATTATGCTCAATGCCGTGCAAGAGGCACGCAAAGAACAAGCCATCGACATTAAAAAGAACCAAGTGGAGCTGGTTGACACGGTTTTGAGCATCTCCAACCAAACCTTGCGCGCGGTGACTCCAAAATCTGTGCATGACGGACTTTTGGAGGAATTGCATCAAACCGTTTGGAACCTGGGCAAAACGGATATGCGCACTGTGCAGAATATCCGCGACGCACTTGTCTCACGCTCTGCGACCATTGACGTAACTTTGCCATATGAACCAACGCAACAAGAACATGCCAAGATGCTCAACACTTTTTATGCGCTGGCAGATAAAGAAGTTGACCTGAACATCATCATTGACCCCAACTTGATTGCCGGCGTGAAAGCTCATGTGGGTGATATTGTGATGGACAACAGTCTTGCAGCACAGCTTGAAACACTGCGAGATGATGTGACCAAGTCGCTTGAAACTTTTACTATGGAAGAAAATGACTGATTTGGACCATCTGAACATCAGAACCAACGAGTTGCTGGCTCAATTTAGCGATCGCCTGGCAAACGATGACCCCTTGCGGGTTGCTACTCGGGAATTTACTCAAGCATCTGCAAACCGGGTTCAGGCTAAAGTTGGCGCACAACCACGATCGCTGCGCACACATTACCTGCTAAAAGAGCTCGAAGAAGCTGCTTTTGACTTGCAACATCGCATGCTTTTTAAAAGCGTGGGTACTGTTCAGCATGTGGGCAACGGAGTGGCAACGCTAAGTGGTTTGCCGCTGGTACACCTTGAAGAATTGGTGGTGTTCCCCAACGGCACACGC
This sequence comes from Anaerolineaceae bacterium UBA5404, assembly GCA_002409625.1. GTDB lineage: Bacteria > Chloroflexota > Anaerolineae > Anaerolineales > Anaerolineaceae > Mesolinea. The sequence goes on along the minus strand of DHNY01000013.1, from coordinate 78,783 downwards.
GGCATGGTGTTGAACCTGGATAAAAACCACGTAGACGTGATGTTACTGGGCGATGACGCAGGCATTCGCGGAGGCGATTTAACCCAAGCCACCGGCAGGCGATTGAGCATTCCGGTTGGGTTAGGCTTTTTAGGGCGTGTAGTCAACTCCCTTGGTGAAGCAATTGATGACCAAAGACCGATTATCCCAGCTGAGCACCGCTTTGTGGAGCGCATCGCACCCGGTGTGATAGAGCGCGCCCCTGTGGACACACCGCTCTACACCGGCACAAAGATTATTGACGCGCTTTTGCCTTTGGGACGTGGTCAACGCGAGTTGATTATCGGCGACCGGCAGGTGGGTAAGACCACCTTAGCACTGGACGCCATTTTGACCCAACGTGGCACAGACGTGAAGTGTATTTACGTGGCGATAGGGCAAAAGAAAACCTCGGTCTTGCGGGCGATTGAAACGCTTAAAGCCGGTGGTGTGATGGGGCAAACCACGGTGATTATTTCCAGCCCGGATGACCCACCAGCATTGCGCTATCTCGCGCCTTATACTGGCGTAACCATGGCTGAGTTCTATTTAGATCAGGGTATGGATGTTTTAATCGTTTATGATGACCTTTCGAAACATGCCGATACCTACCGCGAGCTTAGTCTTTTACTGCGCCGTCCACCTGGCCGCGAAGCCTACCCGGGTGATATTTTTTACCTGCATTCCCGCTTGTTGGAACGCGCTTGTCGCTTGAATGAGGATCACGGCGGAGGCAGCATTACCGCTTTGCCGATAGTGACAACACAAAGAGGCAATATTTCTTCATATATCGTTACCAACCTCATTTCAATTACGGATGGGCAAATTGTGCTTAGCACAGATGACTTTAACAAAGGTGATAAACCTGCCATCAATATTGGTATGTCTGTTTCGCGTGTTGGCTCCGCGGCACAAGAAAACGCCATGAAGGATGTGGTCAAGGCGCTAAAGTTGGAATTGGCACAATATGAAGAAGTGGCTCGTTTTTCGCGCTTTGGCACAGAGGTGAGCGAGTCCACCCAAAAGCAAATTGAACGTGGCGATAGGCTGATGGCGCTTTTGCGTCAGGGTCCACACAAACCGGTTTGGTTTACAGACCAGGTCTTGCTTTTTTACGCCTTAAGTGAAGGGCATATGGACACCGTTTCGCCTGCTGATATTCCCAGATTTTCGGAAGCAATGTTGCTGCATTTGCATGCCCAAGCCCCTCAAGCCGTTGATATCATTCGTTATCAAAGAGAGTTGAGCGAAGAGGCAAAGGCTTACATCAACCAGGCATTAGAAGGTTTTGCGCAGTCCTGGCATAAAAGAAGGAGTAAGGCATCATGAAAATGGTGATGACGATTGTTCCCAAAAAGTTTGCAGAAGAGACCTTAAATGCCATCATTGAGGCAGGGTTTACGGCAACTTTCTTTGAGACACGCGGTGGCATGCTGCGCCAAAGCCAAACGACCATGTTTAGTGCGGTAAAAGATGAAGATCTGGTGAAATTCTTACGGGCAATCACACCTGATATTGATTCCGATAACACCCTGCACGCTGGTTTTGGCATTGAAAAGCAAATGATTACCTATAATGGCACGGTTGTCTTCATTTGGTCGCTTGAAGATTTCCCGGATTTAAGCCAAAAAGAAACGGAATAATGTCAGTCCTCGATCACGCAGAAACCAGGCTTGAAAACCTGGAAGCTATTGAGCCTTTATTGGGTTCTTTGCGTGTGCTTTCGCTGAGCACGATGCAAATGGCGCTTAACCGCCAAAGCACTTTAAAGGAATACAAAGACCGATTTTTACAAATCGCTGCTTTTCTGCATTCAAAAGATAAAAGCCCCCGCCTGGCGCGAGTTTTAAAAGCAAAACGCGCTGGTCAAACGGAGCAAGAGCAAGCACCCATCAACAAGCCCTCGCAGATTCAAATTCTGGCAGTTATTGGCAGTAGCAGGGGCATTTGTGGGCAGTATAACAAACAATTAGCACATGAAACCGCGCGACTATTAGAGCAAGAAACCAACCAAACCGGGCAAACCCAGGTCTTAGCCTTTGGCTTGCGTTTGCAAAACGCGATGCGTGCTGAAGGGCTCGCATTCAAGCCCGGCGAGGCTTTGTCGCACGGCTCTTTGCCGGATTATGACCGTGTTTCAGGATTAATGCGTGGCTGGGAAGCTGCCTTGAATGCAGGTGAGATTGCCAGTGTGTCTTTGTTAAGTTTTCAAAAACAGGGTATGGCAAGTGCTTATAAGCCTAAGCTCAGTCGCCTTTTGCCCGATAGTGCCTATTTGGCAGATACTGTAGAGATGGAGCATGAGCTTTTTCCGGAGCCTATTGTTGAGGGCGAGCCCACGCAAATTCTGGAACGTATTGAAAAACATCTCAATGCCATTCGCCTGTATGACCTCATTTTAGATGCCATCGCAGCTGAAAACCTGTATCGATACCGCCTCTTGGAAGAAGCCAAAGAAAACACCGAAGCCTTGGTAGAAGAGCTGAGCATCAGTCTGCAAATGGAAAGGCGCAAAGCCATCACCCAACAGATGCAGCAGCTGGGTGTGGCTTCGGGTATGTTGGCTTCAACCTAAATGGTTTGCCGCGTTTTAATCAGCATTAATCGAAATTGGGAAAAACAGAGCTGGCAAAGTGTGAATGCTTACCTTTGCAGGTTCTGATTCCAAATCACCATCACTAACCACAAAAGTGAAAAAGTCCTCACCAGAAAAGCCCGCATCTGGCGTATATACCAGATTGGGCGCGGTGCCAGTCAGCGTGCCGTGCGTGGGCATTTGTTTGACTTCATAGCTGATGGGATCCTGATCTGGGTCGGAGCCGCTTAGTCTGATTGAAACGGGATGTAAGTAGGCTGTTTTTAGGTTTTGTTGATTGGCGATTGGAGCTGAATTTGCCGAAAGATGGAGCTCGAGCTCAAGAAAATAAAGTTCGCCGGTTTTGCCAGATTCGTTGTCACAAATGAAAACGGTCCAGTCACCTTTGGCTTCGCGTCCAAAAAAGCTTTCCAGATTGCCATCGCGGGTTGGTCCTGCCAGGCGTCCAAACACCGGTGCGCTCAAGTCGTCATCCTGTCCATTATGCAGGGGCTCCTCTATGGAGTCGTTGATGGTGACGTTGTAGTTTTTGTTATTGTCAGCATTTGGCTTGATTAGATAGGTTGGGATTGGGTCACCGGGTCCTTTGAGGCTAACCCAAACGTCACCACGTTGTTCGTGCGCCAGCATCAGTTTAAAGTCGATATCTTCGATAAGGCGTCTGCTTGCGAAACTAAAGGTTTTGCTAATGCCTTGGCGGTTTGCGCAACCATTATCTTTGATTTTTTCTGTCACATACCAGGTGTAGGAATCTTGCGCACTGTTGCCCGCAAAGTCAGTTATACGCACTTCAATGGTATGTTGTCCGGCATCTTTTGGGAACGTGCGTTGTCCGTCTATGGTGAAACCCAGGTCGAAGTAAAAATCACGCGCCTCATAGTTGCCTTTGGTGTGATTGCGGATGTAAAGATCGTTGACGAAGGCTTTTTCGTTTGAGCCACCGGGCATCTTGCGGAATTCCCACATGGTGGTCCATTCTTCAGCGCCGTCGATTTTGAACGCGATGGTGTGCGGTGCCAGTTTGAAAACCTGGCTCTGATAAAGATCGCTGGCGTTCAAGTAAAGGCTGTATTGAGTGTCTGAGTCAATTGAGTTGCCGGGTAGCAAGGTGTAGCCTGTAAACAGCCCAATTTCATGAATGACCGGGTCTTGCGTATCAGGTTTGTTGCCCGGATTATGAAACTCCAGCGGATTGAGGTAAATATCACCCGCAGCGAGGATGTTGAGGTGGATGTGGTGGAAAAAGTAGCCAAAACTTTCAACCGGCCAGTCAACCACATTGCCAATAAACGTGTTGGCTTCAACAATTCCGCCAGTTGCAGGATTAGCGCGGTAAGCGTTCCAAGCATCAAAAATGGATTGAGGAATCGATTCGCGATCCACATGATGATATTGCCAAACGTAACCCTCGGGATCAAGGATGGCGACCTCCCAGTACAGTGCTGGTGGGGTGTTGTAGTTCTCAACATTGACCACCTGTCCACCAGAGCGGGTATAAACTGGCACATTGGGTTGGTTAGACACCATGTCGATGCCGTGGTGAAAATAGGCCGAGTCCAGGGAGCCGTAGCCTTGGTAAGAGGAAAGCAGGTGACCCATCTGGTCCCACTCAAAAGGCCAGTCGTAGGTGGAATGGGGTCCGTCTGGGTCTGCTGTGGCAATGCCCGCAGAATCCGTGTTTAAGCCATAATCGCCCTGTCCGGTTTCAGGTTGTTTAATGTCTGCTGCAAGGACAAGCGTGGTTTGGGGGTGCAATGGGCTCAATAACAAACTGAGAATGAGCGCGAAAAGGAAAAGTATGGGTAAGTGTTTACGGGATGCGGATTTAGGGTTTGATAATGTCATAGGTATGCCTCGTTTGGTTAGCGTCATTCATTTTATCTCAAACCGGTTGAAATAACGCAAAGCCAGACAAGGATTGGCTTTGGATTTAAAGATTGCTCGCCTGCCATAAAAAAACACCCACACAGCCATATGAAGGATGCTGTGTGGGTGTGTGGGTGTTTGATTTGTTTAGTTGGCGGTAATGGCTATGGGCAGAAACAAGGCCTGCAGAACTTTAATGTCCACCCTTGCCCTTTCTGAATCCACCTTGCCATCGTTGACAACAAACTGAAAACTGTCGTTACCGGTAAAACCCAGTTCCGGCACATAGACCATATTTGGAGCGGTGCCACTTAAGCTGCCGTGTTTGGGTTGCTCAACGATTTTGAAGCTGAGCGCGTCGCCATCGGCGTCGGAACCGGTCAAAATGATGCTAGCCGCCTGGTTGTAATAGAGGGTCAAGTTTTGATCATTCGCGATAGGTGCGGTGTTTTCATTGTCCGACTCAACCGTCCAGGTGTATGACTTTTCAGCGGTGTTGCCGGCAAAGTCAGCGACGCGAACTTGGATGGTGTGTTAGCCAGGAGTTTTGGGGAAGCTGCGTTGACCTTCCTTGGTAAAACCCAGGTTGAAGTAAAAGTTACGAGCCGCCTCGTTGCCTTTGGTCAGGTAAGGGACATATACGTCATGCAGGTATTGGTAGATGTCATTTTCGCCGGGCATCTTGCGGAATTCCCACATCGTAGTCCACTCTTCAGCATCGTCGATTTTGAATTCGATTTTATGCGGTGACAGGATGAAAACCGGGCTTTTGTAGAGGTCGCTGGCGTTCATATACAGGCTGTAATTCAAGTTCGCCTTGACTTTGTCTCCCTGGATGAGCTGATCGTTATTCATCAAGCCAATTTTGTTGATGACGGGTGATTGGTTATCCACATAAGTGCCGGGATTATGGAACTCGAGTGGGTTGATGGCAACATCGCCGGCAGCCAAAATGTTGAGGTGCAGGTGGTGTCCGTCATAGCCCATGGATTGGCCTTCCCAGTCAATGACCTCACCGATGAAGGTGTTGGCAGGCACAAAACCGCCGGTTTGAGGGTTGGCGAGGTAGGCAGCGTGCGCATCTTTGATGGCTTTGGGAATGCTATCCGGGTCAACATGATGGAATTGCCAAACATAACCTTCTGGATCCAGGATGCCGACTTCCCAATACCATTTTGATTCAAAGTAGTTTTCAACATTGACGACTTGACCACCGGTGCGGGTGTAGATGGGTTTGTTGGCAACCGCGGTTAGGAGATCGATACCCTGATGGAAGTAGGCGTAATCGATGTTGTCATCATGGTAGTTTTGATAGGAAGATAAGAGGTGTGCCATTTGGCTCCATTCAACCGGCCAATCATATTTGGAGTGCGGACCGTCTGGGTCTGCGGTGGCTTTGCCATTGGATCCCGTAAAAAGGCGTGCTTTCGCGGGACTTGCGGTAAGCTGGTTTTGATGCGTTTGGACGCTGGCATGCGTCATTTTCGTGGGGAGCATGCTGATAATAAGCATGAGGATAATGGCTAAATACGCTATGCGTTGGATGAAGTTTTTTTGTTTTAGGTTGTAAACCTTGGTGTTCATTTCGACTCCTTTTTGTCAATTGTCTAGAAATTTACACCTTTTTTATAAAGAATTGATTTAGGACCATGGCAACTTTGTTCCGCTGTGGATTTCTACGGAGGGAATGAGCTCGGTGGGCGCAGATAAAAGAGGCCTGCACGCAAGCAGCACCGGCGCAATCAAACCCAGAGACACCGGTGCGAACAAGTCCCTGTTCAGCATGGCATACCACTGATGCCCTCGGCGTCTCACCGCAGGGCAATAGAACCAATCGCCATGTGAACTAAAGCCCTTTATGATAAACTTTTCTTGCTATGAACCCGAAATCTTTAATCGTGCTGGAATACCACAAAATTCTGGGCAAGCTAAAGGCTTATGCCTCCTTTAGCGCTTCTGAAGCTCTTGCCACGCGTCTGCGTCCAACAAGCAGCTTGCCCAAAGCGCTCGATTTGCAAGCCCAAACCCGTGAGGCACGCTATTTGCTTAGCCTGAGCGAGAGCCTTGCCTTTAGTGGTGTAACTGACCTGGCACCCCTGGTCAATTTGGCTCAAAACGCAATTGTTTTGGAAGCGCCGGATCTGATTGCCATGCGTAACACGCTCATCAGCGCGCGGGATGCCAAACGCAACATCCTCAACCGCGCTGAAGAACTGCCTCATCTTGCCGATATCGCGGAGGGTCTCACGGATGGCTCTGGTCTTATCGACCTGATCAACCGCACGATTAATGAACGTGGTGAGGTTTTGGACAGCGCCAGTCCAACCCTTGGACAAATTCGCGGTAAATTAAAGGTGGTGCACGCGCGGTTGATGGACCGCTTGATGCGCTATATCAACGATGCTAACACGATGAAACTGCTCCAAGAAGCCCTCATCACGCAACGTGGTGGGCGCTACGTTTTGCCCTTGCGTGCCGAGTGTAAGGGTAGTTTTAAGTCGATTGTGCATGACCAAAGCGCGAGTGGGGCAACACTTTTTGTGGAGCCTTTAGCTGTTGTTGAGTTGAACAATGAGTACCGCGAGCTGGAGCTGGCAGAGCGCGATGAGGTATTGCGCGTATTGCGCGGGCTAACCTTGCGGGTAGCCGAATTGCATGACAGTTTGGTGGAAAGCAATCGCGCCATGGCTGAGCTTGACCTGATTTTGATGAAAGCCAAATATGCTGATGAGCTTGACGCGGTGGAACCAGAGCTGCTCGCCTTTGACCCCAAACCTGCGGTTCATCATCCAGGTAGTGTGGTTTGCCTGCGTCGCGCGCGGCATCCTTTGCTTGATCCAGAAAAAGTGGTGCCTATTGACGTGGAAATGGACCCTGAAAACTTCGCCATTGTGCTAACCGGACCCAACACAGGTGGCAAAACGGTCACCCTCAAGACGGTGGGTTTGGCGGTTTTAATGGCACAATCAGGTATGCCTATCGCCGCGCAAAGTGGTTCTTCTTTAAGCGTTTTTCGGGACGTTTTCGCGGATATTGGCGATGAGCAAAGCATAGAACAATCGCTTTCAACCTTTTCGGGGCACATCACGCAGTTGGTGCGCATCCTAAAGCGGGCAGATTATCGCTCGATGATTTTGCTGGATGAACTTGGCTCGGGCACCGATCCACAAGAGGGATCTGCCCTGGCGCGCGCGGTTTTGACCTATTTACTGGAGCGAAGAATTACCAGCATCGTTGCCACGCATTATCCTGAGCTAAAGGCTTACGCGCACGTTACCAAAGGCGCGGTCAATGCTTCGTTGGAATTTGATCTGGAAACCTTGCGCCCAACCTATCGCCTGACCATTGGATTGCCTGGTCGCTCAAACGCTTTGGCGATTGCCGAGCGATTGGGTTTGAAACCAGAAATTATCGAGATGGCAAAGCAGGATATTGACCCCACAGAGCTCGGCGCGGATGATTTGCTGGAAGAAATCCGCCGCCAACGCGATTTGGCTTCGGAAAGCTACGCCCAGGCAGAACGTGCCCGCAAAGATGCTGAAAACACGCGCAAACAGCTCAATCAACGTCTTGATGACATCGAAAACCGCAAGGATGCCATCCTTGAAGCCACTCAAAACAAGGCAGAGGAAGAGCTTGAGGATATGCGTCGCGAATTGCGCGAGGTGCGTAAGACCCTGGCGCGTTTGCAGGCGAAACCGGAGCAACGGCAAGAGATGGCGCAGGTTGTTGAGAAGATTGAGCAGGTCGAAGTTAAGCAAGAGAAAAAGGCGCGCCAAATCAAGCGCCGTCCCCGACCCAAGTCTGAAAAAGGACCCTTGAAGGTGGGCGAAAAAGTGATTGTACGCAAGCTGGGCACCGAGGCGGTGATCAGCGCGATTGATGGCGAGACTTTTGAAGTGCAAGCCGGCGTGTTGCGGTTGCGTGTGCGAGCAGAGGATTTGAGACGTAAGGTGGCTGAAGAAGTTGAAGAGCCCGTGGTTGAAGCCCTTAAACCTGCAAAGAAAGGGCGTACACGCTTGCCTTCGGTGGCATCTCCGGGTTTGGAGCTGGATTTGCGGGGCAAACGGGTGGATGATGGCTTGGATGAGCTCAAGGACTGGCTTGAAAAAGGCTTTGCCGCGGGTATGCTTTTTGGCAGGGTGGTGCATGGACATGGCACTGGCGCGATGAAGGATGCCACACGTGATGAGCTGCGTCACTCACCCTTTGTGAAACGCTGGGAAGTTGGGGGTGAAAAAGAAGGCGGCGACGGTGTGAGTGTGGTCTTTTTTGATCATGATTAATCAAGAAATCTGGTAAAATAATTCTATAATCTACTGAGCCAGTCGATATTAATTGTAGATTTTTGCTCTTGTCGATTTACCTGTTTTACATACCCAATTTATCAATCCTGTGTGATATTCTATTCATGTCTCAGAGGAGGACAAGTCGGCTTTTGTCGGCACATTTTGTAGTGTTATTTTATTTTGACCGAGGATGATTCCTCAGTCTAACAAGTTAAGGATTATTTTTGAGTTAGCTGTGTTTTAACCGAGGAGGGACTTTAATGAATTTGTTGTTTTTTGTCATTAAATCAAAGTGCGAAAACCGAAACTGTAAAGCGTTGTAGTTTACAGGCAAATTAGAGCTTGATACCTCTGGCATGTAAAATGATGGCTAAACCCGTCTGATTACAAGCTAAAGGTAGATTATCAAAGCCATCCATTTATAGCGTGGGTTAGAAGAAAACACAAAGGAGTGTTTGAAATGGCATATTGTCACAATTGTGGTCAACAGCTTGAAGATCAAGCAAAATTTTGCAATCACTGTGGGTCAAAAAAAATGCAACCCATCACAATGCAACCGTCTTATTAGCAATACCACTCACCCGTAACCCCTCCACAGTTTTTTACCGCAACACCCGTAGCTCAGAAAAACAAAAGATCCATTCCGATTGTTGCGCTCATCATTTCTGGTACAGTACTTATCGTAGCCATTGCCTTGCTTATTTCCCTCGTTTTGGTTCCTTTTCTAAACAAAGGCAAAACAACCAAAACAGAGGGTATTAACAATGAAAACCTTGCCATTTCAAATGCTGGGGTTACTTTTAAACTCAACGCATTGATGGATATTGAAAATGCTTCCGGAGAAATTCGGGTTGTGGATAATCCTCCTCCTCTGATTGCTGAGGAAGAGTCAGAACCCATAGACATCAAGGTTTATGAGTTTACACTCACTGGCACAGAGATAGTTGGGGTAGTGGAGCTGGAAATCCCGCTAAAGACCAGGAAAAATGAGCACGCCGGTGCGGCATATTTTGACGAAGTGAAGGGCACATGGGAGCCGGTTTTCTTTCAGTATGACGGGGAAAAAGTGCTTATTCTTACGGATCACCTTTCGAAGTATGGCGTTTTTAAGATTAGCGATGAAGGCAAACGTCGCGCCTATGCTAAATATCTCTTTCCTTATATGAGTGGTGTGGATATTCAAAGATATTTGGATGCAATATCTGCTTATGCTCTATCTGAGGATACTTTAGAGTTTATTAATATTGGCATAGAGGCAGTTGACACCTCATTGGCGCTTGGCTCTGGTGTTTTTGGGGGCATCATGCAAACGACTGGCTTCCTGGCATACGGTGAAGATGTCCTCAATGTAATCGGCGATAAGCTGGAACACATTGGGCTTTTGACCTCTGTTGTGCAAGTTGGGGTAGCTGTTTATAACGGAAACTATCATGAAGCAACCGTAATGAGTCTAAAAACGGCATTGAATTACACGGTTGGTAAGATTGCTGGCAAGCTGGCCAGTCCTGTTATGTCAGCCAGCATGGCGGCAATTGCCTTTGTGGACTATTCGATTAATAAATTTGGCACAGAGGCAGTGCAAGGTCGCGAAGATATGTATGATGAAGCCTATGCGCTTTATTACACCAAAGGACAGGACGGATATCGTTCCTCTGCAGACTGGTTTAATCTGCTTTACCCCATTGTTACCCAGGGTGGCAAATCTGATGCTGACGTGCGAGCGGAAATTGAAGCGCTGGTGGATGAATATACCAAGCGATTTTGGACAGCAGAGAATAAGCTGGGTGTTGATTATTATCTTTCTGAGGTGCGCCCTAACTTGGCATTTACTGGCGGTGGCGCTGGACTTAATGATCGGATCCGGAACAAAGTTTCTGCCAATAAGCGCGCGATACTGTTTAGAGAAATACTCCCAGGTGTGTTTGAGCAGATAGCCCGAAAGGCAACTCTCGATAACCAAAGGAAACTGGACGAAGCTTTCATTTCGCTGGTTGATTATCTGAATACCTTGATTTCAGTCGAGATTGTGGATCAGGAAGAGGGCTACATTGACCATATCATACGCTTTGCACCGCTGAACACCAATGCGCAGGTGAGCGATTGGCAAGCAGTGATGTTTAAAAGCACACTTAATACCAAAATGAGCCTTTTAGGGCACATCATAGCAGGTTCGCCTCACACGCTTGAAGTATATCTTCCAAATGGTGACCCGGAATCGGATAATCCTGTCAAAACAATTCCGTTCAAGCTGTCTCCACCATCCTTAACAATTAACTTGAATGAAGGAAAAGTGAAGAGTTTAACCCTGGTAGATGATGGCAGATCATCAAATTTAGGGCAGTATAGCGTGCCATTGATTTGGCTAGACCTGGCATTAAGATCCCAAACAACCATTCCCATAGCAACTGATGGCTCATTTAAGATTCAGGTACCCTATGCGGAGTATTCTCAGGGTAGTCAAGAGATCGATCATTTTGGGGTTCTTTTGCAAAATTTTGAAATGACCGGGAGCATCAATTTAGTATCCGGTGTTGGTACAGCTGAGGTGTCTTATATTGTTGATTACAAACGTACTGAACACTCTCCTTTGGAGCCCATGGCAGGCAATACGATGAGTGAGTATGTTACAACCTATGCTTATACGGATAGGGTGAGTGGAACCGTGGATATTACTGTTGGTGAAGATCGGCTAAACTTTGGTTTTAATCTTAGGGCAGGACGTTCTGGTTTTACGAAACTTCAATATCATGCAATCACTGATGCTGGTGATGAGCAATGGGGAGAAAACCCGACCATAAACTCAGTTAACAAAGAATTCACGCCAAAAACGACTTACCAGTACAACATTATCAAGTGAAGCATAGAGGGATTAGATTTTTTGATTTGGCATAAGCGGTAAAACGCAAAGTTGCTTCACTTTGGTGTGAATAACAAAGTTCTGCGAGAACTATGAGCCCAGCATGGCTATAAACCACGCTTGCGGAGGCGTCCCGCCGAAGGTGTAGATGTTGGTTGTGTGTCGGCGAGGACGCCTCCACAAGCAGTTTTTCTGATTGTTATTTTTGTTATGATGTCGCCAGTGCTACCTGTGTGCAGATCTCTTTTGCCTGGGCTCACTGATTGACCAAAATGAAACATGGACAGGAAACCACATTGAAATCTGGCTCACCGATAGCTTTTTTCGCTTACTAAAGCGTCCCGCCTAAGCATGCTTTAACCCATCCATTCCACTAATTGCTTCCTGAGGCATCCCGCCGAAGCGTGCTTTAACCCATCCATTCCACTAATTGCTTCCTGAGGCGTCCCGCCGAAGGTGTAGATGTTGGATGTGTGTCGGCGTGAACAACAGAGCCCAGCGAGAACAATAAGCCTCGTCTGCGGAGGACTCATCGCCAAACCAGCCGTTAACAAAACCGCAATAATCCAACACAATGCTAATGGCTAGAAGCAAAGCGCCCGTGCTATAATGCATAGTTGGGCAATTTCGTTTTTAAGCCCATAAGAGGACACATTATGCTACAAAAAATCGCAAGATTCTTTACAGGGGACCCCAATAAAAAAGCTATCGACAAACTTAGCGTCATCGTTGAGCAAATCAACGCGCTTGAACCTCAATTTGAAGCCTTAAGCGACGAAGCGCTGGCTGCCAAAACCGACGAGTACAAAGCGCGACTCGCCAAGGGCGAAACACTGGATGACTTGCTTCCCGAAGCTTACGCCACTGTGCGCGAAGCCAGCAAACGTGTTTTAGGGCAGCGCCATTATGACGTGCAGCTCATCTGCGGAATCAACCTTCATCATGGCTCTATCTCTGAGCTGCGCACTGGTGAGGGCAAGACGCTGAGTGCCACACTGCCACTTTACCTCAACGCGCTTGAGGGTAAAGGCGCACACCTGATTACGGTCAATGACTATCTGGCTCGCCGTGACGGACGCTGGATGGGTGCGATTTATCGCTTTTTGGGTATGAGCACCGGCGTATTGCAATCGGCTTCAGCTTCTGATGGGGCTTCGCAACGTGCCTTTATTTTTGACCCGGACGAGTCCTCCCTTTTTGAAGAAACACACCAACTGCGACCGGTTCATCGCAAGCACGCATATGCCGCGGATATCACCTACGGCACCAACAGCGAATTTGGTTTTGACTACCTGCGCGACAACATCACTATGCGTTGGGATGACCGCGTGCAAAAGCCACATCACTACGCGATTATCGACGAAGTTGACAACATTCTCATTGACGAAGCGCGGACGCCTTTGATTATTTCGGGTCCATCACATGAAGATTCGGAAAATTACTATCGCATGGCAAAAATCGTTAAAGCGCTTCAACCTGAAGATGTTGAAGTGAGCGAAAAAGACCAATCGGTTGCCTTAACCGAAATTGGCGTGGCACACGTTGAGGAAATGCTTGGCGAACCGCTTTCTGATCCAGAACGGCCCGAAGACATCACTCCCGAACAAGCCCGCCTTTTGGGTTTCTTGGAGCAAAGTTTGCGCGCTGAATACCTCTTCCATCGTAACAAGGAATACATTGTGCAGGGTGGCGAGGTTGTTATTGTGGACGAATTTACTGGTCGTATGATGCCTGGCAGACGCTGGTCAGACGGTTTGCACCAGGCGGTTGAAGCCAAAGAAGGCGTTAAGGTGGAAGCTGAAAATATCACCCACGCCACGGTAACCATCCAGAACTATTTTAGGATGTACAAAAAGCTGGCTGGCATGACCGGTACCGCGATGACCGAAAAAGAAGAATTCTTCCGCATTTACGGTTTGGACGTGCTGGCTATTCCTTCAAACCTTGAATATAAAGCTGAACAACCCGATTCGGGTATCGATCAAACCCAAGCCAAGGATGAGTTTGGCTATGACTATACCTATTACTTTGCGGAAGATGACCCCAACAAAAACGCTTTGTACTTTAAGCGCAAGGATTACCCGGATGTCATTTATCGTACCGCTGAAGGCAAGCTGCGCGCGATTGTGCTTGAAATTTTGCGTTATCATGCCATTGGTCGGCCGCAATTGGTGGGTACAACCTCGGTGGAAAGCTCTGAACACCTGTCCAGCAGAATGAGCTCCGACATGGTGCGGCGTGTGGTGCAAGTGAACCTCATTAGGCGTGCCTGGCGATTGAGCAAAGGCGCCAAAGAAGAAGATTACCAACATGCGCCGGAACTTGCCGGTTTAAATGAACCCCTGCAGAAGTTGCGCATGCCAGAATTGAGGCGGCTGGGCAGTCAGTTTGGCATGAACACAATGGATTTGACCGATGAAAGCAACCGCGAAGGCTTGTTAGAGCTCTTATCTTTAGAGCCGGAGCATTGGGAACGCTTGAAACCGGTTTTTGACTCTGGTATTCCGCACCAGGTTTTGAATGCGCGTAAGCATACCGAAGAGTCGTTGATTATTGCCAAAGCTGGCGCGGTTGGCGCGGTTACCATCGCTACTAACATGGCAGGACGTGGTGTGGACATCAAGCTTGGCGGCGAATTGCCCGAGAATTTGCTTTCAGAACTCAACCAGGTTCTGGCAAAGCACAGTGACCTTGATCCCTATAACATGACCATGCCTCAACGCCTGGCAGCTGTAAACGCGTTGAATGTTGAGCTTGAAGAAGAACAACAAACTGCCGTGGACGCTTTTAAGCAATACATGGAGCAAATGGCTTTGGTTCGTGAGTTGGGTGGCTTGCACGTGGTTGGCTCGGAGCGCCACGAAGCACGACGTATCGACAACCAGTTGCGTGGACGCGCGGGACGTCAGGGCGACCCAGGTTCCTCGCGTTTTTATCTGGCAATGGACGACGAGCTGATGCGTATGTTTGGCGGTGACCAAATGGAAGCCATGCTGGCACGCTTCAAAATGGATGAAAGCATGCCTATTGAAATTGGCATTATCAACCGCATGGTCGAACAAGCCCAAACCCGCGTGGAGGGCTCGAACTTTGACGTGCGCAAGCATTTGCTGGAGTATGATGACGTGCTCAACACCCAACGTAACCGTGTGTATGAGCAACGCGACCGCATCTTTTTGAAAGAAGACTTGCATGATGATGTGCAAGATATGGTGCGCAATGAAATCGCGCCCAAAGTTGAGCAAGCTTTGATCGATGCCGAAGGTCCCTGGAAGCTCTTGGCTCAGCTTGAAGACATACAATCCACCATCAACACGGAATTTGGCGTTTACCCTTCCTATACCTTAAAGATGGCAGCCAATGAACTTGAAGATGTAGACACTTTGGACGAACTCAAGCGCCGTTTGTTGACAATGGCACAAGAAGCAGTTAAGGCAGAAAATGAACATGTCATTGAAGGTGTGGACCTGCTTTTGACGCGCAACCAGGAAACCATCAAGAACCAGATTGCAGAACGCAACGACGCATTGGACGCTTTTTTGGAAACCTTTGACCCCGAAGAACTTCGTGACCCACAAGCTGAATTAAGCAGCCTGATGGGCGTTCAGGTGCGCCTGGCAGCCGCGGAGCAGCGCACCTTGCGTGAAGATCCAATGAGCATGAAAGCACCTTTGCGCGATGCTTTGCGGACAGGTGTAACCCTAAACACCTTAAGAAGAACGCTTTTGACGCTCGAAAAACGATTCGGTGAAAGCTGGCCTTTTAAAGCCATCGATCTTGCCAGTCAGGATTGGGCAGACACCAGACAAAACCTTTTGGACCAGGCGCAGGATACGCTTGACCATCGCACTGAAAGACTGTTTGGCGAAAATGGTGAAGTGCTGCGTGATATCGAAAACAACCAAGCCCTCTTGGAGGAAGCTTTGGAGGATGAAGAAGCTTTGTATAAAGCCCTGCAAATGACCACGATGGGCAAGCGCATTGGGTTTGATCCACGCTCGCGCCAACGCCAATTCCGCGCGCATATGCGCCTGAATTACCTTTATTCCATGGCAGAAAAGTTGCGCAAAGCTGATGTGGCACAGCTGACCGAAGATATCATCGAACATCTTAAAGGTGCAGAAGAGCACTTGGCTGAAGTCTTTGGCGCAGCTGACCTGATGAACATACGCAATTTGAACCGCACCATATCTCTAACCCACGAGCCATCCCGCAAAGCGCTGGCAAAAACGCTGGGCGAAGAGCAATACAATGCCATTGCGGAAAGTCCGATCGATGATATTCCAGAAGAAATGCACGAAGAGATTCAAAGTGTGCTGGGTTACGAAACCCAAAACCGCATCTATCGCGACTTGCTTTTGGGCACTTTTACCGAATCCTGGGTGGAATATCTCACTGAAATGGAAGCATTGCGCGTATCCATTCGCATGGAGTCCTATGCCCAACGAGACCCGCTGGTACAGTACAAACACAAAGCCAGCGGCATGTATTCCGAATTAATGGGAACCGTGCGACAAACGGTGGTCAGCCGCATGTTCCGCTTTAGACCCAACCTGGTTACCAACCAGGAAGGCATTGCGCATTCTTCAGCAGAAGATGAACCGCAGACCAAGAGCAAAAGCAAGAAAAAACGACGAAAACGCCACTAGAAGGGTTTATTGATACAGATGAAACGCATTTTATTAACAAATGACGATGGGGTTAGAAGCAAAGGTATTTTGGCAATGGCACAGGCTTTGCGTCAGGTGCCGGGTTTTGAGGTGACCATTTTGGCGCCTGATAAAAACTGGTCGGCTTGTGGGCATAAAAAGACGATGAATGTGCCTTTGCGTATCAAGACATTGCAACTTTCGGATGGCTCATGGGCATACAGTTCGGATGGCGCACCGAGTGATTGCGTGGCATTGGCGTTAATGGGCGCTTTAGACATGGAATTCGACTTCGTGGTCTCTGGCATTAATAATAATGCGAATATTGGTACAGATGTCAGCTATTCTGGCACAGTTGCCGCTGCACTTGAAGCAGCGATTATGGGAAAGCCAGGGTTTGCTGTTTCGCTTGACGCGCCTGAGTATAACGATGGGAATCTTGACTTTTCAAAATCCGCCCAAAAAGCGACCGAAATTATCCTCAAGCTTTTAGAGCGACCCATGGAAGACGAAGAGATGGTTATCTGGAACATCAACCTGCCTTTTATGCCCGAAGATGACTACAAAGGCGTGCAGTTCACACGACTGGGAACGCGTTATTACCACGATTTTTTACTCAAACGTGAAGACCCCTTTGGAAGACCTTATTTCTGGATTGGCGGCAAACAACCAACCGGACTGATGGAAGACTTCACTGATTACGGCGCGCTTCAACAAGGTTACATCTCGGTTACACCTTTGCACATGGACAACACCAACTATGCGGCTTTGGCGCGAGCTGGAAAACATTTAGACTAAGAAAAGCAATTACGAAGGATAAAAATGTTACCTGATTATCGTGTTCGGCAACGGGACTACCTGTTAGAAATTTTACGCGCGCTTACTGAAGAGCTCGACTTACCCGTGCTGCTCACGCGTATTTTGCGCATCACCGTCGAGATGCTCAGTGGGCATGCCGGCTTCATTGCGCTATTGGATGAAACCCAGGACTGGAACATTGCGGTGCATCAAGGTTTGCCTGAGGCGCTTTACACTTATATTGAGGATTGGATGGCAACCTTGCCGGAAGACCTTGGTGAAGATGGCGCACGCATCCCTGAAATGAACAAGATGCTCAGTGATATCAGCATGGGCATGATTTCAAGTGTGGGTATTTCTATGATCACGCGCGGTCAGGTGATTGGTCAGATTTATGTCTTTCGCAACTATCGTACCACTTTTAGTGCCAATGACTACTCGCTTTTAAATAGTTTTGCTAACCAGGCTGCCATTGCGGTGCGCAATGCCAAGCTCTATAAAGAAGTGCTTGACCACAATTTGCGTGTGGCGGCATTGCTTGATTCGGTGGCAGATGGTATTCTCATTTTGAGCCCGGAATTAAAGGTCACCCAGGTCAATGCGGCATTTTGTAAACTGATCAATGCCTCCCCAGGCTCTTTAATTGGCAGGACTTATGATGAAGTGTTGGTTTGGCAAGGTGTCAAAAAAGGTTTGCCGATTACTGAGGCGATGACCTTTGGCTGGACGCGCTATCCCCGTGAAGAAATGTTCATCGAAGGCGATATGACACGCTGGGGTGGTTTGGCGCCTTTGCCGGTTTCAATCAATTACGCGCCACTTTTTAATAGCGACGGGCAACTTTTGAACATTATTGCTTCGGTGCGGGATATCACCCGCCATCGCACAGCTGAAGATCTAAAAACCGGTTTTATGTCGGTTATCAGCCATGAACTCAAAACGCCAATCGCCTTGATTAAAGGTTACGCCAGCACTTTGCGTCGCGATGATGTGAAATGGGATAAGGCCATGGTGGATGAAAGCCTGGCGGTTATCGAAGATGAAGCCGACCATTTGGCTGCCATGGTTGAGGATTTGCTTGATGCAACCCGCCTGCAAGCCGGCGGTTTGGCATTGCGCGCGAGCGAATTAGATATTGACGCTTTGGTGGAAGATCTCTTGCGCAAGCATACTGTGCACGCAGAGAAAAAACCCCTCATTACCCATTTGCCGCATGATTTTCCGCTGGTCTATGCTGATCCAACGCGCATCAATCAGCTGCTTAGCAATCTCATTTCCAATAGTTTGAAATATGCAGACGCGGGACCCATTGAAGTTGATGGTGAAATCTTTGAAGATGCGGTTAAGCTGTGTATTTCTGACCATGGTCCTGGTTTTGATCCAATGGACGTGCCACATGCCTTTGACCGTTTTTATCGCGCGGACCATAGCACAAAGACCAGCAAAGGAACAGGTTTGGGATTGTTTTTGAGTAAATCGATTGTGGAAGCCCACGGCGGCAAAATTTGGATAGACGAAAATTATAAGGAAGGGGCTAAAATTTGTTTTACTTTGCCCCGATTCTTCCCTAAGCCTTTATAATTTGCCAAAAGGCAAAGAATTATGGCACTCAATCTCATCAAAGGAATTACACCGAAAGAAATAGCGGGTTTTAAGGTTTATTCGCTTGTGGAAACTGGATCCACCAACACGGATGCCTTAGCGCTGGCTGAGGCAGGCGCTCCGGGCAATATTGCGCTGACCGCCCAAAAACAAACCAAAGGACGTGGACGCATGGACCGCCAGTGGGAGGGAACGCCAGGGCAATCGCTTGCGCTGAGCCTTTTGATTCGACCGAGTGATGAGGAACAAGCTAACTTATTCCGATTTACAGCTTTGGCAGGTTTAGCCTTGCTGGATGTTTTTGAAAGCAAATATGACTTAAAGGGGAAGCTCAAATGGCCTAATGACGTTTTACTGAACGGCGCCAAGGTGTGTGGTATTCTCACAGAAACCTTGTGGAGCAGTGATTTTGCAGAAGCGGTTGTTGTGGGTATTGGGGTCAATGTGGGCTTGGGCTCACATCCGCCATCAGAAAGTTTGCGTTTTAGAGCCAGTAGTTTGGAGGCGCAATTAGGCTATCCAGTTTCTGTTGATGAGGTTTTAACATCGTTGTTGACCCGCCTAAATGAAATCCGCCCGGAGATGGGTTCTAAAGATTTCATTCTGAAATGGAACGAAAAATTAGCTTATGTGGGTGAAAAGGTGCAAATTGCCAACGAAAAAGGCGAAATCGAATGGTTCCGCCTGATTGGTGTGCAAGATAACGCCGCGCTTTTGGTCGAAGATGAGCAAGGCACATTACGTCAGCTTTATTCTTCTGAAATTAGGCCTGCTACCCTCTAAGCAACCCCTTTTATTTTCTGAAAAAATTATTCTTTATCCTCTAATTTATTCCTTTTAACGCCACAGATCGCGCCGGTGTCCTCACCGTGCGCGTAGGAAAATGCCCGGTCTGGAGACCTGGCAAAGCAGCCCGGAAGGAGTTGCTCTAAAACTAAAAAAAGCGCGTGGCATCCTGCCACGCGCCAGTTGATTTTGTTGGTTTTTAGAAGAAAACACTTAATTACGCTTCTTCATGGAAATCATCGTCAAAGATTTCTTCAGTATCCAGTAAGTCGCTTTCATCGCTTCCATCTTCATCAATGATAATCAGTTCAATGTCTTCATCGGTCTTTGGTGACTCTTCATCAGGCTCTGAAGGATCCGTTTGCGTTCCTTCTTCGGCGTTACCGTCCCTGTGTGGGAAGGATTCGCGCGCATCAATGCGTGCCAGCGCGGCAAGTGTATCGCCCTCGTCCAGTTCCATCACGCGTACGCCTTGGGTGGCGCGACCCTGAATTGAAATAGGGGCTACTTTGGTGCGCATCACGATACCACCCTGAGAAATGAGGGTGATTTCGTCTTCTTCCTTAACCATGCAAGCTTCGGCAAGGGGTCCGATGTTTTCAAGCTCAAGGTGCGCAAAGGTGGTCACGCCCAATGTGCCCCGATTCTTGGGGATGTATTCGTTCATCACGGTGCGCTTGCCTTGTCCGCGTTCGGAGAGAACCAAAAGGGTGCCGTTTTCTTCAACCACTTCCATGCCGATAACTTCATCCTCGCCTCTTAGACGGATGCCCATCACGCCCATCGTCATTCTACCGGTAACACGTACCTGGCTTTCGGAAAAACGCAGTGCTTTACCCTCGCGGGTGACTAAAATGAGGTCATCTTTGCCGTTGGTCTTGCGCACCCAACCGCAGCTGTCACCCTGATCGAGGTTGATGGCAATCAAGCCAGAAGGGCGCACGTTGGCAAAACTTGCCAGAGGCAGGCGCTTGACTCTGCCCAGTTTGGTTGCCATCACAAAGTATTTGGCTTCATCAAAGTTTTTTACAGCCAGCATGGCGGTAACGTTTTCTTCGGGTTCCAGGTCTAAAAGATTGACCAAAGGGATGCCACGACCCTGGCGTGATTCCTCGGGAAGCTCGAACACGCGGGTGGTGTAGATTTTGCCCAGGTCTGTGAAGAAAAGCATCGTGCCGAGGGTGTTCGCGCGTTCAAAAAAGACCACTTCGTCTTCGCCGCGCATGCTTTGGCCAATAACACCACGTCCGCCACGGGCTTGGGAGCGATAGGCACCATCTGCCACGCGCTTGATGTAGCCGCGATTGGTGATGGAAACGAAAACAGGCTCATCCTGGATGAGGGCTTCGTCTGAGAGGTCCATTTCGTGCTCTGGTGCAATGCGTGTGCGTCGATCGTCACCGTATTTCGCGGCAACTTCGTTGAGGTCTGTGCGAATGATGTCCAAGATGCGTTGCGGGTTGGCGAGGATATCTTCAAGCTCGGCAATGGTTGCCATGAGTTGCTTGTGCTCTTCCTCAATCTTGAGGCGCTCAAGGGCTGCCAGGCGACGCAATTGCATGTCCAAAATGGCTTGAGCTTGCTCTGGACTGAGGTCGAAACGTTCGATCAATCGTGTTTTGGCAACGTCGGCGTCTGGTGATTCGCGAATGGTTTTGATAACCGCATCAAGGTTGGCAATTGCGATGAGCAAGCCGTCCAGGATGTGGGCGCGTTTTTTGGCTTTATCCAGTTCAAACAGCGTGCGACGGGTGATAACCACCTGGCGGTGCTCAAGGTAATGGTAAAGCGCGCGCTTGAGGGTGAACATACGTGGTTCGCCGTCTAATAATGCCAGAGTTTGCACGGCAAAAGTACTTTGCAATGGGGTGTACTTGTAAAGCTGGTTGAGCACTTTACGAGGTTGTGTGCCTCTTTTTAGCTCGACCACAATGCGCATCCCTTTGCGGTCGGATTCATCGCGCATGTCGGCGATGGCGTCCAGGCGACCTTCGCGCACGAGTTCGGCGATGCGTTCAATCAAGCTGGTTTTATTGAGTTGGTAAGGGATTTCGTAAATCACGATGGCATAATGCCCATCCCGGATTTCTTCAATAACCGCTTCACCGCGTACCATCAGATGACCTCTACCGGTGCTATAAGCCTGGCGGATGCCCTCCGTGCCTACAATAACGCCACCTGTGGGGAAGTCTGGCCCGGGAATGTGCTGCATGAGCTCTTCAACGCTAACCTCTTCAATGTCGTCCCAGCGGTCAATCAGTAGATGGAGCGCGGATACCAGCTCGCGCAAGTTGTGAGGTGGGATGTTGGTCGCCATACCTACGGCGATACCGCTGGAGCCGTTCATCAGCAAGCTGGGGATGCGCGCTGGCAGGACCTCAGGTTCTTTGAGCGATGCGTCAAAATTGTCCACAAAGTCAACCGTTTCTTTATCCAGGTCGGCGATGAGCTCGTCGGCGATTTTTTCGAGGCGGGCTTCGGTGTAACGCATAGCCGCGGGTGGATCGCCGTCGATTGAGCCAAAGTTGCCTTGACCTTGCACCAGGGTGTAGCGCATCGAGAAATCCTGTGCCATGCGTGCCATGGTGTCATAAACGGCACTGTCGCCATGGGGATGGTACTTACCCAGCACCTCACCCACGATACGCGCGGATTTTTTGTAAGGCGTATTGGCGCGGATGCCCATGTCGTCCATGGCGTAGAGGATACGGCGATGCACAGGCTTGAGCCCGTCACGCACATCCGGCAGGGCACGCGCCACGATGACGCTCATGGCGTAATCGAGGTAGGCGGTGCGCATTTCTTCATCGATGCCCACTGACTCGACGTCTGAAGCTGGGTTTAGCTTGCTGTCTTGAGGGCTTTGAGGCGTATCGTTTTTTATTTCGTTTTCTTGTGGCGTAGAAGGCTCTTTATCGGGCTCTTCTGTTCCAAAATAATCGTTTTGATCGTCCATAATGTCTTTCCGGCTGACTGATTTTTTGATGCCAGCGCAACCTAATAATTATACCACGAGGCGCACTTTTCGGATAAAAAGCCCGTCAGACGGAAAAAACCGCCTCAAATTCAAAAGTCCGCTTTTAAACCTGCTGTTAAAAAACTGAAGCTTTGTTGGAATGCTGTTTGATTAAGTGGTCTAAACCTTATGGACGATATTCAAAAGCCAAGGTCCTTTGATTTTTAGTTTTTGTGAGCGCACAACATCAGATACAATCGCTTGCGTTTTTGCAAAACCCAACTTTCATTTGAGTTGTTCAATTAAGATTAAACAGCTTTTTAAGGATCATGTCGGGGCATGGTTTTGCTTGGTATAATTCAGGCAACACATAAGGAGACCTGATACGCTCATGCTCAAACTTCGTCTGATGACCCTTAACCTGGGTGGCGGAATCAAAAATTACCGGGGTTCACCCCAGGAAAGTTATGATAAATCGGAAGCGATTTCCGAACTTATCAACCGTGTTAAACCGGATGTGCTAGGTGTGCAGGAAATCGCCCAGTATCTGGATGGCGACGGGCATTTACATAGCATGACGGATCGCATCCGCTACGACGCGCAATTCGGACACGCTTTTTATGGCGAAACCCTTTCAATGAAACAGCATTTACAGGTGAAACAAGCCTTGATGGTTGAAGGTCTGTTTAATGACTGGTGGGATTGGTCCAAAGGGAATGCAGTATTCTCGCATATGCCATTCGCGCGCCTTGGCGATACTGAGAGAACGGGTGTGCCACGCAATGTGCCGGTTTTTCAGCCAGTTCGCTATGAAGGCACACGCGATACTGATCCACGATACGTGATTATTACCCGCCTTAAAAACGCACCATTTCCTTTTGTGCTCAACTTGCACCTTACCACACTTGTAGGCGAACGTGGTGAAAACGCTTGGGAAGAAACCATTCAGTCAGCAGAAATGGCGCGCTCAAAGCAGATTTTGAATGTCTTGGGTCTGATTGAAAAACATGTGCTCATTCCCGGCGAACCGATCATTTTGATGGGCGATTTTAATGCCAAGCCGGATGAATTTACCCTCAAAAACCACTTGGTTGAAGATAACAATTTCGTGCGCCTGGTGCCCGAGAATGACATTCCCACGCATGGCAATGCGGGAAGTGTTGACCATATTTATTTTGCACCGGCAAACCGTTTGGTGAGTTACAGTTGCCATGTTATTGATGATGAGCTGACCCGACGGGTTTCAGACCACCTGCCGGTTGTGGCAGATATCGAAATAAGATAGTTGAAGGTGATTATGCAAACAATAAAGTTTTTTGGAACGGATGGCATTCGGGGTACCTACGGTCAACACCCCATGACAGAAGCTTTTATGACCCGTCTTGGTTACGCGGTTGGAACCGTTTTAGGACACGATGCAGACGCGATAAATGAGCAACCCATCTTTATGATCGGACGCGATACACGAGAGTCTGGTCCCAGATTGCAAGAAGCCCTCACCCGGGGTTTAACCGCAACCGGCGCCATCGTTTGGGATTTGGGCATCCTACCTACACCCGGGGTTGCTTTCTTAACCCAGGATTATCAAGCCACTGCTGGTGTGGTTATTTCGGCATCCCACAATCCTGCCGATCAAAATGGGATTAAGTTCTTTAACAGTCAGGGCAGCAAATTGAGCCTTGAGCAGGAGCTGGAAATTGAAGCGGTGCTGGAGGGAACAGATATTGAAGTCTTCCCAGAGATGGACGAAAACAAAGTGTTTGACAGGTCCGATTTGCATGCCCGCTACGTGCGTGATTTGTTATCAAGTCAGCGCGGATTGAAGCTTGATGGCAAGCGCATTTTGATGGATTGTTCAAATGGCGCGGCAGGCCGGATTTCCCCACGCGTTTTACAAATTTTGGGCGCTGATGTTGTGCCGATTAATGTTGAACGGTATGGCAAATCAATTAATGTTCGTTCTGGGTCTGAACGCGCGCGCTCAAATCCAGCTGAACTTGCTGCCTTGATGAAAGAACATGGCGCGGATTTGGCAGTCGCTTTTGATGGTGACGCTGATCGTGTCATTTTCCTGGATGAACTTGGACGCCTGATTGACGGCGATCATATGCTTGCGATTCTGGCGGAATGTTTACACAAAGAGGATATGCTGCTTGGTGATACGCTGGTAACCACGGTTATGGCAAATGGCGCATTGAAGCAATACGCCCAGAGCAAAGGTTTTAAACTCAAGACCACAGAAGTTGGTGATAAATATGTGACCGAGGCACTGCAAAAAATTCAGGAAGAAGCCCGCACCAAGACCAAATTGGGATTGGGTGGTGAGCAGAGCGGACATATTATCTTATTGGATCAAAATCACCACACCGGAGATGGCTTGCGCACCATGTTGTTTGTTTTGCGCGTGATGATGGAGTCGGGCGAACAACGCTTGGCTAGCCTGGCAGACCGCATTCAAAAATACCCGCAGATGGTGGCTTCATGTGATGTTGCCAAAAAGATTCCCCTGGATGATTTAAAAGCCTTGAGCGAGCGTTTTAAAACCTTGCGCGAAAACCTGCCCGGCTTGGTGGAAATTAATTCCCGTTATTCTGGCACGGAAGATAAATACCGTTTAATGCTTGAAGCAGACACCCGTCATACGGCGGATGAGCTGGCGAAAATCGCCTGGGAAATTTGTGAGTTGGTGCAAGCGGAAACCGGTACGCCCGCTGGGAGTAAAATTGAAGTCTTGAATGTGGCTGATGGCGGATTGATTGCCAAGGCATAATTGACTATTTGGAGTAAACCATGATTAATGACAAACCTTTTGTGACACAAATACCTTTTCGATTTAATCGCCTTAACCGGGCGATTTTAGTTGCCGATAAAGCGGAGCTTTGGCAACCTGCCATCGCGGATATGAGCGCTTTTCTGGACGAGCTGGAACTTTGGCTGCAATCCAATACAGCCCTTTTGGGGCAAGACCGGACCACAAGCTCACGCATTTTGAGTTTGTTGCTCAGCCTTGCCGCCACTGGAACGCAAGGTCGTTTGGAACTTTTTCTGCCAAAAGACAGCAAAGGCGAGGCTTTTCGCAAGGAAATCGATGAGGATTATGTCCCAAAGAGCGCGCAAATGCGTCGCAAGGCAATCGATTTGGCGCGGTTTTATCTAACTTCACCCATCTTTGACAGCCTAAAAGAAGACATCGCCTTTGAAATACTCCCGCTTTTGGAAACGCTGGATCACAAACAGGACCCAGACCGTTTAATGGCATATCGGGTTATTCAAATTGGCAATATTTATGAGCGTTTGTATGCTATGCGCCTGCGAACTGCTGACCCTGTTTTGATTGGCTTGGCAGGTGTAAAAGGGCTCTTGCGTGAGATTTATGACCGCAAGTATTTGCGCTTTGGCACCTCTGGTGTGCGCGGAAGATGGGGCAATGATTTTACCGAAACCCGCGCCCGGCAAGTGGTGCAGGCGATTTGTGACTTTATGAACAACGAAAATGTGCCGGCGTTTGTTGGCGCAGAGAATCTTTCTGGCAGACGTGTGGTTTTGGGGCATGACACCCGCGCCAATGCCGACCTGGTAACCCAATGGGCAGCTGAGACCTGTCTTGCCAATGGTTTTAGGCTGGATATTGGTACGCGTGATGTGCCAACACCTGCGCTCTCATTCTACGAAACCGATGTTTTACCGCAGGATGATGTGGCAGGCTTGATTGTTGCCACTGCCAGCCACAACCCACCTGAATGGCAGGGCATCAAGTTTAACCCGCGTCTGGGCTATCCCGCGCCAACCAATGTGACCGATTTTATTGCCTTTCGCATTAATGAATTGCAATTGATAGACGCTGCCGGTGGCCAGGCGGACATCCGGGCGGCAAAAGCCCGTGGTTTGGTTACCGGATTTGACCCCTTGGATAATTATGTGCATTGGATCAAGAACAACGGCAATGGCAACGCGCGCATTCCTGTTGATTTTGACCGCATTCGCACTTATTTTGCAGACAAAATGGTCGTGGTGGATGAAATGCACGGTGCCGGACGCGATTATCTAACCCGTTTGATTGGCGAAGCCGGCGTGCGCTTTACGGTTATTCATGCTGAGGTGGATCCCGAGCTTGGCGGTCAGGATTATGCTAATCCTGAGGAGCCTTTCAACCAGCTGCTAAAGGACACCGTAGTAAAAACCGGTGCGCATTTGGGCATGGGTATGGATACCGATGCGGATCGTTACGGCATTGTGGACTGTGACGGCACCTATTTTAGACCTAATCAAATTTTGCCCATGCTTCTGCGCTATTTAGGTCTTGATCGTGGTTTAACAGGGCGTGTTATTGCCACCCAAACCGGCTCGCCACTTTTAGAGCCATTGGCGGGTATGATCGCCGGCAATGAGCACAACAAACCCAAACCAGGCGCTTTGCCCGGTTATGTTGGGGCAGTGGCATATAAAAGCCGTGTTGGCGACATCAAAACCCGCGCGCTTGAAAATGCTTTCGCAGTACCGGTGGGTATCAAGTACATTGAAGAAATCCGTCGCACAGATAATGCCTACAACTTTTTGAAGGAATTGCCTGAAAATTGGCGCGATTCAATCTTAATCGGTGGCGAAGAAAGCTCCGGATTGACCACGCGTGGCCACGTTTTGGATAAGGACGGGCCCTGGGCAAACATTTTGGTAATGGACATGGTTGCTTATTATGGCACCCGTGAAGAAAAGCCATTGAATTCTCTGCAGGAAATCTGGGATGAACTGGTGAGCTTGCCTGGTCTTTGGGAAAGCTTTGGCACCTCCACAGATCCAAGTTCGCATGCCGGTAGGGCTGATGTTGACGCCCCACTCGAAGCCAAAGAAGGTTTCATTAACTACTATCTTGATTTAGCTCAAAATGAAGGCCTTAGCCACCCCAAAATAGCTGGCTTGACCGTGGACTATCTGGGCGGTATTCGCTATGAACTGGTTGAGATGCAGTTGCGAGATGAAAGTGGTGATGACCATCATTACCTGCGTATGCGTGCTTCTGGCACAGAACCCATTAACCGCATTTACATCGAATCGAGCAACTTGGAAACAGGGCAAAAAATGATGAAAGAGGTTCTAAGGCGCCTTGAGTTGATTACCATGGATGTTTTGGCGCAGGCTCATTCACCCTGGCACTTGGTGGATATGCTTACCCAAACCACTATGACAGCAGACACCAACACGCTGGTGAAACAACTCATTTTGGATCGCGGATGGGATTTGCAGGATATATTAGGCAAAATTCAGGAAATGTCACAGACGCTTGAGAAACGCAATCGAAAGGTGATAAACACCTGGTTTAATTCGTTACGAAAGTGATGACAAACCGCCAGTCTTTGATGAGCTGTGTCATTTTAAGAAGCTTTAAGCTATGTAAAGTGAATATAGAAAACTATAATAGAGCGTACTCAATGAGTGCGCTATAATAGTGCGGACTTTTCTTGATAATGCAAAAAAGTCAATATGAAGACAGAGGACAATTATGAAAATTGTATGTGATAGTGGTGCGGATCTCACCATAGAAGAATATCGGGATTTGGATGTAACCGTTTTTCCCCTCAAGGTAGAGGTGGATGGCGTTTCTTATCAGGCGGGCATTGATATTGGCGCGCGTGAGTTTTATGACTTGATGGATCAAGCCAAAAGCATGCCCAAAACCGCCACGCCATCTTTGGGAGATGTGGTGGATATTTACAAACGTCTGGCAAAAGAAGATCCAGATATCATTTCTGTTCACATTTCGTCTGGATTGAGCGGAACCTGGGGTGTTGCCAAACAAGCCGCTGCGTTGGTGCCTGAAGCGAACATTTCTGTTGTTGATACGCTCACCCTTTCAGCAGGACAGGCATGGCAGGTGCGTGCTGCCGCATTGATGGCAAAAGCCAACAAATCCCGAGAAGAAATATTGGCGCATTTAGCACAAATCCAAAAAGCGGTGACCTCCCACTTTACGCTGCCCGATTTGAAGTATTTGATCGCCGGTGGACGCATTGGCCATCTCAAAGGTCTTTTGGCATCATTGCTTGGCATTAAACCGATTATCGAGGTGGATCAGCAAGATGGGAAATACTACGATAAAAGCAAAAAACGCTCATTCCAAAAAGCGATTGAAGAAATACCTGCCTTACTCCAAAAGTATCACGAGGCAGGAACGCAACTTCGCGCGCAGATTGTGACGGCTGCAAACTCCGAGGGAGGCGTTAAACTGAAAGCGGCAATGGAAAAAGTGTTTAACGTGACCTGGGAGCCAGAGGTGGTTTTGGGAACGGCACTGGGAGCGCATACCGGGCGCGGCTTGGTTGGCGTGGTGTGTGCCGCGGAATCGGCGCTTCCACCCTCACAAGGATAAAAAATCAATGCAAACCGCCTGTGAAAGCAGGCGGTTTTTTTAGGGGCAAATGAAGCGATACGCGAATAAAAAAGGAAATAGCTTTTTTGTTTTTTTAAGACCAGTATAATTATTATGTGGCTTTCATAAATCATTGAAAGTTAATGAGCGGTGCCTGAGCTATTTTGACCTTTGAGAGCTTAGCTTTTGACCTGCCAAAGGAGTATGATGGCAAATTCAATCAAAAAAAGCCCTGTTTTTCTTGTGATATTCATGGCGATCTTAGTGCTTGTCTCTTGCAAGAGTGCGATACCAGCCCCTGTGCTAAATACGCCCATAGATCCTGACTCTGCAGATAGTGAAACAGCATCACAAGAGACATCTTCTTATGATCCTCACCCAGAAATTGTTCTAAACCCGCCTTTTGCGCTTGATTTCGACGCAGAAGAATGGGGTATAGAGGAAAACGATTTCGGTCTTTCCGGTTTGCGCTCACAAAACCTTTCGTCTTGTCGATTTCAGGAATTGCTGGGCAGTGGAAACGGACCCTACGGTGGAAGGTATGAGCTCAACATCAATGGGAAAGCTTTTTACTACTATCTTAATGATCCGCCGGGACAGGTTGAGTTTGAGCGCAAAGAAATCTTGGTTTATCATGAAGACCCCAGCCGAACTGAAAACAACTTCTGGGCTTTTCAGGTCTTTGCCAAACCGGATGAGATTGAAGATTGTTTTGAGCTGGTTAAAGACCTGCTGAAAAACTTTGAGCCCAAATAAGGATTCTGCAAGCAGTTTTTTTCTTTCCTTACAAACATCCGCCCTGCTTGAAAAAACAGCCGCTGGGCTTTAATCCAATGGTTTGCTCTAAAATTCTTTAATTCTTTTAAATGAATAAAGCTCTTTTTTTGGCATCGAAAGCCGGATGTAAAAGCATTGCTAAGCAACCAAGGAATTAGACGGGGCAAAAGCATGGTAAAATCTATTACCCAAATGAGCCATACGAAAGTGACATTATGATTGGAGAAACTCACATAACTGACATACTCATCCGCTTATCCCTTGCTGTGCTATTGGGTGGTGTGGTTGGTTTTGAACGTGAGCGAGACAGTCAGCCTGCCGGTTTGCGCACCCACATGATTTTGGTGTTGGGGGCTTGTCTGGCGGCGATTATTTCTGTTGAGATGGGAGCGACCTTTGGCTCGGATCCCACCAGAGTTGCCGCGCAGGTCGTTTCGGGCATCGGTTTTCTCGGCGCTGGTGCTATTTTGCGTTATGGCTTCAACATCAAAGGGCTCACCACAGCGACAACGCTTTGGACGATGGCGATTGTGGGTTTGTCTGTTGGTTTTGGCTATTATGTGGTGGGCGTTATTACCACGGTTTTTATGCTCATCATTTTGACCCTAATCAATGTTGTTGAGAAAAAGTTTGTTCGGGTCAACTTAATCCGCAATATTGTGGTGGATGTGGATTATGAAGATGGCGTTATACGCAATGTGCGCAAAACCATGACTGAAATTGCTGAAAAGTTAATCTCTTTTTCAGTGCGCAAAAGCACGCGCAGTTTACGTTTGCGTATCACCATTGTGGCGCAATTCAGAAAAACTGAAAGCGTGGAAGATTTGGTGGAAAAAATTTCCAAAATCGAAGGCTTGCGCAGCATCAAAATTGAACAATAAGTCCAAGCCCATTCGTCATGATGTATACTCAAGACGATGCCTGATTTACACACCCTGCTTAGAAGTTATGACCTAAAAATGCTCAGCCATTTGGCGGATCTTTGGGCTGTGCCTGCCCAAGGTGCAGACAAACGCGCGGTGGCAAAATCTTTATCAACTTTGCTGTTGGAAGAGGCATTGTTCGATGATTTTTATCAGGCTTTGCCTGCCTTGGCGAAGGAAGCTTTGGCAGATATAAAGCAGGCTGGCGGACAACTACCGTGGTCTCGTTTTGCCAGGAAATATGGCGATTTGCGCTCCATGGGACCGGGTAAGCGCGAACGCGAACAACCTTGGCTTTTTCCTGCTTCTACTGCTGAACTGCTTTATTACCGTGCTTTAATTGGGCGGGAATTCATCCGCAAAGACGATGAACTGCTTGAAATCTGCTACATTCCCACGGAATTTTTAACATTGTTGCCCGAGGTCCCAGAAAAAGAGAATCTGGCAATTGAAAAACGGCTAAAAGCTGAGACTGCCCCGGCGATTGATGCGCAAAAGGACCACGCATATCAAGTGGTAGACGACTTTTGCACTTTGTTTGCTGCTTTGCGTTTGGGTGACGCGCCGCGTTTGTTGGCAAAATCAGCAAAGCCTGAGCCTTATTGGGCTTATCTAAAGGCACTGGCTGCTGATTTGGGGCTTTTGGGTAAGGATGGAAAGCCAATAGACCTGGCACGGGCACTTCTTGAAAGATCGCGGGCAGAAAGCTTAGCTTGGTTGATTGCTAATTGGGCGAATGCCAAAGTGTTTAATGAATTGCGCCTTACGCCTGAGTTGCGTTGCGAGGGCAGTTGGCGTAACGATCCTTTGCCGACACGGCGCAAGGTTTTGACATTGCTCAAGGCACTTCCGGTGGGTGAATGGTTTAGCTTGAAAGACTTTGTGCGCGTTGTGGAAGAGATTGAACCGGACTTTTTACGCCAAGGCGTGGACTATGATGTGTGGTTGATTTACTCCGCGAGGACAGGGGCACTTTTGCGTGGCATAGATAGCTGGCAAGATGTTGAGCCTCATTTTTTGCGCTTTTTTATCTGTCAATGGATGTTTTGGTTGGGCTTGACCCGTGTTTATGAAGATGAGGCAGGTGAGTTGTTCTTTTCCATGCAGTCTGCCATAAAAGCCTTGGATGGCATCTCGGTTCATGAGAAAATAGCTGATGAAGAAGAGGCGCTTATCGCTCACCCAAACGGACACATCACGATGAGTGATAAAACCGCGCCAATCGCCCGCTATCAAATAGCACGGTTTGCTGAGTGGCTGGAGCTTGGCCCCGAAGCTTCCAGTTATCAAATAACACCGGCATCGCTCACAAAAGCAGCCAAGGTGGGCTTGAGCACCCACCATCTGATAAGTTTGTTGCGCAAATATGGCAAAAGCGCGCCACCGCCAAACCTGGTGAAAGCGCTCAGTCGATGGCAAGAACATGGCACAGAAGCTCAAATGGAAACCCTCACCGTCTTGCGCCTGGAATCACCAGACATTTTGCAAGCTCTAAAGCAATCCGAAGCCAAGGCATGGCTAGGGGATTCCCTGGGACCGGTCGCGGTTGTTATTAAAGCCGGCGGCTTGGAGAAAGTGCAAAAAACCCTGGCGCGATTAGGTTATTTAAGCGATTTTGATGTTGAGAGCTAAGTCAATGAGCCCTGATCTGCAAGCGCAAAAAAACAAAGAGAGCCAATTGCCTGCTCACAAAGCAAATCATTTGGCACGGCTTAACGCGCTTGTATTCATTTTGATGGCTGCATCAGGGTTTTTACGGTTTTATGGCGCCATTAAGCACGGCGCGGTCTTGCAGGAATTCACATTGTCGGCTACTCATTACCGCTATTTGTTAATTTCCGGGCTGGTGTATGGTTTGCTTAATTTGGGTGGGCTGGTGTTGATTCTTTGCAGGCATGCTAAACGAGGGATCTGGGCTTGGGTCTTTGGCGGGCTTGGCATTGCCCTCTACTGGTTCGAACGCTTCTTTTTGTGGGCACCTGAGCAGCGCTCGGGAAATGTGCTCTTTATGATTCTGCTGCACCTTGCCTTCCTCTTGCTTTTGTTCTTCTTTTTCTTAAGTGAGCGACACCGGGTACGCCAAACAAGCCTGTGAAATAAGCGTTTGAATCCGGGGGTTGAAACAAAAAGAAGCTGGTTTAATCCAGCTTCTCTGCATGTTTTGAAGGTGAACAAGTTTATTCTTTTTCATCCATTCTAAATTCAAGAATATCGCCAGGCTGGCAGTTTAAGGCGGCACAAATCGCGTTGAGGGTGTCAAAACGGATGGCACGCGCTTTGCCGGTCTTGAGGATGGAAAGGTTGCTTAAGGTGATGCCCACTTTCTCAGAAAGCTCGGTGAGGCTCATTTTTTGTTTGGCAAGTTCTACATCTAAATTCACAATAATAGCCATTTTGCCTCCTAAACCGTCAATTCGTTTTCGGTTTTGTAATCAACCGCGTTTTGAAAAAGAGAGCTTATCAGGAAGAAGAAGATTGAAGCCATCATGCAAACCATTATGCCGAAGAATGCCCAAAGGTTGGTGATTGAGCCGGCAACGTTATTCATGGTGTAAAAAACCAAAGCGATGAGCACAGGGATGGGAACCAGGGAACTGATGCCCATGGCTTTTAAGAGGCTGACTGATTTTTGCTCGAAAACTTTGTTTTTGATGATACGCCCGAACAAAGCAACAGCCAGTACGACAATAGCCAAAATACAAGCCAAAATGAACCATGCCATAATCAGCACCGGCACACGCATATGCGCAATTTCTGGGTTGGCTTTTGCTGTTGCAAAGGATAATGGCACCAGCTGAATGCCAATTGCAACAATAATGAAAGTTGCAATCCCTAAACCAAAAATGAGCAATCCAGAAAGGATTTTGTTTTTATTCATAAAAAACTCCTTGTTATGTGTTTTACAAAGAGAGTATAGCAGCATAATTGCCGATTGTCAATAGAAATATATTGATAAACAATAAATAATTGTTGATATACAGCGGTTTTTAGCTTGGGCGCAATGTGCCATCATCCCAAGCGACTTGATGGATTGACGCCTTTAGTCCGATGAGCTTGTGGGTGATGGCTTGTAAGTTTTTTGGGTTGCCGCTGGTGTAGAAATGGATGCGACCAGGTTTGGTAGCCGTTGAGAGCATATCCTTTTGGGCGAGGACACGCGCGGTTTGGCGGGCAACGGCTGGTGCGGGATCAATGACCGTGGCACGTCCAGCCACAATCGCTTCAATTTGTGGGATGACAAATGGGAAATGGGTGCAAGCCAGTACGATTTTGTCAACATCCGCCGCGAGCATCGGGTCAAGGGCATCATGCAAAATGCGCATGGTTTCTTCGCCGTCCAAATTGCCCTGTTCAATTTGTGCCACCAATCCTGGGCAAGTGCTTTGGAAAATCTCAACGCCATTGGCAAAGCGTTCCACCACAGAGGCATACAACTCGCCATGGAATGTGGAAGGCGTTGCCAGCACGCCAACTTTGTGGCTGTGGGTTTGCTCGGCAGCAGGTTTAACCGCGGGTTCCATGCCCACAAATATTTGCTCGGGATATTTCGCGCGCAAGTATTTTAATGCCGCCGCAGAGGCTGTGTTACAGGCAATGACGATAATTTTTGCGCCTTGTTGTATAAAAAAGCGGGTAACCCCATCAGCAAGTTCTCGCAAGGCTTCCAGGCTGCGCTCACCATAAGGCACGTGGGCTTGATCTCCCAGGTAAATAAAGTTTTCGTTCGGAAGTTCGTTCAGCAGCGCGCGTAAAACCGAAAGCCCACCCACGCCGGAGTCATAAACGGCGATAGGGCGATTGGTGGATGCTTTTTTAGACATAGGCTAATTATAATGGAAGCGCACTTAAAAAAGAAAAAGCGCTCAAAACTTGAGCGCTTCTAAAAGCAGATTTTATCGAACCGGACAGCCAGGCAAGCCGTTGAAGGTGATCGCGCACCACCAGGAACTTGGCATAAAGACCAACACCAATGCGGTGAGGATTATTATGGCCAGGAAGATGAGTAAAAAGATCAAAAAGCCACTCATTCTCTTGGGTTTTTGGGTGAATGTAGGCTCAGGCGCGAGCTCTTGCCCGGGCACTGGGGGAGCCACCGGCTGGAAGATTTCCTGCGGTTGTACCACTTCCTGGGCTTGCGTTTGCATGGCTTGCGCTGGCACACTCACTGGCGCGGCTCCCTGACCGGCGAAACTGAAGGCGAATACGGTTTTTTCGGCAAGGGTTATTTGATCACCATCATGCAGTTCTTTTGGCGAGCTTATGCGCGTTCCGTTTACAAAAGTGCCATTGGTCGAGCCCAGGTCTTCAACGAAAACCAAATTATTTTGCATGAAAACGCGCGCGTGGCGCCGAGATATTTCAACTTCAGGAATTGGAATCTCATTCGCTAAATCACGCCCGAGGTAAATTTCGGCTTTGTCAAGGTAATAACTCGAACCGGGAACAGGTCCGGCGGTCATGGTCAATTGTGCTTTAAGGTCGGTCATAATAGCTCCTCATGAAACAGCGACTGTTTAAAAATAACTACAATTATTGTACCTTATTCTAAAATAATTTACTGTGTATAAGAAAAGCGCCTTGTAGTCAACTGGACACAAGGCGCTTGACGATTCAAAACGCTAGTCTATGGTAATTTGTTTGAAAACCGAACGCACTTGCCCGTCAAAGTCACTCACCATAAAGCCAATTACCGCTTTACCCTGTGGAAGGTACTTGGTAACTGCCACAATGGGTTTGCCACTAAAGACCAAAGTGCCTCCTTCGCGTTGCTCAGTGCCGGTTACCTGGCCTTGAGCGTTGGCGTTCATCCAGCTTTCTTTCACGGTGAAACTATCACCCACGGAAGGCGTAATTTCCCAGGCACCGCCACCACCGCCGAGCCCGTCGCCCAGGTCTGAAATGCCGGTAAAACCCATCACCTGAAAGAGCTTTTCATCCATAAAGCGCAATTGAGCTGGTCGTTTTTCACCGGTTTCTTTGAAGGTGTAAGTGCCGTTCACAACATAAACCGCTTCGCGATAGTTGCGACCGAAGTCAAGTGGGTTGAAGAGTGCCATTACATCGTTGTCGCCATCGCTGATGGTATAGAGGATGGGCTCGAATACAAAATTGAGCTTAAAGGCACCGCCCTGAGGCCAAACGGGATAGAAAACACCATTTTGCTGTTGGGTTTGCCCGCTTTCCACAAAGTCTGTATCAGCAACGTAAATGTTGCCGCGCTCATCCAAAATGCCGGTAAAGAAGTAAACATGTGCCACATTATCGCCAGTGATGGTTACGTCAAGTTCAATTTCACCGCCCGGGGCAACCCGCTCAGTGGAGGCGTTGATTTCCGAAACGGTTATTTCACCCGAGCCGGGGATTTGGCTGGCGCGCGAAATCATCACCGGTTCCACCGCATTTGCCTGGAATTGGCGACCGCCGTAATGGTAGCCTAAAAAGTCATCCCACAATGAGGTGCGAGCGAATGTATCCGCAATGACGGTGTAAGATGCCATGCCAGTGTTGCCGTTTTGGTAAAGCTGCGAGTTGGGGAAGTAGATGGCAATGCCTGTGGAGCCGGGTTTGCCACTGCCATGCTTTTCGGCGATTACTGCCTTTTGCAGATTTTGCAAGAGGGTATTGGCGGCATTGTAAACGTTTTGGTTTCCCGAGATTTTAGCGGTGAGTGCAGCAAAGTGCCCCATATCAATATAGCTGGCGGGCACATTGGAGCCAAAAATGGAGGTGTAGCTTTGCGCGTAGCTGCGTGCCTGGGCAATGGCGCGTTGGTCTACACCTTGCAGGCTAAAAGCAAAGTTGTTTAGGGCGTCCAGCAGATTGGGGTAATGTGCCAGATCAATAGCTGCAAGGGTGCTGTTTTGCTCGAGTTGCGCACCGAGTTGTGCCGCGGTCATGCGGCTAACATACCATCCGCCGCCACTTGAATTTTGGCTGAGGAACTCTGCCCGCGCTTGGTCATCAACAATACGTTGGTCTGATGTGAGGTAGGTTTCAACGATGTTTTTGGCGATATCTTCAGTAGCGATATCGGGGTTGTAGACCATCATGCTCAAAAAGGCCTCATAAGCCCAACCCACGCCGGGTTCGGTTTCTTCAGAGGCAACAGCGTAATGCGCGTAGGGTGCCAACATGGCATAGACTTCCATCTGGCTCATCAAACACACGTCCAAACCGATCAGGTCAAATTTATCGATGGCGGTTGTGCGTTGAATTTGGGCAAGCGCGGTTTCAAATTCATTAAGCAGAATGATGGGGTCTTGCATTGCCCGTGCCAGCGGTGCATCGGAAACCATGCGACCAGCTGGTGCAGGGTCGCTCCAGCCACCTGGCCATCCCATGCCGTGGTCAGACATGAGCAACATGTGGCGTTCGGCTGGGAACTGCTCAGCTGCCCAGCTAACAAAATCAACCAGGGTTTTGGCATCGCCCATGTTGAGTTCGCCCAAATCCTGGATGAGATGAGAGCCGGTAACGTTGAGATTATCATCCTGAAGAATGAGGTAGCGTCGCGTGCCACTCCAATCGCCATCGCCAGAATAGCCTCCGGCATAACGGTCAACCTGGGCAACGATGACCACCTCTTCGGTTGAGCCAATCAGTTCCATCTCGTTGAGGTCAAACATCAGGTCACGTTCAAGAGCTTTGTCGTCGGCGTCAATGTATGCCATCACCAACCATTTTGCTTTTCTGCTGGGATCAGCAGGGTTGATAATAGCTTGAGTCGCCTGGGTTTGAGGGATTTGGGTCGCTTGTGGGGGTTTCGTGCTTTGCGACTGCTCAATGGGTGGTTGATTTAAACCACTGCTGGGCAAATCACCAGCGCCCTTTGAGCATGAGCGCCACAAGAAGAACAAGAACACCATCAGGATAATCAGGAAAATGATGCTTCCACAACCGCGACGAGGTGCAGCTTGACCAGGCGCGCCTGTGGGGCTTTGACCGCCAAAGAGTCCAGAACCAGGGCTTGAAGCACCACCTGAACCTGAACTTCCAGTCATGCCACCCAACAGTCCACCTAATCCACCTAATGCGCCACCCAAACCGCTTCCACTGGAACCGCTAGGGCGAGGCTGTTGGCTTTGACTGGGTGCTGGCGCTTGGCCGAGCAAGTCTTCTACATAGTCTGTTTGTGGTGAGGGTTCCACCACAGGTCGCGGAGCAGGCTGGTTGGCAGGTCTGCTTTGGCCAGGGCGTTCGGCGCGTTCTTTGGGATCGGAGCCACGTCGGCGTCGGCGTCCATCAACTTCGGGTATATGATCAGTCATAAAATCCGTCCTTCTCTACTGAATGAGTTGTAGGCTTTAATTATAGTCCAATGAGGGGTTTATTAATGAGAAAGTGCTAAAGCTTATGCAATTTGGCTTTGCTGTGTGAATGAACATAGCGGGCAGGCAAGAGCCAAGGATTTTAGAAAATCCCTGGCTCATGTTTGCTCTTTTATGTTTGTTTTTAGCGGTCGGTTTTTCCTTCAAGGAACTGCGAGATGTCAATCATGGTTCCTGAACCACCCGTCATCACCTGGGGCAAAATACCGTTCCACTTGGTCAGGAAGAGGTATTGCAAGTATTCCGGGGTAAGCGCACCGGTGTCCTTGAGGGCTTTTTGGGCGTCTGCCTGACCTTGTGCCTGGGCGATAACCGTTTTGGCATCAATTTCTGCCTGGGCGAGTTTTTGACGCGAGGTTTCGACCTGTTGTTGGGCAACTTGTTTGGACTCAATTGCGTTTTGGTACTCTTGTGAGAAGTCCATGTTGATGATGTTGAAGTTTTCCACAATGATGTGATAAGGCTCAACCTGTGAAATCAGTTCATCCTCGGCGGATTGGCGAACCGCACCACGCTTGGTAATCAGTTCCTCGGCTGAGTAGCGCGCGGTGGCAGCTTTGAAAGCGTTTTGAATGGCAGGGGCAATGATGATTTCGGCGTAGTTTGGCCCGATTTCCTGGTAAACCTGCTGCGCTTTGCTGCCGTCAAGGCGATAGTTGACCGCGATGAGTGACGTAACCACCTGCAAGTTGTTAGACATGGCTGTGGC
Organism: Anaerolineaceae bacterium UBA5404; assembly: GCA_002409625.1. GTDB lineage: Bacteria > Chloroflexota > Anaerolineae > Anaerolineales > Anaerolineaceae > Mesolinea. The sequence continues at coordinate 40,265 of DHNY01000013.1, read as the reverse complement.
GGGCGATTCGTCTTTTTGGGTGCGCGTGCTCATAAAGACCACATTCTCGGCGAAGGGGATTTTCATGTGGATGCCGGCTTGGGATGTGCGGTTCACGGCGCCCCAACGTGTGATAACGCCCACATTACCCGCGGGCACAACATAAATAGCGGCGCGCAATAAGATGAGCAGCAGGATGATTGCCGCGGCAATGATGAACACATTCTTACCAAGTTTTCCCAGGGGTTTTTTGGCGCTGGTGCTCGCACTGGTGCTTGAGCTTGTTGTAAATTTTCCGTCGAACATTTTTACCTCTCTTTCACTGTCATTAAACCAGAATTTTGTAAGAGCCACAATAGAAAATATAGTGAATCGCTTGGTATTAACAAAGACTAAACATTTGAAAAGGGATTATCAAAAGCGATTAATGCTCTCGAAAATCCTAATCTTGTTGTACAATCAAGGCAGTATAAAAGTATTGAAAGTTGAGGAAGTCATGCAACCTATTAGAAAAATCAGCCTGTCTGATCAACTCCCCCCTAAAAAATCCTTCCAAGCCGGGATTCGTCGTGCGCCCGATCGTGGATTTAGGCTTAGCAAAGCCCAAACCGTAACCGCGCTTAAGAATGCTTTGCGTTACGTGCCCGAAAGCTTGCATTCCGAATTGGCTCCTGAGTTTCTTGAGGAGCTCACCACTTTGGGTCGCATTTACGGTTATCGATACCGACCCGAAGGTCGCATTTATGGAAAACCGATTGATGAATACAAAGGAAAATGCCTGGCGGGCAAAGCCTTTCAGGTGATGATCGACAACAACCTGGATTTCGCAGTCGCACTGTATCCCTATGAGCTGGTGACCTATGGCGAGACCGGTTCGGTTTGCCAAAACTGGATGCAATACCAGCTAATTAAACAGTATCTTGAAGAACTGACCGAGGAACAAACTTTGGTGGTCATGTCTGGTCATCCTTTGGGACTTTTTAAGTCACATCCCAGCGCGCCACGCGTGATTATTACCAACGGTCTCATGGTCGGTATTTTCGACAATATGGAAGACTGGGAGGTCGCCGAGGAAATGGGCGTGTGTAACTATGGCCAGATGACCGCGGGTGGTTGGATGTACATCGGACCCCAGGGCATCGTGCATGGTACCTTCAACACCATTTTGACCGCTGGACGCAAATATCTGGGCGTCGCAACGGATGGTGACTTGACCGGCAAGCTTTTTGTCTCTTCTGGCTTGGGTGGCATGAGCGGTGCCCAACCCAAAGCGGTTGAAATTGCCAAAGGTGTTGGTATCTTCGCTGAAGTGGACCTTTCGCGTATCGAAACCCGCCATTCCCAGGGATGGGTGTCGTTGGTTTCGGATGACCTAAGCGTTGTGTTTGCCGAAGCTCAACGCGCTTTGGAGCAAGGTGCTTCAACATCCATTGCCTACCACGGCAATATCGTAGATTTGTTGCAATATGCAGTGGACCACAACATTCACCTGGACTTGCTCTCTGACCAAACCTCCTGCCATGATGTTTATGGTGGCGGTTACTGTCCCCAGGGGCTTACCTTTGAGCAGCGCACGCAAATGTTGCATGACGACCGCGAGGGTTTCAAGGTTTTGGTAGACAAGACCTTGCGCAAACATTATGAACTGATTCAAATCCTGCATGACCGTGGCACCTACTTCTTTGACTATGGCAACGCCTTTTTGAAGTCGGTTTTCGACTCGGGTGTGAAAGAAATTTCCAAAAACGGTGTGGATGAAAAAGATGGTTTCATCTTCCCCTCCTATGTTGAAGATTTGATGGGTCCCGAACTGTTTGACTTCGGATATGGTCCCTTCCGCTGGGTGTGTTTGAGCGGCAAACAGTCGGATTTGATTAAAACTGATCAGGCGGCGATGCGCATTATTGACCCCAACCGCCGTGGCCAGGATCGCGACAACTACATTTGGATCCGCGACGCAATGGAAAACAACCTGGTTGTAGGCACCCAGGCGCGCATTTTGTACCAGGATGCTGAAGGCCGCCGCGATATCGCGCTGGAATTCAACCGCATGGTGCGTGATGGCGAAATTGGACCTGTGATGCTGGGCAGAGACCACCATGACGTGAGTGGTACCGACTCGCCCTTTAGAGAAACCGCCAACATCCGCGATGGCAGTAATGTGATGGCGGATATGGCAACCCAATGTTTTGCAGGCAATGCGGCGCGCGGCATGAGCTTGGTGGCGTTGCATAACGGCGGTGGCGTAGGGATTGGCAAGTCGATCAATGGTGGCTTTGGTATGGTGCTGGATGGCTCTGAACGCGTGGATGAGATTATTCGTAGTGCGATGATTTGGGACGTGATGAGCGGTGTGGCGCGACGGTCCTGGGCACGCAACGCCAACGCGATTGAAACCGCCAGCCTGTTTAATGAAAACTACAACGATGCCCACATCACCTTGCCTTTCCTGGCAGATGAAAAGTTGGTTGAAGGTTTGGTGGAAAAGAAGTTAGGCTAATGTACTTCTGAATGTTGAGTAGGAATAAGGGTGCTGTCTGTCAGCACCTTTATTTTTTGAACCCCAAAGTCACAAGCTTGATAGGGTCATTTTGCTTGACTTGCCTTAATTCCTCGTTTAGAATGTAAAACATGACAAACCAATCGCGATAGTTCAAGCCTCAAGCATGCCCTGTTAAGCAGGGTTTTGTAGGCGTATTTGGATTGCGAGTGGTTTTTTTTTATTAAAGCAGACTTTTTTGGTGGAATCACAGGCAATCCCTGTGATTTTTTGTTTAGAAATATTTGAAATGATTAAGAGGAATAAATGAATACAGACAACACAACCCAATCCCAAATCAGCCAGGCAGATTATGCTCCCTTGCCGGTTTTGGAAGGCTATCGCTTTTACCGTTTTACCGGAAGTGATGAGGATTATGAAAACATTGCCAAGGTGGTGAACTCGCGCCAAGGCGAGCGTGACTTTTTTGCGCCAACTGATGCGGATGAAATCAAAAGGGAATTCAGCCACCACGGCGCGAGTTGTGACCCCAAGCGGGACCTCATGTTTGCAGAAAAAGATGGGCAAGTTATCGCTTATTGCCGCGGCTCTGAAGAAAAATCAACTGACGAAGAGAAGTGGGATCACTTAACGATATTGAACATCAATCCTAACTATTGGGAACAAAAATTGGCGCATATCATGCTGGCGTGGTCTGAAGCGCAAGCCAGCCTTCGCCACCAAACGCATCATGCAGGTGAGGCAGCCGATTATTGTTACCATTGTCTTGAGCAGATGCCTGACAAAATGGCATTGATGAAGGCAGCTGGCTATACGCCCGTTCGCTATTGGGACACCCTGATTCACCACTTGGAAGACATCCCCCATTTTCCCATGCCCGAAGGTTTGGAACTGCGCGCGGCGATGCCCTCCCATTATCGTCAGATTTGGGATGCGGATCAAGAGGCTTTTAAGGACCATTGGGGCATGCACGAAACGAGCGAAGAGGACTATCAAGCCTGGATAGATCCCAAAGACTACTTCCAGCCTTACTTGTTCCAGGTTGCCTGGGATGGTGATGAGATCGCAGGGGAGGTTTTACCTTGGATTGCTGGACCGCAAAATGAGGTAAAAAAACGTGCCAGGGCGACGATTGGTGATGTGGCTGTGAGACGCCCGTGGCGAGGCAAAGGCTTGGCAAAAGCTTTGATTAGTCGCACCCTGAACGCGCTTAAACTCTTGAATATCAAAGAGGTTGAGCTGGTTGTCGATAGCGAAAACCCAAGCGGAGCTTATAAACTTTATGAATCGCTGGGCTTTGTCTTCGACGAAAGAGGTATTTCCTGGAGGAAGCCTCTGACATAGAAAGGAACCATGTATGTTACATGTCAATCGCATCTCGAAGCGATTTGATTACACACAAATATTAAAAGAGGTCAGCTTTACCCTCGGCTATGGCGAAAAAGTGGCTTTAGTCGGTGCCAACGGCAGCGGTAAAAGCACGCTGATGCAGATTATTGCTGGAACTTTGGAAGCGGACGCCGGCACGATTACGCTGAGCGGTGGCGACACATTGGGTTATCTGCCCCAAGCGGGTGAAACTGGCGAGACGCGCACGATTGAGGAGAGCTTTTTACATGCCCTTAGCGCGCATTATCGCAGTGGATCTTCAAAAGCCTTAACGCCGGCTGAAGAAGCTGAAGCCTACCGCATTTTGGCAGGACTCGGCTCGGACTATCTGGCACTAGACTCGCCTTTGAAACAGCTCAGTGGGGGAGAGCTGACCCGCGTCCATCTGGCGGCTTTGTTTTTGACCGCGCCAACGATTTTGCTTTTGGACGAACCGACCAATCACCTCGACATTCCCGCGCTGGAATGGCTGGAAAAGTTTTTGCAAAGCTATTATGGCAGCGTTTTGCTCATCTCGCATGACCGCGTGTTTTTGGATCGTGTGGTGTCCTGTGTGTATGAACTGGACGAGGTCACGCAGGGTATCCGTAAATTCCCTGGGGATTACAGTAACTATGCGCGGGTGATTGCGGAGGAAAAAGAAAAAGCCTACGAACGTTGGAAGGATCAGCAAGCCGAAATCAAGCGATTGAAAGCCGATTGGGTTCAGACCGCAGAGCAGGCGCGCCACACTGAAAACCAAACCAAGGACTCCAAAATGCGCCGCTATGCCAAAAAGGTAGCCAAAAAAGGTCTTGCCAAGAAGCATCGTCTGGAGCGCTACCTGGAAGATGAGGCGCGCATTGAAAAGCCGATGGACAAATGGCGCTTGCGGGTCAATTTTGGCGAGCCGGAGCATCATAGCGCAATTGCTTTGCAAACCGATGGGTTAGGCTTTGCCTATGACCAGCGCATGCTTTTTGAGGACCTCAATCTGACCATTCAAGGCCAAGAGCGAGTTGCTCTGATTGGCGCGAATGGTTGTGGTAAAAGCACTTTACTGAAGGTTTTGCTGGGGCAACTGGAACCGCTTTCAGGCACATACCGCTGGGGTGGACGCATTAAAATTGGCTATATGGCACAGAACCAGGACACGCTCGACCCTAAAAAGAGCGCCCTGGAGACCTTGCAGGACATCCGCCCGATGGCAATGTCGGAGGCTTACCATTTCTTGCATTATTTCTTGTTGGATGAAGACCAGGTTATTTTGCCTACTGCCAGTTTGAGCTATGGGCAGCGTGCGCGTTTGATGCTGGCGTGTTTGGTGGCAGAAGGCGCGACCTTTTTGGTGCTGGATGAGCCGGTCAACTATTTGGACATTCCCTCGCGTGAGCAGTTCGAGCAAGCTTTGCAAGCCTTTTCGGGTGGCGTGCTATTGGTTGCTCACGACCGCGCGTTTATATCTCGCGTCACCGAAAAAACCTGGCTTTTGGAAGATGCTAAGGTCAAGATGGGTTGGTCAGAGGATTTGGTAGATGAAAGTTTCTAGGTTTGCTTGTGCATGCTGATATAAAGGAAAGAAAAGGCAATGATATAATCGCGGCATGGAAAAAAAGGACGCAAAAAGGGACCAAAAGAAGGACTGGCGACTGCTTTTGCTGGCGGATACCCATGTGGGGGATCGCATTAAAGCCCTTGAGCCAAAACTGCTCGAGGCGATGAAAGCTGAACAACCGGAGATGATTTTGCATGCCGGCGATATCGCCGTCCCATCTGTGGTGACCGAACTCGAAAAAATCGCGCCGGTGGTGGCGGTGCAGGGCAATCGGGATTGGTTCAAGCGCTATAAGCTGCCAATGGAAGCGCAGTTTGAGTTCAATGGGCTCAAAGTGGTTTTGGCGCATGGGCACATCAGCATGTGGCATTGGTTTTGGAATTATGTGCGCCTTTTCCTGACCTTTCGCATCCATGATAACGCTTTTTTTCAGCGTCAACTCGCCCGGCTTTATCCTGAAGCGGATCTGATAATCTATGGACATCTGCATTTTCAGTATGACGAAGTGACCGAGGGCATTCGCTTTTTGAACCCCGGTTCAGGTTATCCGCATTGGCGCAACAAAGGACGTCCGCAGTATATGATGCTTACCATCAAAGAAGATGGCGAGCTGGTGGTCCAACGCCGCGAAGTCCTTTTGGATTGACTTTGCTCCAGTATCCAGAAACGCTTACAAAAAAGACACCCTAAAAAACGCCTTTCATAGGCTAAAATACTCAAACTCGTGCCGAAAACGTGCAATAATGCGCAAAAGTCATATGAGAAACGTGCAAAAATGCACGAAAGTCATATGAGATATGTGCAAAAATGTACAAAAGTCATATGAGATATGTGTTATAATCTTGTTGAGGCTGTTTTTACGCTTATTGGAGTGCAAGATGAAAAGAACCATAATGAATGAATTGTTACATTGGAAAGGGAGCCCAAATCGTAAACCGCTCTTATTGACCGGCGTTAGACAATCGGGGAAAACTTATATCCTGAAACAATTTGGTAAGCAGGCTTTTAAGAACGTTGTCTACCTCAATTTTGAAGCTGATGAGACTTTAGCCTCTTTATTTGAAAGTGATTTGAATGTTGAGCGTATCGTTCGGGATTTAGAGCTAAGATCTGAGGATTATCAGATTGTTCCAGGAAAAACGCTGTTAATCTTTGATGAAATTCAAATCGTGCCTCGGGCGGTCACTTCATTAAAATACTTTGCGGAAAACATGCCAAAACTGCATGTTGTTGGTGCTGGGTCCTTGTTGGGCGTGGCCCTCAATCGGGAGGGTCAATCATTCCCAGTAGGAAAAGTTGATTATCTGACGATGTATCCTATGCGTTTTGTAGAGTTTCTGGAAGCTGATGGGCAGTCTGGCTTGATTAAGGCTTTGGAGAATCACTCTCCAGATAAACCAATCGCGGACGCTTTTTCGGTGCCGCTGAAACGTGCTTTACTCGATTATTATGCTGTTGGTGGAATGCCCGAAGCTGTCAAAACATGGGTTGATGGGCACGATTTTGAGCAAGTGCAAGTGATACAAAACCGAATCTTGATGGCTTATGTGCAGGATTTTTCAAAACATGCGCCTTCAACAGATGTGGCAAAACTTCTGGCTATTTGGGAATCCATTCCAAAGCAATTGGCCAAAGACAATCAAAAATTTGTTTTTTCGCATGTAAAACAGGGGCAGCGCGCCAGGGATTTGTTAGATGCTTTGCAGTGGCTGAAGAGTGCCGGGCTCATTCACACTTTGGAAAAGGTGGAAAATGCCGAGTTACCATTGTCGGCTTATGCCGATTCCAGTTTTTATAAGGTTTACTTATGTGATGTAGGACTGCTGTGTCGCATGGCGGATTTAGATTATGAGACCATTGTCTTTGAGCATGAGGCATTAGGGAGCTTCAAAGGCGCTATAACAGAGAACTTTGCCTTAACGGAGTTGATTAACGCTGGTGAAAAACCCTATTATTGGCGCTCGGGAAATGTTGCCGAACTGGATTTCTTGTTGCAGGTTGGTAGCAACATTGTGCCAATAGAAGCCAAAGCAACCTTGAATACGCAAGCAAAAAGCTATCGCGAATTCTGTAAACGTTTTGAACCAAACTTTGGTTTGAGAGTGTCTTTAAAAAACTTCGGCTTGAATTGGGTTGAAAACACAAAAACTTTGAGTCTGCCTTTGTATGCCCTGTGGCACTTTAGGCAGTATCTCATAGCTGCTGATGAAATAAACCTTGAGGACTGAAAACAATGAACCCAGAAATAATTAGCTCCCCACAAAACCAGAATGTTCAGCTGATGCGCAGTTTGGCGACGCAGAGCAAAGTGCGACGCAAAGAACAGGCTTTTCTTGCTGAAGGTGCGCGCTTGGTGGAGGATGGCTTGCGCTCGGGTTTTGTGCCGCGCCTGGTCGCTTATAAAGGCACCATTAGTCAACGCGCTTCTGAAACGCTCGATTTCGCCTGGGACGTAAAAAAGGATACCAAGTCTGGCTTCCCGATATTACAGATTGAGGATCGCCTGTTTGACGAACTTACCGACACCGAAGCCAGCCAGGGCATTATGGCGGTGTTTGCCATTCCCGAATTGCATCTGCCGGAAGAGCCCAATTTTTTGTTGTTGCTTGACCAGGTGCGCGACCCAGGCAATATGGGCACGGTTTTGCGCAGTGCCGAAGCTGCCGGCGTGCAGGGCGTCTTCCTTTTACCGGGCACAACCGACCCCTGGGCACCCAAGGTAACCCGTTCAGCCATGGGCAGTCATTTCCGCCTGCCGATTCTCAGTTGGGGTATTGAAGCGCTTGAAGCTTTACTCATGGACATGCGCGTTTTTTACGCCGATATGGATGGCGAGGTAAACTTTTGGCAAGCCGATTTTAAAGCGAAAACCGCCCTATTAATTGGCGGTGAGGCACAAGGTGCGTCTGCGACGGGACTCAAATTGGCACAAAACACGCTCAGGATCCCTATGGCGGGTGGCACAGAATCGCTCAACGCGGCTGTTTCTGCCGCGTTACTGATGTTCGAAGTGGCGCGTCAACGCCAGTAAAAAAAAAGCTTAAAACTAAAAGGGAAGAGAATGGCTAAAGGTCGCCGGTTTGCTTGTAGCGGATAAGGCGTAAGTTTTTATCGCATTCGCCAAAGATTTCAAGCTGGAATTTATCGCTGCGTTGGATGCCGTTATCATCAAAGAGTTGGATGCTAAGCTCATCATCTTCACTTGGATTGTTGGGCAGGATGAAGCCAAAACCGGAAGCGCCAAAGTGGGTCATGGAGCCTGTTTTGCTGGTCTTGTTGACTTCCTTGCCGTTGTAAAATCCGCTCAGGTTGACTTGATAGCCAACAACATCTTTTTCGGCAAAGTCTAAAACCTGGCCAACGATATAGATTGAGGTTTCACACCTCTCATCAGGGAAGTACATGGTATGTGGAAACAGGCTGTTGTTGCGGATGGTGAAAGGGAAGCCAGATGGGGTTAGGTTGCGCGTTGGGCTGGGTGTGCTTGTTTGCGTTGGGGTTGCGGTTTCAGTTGGCGTGCTGCTTGCCGTATTGCTAGGGGTAATGGAAGGCGTTTCACTTGGCTCCGCGCTTAGGCTTGGGCTAAGCGTGCGTATAGGCGTTTTAGTGACTTGTGGGTCAGCAAGTCCTATGTAGGTTTTGGTCACGGTTGGTTTTGGCGTGGCTGGGCGTCTGTGACTTTTAACCAGCAAGATGACCGTCGTAACGGCAATAGCGATTATGGCTAATAAAATGATTAGACCGATTAGACTTTTGTTGCGCGGCTCTCTAATTTGCTCATAACCAGCCTTGGGCACCGCCATAGGCTTGAAAGGTTTCGTTTCGCGAACAGGGGGTCTTTGCGGTCGGCGTGCGTTCACGGGACAAGAATCTCGATTTCTGCTTGGTCTTTTGCTGCACTCAACCATGCTTCAAGGGCTTTGTCTTGGAGGATGACGCGGGCGTCGGTGGTGAGTGGGTGGGCATCTTCATGGGCGATGATGTGCAAGATGTGGAAGCCAAGCTCTGTTTGAATGATGGTTGAATTTGAGCCAACCGGCAGGCTGAATGCGGCTTCTTCAATTTCAGGGAAAAGCAAAAAACCACGCGGGAACCAGCCCAGTTCGCCACCTGATTCGGGGCTATGCCTCCAGGCGATTTGTTCAAAATCGGTGCCGCCAGCCAGGCTGCGTTCGGCATCGATGGCATCGCCTTGGTGAATGGTAAAGATTTGTCTTGCACGCACCTGCTCTGCGGTGTGGGGCACTTCGTCGATGATGGCATCGCGTTGATGAGCGGCTTCTGCCGCCATGCGCAAACTTGTGCGGAGGCTTTCCTGGCTGTGGGAATTGTTTTGCATCCAGGTGTTAAGGGCATCCTGGCCACCCATTTCATTGCTGAGCTCAGTTATTTTCTGTTCCAAAGCCTCTTCAGATAGTGAGAAGCCATTTTGATGCGCCGCGTTGACAAGCAGCTGTTGTTCGATGAGGAAGGTGAGCACGGTTTGCTTCAATTCTTCGTCAGAAGGTATGGGGTCATTTTCTGCGAAAGAAGAGCGATAGTTTTGCAGTTCGCGTTCGTAATCGCTTAGCAAAATGCCAATGCCATTGACCTTTGCTGCCAGTGGGATTTGTGGTGGTAACTCGGTTGGGGTTGGGATTTCTGTGGGGTTTTGAATAACTGGTACAGATGTATTTAGAACTGGGCTAGGCAAAGGTGGTGGCTCAGTTAATGGCTCACAAGCAGAAATGAGTAATAAACAAACAAGCAAATAAAACAGCACTTGAGTATATTTTCTAAACATGTCTGTATTATACCTTTTCTGGGAGATTGTAAAACCGTTCACCTTAAAACTTGATTAGTCTTAATTTGCATTTCATTAAAAATGGTATACTAGAACTAATTGGTAAAATCGCCGAAGGTTTGTGCATTTAAAGATCCCGGTAAAGAATGGATCGAAAAAAACAAACAAGATGTAATTAAAGGAATGAATTATGGCTAAGAAACCACAAAGCTTACTTTACTCATACAGAAAGAAAGAGCGCGGCAACAAAGCAATACTTTACTTTTTGCTTTTCATTTTCTTTGCCGCGATTATTGCCCTGATACTGCTTTGGGGTTTTGGAAAACTGGATGGTAAGGCTTGGAGCTTCCTGGCAACAGATACGCCCACACCTACCAACACCGAAGTCCCAACTGCAACACCTACGATGACTCCAACAGTAGAGCCAACAGAAGTGCCCCCAACGGCTACTATCGGTCCAACCGCAACCTTGGATGGTCCTTTTACTTACGTTGTGCAACCGGATGAGGTCTGTTATGACATTGCCATTAAGTTTGAGGTTGAACTAGAAGACTTAATTTATGTTAACGAATGGCCAGAAGGGCAATGTATTATCAGCGTAGGCCAGGAAATTAAAGTGCCACCACCCTGGTTTACCAAACCAACCTCTACGCCATTCCCATCTGATTGGACACCGGGCACCTTATATGAATATCATGTGCAATCTGGTGCAACACTTAGATCGGTAGCTCAGTACTTTAATTCCACAGTGGAGCGCATTGTGCTTGAAACCAATCGGTATCGCCAAAAAGAAGGGCAGACAAATTTCATTACCCTGGATAGTGCATTGCAGATTGGTGAACTGCTCATTGTGCCGGTGAATTTGGTGACGCCAACGCCCACCAATACACCCACCCGCACGATGACACCTACACCTTAGACTCATCAAGAAGAAAACGCGCCTAATGTGGCGCGTTTTTGTTATATCTTTGCTTGAACAAAAGTAATAAAACACTAAAATGAAAAGAATGATGATAAGATGACCTCATCTTTTGTCACTCTTCATTGTGTCTTTTTTAACACCAAGAAAATAGCAATACCTAAAAAGGAGAAAAAGTGAATCCAGACATTATTAAAGAAGTAAAAAACAGAATTCAAGCCAATGCCGATACCATGAAGACCTTTATGCGCGAAATTTGCGCCATTCCCAGCATGGACTCACTGATCGGTCCGGTTGGCGAGCGAATCGCTGAAGAAATGCGCAAACTGGGCTTTGATGAAGTGCGTTTCGACAAGATGGGCAACATCATGGGACGCATTGGTAATGGCGAACGTGTTATTGTTTTTGACTCGCACATCGATACCGTTGGTGTTGGCGATCCGGATGAATGGGAATGGGATCCTTTTACCGGCAAAGTGGAAAATGGCGTGCTTTACGCACGTGGCGCCTGCGATGAAAAAGGCTCAACACCCGGAATGATCTACGGCATGGCAGTGGCACGTGATCTGGGGCTTTTGGATGGCTGGACGGCATGGTACTTTGGCAATATGGAAGAGTGGTGCGATGGTATCGCGCCCAATACTTTTGTTGAAGTTGACCCAAAGATCAGACCCGATTTTGTCGTCATTGGTGAACCCACCAAAATGAATGTTTATCGCGGGCATAAAGGTCGCCTGGAGATGAAAGTGGTTGCCAAGGGTGTAAGCGCGCATGCCGCTAGTAATCATGTGGGTATCAATGCCATTTACCTGCTTTTACCTGTCATCGAAGGTATTCGCGATATGGAACCCAGCTTGGGTGACCATCCTTTCCTGGGTAAGGGCAAAATTACCGTTTCGGACATGACCGTGCAAACCCCCAGCATCAATGCCGTGCCTGATGAAGCCGTTATTTATATCGATCGGCGGATGACCTTTGGCGAAACTGAAGAAGAAGCACTGGCTCAGGTTGAAGCCTTGATTCCTGAGGAATTCAAGGAACGTGTCACGGTTGAACCCCTCTTTTATGATGAGCCATCTTATACCGGTTTTGTCTTCCCTGTGGAAAAATACTTCCCGGCATGGGCGCTTGATGAGGACCATCAGCTGGTGCAAGCTGGGCTTGAAACAAGGCGCTTAATCGGCTTGGAAGACGCACCGGCTGGCAAATGGGCTTTTAGCACCAACGGCATTTATTGGGCTGGCAAGGCGGGTATCCCCTCCATCGGTTTTGGCCCTGGCGATGAGGTTACTGCGCACACGGTGAATGACAGCGTCATTTTGGATGATGTGGTTAAAGCCGGTGAATTTTATGCCCTGATTCCTGGCATGCTGAAATAAACTTGTAAAAGAAAGCAACTGATTAGAAAACAAAAAACCTCCTGTTAGGAGGTTTTTGTTGTCTTAATTGAAGGGCAAGTTAGGGCAAATTGTTATTGTTGGCGAAATCATCGCCCAATACAATCACGATGTCATAGGGGCTGCCGCCATTATAGGCATAAGTTACTTGCCAGGGGTTGGTGATATTGGTTAGTTGGCTAAGGAACTTAATTGTATATGGTTTGGCGCCATAAAAAGTGATCGTTGTCAGGGAGCTTGGGTTGGCGTTACCCTGTTGTGCCACGTTAATGCCTTGAGATTGCAAATAGGCTACTGTTTTGTCGCCTAACTGCGCTTGCGAGGAACCGTTCATCACCGATACGGTTGCGCCTTCTTCCGTCATAATGGTTTGGATGTTTTCCGTTGCTGCCAGGGTATCTAAAAAGGTGCTGCCAGTGAAGAGTTCGTCGCGCAATTCACGGATGCGGTTAGGAATAGGGCGCAACATATCTTCGCCACCAGGTCCTTTAGCAATGTTGACATAGCTAAAATCGATGACTCTGTTTTTTATTTGATCGCGAGGCACATCATTGAGGATTTTCAAGCCAAGTTTAACCATCTCACCCATACTCATGTTGGTTTGAATGCCTCTTGAAAGGCTTTCATAAATTTGGTTCATGTTCCCGATGAGTGTTGGAATCATTGAAAATTCGAGTATGCGATCACGAATAGCCAGGATCACTTGTTGTTGTCTCGCCGCACGACCGATGTCGCCATCTCCATAATGGCGGCTCCGCACATATGCCAAAGCAAGATCGCCTGGTAAAGTGTGCCTGCCAGGATGCAAGTCAAATGAGATATCTGTGTCGAGCACATCCAAGAGCACAGTTTCGGTAACGTCCAACTTAACCCCATGGATGAGGTCGATGAAATCAACAAAGGCTTCAAAATCGATTTGGGCGTAATAGTCGATAGGAACGCCCAGCAGATTTTCAACTGTTCTGGTAGACATAGCCGGACCGCCGCCAGGCAGTTGGCTGATGACGCCAACGCTATAAGCCGTATTTATTTTGTTGTATCCAGAGCCAGGAATGCGTACCCAGAGGTCGCGTGGGATTGAAAGCATTGCCGCTGAGTTTGCCACGGGATCCATGGTAAAAAGGATCATTGAGTCGGTGAGGGGCGCTTTCACATCAGGACTGCGCGCGTCAATACCCATAATGAGAATATTGACTCGTTTTTTGCCATCCCATGCTTCGGGCATCACAAAGGTGTCCAAAGGAATAGTGGGCAAGGTATCAATCGAAGGGTTTTCTACATTGCCTGAATCATCCGGCGCAGGTGTGGACTCTTTAATGATTGGCGCACCAGGTAAGCCTGCAATGGTCATTCGCGAAATAAAACTATCCACGGCGCGGTAAACAAAAAACGCACCAACAATTGCGAGCAAAATGATCGCTATAAAGACAATGCCGGTTGCCCCTTTGGGTGAGGTTGCTTTGAGTTTTTCGAAAAATTTTTTCATCATTACTTTCTAATAGCCATGCCAATTAAAAGACTGGAGAGTGCCAGGCAAATGGCTTTGTTTTAACTCTTATTCAGGTTGCGGTGGGGGAATTGGCAGGGTGTCTTTTTCAGCAGACTGCCATTTATCACCTTCATCGATCAGCATCACGGGGATATCATCCCAGATGGGGTATTTTCTGCCACAATCATTACAAATGAGCCATGCATCTTTATAAAGCTCCAGCAAGCCCTTGTCCTCTTTGACACATACGGGGCAACGTAACAGGTTTAGCAATTCTTGTTGAATCATTTTCACCTCAAAAAGTGGCTGTTTTTTTAGCCATCAAAAGCAATTTTACCATAGCTCATCGACGGCATTTTTCAAGCAGGTCTCCATTAAGCAAGGTGCAATTTCCCCAGAAAATTTAGGGGATTTCTGTGCCCGGGCCATAATTGAAGCCACTTGGCCATGCCACGTATCTGGTGTGGATTGCGTCATTAAACCATAGCGCGCCATCTTTATAAACGTTGCGGTAAACGCTTACCGAAGCACCGTTGACCGCCCAGTCCACTTGTTTTATGGTTCCAGTGGGCAAGGTGGGATCTTCGCGGTAGATAGGCTCAGGAGGCTCGATGACATTGGTAATGCCGGTTGTGTTCCAATCCATGGTGCGACCATCACTGGTGGAGTAAAACTTCCAGGTAAGCGAGTTGGCACCCATTTCAGTATCCATCAAAATCCAATGTTCCGAATCGTTTTTGAATTTAAGGTCGACGAAGGGCACATAAACGCTTGCATCCAGCCCTGCCAGGTTGCTGTCAGGTCTGCCATTGCTTTGTTGCTCATAGTAGCTCACCCGATAGGCGTGGGCGTGACGTTCAACGATTGGAAAACCGCCAAAAAATACCGTTCTGAAGAGGGTTGTGCTGACCTGACAAATGCCACCGCCAACACCTTTTACAGATTGATCACCAACGATGATAATCGCTTCGGCGTAGCCATTGTCAAGGCTGATGTTGGTCATGTATTTTGCCATTGAAAAGACTTCACCTGGCGCGATGAGAATGCCGTTAAATGTAGCTGAACCCACTTGAATGTTTTGCACGCGGGCTGGCTCAGACCCGAAAAAGTAAGACGTTTCCTCTGCCACAAGCTCTGTGATGCCAAGTTCAGCCGCTGTGGTGGTATCGGTAACGCGGGGCGGCAGGTCTTTGAGAACCAGGTTTACTTCGTGTCGGTTGTTTTGAATGCTTTCCAAAATGTGGTCGAGACTGGTTTCAATATCAAGTGTTTTGCCCATCACTGCGTGTTCAACCAGTTCGAGCTCTCGGGTCGATTCGTTGAAACGCATGCGCGCGTTCTCAGCAGGCACCACAAACTTGGTTTTGATACTGGTGAGATAATACTCAAGTGCGGTGCTATTGATGCCCAGCTTGAAGCCGGCGCTGTCTTCGCTTGTGTCGCGTTCGATGATGATTAAACCAGCCAGATCTTCGGGCTGAATGACCCAAGGTTCCAGTTCGGAGTCCGGGTCAGGATGGCGCATGGTAAAGGGCTTGCTGAGGATGGCTTGGGCTTGTTTGGCTGCCTCGCCGGCATGCAGAATTTGCGGCTCTTTTTCACGAATGACCAAAGGAATGGTGGCATCTTGTTGGATCAGGAAGTATGCTTGCAGTTTCTCCAAGGTGGCGGGAATGTCGAGAGAAAGACCAACTTGCCCATCATGCGCGATGACTTCGGTGCCTTCAATACTGATGCTTGCTTCAACCAGGGTTTGGTCAGTTTCGTTGGCGATTCCCTGCAGTTTAGCATATGCCACTGATTGATCATATGCCGCGCTGGGGTTGAAATTAATGCCCTTTTGATTGGCAAAAAACTTGGTTTGCAATTGCTCAAACCAGGTGCCTTCGCGTCCGGTTTGGTAGGCTAACTGCGCCATTTCAAAGGGTTGGTTGGCGTAGCCTAGTTCTTCGGGTGTAAAAGCCCATTCTTTGTTGCCTTGGCTAAAAACAATTTTGCCATCCATCGGAAAGTTTAAGCCTGCCTTGAGGCGCGATACGGCTTGGCCAAGGCTCATGCCAGTTAGTTCGATGTTATTCACGCTGACATGCGGGTACACTTTGTACTTGTATTTTGCTTCGTAGCGATAGGCAAAGATGCCCAAAGCCAGGGTAGCAAGAAACAGCCCGGCAAGGATTGAAAAAGCAATTTGTCCTGCAGGATTGGCAAAGCGTTTGGCTTGCTTTACTTCCGTTTGGTCTATTTTTATTTCTTGTGTCGTTTCCATAACATTCGAATTATAGTTTAAGCCCTATGAATCTTCCAATTGGAGCCGTGACAGCTCATTAATCTCAATCATAATGAAAACGTTCCTAATCAGCATTTGGTTCCCTTTTGCTTTTGGGGAATCCTGTTGACAAGCCAAACTTAAAAACAAAGCACAAAAGGCTGGTTAATGCCTTTTGTGCTATTGTTGAATAGTCTTGGTATAGAACAGGTTCTTACTTCTTAAGGATTATGGGCAGATAGAGCATCAAGGCCTCATAATTTTCATGTGCTTGCAACTCAAAAGCGCCGATGTCACAATGCCCATCTGTGCGCGGTAAAAAGCGTTGGTCAGACATCAAAGGCACTAAAGTATAGTCGTTGGTAATAGGGCTGCCCTTTGGCATGGTATTTTCCCACCAGGTCATACAGTTTGCGTCCCCATGGTCGATGGCAGGTGAGTTTGGCAGGAGTGCGATAGTGGGTGTGTAGCCACCGTAGTTTCCCAAAGGTGATAATTTGATAGCCGCTGGACTCATCACCTAGTCAAGCGCGGCATCCGGATGACAACTGTCGTCAGTGAAAATATTCCCGCCTTTTGATATTAATCCTGTGCTACGTGTATGGCAGTTTAGTTCAATGTCGCCATTGGCGTCTGGCAGGTTAACCATGATGTTGTAATACAAGTGAGAGCGGTTATCTAAGGTCACTAAGTTCATTGGTCCACTCGCGACTAAGGTTGAGTTTTGGACCCAACCGAATGAAGCAGCAATATCAATATAAGCGTCACCACCCTGATTGTATGCCATGGTGCTATTCGTCACCATAACCTTTCCACTGACGTGGGCAGAGTAGTCCTTATTAATCACATTGTGGTGAATGCTGGTGGAATAAATGAGCGCTTGGTGTGTGTAGCCCCGATGGCTGAGAGCAGTAACAATGTCAGCTTTGTTGTGGGCGATTTCAGAATGAGCGATATTGAGTTTAGCTTCGAAGCTATAGATGGCACCACCCTCCGAAATATTATGGCCTTCACTCCTGGCTTCGTTATGGGTAAGGCGCACATGGCTTAGGCTCAGGTCTGCATCCTCAACAAAAATGCCTCCGCCTTCTTCCCGACCAGAAACTGCTTCGGTTGCAAGCCCGTTTCGTAGCACCAAGTTCTCCAGTGCAACAATTTGGTTTTTCCCAATTTCAAAAACCCGGTCGATAAAGTTGGCGTCAATGATGGATGGATTGTCCAGATCGCCTGTGCCTTTGATAATGAGGGTGCCGGTTCGGGGATTGTCGATTCCGGGAATATCAAGATCACCATAGTGTTCTTCTTCTTCTCCATCAAAACTGGGTTTATCCAAAGTGAGTTTGTAAACGCCAGGTGGTAGTTCAATGATGGCATTTCCAACGCCATGGTAACTTGCTTCATGCAATGCCGCGCGCAAGGAGCATGGCCCATCCACGGCTTCTCCGGCGCTACAAACGCCATTGTGCGCAAAATCGCGCATGTCTTCAAAAGTGTTCACTCGGAAGATCCAAGGGTCAGGTAATTGAGCTTGAACTCTCTGGGCAGAAAAACCCAAAGCCCCTGTCATCAACAAGGCAATTAACATAAAAAGAGAGATAGAAAGATGTTTTTTCATCATAGCCCCTATGAGAAAGTATTGTGAAGCGCTTAATCAAAGCGTAAAAAGATGCTTAATTATAAACCTAATCCAACAAATGGGCGAAATTGGTTGTGACCAAAATCTGAGGGGAAAACGTAAAAAATCGTCGCAGCTTTTTGAAGTATGCCAGGTTTGAGGTGGCTATCAACATGTCTTTGTTTTTCTGGCTGTTCCCAAAAATGCGATCTTCGGTTGTATATCAGACTGCTCGTGATAAACTTAGACGCATGATTAAGCAGACCAAACGCGAACCAAAACCAGATCACGAGAAACCACGCAGCCGTGGCTTTTTTTATGCGGTGATGGCAGCAATTCTTTTTGCCTTGACCCCACTTTTCATCAAGATTCTCAATACCACCTTTGGTTTACCAGCCTTGATGATCACCTTTTGGCGCAACATCCTGGGAATCGCACTTTTGCTGCCGGCATTTTTGATTTTTAAACCCGCTTTGCTTAAGCTGGAAAAAAAGCATTTTGGTTTCATTGCGCTTTACGGTTTGGTTTTTACCCTGTTGAATACAATTTGGACTTTTTCGATTCAATACAACAGTGCCTCGGTGGCAACCGTGTTGATTTATTTTTCAGCACCAATGACCAGTTTTTTGGGCTGGTGGATGCTGAAGGAACGCTTCACCTGGCTAAAAGGGCTAGCAATCCTTTTGGGTCTGGGAGGGTGTGCCTTGGTTGCTTTAGCCGGCGCGGAAGTTGAAACTAACTGGATTGGGCTCGTTTTAGGCTTGGTTTCTGGCTTGATTTATGCCTTTTATGCTATCTTTGGGCGTTTGTCTGCTCAGCGCGGTATCAATCCCTGGACCAGCACATTTTACATCTTCTTCTTCGCAATGGCAGCTTTGTTCATCCTCAACCTTTTACCATTTAGCGTTCCCGGTCAAGCCCAGGATTTAAAAACACTACTCACTTTTAGCACTAACCCAAAGGCTTGGTTGTTTATGGGCTTGCTTACTGTACCGCTGGTGGTGGGCTATGGGCTCTTTAATCAAAGCCTTACGATTTTGCCCTCCAGCACCGCCAACCTGATTTTGACCCTGGAGCCACCCATTACTGCCATTCTGGCTTGGCTGATGCTAAGCGAAAAGCTTTTGCCTTTGCAGCTTTTGGGCACGGTTTTGGTGCTTTCTGGCGTTTTTTTGGTGCGGATTGGGGTCAACAATCAGTCAGAACTGTCGGAGCATCCGGCTAAAGAACTTGTATAAATCTTTTGATTCGACAATTGATGTACTGCAAGTACAATTAAAGGTAAGAGAAAAACTATTACGGAGGCAAATTATGAGCCAGGAACCGATGCAAGTTAGCAGAATTGAAGAAGACAAAGCCCGATTTTATGCCAATTATAAAAGTGGCGTTTCGTGGTTTTTTTGGCTGGCGGTTATTTCGCTGGTAAACATCATCATTCGCATCACCAACCCAGAAAGCCAAATTCGCTTTGCGGTGGGGCTTTCGATTACCAATTGGTTAGAACACAATCCATTACCGTTTTTAACGGTACTTAGCCCTAAAAAGCTTGCCTTTGGTGTGGGCATTGTGTTCATAGTTCTGCTGGTTCTGTTGGGTTTGATGGCGCGCAAGCGGAATAAGCCCGCCTACCTTACCGGCATGATCATTTACGCACTGGATATCATTCCCGCGTTTCTGATTAAGGATGTTTACTCAATCGTCTTTCACTTGATTGTGCTCGGGTTTTTGATTTGGGGTTTTGTTCATCTGCTCAAGCTTGAAAAACTTGAAGCGGAATATCCAGATGAGACGGAACCCGAAGTTATCGTGATTGGACCAGATAAACCTTAATATTGCCAATTAATTAAAACAAAAAGGCTGCACCTTTTTAGCGCAGCCTTTTTTAATTTCCAGAATATTACATCGCGGTTTCGACTTTAAAGGTCTTATATTCTTCAGGCACGGGTTCGCCGCCTTC
Organism: Anaerolineaceae bacterium UBA5404; assembly: GCA_002409625.1. Classification (GTDB taxonomy): domain Bacteria; phylum Chloroflexota; class Anaerolineae; order Anaerolineales; family Anaerolineaceae; genus Mesolinea. The sequence continues at coordinate 20,437 of DHNY01000013.1, read as the reverse complement.
CCAAACCACGCTGCGGAATTCGTCGGGTGAGGTGTTGCCTTCGCTGTTGATGAGCATCACCTGCGAATCGCGTCCCAAGCCGAGGAGTTTTCGCAGGGGATAGCAGCTGTCATGTTCCATGATGTACATCAGCGCGCCAAGCGTTACCGCACCGGATTCGCCTGAGACGATAAAGGGATCATCACTTAGTGGGACGGCGTAAACGCGCATGCCTTTTGCGGCGACATAGTCAGGACATTTGGCAAAAACATCCGCGCAGTTATACAGCGTTTCCCAGGCAATCGGGTTGGGGTCGCCACAGGCTAAACCTGCCATGATGGTGTTGAGGTCGCCTTGAATGCTGTGCGGTTTGCCGTCGCCGATGCGCAGGGACTCGTAAAGGCAAGCGGCATTGGTGGGCTCAACCACCATAGAAAGGGGCACATTGTCCTCAAAAAGTTGGTTGTAATAGCCAATCGCCGCGGCAGCCAGCGAGCCCACACCGGCTTGCACAAAGAGGTGGCTGGGGCGCATGATGCCCATGGCGGCGAATTGCTCTTGCGATTCAACCAGCATAGTGGCATAGCCTTGCATAATCCACTTGGGCACGTCTTCATAACCCTCCCAGGAGGTGTCCGAAATCACATCCCAGCCGTTGGCAGCGGCATCGATGCTGGCTTGGCGCACGGCGTCATCATAGTTGCCGTCAACCACGCGCACCTCACCGCCTTCGCGTTCGATGGCGCGGATGCGGTCTTTGGTGGTGAGTTTGTGAACGTAAATAATGGAATGAAAGCCCATTTTGTTGGCTGCCCAGGCAACGCCGCGGCCGTGATTGCCGTCGGTAGCGGTGCAAAAAGTGGGGTGACCCAGTTTTTCGCGGATGCTTCCGGTCAGGCTGAGCACGTCACGCAGGGAAATTTGTTCTTCGTCCAAACCAGCGCGTTGTAAGAGGCGTTTGTAGATAGCGTAAGAGCCGCCAAGCACTTTGAAAGAATTTAAGGTGAGCCGTTCGGACTCATCCTTGACCCAAATACCACCCAAGCCAAGGCGACTGGCGAGGTGGGGCAAGCCTTTGAGCGGGCTCATGCGATAGCCGGGGATGTCGCTATGCAGGCGACGGATGTGTTGTCCCAGTCCGGGAGGAAAGAGCTCCATGGCTAATTTGGATTGGGGGTTTGAAAAAGCCAGATCATTAACCAGCCATTGAACGGGCGGTTCGGGTATATATTTCTTCATAATATGCCTCTTTTCACTTGCCATAATTCACAAACCTATCATATCATGCAAACGCCATTTGCCCTGAAATTCGACCTTTTCATAAGCTGGTATAATAGGTTTAGAGACGCCATTTAGTTAGTAAAAGGAGTTTGTAATGTTTACAAAAACACTCAAAACCATGACTTTCGTCTTAGTAATTACCTTGCTTTTAGTGGGGACAAATGCGCAAGCCAACTTAAGCAATAGTCAAGAGAGAATCAGTCTCGAAGTGGCATTGGATGCTTACAGTGTTGCTATGAGTACTGATACTCATCAAAAAAATGTTTATCTTTCAAATCAGATGCAAGAGCTTGTTCTTGAAAGAAAGGCGTTTTATGAACGATTTCTAGAAGAGGGTGCACATTCAAATTTAGTGAGCATTTCAGCTGAATTTGTGAGTTCACAAATTGAACAACTTTCTGCGGATACTTATTCAGTTGTCGAGGTGGTCACCATAACAGGTCGACCCATTTTACAGGTGGCAAAAGATTACCCACCTTACAAAGCCTATGTCCTGGCTGCCAGAATGACTAAAGAACCCATTTTGAGCAACTATCTTCTAACACAAGCTGAGGCGGTGCTTGCTTCTGTGCAAGAATCGATTGACGCAGGGACATTTGAATTTGTTGAGGTCCTCACTCACACATTGACCTTTGATCCTAAAACTGGAAGAATCACGGCTGATACCTTTTCCAGTGAATCGAATGATGATTCGGGCAGGGACAAAGTTGTATGGGTGGATGGTAAACCGCAACGCGTTGAACCTGACCTCACTCAGATGCCTGATTATGTCATGTATCAGAAAAGTATTGAAGAACAAGCTTTAGAAATACTGGAAGATGTAAAGAATGTGCCCTAGGAACGCTTGAAGAGCTCAAATACGCTACAATATTCGGGTGCTTCAGCAGCAACTTATGCGCGAACCTGGGTACGCATCACACCTTTAGCACCATGTGCGGGAGGTGTTCTGCAAGACAGAAGCAGTTGGAACCCGTCATATACAGGCTATTCCTGTGCTGATTGTGCAAACTATGTTTCACAGGCTTTGCGTTATGGCGGGATGTCGACAGATTCTACCTGACAACCTTATACCACTGCTGGGTAAACGTTTCAGGGCTGGAGAACTACTTGATCTCTCGTGATTACGGTTACTACGGGTGTAGCGGATTACGTAATGGAGACATCAGTTTTCAGGCAAGTGCACATGTTGTCATGGTAACTGCATTGAACCCAGTTCGTTACAGTGCCCATACCAGCGATCGACTCAATCGCCTCTGGGATTCTGTTCTTACGAGGTGTATCAAAATAAACCAGCACAATCATCAGGTATTTAGTTTTGATTTAAGAGGAGTGTAAACAATGAAAAAAAATGGCGTCTCATTTTCCATAGTAATTCTATTCATCATCCTAAAGATCGTTTCTGCATGTTCAAACCAACAAGCACCGCTCACGTTGTCAACAAATACAATCCCTTCCATGCCGGAAGCGACAAATACAACGCATCCTACGGCAAGTCCCCTTGTGGATACTTCTAAGCATTTCAACGATGATGCGCCGCCTGTGACCATTAGCTACATCAAAAATCACACTTTGGTTGATGCCGAGATCATTACCATAGGGCTAAACCGCGATTGTGAATACGCTAGTATCCCTGTTGAAACTTTTACGGTTCTTAAATCTCCGGTTGCTGTGGATGATGAAGCGAATGTCTTTTTTAGTTATGGCACTTATTCTGGCAAAAACAACACGATTTTCACAAAATTAAGTTGCGATGGCGGAATTGAAAGCATCAACCTTCCCATAAGTGCTCCCACACATGACACCCTCTGGATTGGGAGTCGTCTGGTTTTCAATCAAGGTAATTTATTGGTTGTAGATACTGCGTTTAATGTTGAAGAGCATCCTAAGATTGATTTACTACCCAATGGCGAGACCTCGCTCGGTGTTATCGGGCTTGCGAATGATGAGGACTATGACCTTATTTGGGTGCCCAGTAAGCCAATTCAGCAGGATGATAAACTGGTCGTTTTTTACCGTTTGTATGATTTGGATACAAAGGCAAGCTCTGAAAATACCTACGAGTTAGCCACTTCAGAATGGGGGCAACGCTTTAACGACACTCTTGATGAAGGGAATACATTTAACCTTTTTCTTCTTTATGGCGTTGACACCGTTTCTAAAAACGTATTGTTATGTTATGCCAAAGAGTCTGAGGAAGAAAACATGAGGGACTCGTTTATGGCTCTTTATAATTTATCGGAACAAAAGATCCTAAGAGAAGAAAATAGCCCCTGTATAAAAGGCGGGACTTATCATTCCATACATGGTTTTTACGCTTCGGTTGGATGTACTGAAACATGGTGCGATGAGTTCATCAGATCTTACTCAGATGGGTCTGATCTAATAGATTTCTCAACAATTGAGGAGCCTGGTCCGCGTTCATGGCGTTGGCATGGTAGCAATGGCGGTTATTGGATTTTGATGAATCCAAAGACCCTGACTATTATGGATAATGAAGGCTCATTCCTATATGAATTCGATATGCCGGACATTAATTTGAGGACTTGTCAAGCGCCAGAGTGTGTGAGCCCAGGTTTCTTGATTAGCAGCGACTAAATAAGATAAATTAAAAGTGCTCCTGATTTTGCCTGGCTAAGTTGGTACTTTAGGTGGCGAGATTATCGCTGGATTAACCCGAGATCTTGCTAAGCCCTAAGCCATTTATTAGCACGCATTGCTTGGCTTGTCCTCGTTCAGGCAGGTAGCCAAGGATTAAGAGATGGGACCTTTGAAAGGCAACCTTCAACCAACCTTGCGCAAATTCAAGCAAAAAAATCGCTTATAATGCAAAGTATGTCAATGCTAAAACCCTTTAAAAACTTGCGTGGATTTTCAGGTTTTCTGGTCGCTTTTTTAATCATGTCTCTCTTTTTTACTGCTTGCGAGCCATCATCTGGAAGCTTGCCGACGAGCACAGAAATCGCCTTGGAACCGCCTGCTACTCAAACAGCACCACCAACGGTGACCATTCCCACCCAAACACCCTTAATAACTGAGGAAACGCCAGATCCATTTGAGCCAACACCTGATGACTTGACTGGTGGGTTACGTGTCTGTCTGCCTGATAGAGAGCACTTGTCGCTATACCTGGAAAGCAGCATGTTGGCGACGATGAATAGAGAACCGAACCCCAGCATGTCTGAGCCTTGTACCACTGTAAAAGCTGGTGATGCCCATCAAATTGGTGAAATGGTGTTGGCACTGGTTGCTCCCTTTCCTACGGTGATAGATGAAATAAAAACTGCAGATTTGCAGGCCTTTTGGCAAAAAGGCGAATCAGAACACTTTGATAGCCTGATGATGTTTCCTTACGCCTTAAACTCTCTTACCTGGCTATGGGGCGAACCGATTGGGGATGTGGAGATTTTTGACAGCACACCATATTTTATGACTGCTTACGAGTATGAAACCTATGCACACGTTTTTATGAAAGAAGCTTGGACTCGTGAGCGAACCTGGGCGATTGTTGCTTTTGAAGAGTTACACCCAAGATGGAAAGTTATCGCCCTTGATGGGCAATCACCTATCCACAAGTCCTTCAAGCCTGAAACTTATCCGCTGACCATACCCTTGTCTGCTTATGATGAGGACTCGGAACAACTAGAGCGAGCTATAAGATACTTTGGTAATTGGAAACTCGCCGAACCTTTCAGTAATTACCACCCTGATAAGCTTGCAACCGTCATCCTCACCGGCGTAACCGCGATGGCACGTGCCACAGCAGTTGGCATGGATGAACGAGGCATCTTGGTGCCGGGTGAAGATCTGGCAGACGTTTTGAAAGAGGCAGACATCCTGCACATTAGCAACGAAGTGCCCTTTGCCGAGAATTGCCCAAAACAAAGCAGGGGAGGCTATTTGGTGTTTTGTTCGCCGGCTTCCTATATGGAGCTTTTGCGTTCCATTGGCACCGATGTTGTGGAACTAACCGGAGACCATTTTCAGGACTATGGCTCGGCGGGAATGCTCTATACACTTGACTTGTATGCTAAGGAAGGTTGGCCAGTTTATGGTGGCGGAAAGGACATTTTTGATGCCCGCGCGCCAATTAAATTAGAAGTCAACGGCAATAAGATCGCTTTTTTGGGTTGCAATGCCAAATCACCCAACTTTGCCCAAGCCAGCGAAACTTCTACCGGGGCATATCACTGTGACATGGACTATATGGCGCAAACGGTGAAAGACTTGGTGGAAGAAGGCTATTTGCCCATTGTCACTTTTCAACACGAGGAGCGTTATGCCTGGCAACCAAACGCCCAAATGACGCGTGACTTCGATATTGTGCTCAATGCCGGTGCGGTAATAGCCAGTGGAAGCCAGGCGCATCAGCCTCATTTTGCCGAGTTTTTGTACGATGGCTTCGCCCATTACGGACTTGGTAACTTGTTTTTTGACCAATATGGTGTGGGTGAGTATACCCATTGGGCTTTTATCGACCGCCATGTTTTTTATGATGGCAGGCATATCTCAACGGAGCTGCTTACCATCCGTTTTCTTGATCGCGTGAAGGCAACCTGGGCAAGCCCGGAAGAGCGCGTAGAAATGCTGGAAATGCTCTTTGACACCGGTCGCATGATGTGGCCGGGCACCAAACCCTGGGAACAACAGTGATTTTTGTCATCCAAAGTCTGGCTAAAAATCACTCAGCTTGGCGTTCACAATTGCATGGGCAGAATGTATAATAAAAGAAAAAGGCACGGCAATGAGTCTGTTTAGCAGAATATTTGGTGAAGCGGCAATCCGCGCGTTACCAGCTCAACAAAGAGCTGAAATAAAGAATAAAATCGAGAAGTTGGTTCACATTGGCAAAACCGACGATTTTTTGTCACTGGTGCCAGGTGGTCCATTTAACTACCAGTGTCATCACAAAGAAGCGCGCCAGATTGGCGAAGACATTAACGCGATGGGCGGCTTGGATTTGATGACAGCTGTTCGGAAAACCATCAAACGCAGGTTGGATGAGGTGCTGGCAGAGCATCTTGATCATGCCTGGAAAGATATTGGCGACTGGCAACCTTAAATAAAGCCTGAACTTTACCCTCCACAAGCTTCATATATGGCATTTCAGGGCATGGTTTGCCATGCAATGTTATAATCACACGTAACGAAATTCAAGAAAGGTTTTCTATAATGAAACAATGTTGTAGTAAAGAAATAATCACTTGCGATAAAGTGCCACCCGCTATTGGACCCTACTCTGTGGGTGTGAAGATTAGTCATTTGGCTTTTATTTCCGGACAATTGGGTTTTGACCCTGAAACCGCGGTTTTGGTTGAAGGTGGTGTTGAAGCTGAAACCCACCAGGCTTTGAAAAATTTACGCGCAATCCTTGAAAGTGCTGGTTCCAGTTTGGATAATGTGGTCAAAACCACCGTATTCTTGATGGATATGGGCGATTTTGCAAAAGTAAACGCCATTTATGCTGAATACTTCACCCAAAATCCACCCGCTCGCTCGGCTGTGCAGGTGTCGGCTTTGCCCAAGGGTGGCTTGGTTGAAATTGAAGCCATTGTGCATATGCCCCAAGAGCATAAAGAAGGACCTTGCTGCTAATTATTCTGTTTGCCTCTAGCAGCGCTTAAAAGATTTATGCCAAAAACTGTTTCTGTCGTCATCCCTTGTCTGAATGAAGAAAAAACCATTCAGCAAGTGCTTGACGCCTTATTTAAGCAAACCTATCCAACCGAATTGATGGAAGTGGTCATCGCTGATGGTGGCTCCACGGATAAAACCCGTGAAGTTATTGAGGCTTATCAAAACACGCACCCTCAGCTGACTTTGCGCTTGGTTGAAAACCCCAAGCGAATTATTCCCGCAGGGGTCAACGCCGCCATGCTTGCTTCTAAAGGTGAGATTATCGTACGCATGGACGCGCATTCCATCCCGCAAAGTGATTACGTGTCGCGCTGTGTTGAGGCTTTGGAAGCCGCTAAGGGTGAGAATGTTGGCGGTCGTTGGGATATTATGCCTTCGAATGATAGCTGGATTGCCCGCTCGATTGCTTTGGCAGCCGGGCACCCGATTGGTGTGGGTGATGCCCAATACCGTCACAGCGATACCGCTGCGGTGGTAGACACCGTTCCTTATGGCGCTTTTTATCGTAGCTTGTTGGATAAGGTGGGGCTGTTTGATGAAAGCCTGATTGCTAACGAAGATTATGAGTTTAACGCCCGCATCAGGCAGTCTGGTGGCAAAATTTGGTTTGATCCGCTTATCCGATGTCAGTATTTTGCGCGACCGAACCTGAACAGATTGGCAAAACAGTATTGGACCTACGGTTTTTGGAAGCTGAAGATGCTCAAACGCTACCCAAGTACCCTGCGCTGGCGACAGTTCTTGCCGCCTGCCTTTTTGCTTGGGCTTTTGGTTTTGGCAGTTGGCAGCATTTTCTTTAAGCCGGTATTGTTTGCATTGCTGGCTGTGATTGGGCTTTATGTTGGCGTTTTATTGGTTGTTGGGGTCTTGCAAGCTTTTAAGGAAAAGAAAATCGCTTTTGCTCTGGGTGTGCCTTTGGCAATTGCGACCATGCATTTTTCGTGGGCAGCTGGTTTTTTGGTAAGCCTTTTTTCCCCGATGAAAAAAACCAAGGAGTCTTAATATGGAAGTAAGGCGACAAAGTAACCATTACGAGCGTTTTAGGCTACAAAAATCAGAGCAACGTTTCATCCTCATTCTGGGAGATGTTTTGGCTGGGACGATAGCCCTGTTTCTTGCCTTGTTTATCTGGGCGCAAGCTGATGCGCTGGATTTTACGGCGGCTTTCTTTCGCGATCGCGTAGACACCTGGTTCTATTTCTTACCCCTGTTTTGGGTGCTTTTGCTGGTTGATACTTATGACTTGGGTAAAGCCGGCAAATTTAAATCCACAATCAAAGGCGTTGCCATCGCGCTGATCATTGCCGCGCTGGCTTACCTTGTGGTTTACTTTTTGGTTCCGCCCATGTCCTTGCCTAGGGTTGGTGTGGCAGTGTTTATCATTATCACCGCCGTTTTGACGCTCATTTGGCGTCTCATTTTCATTCGGATGTTCAAAGCGGTAAGCCAACAGAAACGTGTTTTGATTATTGGTGCTGGAAAAGCAGGCACAGAGCTTGTAAAAGAAGTTCAGAAGACTGATCCTAAACCTTTTAATCTGATCGGTTTGATTGATGATGATCCCTTAAAACTCAACACACGCATTTTGGATGTGCCTGTTTTGGGTGGGCATAAAATGATGGAGCCGATTACCGAAAAACTTGGCGTAAGCGACTTTATCATCGCCATTTCACATGAGATGAACCCGGGCATGCTTCACACCATTTTGGACGCACAAGAAGCCGGCATCGAGCTGACCACATTACAAGAAGCCTACGAAGGTATAACAGGCAGGGTGCCCATTGATCTCTTGCCACCCGATTGGGTTGTGCGGGCTTTTTTGGATCGGAAACCAAACAGCGGATTTTATCGTATTTATAAACGTTTGCTGGATTTGTTCATAGCGATCATTGGCTTGATTGGTCTGATTATCCTTTTCCCTTTTATCGCACTGGGTCTCTTACTTGAAGGTAATGTGCCAATCATTTTTAAGCAGGAAAGGCTGGGTCGAGGCGGTAAGCCTTACACAATCTATAAGTTCCCGACGATGCGAAAACATAATAGTGAAGACGAAGGTGGATTGGTTACCGCTGAAAAAGACCCTCGAATTACAAAGTTTGGCAAACTTTTACGTAAAACCCACCTGGATGAATTACCACAAATTCTTAATGTAATTAGAGGCGAGATGAGTTTTGTTGGTCCCCGCCCGGAACGCAGTGAGCTGGTGCAAGTGTTTCAAAGCGGTGTGCCCTTTTACCGCACGCGCATGTTGGTGAAACCAGGTATCACGGGTTGGGCGCAAATCCATCAAGGTTATGCCGAGACGGTTGCAGAGACCTCGATAAAGCTCGAATATGACCTTTATTACATCATGCATGCCAATATTTGGATGGACATCACCATTCTTTTACGCACGGTTGGCTCAGTGCTGGGCTTTAAAGGGCGATAATCATGCCATTTTCTTCATTACAGAAGAGCCCTCATATTTTGCAAACAGATAGCTGGGGCAAGTTCAAATCCCTTTATGGCTGGGAGCCAGTACGCCTGGCATGCGAGTCTGATTCTGTTTTAGTTCTCTTCAAACAATTACCCCTAGGCTATTCCATTGCTTACGTGCCAAAAGGTAGCCTTGGTAAGCATTGGAAACAATGCTTAAGCAAGATTGAAACGGAATGTAAACGTCGTAAAGCGGTTTTTTTGCAAATCGAACCGGATATTGATGAACCTTTTGACGCAATGCTTTTAGATGGGCAGTTTCCAGGCTTTATCAAAGATGAAGAGACCATTCAGCCGCGCGGAACCATTTTGATTGACATAAACGCGGATGAGGACGCTATTTTGGCTGCCATGAAGCAAAAAACCCGTTACAACATTCGCCTGGCAGAGCGAAAAGGCGTGAAGGTTGAACTGAGCGATGACCTTGAGGACTTCTATGCCCAAATGCAAGTTACCAGTGGTCGCGATGGTTTTGCTGTGCACGCTTTTTCATATTACAAAAAAGCCTTTGAGCTGTTTGAACCAAAAGGCGAGTGTGCGCTTTTGCGGGCTTCCTTTGAAGGGCAATCTCTGGCTTATTTAATGCTTTTCATGTATGGTGAGCGCGCCTGGTATTTTTATGGCGCTTCTAACGATGAACACCGCAACCTGATGCCAACCTATTTGCTGCAATGGGAGGCGATGCGTTATGCAAAGTCAAAGGGTGCTACGCTTTATGACATGTGGGGCATCCCGGATGCCAGCGAGGAAGAGCTTGAAGCACAATTTACACAGCGGTCGGATGGGCTTTGGGGTGTTTACCGCTTTAAGCGCGGTTTTGGTGGCGAAGTCAAACGCTCTGCTCCAGCTTATGTGAAAGTCTTTAAACCTTTGCTCTACAAAGCTTATCTCTGGCTCAAGAAGCGACGTGGAGGCGGCGACAATGCAAGCCTTTAAAGGGAGCCCCACCGAATGGAACGCACTTTTGTTAACATTTCCCAACGCGCATATCCTGCAAACCTGGGAATGGGGTGCATCTAAAATCCGCAATGGCTGGACCCCAGAGGCTTACATTTGGCAAGATGAAACTGGCACGGTTGAAGCCTGTGCCATGCTCTTAAGACGCGAAGTAAAGCTCGGCTTTTTGACCTTAAAAGTGCTTTATTGCCCCAAAGGACCCACACTGGACTGGCAGAACCATGCTTTGCGAGAGCGTGTGTTGAACGATTTGCAAAAACATGCTAAAAAACAAAATGCCATATTTCTCAAAATCGATCCAGATTTGCTTCTGGGAACAGGTGTGCCTGGGGCTGAGGATGAGCGCCCGGAGCCTTTGGGCGAATCACTCCAATCTGAATTAACTAAAAGAGGCTGGCTGTTTTCACAGGATCAAATTCAATTCCGCAACACCGTTTTTATAGACCTCACGCGTGAAGAGGATGAGATACTTGCCGCAATGAAGCAAAAAACACGCTATAACGTGCGATTGGCAGCGCGTCGTGGGGTTGTGGTTCGCCAGGGAACACTGACAGATTTGCCCTTGCTTTACCAAATCTACGCCCAAACTGCCGTCCGCGATGATTTTGTAATTCGCGGTGAAGCCTATTACCTGGAACTTTGGAAAAGTTTCATGGAAGCAGGCATGTGTCATCCGCTTGTTGCCGAAGTTGAGGGCGAAGCGGTGGCAGGACTTTTCATCTTGCATTTCAACCATGTGTCGCGGTATATGTACGGCATGTCCACTGAGAAATTCAGGGAACTCATGCCCAATCACTTGCTGCAATGGGAAGCCATTCGCCTCTCCAAAAGTTTGGGTTGTAAAAGCTATGACATGTGGGGTGCGCCGGACGTCTTTGATGAAAGTGACTCCATGTGGGGTGTTTACCGCTTCAAAGAAGGTTTTAATGGCATTACCGCAAGGCACCTGGGTGCCTGGGATTTTCCAGCCAGACCTTTGCTTTACAAGCTTTACACCAACTTTTTGCCTCGCATTTTGGATATCATGCGCCGACGAGGCAAGCAAGCCACCCGAAAAACACTCTCCGATTGATCAATAATCTGAGCAGGTTCGCTTTTTTTGCTTAATTGTGAAAAAGTTCTAATAAAGTCATAAATGCTATAATCAGACTATGAATATCGATATTCGATCGACGATTTTAACCATCAGCATCATCGCCTTTGTGGCGGGGATTGTAATGGCATCCCGCGCGCGGCGAACAATCGTCGAGGCTCGTAAATTATCATTTTTCACCAAAAGACGCCATCAAATCGAGTTGGGTATCCGCTTTACTCTTGGGGCGGTTTTGCTGTTGGTTTTTGCTTTCCTTAACTTTCGATTTGGTGAAGGCATTATGTACACTTACTTCCCACCCAGCTTAACGCCATCGCTTACGCCTACTATCACGCTTACGCCAACCATCACCTTGACCCCAACCATAACCTTTACTCCAACGATTACCAACACACCCTCAATTACCAACACACCTTCGGTTCCTGACCCTGTGGCAACCCTCTTTGAGTCCATTGTTACGCCTGGCGACAAGTACGCTTTGAGCGGAATCGTTTTTTCAGAAGAAGTTGATGAAGGTTTGCAACCGATTAAAGAAGCAAAGGAATTTGAGAACCCGCTTGAAACCATTCATGGTTGTTACAACTACAACTTGATGGATGAAGGTGTGCAATGGACTGAATTGTGGTATCGCGGTGAAGAGCTTGTGCTTTCAAATACCGGCAGGTGGCAGGGTGGTAGCGGTGGTTATGGTGTTGCAAAACTCATTCTTGAGCCCAGTGAATGGAAACCTGGTGAGTATCGATTGCTTTTCTTTGTGGGGCATGAATGGGTGAGGTCGGCATCCTTTACCGTGCTTGGTAATCCACCCACCAGCACACCAACCATCACACCTACCGTAACCTTAACTCCCACAGTAACTTCTACGGCTACGCCCAGCCCAACACCAAGCCCAACGCCTTGGCCAACGGCATCGCCAACAAAAACGCCAGGCACTGACCCAAGCCTGACTCCCGGCGCAAACTAAACGCAATTTCAAGATTAACTGATATAAAAGCGACTGCTCTCGTGTCTTAGCAATGCGTTAAGCTCACCAGCCACCTGGCTGGCAACACGCGCGTTGTTGAGTAAAAGCGCGATATTGCTTTGCATGCTGCGACCTTGGCTAAGCTGGCTGACCTTATCTAAAAGATAGGGTGTAACCGCATTGCCATAGATACCCTCTTGCTTGGCTTCTGCCAGTGCTGCTTCGATCCAAGCCTCCATTTCATAGCGAGGAATGGCATCGGCTTCAGGCACGGGAACAGCAAGAATGACGCCCTGCCTAAAGCCCAGGGACCAATGCGCGTAGGCAATGCGAGCGGCTTCATGGACGGTGTCGGCACGTTGATTGAGTGGGATGCCACTCTGGCGCGAGTAAAATGCGGGCAGTTCATCGCTTTGGAAGCCAATAACCGGCACACCAGCGGTTTCGAGGTATTCCATTGTGGCAGGTAAATCCAGGATGGCTTTCATGCCGGCGCAAACCACCAAAATGGGTGTTTTTGCCAATTGGCTGAGGTCCGCAGAGACATCAAAAGGCGCTTGCCGATGGACGCCACCAATACCGCCGGTAGCAAAAACGCGCAAACCTTGTTTGTGGGCAACATAGGCTGTTGCGGCTACGGTTGTGCCACCGGTCAAACCCTGGGCGAGGGTTATACCAAAATCACGCGTGCTGATTTTGCGGGGATGGGAATGGCTTGCCAAAGCATCGAGTTCTTCAGAACTGAGACCAAGCCTGATCTGACCATCAATTACAGCGACGGTTGCGGGCGTAGCACCATTTTCCATAACAGTAGCTTCCATGGCACGGGCGAGTTTGATGTTCTCACCCTGGGGCAAACCATGCGTGATTACGGTGGACTCAAGGGCGACAATGGGCAAACCCAGGCTGCGAGCTTGGCCTACGGCTTCGCTTTCGAGCACATTGGTGTAAATTGGTTGAAAGTTTTCCTGAAATTTTTCCATGGCTCAATTTTACATGAATTGTAAGTTTTCAGTGCTTACAAAGCTCTCTACATGAGTCCAGGTGTGGAAAAGAAATTAGAAAAAGGTAGAATAAAGAAAAACAGGATTTTTTTATGCCCAAACCAGCCCAACACTTAAGAAAAAGATGGATCACATCACCTCTCATACCTCAGGATATCAGCCGACAGATGAGCTCTGTCTCGCCGTTTTTGCGCCAGTTGCTCTACAATCGCGGTATCGAGAACAATGAGGCTGCTCAGGCATATGTTACAGGTAACTCACCCACCAATCCGGATCCCTTTCAGATCTTAGGCATGGACGAAGCTGTTGAAATCTTAAATGAAGCCATAAATAAGGGGCTTAAAATTGCTGTGTATGGCGATTACGATGCTGATGGTGTGACATCTTCAGCCATACTTTATGAATTTCTGTCGCAAATCGGTGATGCGCCGCGCGTTTACATCCCCAATCGCTTTGATGAGGGCTACGGCTTAAACCTCGAGGCGATTGAACAATTAGCCGAGGAAGGCATTGAGCTGATAATCACCGTAGATTGTGGCATCGGCTCGGTGGATGAAATTGCCCGCGCGAATGAATTGGGCATGCGTGTTATTGTGACCGACCACCATCAAGTGCCAGAGGTCTTGCCTGAGGCAGCCGCGATAATCAACCCACATCGCCCAGGAGATCCATACCCTTACAAAGAGTTGGCAGGCGTTGGCATTGCCTGGAAGTTGGTTGTCGCCTATTTACAGCGTTACCCAAACCCAGAAATTGACCCGGATCAGTGGCTTGACCTGGTCGCTATTGGCACCGTTGTGGATGTGGCAGAGCTTACCGGCGAAAACAGGCATCTTGTAAAAAGTGGCATGGCACTGATGCGAATGCACCCACGTCAAGGTCTTTTTTCACTCAGTCAGGTGGCTGGAATCAAGCTTGACCAGCTCAATGCGGGACATCTGGGCTTTGGCATTGGTCCACGGCTTAATGCTGCCGGTCGTATGGATTCTGCCAGAGCAGCTTTTGAGCTTTTGGTGACCCAGGAGCTTTTTGAAGCAGCACGTTTAGCGCAGGAATTGGATAACTTGAACCAGGAGCGCAAAAATCTTCTCAACGGAATTGAGGAGCTGGCAGTGCAACAAGCTTTGGCTGCTGACGAAGAGCAAAAGGTAATCTTTGTGGCTTCAGAAGCTTTTAATCGAGGCTTGGTTGGTTTGGCAGCCGGCAGAATTGTTGAAGCGCTTTACAAACCTGCCATTGTTGGACATATTGAGGACGGTAAGATTACCGCATCAGCACGTTCCATTGAAGAATTTAACATCCACGAAGCACTCAAGCATTGTGAGGATTTGCTTGAAAGGCATGGCGGGCATGCCATGGCAGCGGGACTTACGATAAAAGCAGAAAATGTTGATGCTTTTACCAAGCGCATCAATGAAGTTGCTCACCAAAGCCTGGATGGACTTGAGCTTTTGCCAGTTATGCGCATTGATTATGACATCGCTCTGGATCGCTTAAAGCCTGAGCACATTCCCGGCATCCTCAATGATGTTGCGCAATTGGAACCAACCGGACACAAAAACCCAGACGCGTTGTTTAGCAGCCATCATTGCAAGGTTTTACGCGCGCGAACGGTGGGCAACGGCGCTCATCTCAAGTTTAGCGTGCGGGATGGTTTGCAGGAGTTCGATGCAATTGCTTTTAGACAAGGCCATTGGGCAACCGATATGCCGGATTATGTGGATATTGCGTACACGATTGAAATCAACGATTATATGGGCATGCGTAATGTTCAGCTGAACGTAAAAGACATCAAAAAAAGCGAGCCAAAGCCCGCTTAGTTTTACTTAGACTCCATCCCGGATTAAGGGCGAAAAGCAAATTGGTGGAGGATATGTTTCACTTCACCATTACGGTATTTTGCCTCAATCTCAGCATCCAAAAGCAAGGTTTGGTTCAGTTGTTTTGTTTCGATGGCTAACTGGCGCAAGTTATTCAAAGCAAGCGGCACCTCACCGCCCATTTGCTGACCCATTCGGTAGGTGAAGAAATTAGGCTTTTCTTTAAGATAATTCATGGTTGCATCAATACCTTGAATAAGATTATCCAGGGTTTGCCCATCCTCACCGGAATAAAAACATTGCGTGGGTAAGCTCAAGCTGTCTCTAAGTGTGTCCAGGATAATGACCGTGTTGATGAAACTGACAAAAGCATCGGCGCCTTCCAAAGGTGGTAAGCTTTCGTAGTCCTGGTTGTCAAGGCTGCGTTTGATGTGGAGTTTATAGCTTTCATGATCTGGCGTGACGTTCAATTCATCCTCATCCAGCAGGGCGTAGACCTGGCGCATAACCTCGTCAGCATAAACTTGCATTTGTTCTTTTTTAGGCGGTCCATCAGGGTCAATCACAAGCGGAGGAATAGGTTTACCCACCCGCATGGTGAGTTTGGGGCGCTTGAATGTGATGGCAGCTTTTGTGGAGCCGAGGAATCCGTTATAGCCAATGGGCACAACTGGCGCTTTGCCGCGTTCGCTAAGCAATGCGACACCAATTTGGGCGGGCATTTTGCCGGGTCGCCAGGTGCCACCTTCAGGATAAATCCCTAGCACAGCGCCTTGCTCGAGTACGGATTGCGCTTCGCGTAAGGCGCCGCGGTCAACAGTACCACGGTCAACAGGGATAAAACCATAAAAAGCAATCAATCCATCCAAACCCATGCCAAAGGGAATATCCCCGGCGCCAATTGGCTCAACGATGCGTTTTGGAAAAGCAATTTGAAAGCCGGCTTCAATGTTTTCGACATGGTTTCCTGCCAAAATAACAGGCCCGGTTTTGGGGATGTTATCGATACCTTCAATTTTTACCTTTGCCAGAAGGCGGAAGATTCCTTTAGCGACCAAATTTAAAAAGGTGCGGCGGATGGTGTTTCTTGGGTACTTTTGTTTCTCTTTCATAATCTATACAACAAAAAAGGGGCGCTTAAGTTGCGCTTCCCTCTATTGTTAGTGCCCCCACGGGAATTCGAATCCCGGTTTTGGCCTTGAGAGGGCCACGTCCTAGGCCACTAGACGATGGGGGCCAGGTGCACAAAATAATATCACGGAGATGAATGCGCGTCAATAACTTGTGTGTCTTTCTATGGCAAGTTGATTGAATTTTTGAGGACTCCCAGTTAAGCTGTCAGTTTCCAAAAATGACCATTCATCACCATTAAAGCCAGCAAGCGCAGGCTTTCGGCAATCGCATCGCGGGATTTTGCATTAAAGGTGCTTAGCACTTGCCAATATTTATCTACCAGATCTTGGTCATTTTGTAGCATAGCCAATGGTGCGCATGCGGCGATGAGGGCTAAAGGTGAAAGACCATCATCTTCAGCGTTTTCCAGTTTTGCTGGCAGATTTTTGATGGTGCTGTAAACCAGGCTTTCAAACCGTTTTGCCAGTTTTTTGTGGCTTTCATCATCCAAAAGCAAACCAGCCATGCCAACATGAAAAGCGCTAAAGGCCAGCCAGGCTTCTTCAGCCGAACCATCTGAAACAAGTTCTGCGTCTTGAATGTTTTTAAGCAGTTCCTCGCGCAGTGACTCAGCCAGCGCAAGCCATGCCTCGTTGTTGCTGCGCTTGGCAAAAGCCTCAAAAAATACCGGCGCATAGATGGCGCGTTTGTGGTCAGCAGGCTCAATGTCTTGTTGTAATGCCAATAAAGCCTTTAGGCGATAATCCAAAACACGGTCGTAGTTAAAATTCCTGCCGGTTTTCCATTGTTTTTCAGCCATCAAGAGGCTATAAGCAATCCAGGCTTCAGCGTGTGGGTCGGCTTCGAGCTTTGCGGAGGAGGTCATATCGGGCATAGTCATCCAGCTGCTAAGGTCCTCAGAATGGTTACTGGGATAAGCAATGGTAAATGCCAGGAGGCGCTCAAAACGGTCCGGCGCGCTAAGGTCATCGCCTGCGATAAGCACAGATTGCAACATGGCAAAGCTCTGGGCAAGGGATGTCGTGGTGACCTGATAGCGCAGGCGTTTACGCTCAACGCCAACGCGCACAAAAGCGCCACGATTGTCGTAAGTGGGCAGGATATAGCGTTCAAGCCAGGCGCGATACTGGTTACGTATGGTTTGGGTGCGTTCTTCGTAGCTGTTTATGCCGGCGCTAAGCGCATCCTCTGGTAAAGGCGCAGTCTGTGGAAAAGGTATCAAACTTTCGTGCGGACGCACAATCGTATTTTGTTGGCGTTTGTCACGTGTCTTCTTAATGAAGATCATGGCGATACCAAAAAGCAGGAAAGCTAAAAAGATGCTTCCCAGTAGTTTGAACATGTAGGGGATTTCAATTGCGTTGGGCATTTTTATCCTTTGAATAAGGTCCAGACCGTGGCTTTTGAGATGATTTGTTGGCACCCTCGCGTCTGGGTTTGCGATTGGGATCGTAAGGTTTACGGTCGCGAGGTGGTCGTTCACCCTC
>DHNY01000013.1:0-2405 GCA_002409625.1 Anaerolineaceae bacterium UBA5404 | reverse complement strand
GGTGGTCGTTCACCCTCTGCTCTTGATGGTCTGCGATTGGGGTCGTAGGGTCTGCGCTCGCGGGGTGGTCGTTCACCTTCTGCTCTTGAGGGTCTGCGATCTGGGTCGTAAGGTCTACGCTCGCGTGGAGGTCGTTCACCTTCTGCTCTTGAGGGTTTGCGATTAGGATCGTAAGGTTTGCGCTCGCGGGGTGGTCGTTCACCTTCTGCTCTTGAGGGTCTGCGATCTGGGTCGTAGGGTCTGCGCTCGCGGGGTGGTCGCTCACCCTCTGCTCTTGAGGGTCTGCGATCTGGGTCGTAGGGTCTACGCTCGCGAGGCGGTCGCTCACCCTCTGGCCGTGGAGGTCTGCGATCTGGGTCGTAGGGTTTGCGCTCACGTGGAGCTCTATCGCCGTCATCACGGAATCTTGTTCCATCCCGTCGGGGTTTTGAGTCTGACTCATCACGCCCAGCTCTGTATGCTCGTTTGCTGTCTTTTGGCTTTTTGTCTACCCAGCCTTCAGGTTTGCGGTTCATAAAGAAGCGCCCATCATCATCACGCACAACTCGCGTTTCGCGAGGTGGTTCATTGCTGCGTGATCGTCTGGGTTTATCGCGGTCATACCGCCGCTCAGCACCACTTTCTTTACGGTCGCCTATTTGGCGGGGTTGTTTGCCACGCCAGCCGGTGATTAAGGCTTTTTGTTGCATTTTGCCGGAGTCGGTTTTTTCAACAAAGATTTTTTCGCCTGTAAAAGGGTCCATCTCTGTGTAGTACATCAAACTCGCAAAGGTGGAGGGTGTGGGTGTGAAAATTTGAACTTGTTCTGGGAGAACGCCTAATTCGCTCGAGGCGAAGTTTTGCAGCTCGATCATATGCTCTTTGGTGCAGCCCGGATGCGCAGCGATGATGTAATAGGTTAAAAATTGTTCAAGCCCATGGGCTTTGCTTTCAACTTCGAAGGACTCTTTAAAATCCAAAAGCGCTTGGGTTGAAGGTTTGCGCATAGTGTCGAGCACTTCGGGTTCAGAATGTTCTGGCGCAAGCTTTAACTGACCCGAAACGTGGTGTCCGGCTAATTCATGGATATACTCGCGACCATGCCGTTTGTCTGCCATGACCATGTCGTGGCGAATGCCAGAACCAACAAAAACCTTTCGCACGCCGGGAAGTTCGCGCAATTCGCGCAAAAGCTCGAGGTGCGGTTGATGGCTAAGCTGGAGGCTGGGACAAACTTCAGGGTAAATGCAGCTGCGATCGCCACAGGCACCTTTTTTGCCTTTAATGGCACAATCAAAACCGTACATATTGGCGGTGGGTCCGGAAAGGTCATGGATGATGCCCCGAAAACCCTTGCTTTTGGTGAGATTTTTGGCTTCTTCAAGGATGGATTCCTTTGAACGCCAGCTGATGTGCCGTCCTTCATGAGACGCAATCGCGCAAAAGTTGCACTCGCCATAACAGCCACGGTGGGTAATAATTGAGTTGCGGATGGTGTCCATGGCACGCACATGTCCCATCGCCGCGTAATAGGGATGGACCGCGTTTTCAAATTCAGCGGAATAGACCTCGTCCATTTCCTGGGTGGTTAAAGGCATTGCGGGTGGGTTTTGAATGACATAACGGTTGCCAGATTTTTGTGCCAGCCCTTTGGCGGTGATGGGGTCATTGTTTTCGTAAAATGTTTTGAACATTTCTACGAATTTTTGCTTATTAAGCTCGCATGCCTCAAAGCTGGGCAGTTCGATAAAATCTTTGGGAACAGTTGGGCTGAGGTAGCACAATCCACGGATGCCACGCGGGTCACCACGCATTTTTAGCGTTTCTGCAAGCTCCAGGATGCTTTTGTCTGCCATGCCGTAGAGCAAAAAATCAGCTTTCGCGTCTAACAAAATGGGTCTGCGCAGGGAGTTTGACCAATAATCGTAGTGGGTCATCCGTCGCAGTGAGGCTTCAATGCCTCCCAAAACAATTGGCGCGGGGTTTTTGAACCAACGACGAATGAGATTGGTATAGACAATGGAAGCGCGGTTTGGACGCTTGTTGTTGACTTCACCGGGTGTGTTATCGTCCATGCGTCTTGGTTTTCCCAAGGCAGTTGTATTGGCTACCATAGAATCAACCATGCCCGCGGTAATGCCCCAAAAGAGGCGCGGTACGCCCAGACGAGTGATATCGTTGGGGTTGTTGGTGTTTGGCTGGGCAATAATGGCTGTTTTATAGCCGGCGCGAATAAGCTGGTGGCCAACAAGCGCCACGCCACTGTAAGGGCTGTCGATATAGGTGTCACCACTGACTAAAATGACATCCAGGTTGCTCCAGCCTCGTTTTGCAACTTCCTCGGGTGTGGTTGGAATAAACATGTGTTAATCATACCTTAATCAACCTCGTTGATAAAGGTGCTGAATGGGTTCAATACATGTGAG
>DHNY01000011.1 GCA_002409625.1 Anaerolineaceae bacterium UBA5404 | reverse complement strand
CACATCTATTTGAACTTACTCAACTTTTTTACCCTTAATTCTTGAACGAGTTTTAAAAAAGGAACCGTGACTTTTTTGCCACGGTTCCTGGAATTGATAAAAAGCTTTACTTCTTACAAGGGGTTCTGGCAGAAGATTTTGTAATCTCATAGCCCAGCTTTGTGATCGTTTTGTTGATATCTTCTAAGGATAGCTGGGTTTCATCAAAAGCCAATTTAACTTTGCTGGCGTTGAACATGACATTTACACTGTCCTTTTCCACACCGTCAAGGCCTTTTAGGGCGGATTCGATTTTTTGCATGCAAGATGGGCATGTCAGGGTTTCGAGTTGGATATTTGCATTTTTCATAGATTCTCTCCTTGTTTTTATTATAGCAAATGGCTATTGTCTTAGTTGATACCGTAAAAGCCTCATGCCATTCAAAATGACCACTAAAATACTACCTTCATGCACAAGCATCCCCACCGACATGTTCATCCATTTTGCACCCAATAAGAGGCTGACGAGCAAAATGAGTACTACTGCGACGGCGATGAATATGTTTTGGGTCATGTTGCGTGCGGTGGCTTTGGCAAGTCCTAAAGCATGCGGCAGTTTTGAGAAATCTGAATTCATCAAAACCACATCTGAGGTTTCGATGGCGACATCTGTGCCACTTCCCATGGCAATACCGATGTTGGCAAGTGCCAATGAGGGGCTGTCATTCACACCATCACCCACAAAGGCAATCAGCTCATTTTGTCCGAGGCGGTCTTTTACATAAGCGGCTTTGTCTTCAGGCAACATGTTGCCGTGTGCTTCGGTAAGTCCCAGCTCATGGCTGATGACATCAACCGTACCTTGATTGTCGCCAGAGAGCATCACCAGGTTTTTGACTTTGAGCTTTTTTAAGCTTTGCAAGTCGTTTTTAACATTTGAGCGTAGCTGATCACGGATAGCCATGAGCACTTTGAGTTCACCATCAACAGCAGTAAGCACAATCGAATTTCCATTCGCTTTGGCAGCAGCAATATCTTCAAGTTGGGCGTCATTCAAACTGATGTTTTCACGCTCAAGCAACGCGACATTCCCAACAGCCAGCCGATGTCCTTGAACGTTTGCGAGTATGCCTGCGCCTTTAATAACCTGGGTGTCTTCAACTTGCCAAATCGGCGTTTCACCTATTTCGGCTAGCACGGCTTTTGCAAGTGGATGGTCAGATTCCCGTTCAACGCTAGCAAGCCAGGCGAGGGTATCTTCTCGATTTTCAGAATAATATATGGTGTGTGAGACTGAGGGCTCGCCAAGGGTGAGTGTTCCGGTTTTGTCAAAAATCATGGTGTCAATACGGCTAAAATCGCGGATCACTTCGCTGCCTTTGAGCAAAATGCCGTGACGCGCACCGTTGCCGATGCCAGCCACATTTGAAACCGGCACGCCAATTACGAGTGCACCAGGGCAACCCAGCACGAGTATGGTGATGGCAAGTTCGACATTTTTGGAGATTAATCCAACGATGAGCGCAAGCACCAACACAGCTGGTGTGTACCATTTGGCGAAGCGATCAATAAAGCGTTCGGCTTCAGACTTGGAGTCCTGGGCTTCTTCGACGAGTTCGATGATTCTGCCAAACGTGGTGTCTTCACCGACTCTGTCGGCTTCAATTTGAATGGTGCCATTATCCAGTATGGTGCCGGCAAAGACATTCGCACCAATATCTTTGAGAACGGGCATGGATTCACCGGTGATGCTGGCTTCATTGATACTGGCTTCGCCAAATATAACCCTGCCGTCCACAGGCACCTTTGCGCCGGTTTTAACCAGCAAAACATCACCGACATCGACTTCATCAACATCGACTTCTTCAAATTCGCCGTTGTCCATTCTTTTTAACGCACTTTCTGGCGCCATTTGGGTTAGCTCTTTTATCGCCGAGCGGGTTTTGTTGAGCGTGCGTTGCTCAAGATACGCACCAAAAAGGAACAGAAATGAAACGATTGCGGCTTCTTCATAGTTTTTGATGATAAAGGCTCCGCTGATGGCAATGGTTACCAGGACGTCGATGCTGACCACTTTTACCCTTAAGGCTTGGTAGGCTTGTAAGGCAATTGGGATAAGCCCTATAACAGCGGCAATAATCAGTGACCATTCAAAGATGGGTTCATTTTTAAAAACCCACTTAACGATGAAACCAGTGGCAATCAAGATGCCACTGATTAAGGTAATGGTATTTTTGTTTCTAAATATAAAGCGTTGCACAAGGATAGCCGGTAGAATTATGCGCTGTATGCTTTATCGAGGTCAGCCAGCATGTTATAAACTGCCGCGTAGCTTTCGCAAACATCACCAGGAATGGTGTAATTGCTGGTGATTTCGCGCAATGAGGCAAAATCGCTGGTCAGATCGGATTGCTCTGGTGCGGATATCTTTAGCACCATTTGATCATAAATATCGCGTACTTTGTAGAATTCAGGGTGGGTGGGACCATGCACGCGCGCGACGATGGGCACGTAGGTTTTTAAGGTTTCAAGATGTTTGGTTTTTACTTCTTCAAAGGAGCTTTTATCTGGCATTTTTTGACCTCATTGTTGTTTTTAATTATTGTAATTAGTGTGTATAAAAACTAAGTTAATAAAGCTGTACAAGATTGCGTTTTACCGCGTTTTATTGCCGGAATAGTAAAAAAACCGCCGCAATTTATCGTTTGGAAGACTTTAATTGGTTGAGATCTCACTAATCGCGTCGATGCCTGGCTTTTTTCGAAATTTGTCTCTTGATTGTGGATAATCTTTGGTATAATATGGCGACTTGATACTGGCGGTTCGTCTAATGGTAGGACAGCGGACTCTGAATCCGTATGTAGAGGTTCGAATCCTTTACCGCCAGCCTAAAGCTCGCAAGTTTTTGTGAGCTTTTTCTTTTAAGTCTTTTAAGCATGTTAAAGAAAAAGCCACCAGTTGTCATACTGATGGCTTTTAGCTATTAATAGAAAGCGACTAATCGCGGAGGCTATCCAAGAGCATGGTTAAGGTTGCTTTGGCATCGCCAGCAAGTAGCACAGCTTTATCTGCTGCCGCATGGTAAAGCGGGTTATCCACGCCAGCGTAACCGGGTTTATCGTCAAAGTTGCAGAAGATGATGTGTTTGGCTTCTTCAACATTGAGGATGGGCATGCCGTAGATCGGCGTATCTTCGGCGGTGTTGGCAGCTGGGTTAACCACGTCATTGGCACCAACCACAAGCACAAGGTCTGTGTTGGCGAATTCGGGGTTGATATCTTCCATTTCGCGGAGTTTTTCGTAGGGAACGTCCACTTCGGCGAGCAAAACGTTCATATGTCCGGGCATACGACCAGCAACAGGGTGAATGGCGTAGTCTACCTCTTTGCCCATTGTTCCTAGGGTGTCTGCCATTTGTTTGACCAGGGGTTGCGCCTGAGAAAGTGCCATGCCGTAACCGGGCACGATGATGACACGATTGGCTTCACGTAACCAAACTGCGGGACCAGCTTGTTCTGTGGCAGCTGCGGCAGCTTGAGGTGCTTCCTTGATGCCAGCTAAAAGGCTGTTCAAGGTGGCTTTGGCGTCGCCGGCAATCAAAACGGCTTTGTCTTCCGCGGCATGGTAGAGTGGGTTATCCACACCAGCATAACCGGGTTTGTCGTCAAAGTTGCAGAAGATGATGTGTTTGGCTTGTTCAACGTTAAGGATGGGCATGCCGTAGATCGGCGTATCTTCGGCAGTGTTGGCAGCCGGATTGACCACATCATTGGCGCCAACCACCAGCACAACATCGGTATTGGCAAACTCAGAATTGATATCATCCATTTCGCGCAGTTTTTCGTAGGGCACGTCCACTTCGGCGAGCAAGACGTTCATGTGTCCGGGCATACGACCCGCGACAGGATGAATGGCGTAATCCACTTCAGCGCCCATATCGGTCAAGGTCTCAGCCATTTGCTTGACCAATGGTTGAGCTTGAGATAGTGCCATGCCATAACCGGGCACGATAATCACGCGTTTGGCATCGCGAAGCCAGACGGTAGGACCGGATGCCTTTGTTGCCACCGCGCTATCAGCTTTGGCGGGCTCACGTAAGCCGGCGAAAAGCTTGTTGAGGGTTTCTTTCGCGTCTCCAGCGAGGAGGACGGCTTTATCTTCGGGCGCGCTGTAAAGTGGATTATCCACGCCGGCGTAACCGGGTTTGTCATCAAAGTTACAGAAGATAATATGTTTCGCCTCTGCCACATTCAGGATGGGCATACCGTAGATCGGCGTATCTTCGGCGGTGTTGGCGGCCGGGTTGACCACATCATTGGCACCCACCACGAGCACAACATCGGTGTTGGCAAATTCGGGGTTGATATCATCCATCTCGCGCAATTTTTCGTAGGGAACGTCCACTTCGGCGAGCAGAACATTCATATGTCCGGGCATACGACCAGCGACGGGATGAATGGCGTAGTCCACTTCAGCGCCCATTTCGGTCAAGGTCTCAGCCATTTGCTTGACCAGGGGTTGAGCCTGTGAAAGTGCCATACCGTAGCCGGGCACGATAATCACACGTTTGGCTTCGCGCAACCAATCAGCTGGGCTTTGTTTGGCAGGTGCTGCTTCGGCCTTTGGCGCAACTGATGCGGCAGGTGTTGCAGCTGGTGTTGCTTTGCGAGGCGCGCTGGGTGCGGAAGTTTTGCCCAACAAAATGTCGAGCAGCTTGCGGTTCATCGATTTGCACATGATTTGAGTTAAGAGCAAACCAGATGCGCCTACAATACCACCCACAGAAACGAGCAAAACATCGTTAATCGCCATACCCGCAATCGCACCGGCAACACCGGAGAGCGAGTTGAGCAGGGAGATGGTGATGGGCATATCGGCACCGCCCACGCGAATGGAGAAAATCACACCAAAAGCGATGCTAAAGAGACTTGCCAGGATGAGTAAAATGCCCTGCATGGGTGCGCCTTTGAAGAAAGCCACCGCAAACAATGGCACGGTCACCAAGGAAAGGATCAGGGTTAGCATGGTCCAGAATTGGTGGCCTTTGAGCACAATTGGTTTTTGCGGGAAGATTTTGTGAAGTTTGCCTGCAGCAACCACACTACCAGCAAAGGTGAGTCCACCGATAACAATGGCTAAACCAGCAGTGATCATGGAGAATGTGTCGGTTTCATTGCCATTGATGACGGTCAAAAGGCCGGCAATCATGGAGGCGATACCACCAAAACCATTCAATAAGCCAACCAGTTGAGGCATTTGGATCATCTTGACTTTTCGGGCGACGAAAAGACCGATACCAGCACCTACGAGCATAGCGATCCAAAGTTCAACTAAAGTAAAGAGATCGAAGTACCATAGGGTCAACACGATCGCAAAAAGCATGGATATTGATCCAATGAGGTTGCCAGTAACTGCTTTTTTGACTTTGCTCATCAAAGAAATGCCGATGAGAACCTCAATGCTCAAGACGCCGGCGATAATGTAATATACCAGCGCTCTGGTATCAAAAGTCGCTTGTTCTGCTAAAGAAGAAAAAAGAGTGCTAAACATGCTTATTTATCCTCGCTACTATGGAACATGGAGAGCATGCGGTGGGTAACACCAAAACCGCCCACAACGTTGACCATTGCTAGGACTATGGCAATTAAGCCTAGTGCTTTGCTTCCAAAGGCGACCGCAACGGCGGTGACGCTGAGACAACCCAAAACGGTGACGCCAGAGAAAGCGTTCATACCAGACATCAGTGGGGTGTGCAGCATGCTAGGGACACGGTTGATGATTTTATAGCCGACAAAAGCCGCAACTATAAAAACAACCACAAGAATGGCTTGAATTAGGGACACAAATCCTCCTTAAATCTAAAAAATGTGGGGGCGTTGACTGCCCCCACATGGGTTAAAAAAGTTTGCTTAGTCGAGTTCAAAGGCTTCTAATGCGCCGACGTGGACAACTTTGCCATCATAAGTGGTCAAAGCGGATTTGATGATGGGATCATCAAAGTCCATTTCAACTTTATCGCCCTTGATGAGGTACTTGACCAAGTGCAAAACGTTTTTCGAGAACATCCAGGTGGAGCTGGTGGGCAACATGCCGGGGATGTTCTTGATGCCGATGATGGTCACGTTATGTTTTTGCTCAGTGGCACCAGGAGGTGTAATTTCACAGTTACCGCCCTGGTCGATGGAAATATCAACGATGACAGAACCGGGTTTCATGCTCTTGACCATTTCTTCGGTAATCAGCACTGGAGCCAATTTGCCAGGAACGAGCGCGGAGAGGAAAATGATGTCCATGTTCTTGACAACTTCAGCCAAAACAGCGCGTTCTTTTGCCAGGTTTTCGGGTGAAAGGGCTAAAGCGTAGCCACCTTCGCCAATGGCGTCTTTGGGGTCGATGCCCAGGTCAATGACTTTCGCGCCGAGTGAGCCAGCTTGTTCTGCGGCGTCAGGGCGAATGTCGGCAGCGTGGACGACTGCGCCGAGGCGTTTGATGGTGGCGATGGCTTGCAAACCGCCCACACCTGCGCCGATCACGAGGGCGTTGATGGGTTTGATCATACCGACTGCGGTTGCCATCATGGGCATGAAGACGGGCAAGTGATTGGCAGCCAAGAGGGAGCCTTTGTAGCCCGCGCAAGTGCTCATGGAAGTCAAGGCGTCCATAGCCTGGGCGCGAGAAATACGGGGAATACCGTCAAGAGTGATGCTGATAACACCTTTTGCAGCCAGGTCTTTAACCATTTTATGGTTGACGGGTGCAGCAGGGTGAATAAAGGTAATCAGATATTGACCTTTGTGCATCAAATCGACTTCGTGAGTGTCGAGGTCGTGGTTAAAGAGGGGTTCTTTAACCTTGAGGATCATATCCGCGCGTTCGAAAATTTCGCGGGGACATGCCACAATTTCCGCGCCAGCAGCGATATATTCTGGGTCATGGAAGAAAGCGCCTTCACCAGCGTCCTTTTCAACCAGGACGGTTAAACCCATGTCACGCATCGCTTTCACGGTTTCCGGAGTCGCGGCTACACGTCGTTCACCGGGCATTATTTCTTTTGGTACACCAATAATCATACAAAGCCTCCATTGCTTTTGTTAGTAGCTTAAATTTACCACGAATCTGGAATCTTTGGCTGATTAAATAGCCTAAAAACCTGTGATTTTTGAAGAAAATGCTTGATGGGCGCGGGTCTATCTTTTAGCGAGAGAAAAACACATTTTTGATACAATTGAATCAGGTTAAACTTAGTAAGAAAGAGATCAATGAAAGTCAATCGCGTTTTACAAATACTTCTGATGCTTATTTTGCCCTTTATGTTGTTGATGGGCTCGATACGTGTGCTGCTAACACCTGGTTTTGCCAGCTTTGAATACAATCGCAGCTGGTTTCCAAAGGACCCCTATGGCATGAGCAAAGTTGAGCGCTTGCATTGGTCGAAGTATGCAATCGGTTATCTTAGCAATGAAGAAGATATCTCATACTTGTCGGATTTGCGCTTTGATGACGGTACTGAGGTGTTCAACGCGCGCGAACTGGACCACATGCTGGATGTTAAAAAAGTGGTAAAGACCAGTTTGACTGTTTGGTATGCACTTTTTGGCTTTATTTTTGGCGCTTTGGTTTGGTTTTTTGTGATGGGTGGGTCAAAATCACTTAAGCGCGCCTTGGTGAGTGGAAGCTGGCTTACAATTGGGCTTATTGTTGCCATATTGGCATTTTTGGCAATTTCATTCAATCACCTTTTTGATTGGTTTCATAAACTTTTCTTCAAAGACGGAACCTGGTTGTTTTATCAGGATGATACGCTCATTCGCCTCTTCCCACTGCCTTTTTGGCGGGATGCTTTTATTATCGTGAGCGTTTTGACCTTGCTGATGGCTGGATTGATTTTGATCATAAACCTGTTTATTAATAAGAAACAAAAGAAAAAAGCAGAAATGAAAGAAACCGGTCTATAAATCCGGTGCGATGAACAAAAAAAAAGCTGACCTTCTGAAGGTCAGCTTTTTTGTGCTTATAGGTTAAAGTTTTAGAAAACAGCGATGGGGTTTTCTTCGTCCTCACTGGGATCAAAGATGTGATAGTTATCCATGTTGAAAGCTACCTCAACATGCTCGCCAATTTCCATGCGGGAGCGTGGGTCAACCCGGGCGATGAAGTTATGTTCGCCATTGACCAGATAAAGGAAGATTTCATTACCCATCAGTTCGGTCACGTCAACCTCGGCTTTCACAGTTTCGGCAATGATGCCAGGAGGCGCGAATTCAGGATTGTGAATGTCTTCTGGGCGAATGCCAAAGACGATAGGCTTGTCCACCAGATGTTTGAGATTTTCGTAGTCTTTTTGAGGTGTTTTGACTGCAAAGGAGCCCATATTGACATAGAGCCCATCTTCGCGTTGCTCAATAACACCGTCAAAGAAGTTCATCGAAGGTGAACCGATAAATCCAGCCACAAAGAGGTTGGCGGGGTGGTCATAAAGGACCTGGGGCGTATCGAGCTGTTGCAAAACGCCTTTGTTTATAACAGCGATGCGCGTAGCCATGGTCATGGCTTCGGTTTGGTCATGGGTCACATAGATGAATGTGGTTTCAAGTCGCTTGTGGAGTTTGCTTAGCTCAGCGCGGGTTTGCACGCGGAGTTTGGCATCCAGGTTTGACAAAGGCTCGTCAAAGAGGAAAACTTTTGGCTCGCGTACGATGGCGCGTCCAACCGCAACACGTTGGCGTTGACCACCGGATAGTTCTTTCGGTTTGCGGTGCAAGAGGTTTTCAATACCGAGCGTCTTGGCTGCTTCTTGAACGCGTTCATTGATGATGCTCTTAGGGGTTTTGCGAAGTTTGAGCCCAAATGCCATGTTGTCAAACACGGTCATGTGAGGGTAAAGCGCGTAGCTTTGGAAAACCATGGCAATATCGCGGTCTTTGGGCGCGATATCGTTGACGACCATGTCGCCGATCATGACGGTACCTTCAGTAATTTCTTCGAGTCCTGCAAGGCATCGTAGGGCAGTTGTTTTGCCACAGCCAGAAGGACCGACCAAAACAAGGAATTCCTTGTCTTCGATTGCAAGATTGAGATCTTGCACAGCGACCACGTCGCCGAACTTCTTCCATACACATTCGTAGGTTACACTAGCCATAAAAATTTCCTCCAATCTTGAACGAATATAGTGGTTCTATTATACGGTAAGTTTTGCCTTAAAGGCAAAAAAAGGTGGCAATGATAAGGGAAATGCTTTGTGCAAGGCGAGTTTGTGTGGTTTATAGGGATGATTGGTGAGAAAAGGTTTTGGTAAAGCTTGTTTAGAAGCTCTTAAAACAAAAAGCCTGGACTTCACTTGCCAGGCCTTTTGTCGTTTTACCAGGTTTAGATCTTTTCGAACTGATCTTTGCCAACGCCACAATCGGGGCAAACCCAATCTTCGGGCAGATCATCAAAAGATGTTCCCGCAGGAATGTCTTGGGTGGGATCACCCAGTTCGGGGTCGTAGATATAACCACAAGCGATGCATTCGTATTTGTCCATGAGTCTCCTTCTTAATCAGCTGAAAAATTTGGAAGGATAGCCTTCCCTCAACGCCCCATATTATACATTACATTTTAAAGATTAACCGTTTTTTGCAATGGTAAAATGTTAAACAATTTGAGGTTCTATGACAACTCTAACAATTGTAGACTACATAAACCGTTTACCACAGGATTTTGAGCATCCAAAGGCTAAAGGCATTGTGGCAGATTTACAGCTTATCATCACCGGTTTTGATGGCGGAGAATGGTATTTGTCGGTGAACGATGGCGCTGTAAAAATTCGAGAAGGCTATGCATCGTTTCCTGAGGTCGAGGTTGAGGCAAATTCGGATGTGGCTCTGAGATTGATTCAGGGAAAACAAAACCCGATGACCGCCTTAATTACAGGCAAAGTGAAAGTCAAAGGGAATAAAGCGCTGTTGATGAAAATGATCAGGCTTATTCAGTAAAAGTTTGTGTGGACTGATTAAAGATAACTAAAAGCCCATCAAACCGAATTCATCATCCCTTAATTCCGGGTCCATCATCTCAGGATCCCAGGCTTCACTGCCATATTGAATGGTGGTTGGTTTATCCAGAATTTCTGCAACTTTAGCCCGTGTTTCTTCAAGCATGGCGGGACCATAAGGGCAAAAAGGCGTGGTGAGGATCATGCGCACATTAGCCTTTTCGCCATCAAAGCTGATATCCCGAACCAGGCCCAATTCCAAAATGGAATAGCCCAGGTCGGGGTCCAGCACAGCGGAAAGTCCTTCTACTAAATCGTACAAAAGTTCTGGGTGGGTTTGATCTATTGCCCAGTCGGCTATGTGTGATGGTTTCATTTTTTCTTCTTAATAATAAAGGTGCAAGTGGGATCACCTTGGGAGATGGTGTGTGAAATTTCCACGGTACAATCGCAGAGCTCTTCGATCATCGTTTGATCAAGGTAGCAAATTTCAGGATATTCCGCGGAAATATAGTAGTAAGGGCAGTGATAATTGACGAGCATTGTTTCGCCATCAATGAGTTTTTCTTCGATGATATACCCTTGTTCATTCATGTTTTCAACGATATAAGGCAGACGTTTGGGTGAGTTTCGTTGTCGACGATCGAGTCGGTTTCTGTCCGCAAAGTCAGTGCCAACTTCTTGAAAGAATTCACGCAATTTTTCAGAACCAAAGACTTTCTTTAATTGTTCAACCATGATGGAAGAAAATTCAATATAGGAGCTTGGAAACTGTTCCAAACCGAGACTGCTAAGACTATAAATGAATTTCGGGCGACCAACCTGCCCTTGGCGATCTTCGCGACTGACGACCAAGCCATCTTTTTCGAAGCTTTTTAGGTGATGGCGAATTGAGATGCCGTTAACGCCTAGCTCTTCTGCCAGATCGTTTACCGAAGCTTCTTGTTTGATTAAGAGCGTGTTGAGGATTCGGGTTTTTGTGTTCAACTTAATTCTCCAGAATAAATTAATTAAAATGATTATAACAGAGGAAATTTTCTCTGCGAATTGTTGACAATTTTTTACCCTTAAAAAAGAATAATTGCTCGCTTTATACAGATAAGAATGGATTCACAATAATTGTATAAGCCTATGCTATAATCGAAATTAATTGCTTTACAACTTGAAAAAAGGAGAAAATTATGGCTAAGATTATTGACATCGAAGGTATCGGACCAGTTTATGCAGAAAAATTGCAGGCAATTGGTATCAGAACCGTTGAAGCTTTGCTCAAGGCTGGTGCTACGCCTAAAGGGCGCGAAGAAATCGCCGAACAAAGCGGCATCACAAAGACTTTGATTCTGGAATGGGTCAATCATGCTGACCTTTATCGCATCAAGGGTGTCGGTGAAGAATATTCAGACTTGCTTGAAGAAGCCGGTGTGGATACCGTGGTTGAACTTGCAACACGCAATCCTGAGAATCTTTACGCAAAGATCATTGAAGTCAACGCCGAGAAAAAACTTGTGCGCCGACCTCCAAGCCAGTCCATGGTTGCAGATTGGGTTCTGCAAGCTAAAGGCATGGATCGCGCTGTTTTCTACTAGAATTTGCATCGAAAACAGTTACTTAGCTTTTCTTAATTGAATATTAAACATAAAACCGCGCCATATGTGCTGTTCGGCGCGGTTTTTGTTTTAATTAAAGTGTTGAACTTATTGACCGAGTAAGCCGATTAGGGTGTCGGCAACGAGAGCGCCGGACTGTGTGCGGTCTTCGCGGTCGCTAAAACGGGTGGCAGATCCAACAGCCTGTAAGATGGACTCAAAAGGTGTTTTACCTTGTTGTTTTGCCATAAAGAATGCCAAAGCTGCTGACAACAAATTAGTGCCACTCATGCCACCTTGTTGCGGTTGTTGTTGCACAGGTTGACTTTGCTGACCGCCTAAGAGCGATCCTAAGAGGTCACCTAATCCGCCAGAGCTAGTTTGGGCAGGTGGTGGGGTTTGTTGTTGTCCACCGCCTAAAAGGGAACCCAACAAGCCTTCCAATCCGCTGGGTTTAGGTTCTTCTTTGGGAAGTGCTTGTGCCTGAGTTTGACCCAAACCGCCTAGTAATGATGCCACTAAATCAGTTGCGGATCCCTGGCTGGGTTGTTGTGGCTGTTGTTGGGCAGGTTGCTCCTGCGTAAAAGTGAGTCCACCAAGTGCGTCAATCAAGTCAGGGGTTTGGCTAAAGGTGGGTTGTTGTTGCTGTTGGGGTGCTTGCTGACCGCTGGCAAGTCCACCGATTAATGTAGACAAAAAGTCGCCACCCTGAGGTGTTGAGGGTGCCGGGGCTTGCTGTGGAGCTTGCCCTTGTGGGAGACCCATCAAAGCGTTTAGCAAGGTGCCAACACCGGAGCGATCAAAAGTTTTGCCTTCAAATTCAGTGGCTGCGTTTTCAAGACCATCCGCATAAAGCAAAGCAGAAGCACTGCTTGATTTTTCGCGCACCAGTTGTCCAGCGTATGCCAATTGCTCTGAAGCAGAGGCATCCTTTTTAGCAGCGATTGCTTTTTCAATCAGCTTAAAAGTGCTGACCATGTTGGTGCCATGGTCGTGGTTGTAGGTGTCTGCTTCGTTTAAGGAGTCTTGGTTGTCCTTAAGCGTTTTAGAGACCGCTTTAAATACTTGTGAAAGATCGAGTTCTTCAGTCATGAGTGTTTCCCTTTATTTCAAGTCTTCCGGCAATTCAGGAATGACCAGTTTTTGCCCAGGAATGATGAGGTTTATGTTTTCGCCAATGACTTCCCGATTATGTTTGTAAATGTGTTGGTAATACGGAGGAGTTGCTTTGCCATAGTACTTTAGCGCGATGGCAGATAAGGTTTCGCCGGCAACAACAATGTGTTCGGATAGGGCGCCCTTGTTGGCTTGCGATTTGAGCAGGTCTCGTTTTTCCATTTCTTCAACTCTGGCTTTGACCTCATCCATCTTTTTTGATATCCCAGCCTTTTTTGCTTCGGAACGTCCGCCAATAACGGATTTGACTTTTTCTTCAACAGCATCGACTTTTCCTGGTTTTGAAAAAACGGTTCCACTTTCCTTTTCACCAATATCCAGGCGGTCTATATCTGTTTTCTCACGTGTTTTTTCACGTTTATCCTTGATATTTTTGATGGCATCCTTAAGATTGAATTTATCGTCTGTCATATTTTCCTCTCTTCTCTGAAGACTTTAATGATGGTTGGTGCTTGTATCTCTTTAGTCTTTTCAATTTTATGAGGAAATTATACCACCCAGGAATTGAATTTCAACGAGAGGTGATTATGATAATTATATTAAAAATAATGTAAAAAATTGACTTCCGACCCTCAAAATGCTATAATCGCGGTGCTAAAATACCAGTTTACAACGAGGTTTAATGACAAAATTAGAGATAAAAGATTTGCACGTCAATGTCGGTGAGAAAGAAATATTAAAGGGTTTCAATCTTACTGTCAATGGCGGCGAAGTTCATGCTTTAATGGGACCTAACGGTACCGGAAAATCCACTTTAGCCTATGCTCTGATGGGGCATCCTCGATATAACATCCTAAAAGGTGACATTTTGCTTGATGGTAAGAGCGTTTTGGACATGTCTGTTGATGAGCGCTCGCAAAAAGGCTTGTTTTTAGCTTTCCAATATCCTGTTGCCATCCCAGGTG
The DNA here is from genome assembly GCA_002409625.1 of Anaerolineaceae bacterium UBA5404. Lineage (GTDB taxonomy): Bacteria > Chloroflexota > Anaerolineae > Anaerolineales > Anaerolineaceae > Mesolinea. Next base: position 93,214 of record DHNY01000011.1, on the reverse strand, counting down.
TTACTTTGGCAAATTTCCTGCGAGCGGCATTGAACAGCAAAGCAAAAGCCATTGACCCTGAAGACAAAGGCATTTCGCTTGTCAATTTCAGGCGCTTATTACGTTCAAAGATGGACATGCTTAAGATGGACTATTCCTTTGCCGCACGCTATCTAAATGACGGCTTTTCTGGCGGTGAGAAGAAACGCGCTGAAGTATTGCAAATGGCCATGCTTGAGCCCCGGGTGGCAATTCTCGACGAAACCGACTCTGGTTTGGATATTGACGCTTTGAGAATTGTTGCTGATGGTGTGCAAGCCTTGAAATCAAATGAGCTTGGTGTCATTTTAATTACACACTATCAAAGAATGCTGGAGTACATGAACCCACAATTTGTACACATCATGTACGGTGGCAGCATTGTCGAGTCGGGTGGCGCTGAATTAGCCCTAAAACTGGAAAACCAAGGCTATGACTGGATCCGTGAAAAGTATCCAGATACCCGTAATCAAGGGCAAGCCTAGATTGGGTCGCGATGAGTGAACAAAAAGATCAAGGCTTCTTAGAAGAATTTGGAGCCGATTATCAATACGGCTTTAGTGATCCTGACCTGGCGAGTTTTCGCGCGGAAAAAGGATTGACCAGAGAGATTGTTCAGCAAATTTCAGCCTTTAAAGAAGAACCTGAATGGATGCTGAATCTTCGCCTGAAAGCTTATGAGCATTTTGTAAAACGCCCCATGCCTACCTGGGGCCCGGATGTGAGTGATCTAGACTTAGACAATATTTACTACTACGTCAGGCCACCTGAAATTAACCAAAAATCATGGGAAGACGTTCCTGAGACGATTAAAAATACCTTTGACAAATTGGGCATTCCTGAGGCTGAACAAAAGTTTCTCGCCGGGGTTGGTGCGCAGTATGACTCAGAGATGGTCTATCACAGCATTCAGGAAAACCTCGAGAAGCAAGGGGTCATCTTCCTGAGTATTGAAAATGGACTTAAGGAATATCCTGAGCTTTTTAGAGAGCACTTTGGAACTGTTGTGCCCATTCAGGATAATAAATTTAGTGCTTTGAACACAGCAGTTTGGTCCGGTGGTTCTTTTGTTTATGTGCCTAAAGGTGTAAAGGTCGATTTACCTTTGCAAGCCTATTTTCGCTTGAACAACCCTAACCTGGGTCAGTTTGAACGCACGCTTATTATTGCCGATGAGGGTTCACAGGTGCATTATGTTGAAGGTTGTACAGCACCTACGTATACTGAAGATTCTTTCCACAGTGGCGTGATTGAAATTATCGTCAAAAAGGATGCCAGAGTGCGGTATTCGACCATTCAAAACTGGTCAACGAACGTTTACAACCTTGTTACCCAGCGCGCGATGGTGTTTGAAAATGGCACCATGGAATGGGTGGATGCTAACCTGGGCTCAAAAGTGACCATGAAGTACCCAAGCTGTTATTTGCGAGGCGAAGGCGCTCATGGCGAAATGCTTTCGGTTGCTTTTGCCGGTCCTGGTCAAATTCAGGACGCTGGCTCAAAGATGATTCACTTTGCGCCAAACACCAGCAGTAAGATTACGTCCAAGTCGATTTCGCGAGGCAATGGACGTTCGTCTTATCGAGGCATGGTGCGTGTAGCCAATGGCGTGGACAAAATCAATTCAACGGTGGTGTGTGACGCGCTTTTGCTTGACCCAGAGTCAGGCTCGGACACATTCCCAACGATTGATGTCCGCTCGGATGACGTTAACATTGGGCATGAAGCTTCGGTGAGCCGAATTGGTGAAGAGCAATTGTTTTACCTCAACAGTCGTGGTTTGAGCGATGAAGAGGCGACCACGATGATCGTTTCTGGCTTTATTGAGCCTTTGGTCAAGGAATTGCCGATGGAATACGCGATTGAAATGAATCGCCTCATTCAACTTCAGATGATTGGATCGGTGGGTTAGGTTATGACAAACGTTGATAACACAAAACAAACCATCATGAAGCACTTGCATTGGCCATCGCATTGGCAGCCTGTTGACCCCTTGCGATTAAAGGACTGGGAAATGAGCCGTACTATCGCTTTTCCTTCACGCAAGGATGAAGATTGGAAATGGCTCAACTTTGAACACCTCAACCTTGAGGATTTAAAGCTCGAAGCGGCTGATGTTCAGCTTACAGAGGCTAATCATGGTGTTTACAGCGCGAGTTTGGCAGAAGCGCACGCCAATAACAAAGCTTTGCTTGAGCAAGTTGAAAATAAACTGATCAAAAAGGATACAGACACCTTTAGCGCCCTAAATGCTGCTTTAGCCCAGGACGGATGCTTTATCCATGTGCCGGCTAACAGTAAGGTTGATGACATCATTCATTGCAAAATCGCTTTTAACGCCCAAAATAGTGCCGCGATTTCAAGAATGGTTGTCTGGGTTGAGAAGAATGCTTACGCCAAAATTTCGCTTGAATTTCATGCGGAAACGCAAGAAGAAATGCAAGCCTTCTTCAATTTTCAGCTCGAAATCAAGCTTGATGATGGCGCAAGGCTGGACTTGATGGAAGTGCAAAACTTTGGTGAACATGTGTCTTATGTGAGCCGGGAATTTGCTCAGCTTGAGCGTGACGCGCATCTCAATTGGACTTATGTTGGCTTGGGGTCTAAAGTGAGTAAGAGCTTTATTACGGTTGATCTTTTGGGTCCTGGCTCTGAAACCCTGATGAATGGCGCTTATTTTAGTGGCAGTGGTCAGTTAATCAACCTGGATACCCAACAAAACCATCTCGCGCCTCAGGCACACAGCGACTTGCTTTACAAAGGTGCGGCTATTGGTGATGGCAAAGCGGTTTGGGAAGGCATGATTTTTGTGGATTATGTAGCCCAACAGACAGATTCTTATCAGAGCAACAGAAACCTCATCTTGGACGAAAATGCCGAGGTGAAAACGATACCAGGTTTGGAAATTAATGCCAATGATGTCAGCTGTTCACATGGTGCCACGGTTGGCAGGTTGAATGATGATGAGCTTTTTTATTCTCAAAGCCGGGGTATTCCGCTGAGAGAAGCTGAAAAAATCATTCTCGAAGGCTTTTTTGAAGATGTATTAAGGAAATCAGGTGACGAAGCGTTGACAGAGTCATTACTGGCTCAGATTTCTGAGAAGTTTGATCGAAATCATGCTTAGGACCCTGAAAGAAAGGATGGGAAAGTGTTAAGTACTGGTAATTTTATGCGACCACCAGATGATGAACAAGTTTATGAAATTGGTGATCGCGTCGAAGTCAATTGTGACCATGAAGATAAAGATGGTCAAAGAATCCGTGGATGGGTTCGGGGTACAGTGGTGCAGATTGAGAATAAACTCGTCGCTGTACAATTTAAGGATAAGATCTACCTAACGGATGGTTGGATGGTTCCTGACCACATTTTGTGGTTTCCCTTTGATTCAGAAAACGTGCGACCCTGGGTTTCACCCCAAAGTCGCGCGCGAAAGAAAGGTTTGTAGCAATAAACTAAGCTGGTTTTGAAAATTCAGCAACAACCCGAATGATGTCAAAGCCTTCTGCGTAAGGTCTTTCGGCTAAAGCGCCGTGACGAATGGCAGTGGCTCGCATGATATCAGGCGAAAAGTAATAGCGGTCTTTGTAAGTTTTGTACTCGGCAAGGGCGGCTATTTTTTTATTTACATCAGCTTCACTCACTTCAGCTAAGAAGTGTGGGAAAAAGCCATAAGAGGAACGGAGTACGTCGAAACCTAAAACTGTGGTTCCTCTAAAGGCACGCATAGCTTCTTGAGTGATGATTTGATGGTCTTGGTGAAGGTCTTGTGCGGTGTGCACGAAAACTATTTCTGGTTGATGTTGCTTGCGCAGGGCAATCATTTTCTCCAGAATTTCCTGCCTGGCATCCGGGAAGCGGCGTGTTTCAAAGGTGCCGAGTTCAAATTGATCATCGCGGAGTCCTAAAACGTGCATGCTGTTGGCATGTTCTTGCACCAGGTTGGGTAAATCCGGATTTTTCTGATTATCCGAGAAGGTGTAGCAAAAAATCTCGGCTTTACCATTCATCCCAGCCAGAAAAGCGCCACAGCCTAGTTCAATATCATCAGGATGCGCGCCCATAAAGAGCAGTGATTTACCGAAAAAGGTCATGTTGTTCATGTGTTTTACCTCTGTTTTTACTTTGTGGCGATGAAACCGCCAACCACTTTGGTCATGACCAGGTGGCCATCCTGGCTCAGGCGTCTTTGGGCAACTTTTTCGATGGCTTGCATTACGGCTTCGAACTCTTCGTGGGTTTGGAAGAGACTGTTCCAAAGTTTGCGATCTTCAGACATTGAGGCTCGGGTGTAGACCATGAAAGGTTCAACACTCGCAAAAGTGAGCGGGTTTTCAAAAATATGTTGCTCCGTTTTGGAGAAGAGTTGCTGCATGGTGCCATAAATCTGTGAGGCATAGCGCGAGCTACCGGGCATGGGTGGGATTTCTTTGCCTGTGGCTTCTTTGATGATGTCATAAAAGAGTTGTTTGTTGCTTGGCATGGGTCCGGTGGTGAAAAGACGTCCACCGGGTTTAAGCACGCGATGCATCTCGGCTAAGGTCCAGGGGATGTCCTGGGCATAATAGATGGCGAAACAGGCAGAGAGCAAATCATACTGGTTGTCTGCCATCAGGAAGGGCAAATTGAAGTCCAGCAGTTGAAATTTGACCGCGTTTCCGGTTTGCTCATTTTTGGCGATGGCTTCAGCCAGTAAATCACGGGAAACGTCTGTTCCGGTAATATCGGCATTGCCATTCAGGTGATGGAAGTAAGAAAAGCATTGTTTTCCGGCACCACAACCGATATCCAAAATTTTTACACCAGGTTGCAGATTTAGCACTTCCAGCATCCAGGAATCAATATCCCGACTGCCAAATTGTTCGTGGATGTTGATGCGTTTTGCCAGGTCGTCTGTTGTTTCTTCAAAATCAATTTTCATATTAATAATCCTTTAAAGCGAATTGTAGCCGCTTCTTTTATTTTCTCTTTAGTGTCTAGTGTTTGTCAAGTGTCTTAAGATGCTGGGCAAAGACATAAGCGAAGGCATTGATGCTTGCGCCGATGTGGCGATATTCGGTGTGCAAGGGTAAGGTGCCATCTGGCTCACCAACAATGATGCCCAAGTATGTTTTACCGCCATATTGAATGATGCCATAGTCGCTAACAACTGTGGGAACGTACATATAACCGTATTTGTTGGTAATAATGGCGCCAGGCAGTTCGTCTAAAATGACCCCAAAATACTTGTAATCCAGCTCTGTTTCAACCGACATTAAACCCAAAAGATAAGCGGTGGAATCTTCACTCAGCAAAGTGCCTTCAAAGAGGTTTTCAAGCACCCATGCCAGTTCTTTGCAGCTGGATCGCCTGGGTGCAAAGCGAGTTTTTTCCAAACCCCAACGCTCCATAATGTCTTTAGTGCGTAAGAGAAAGCCATCTGTGGCGTATTTTTCAAGGATAGAAGCTGAGCCTTCATCACTGTGGACAATCATGTTGTACATGAGTTTATCCAGTGTTTTGCCGTAATATTCTTCTTCGTAAATAGCGTTGATGTCACGTCCCAGATCTTCCTGGAGTTTGAGAATAATGGAGGCAAGTGGAATTTTAATTAAGGAAGATGGATGGAAAGTGCCTTCAATGTCATGTTCGATGATAACTTGATCTGTATCAAGATCTTTGAAGAAGTAAAACCAATCTACGCCAGGAATTAAGGTATCCTCCAAAGCTTCGATATCAAAATCAATGGAGTGGCTTTTGGGATCAAATGTTGGGCTAGGTGTGGGACTGGGTGGAGGATTGGTTTTGGTAGCGGTGGGGGGAACCGGTGTTGGAGAAGAAACGGGTGTAACAGGCTGTTTTGTTTTTGTAGCTGTGGCACTTGGCTTAACAAGTGTTGCACTCGGTTTAACAAGTGTTGCACTTGGCTTGGTTTCTTCAATGGGTTGTTTGGCAAAGGTGTTTTGAGGTTGGGGATTGCAGGCGTTAAACAAAAACAAGCCGATTAAGATTAAAAACCAGCTTCGTTTAAGCAAGTTCAAAATGAATGAAGTATTCCGCAATCGTCTCATAAAAACCTTGACAATGATACCGCAATGAGGGAGATTAGCCAAGATATTGGCGAAAATCGTAATGTGTTTGGTTTTTCCGGAATAAGATTTTTTCGAGCTTAGAAAGCAACCATACAAAAAACCCTCTCCCGTTCTTTCGTGGGAGAGGGTTTTGCTAACTCGTTATTTGGCTAAGGGGCAGCGATTAATCATGCTCCCATTCGCCCATGACACTTTCGTCAAAGTTTTTGACGTGCAAGAGGTCATGTGCTTTGTGACCACCGGGTTCGCCCAGAAAGGTGTCATAAAGGGCGATAATTTCGGGGTTCTCGTGAGACTTGCGCAGCGTATCGGTTTTGTCAATTTGGTAAATGGCTTCCATACGTGCTTTGAGGACCTTATCGCGTTCCTTGGCATAGGGCTGACCGCCACCATTGATACAACCACCGGGGCAAGCCATGATTTCGATAACGTCGTACTTTTCTTCGCCTGAGACAACTTTGTCCAGGATCTGGCGAGCATTACCGAGACCAGAAACAGCGGCCACACGGATTTGCTTTTCACCGAGATCGATAGTGGCTTCGTGAGCGCCATCGATACCGCGGAGGGCAACAAAGTCAACGTTTTCGAGGGTCTCACCAGTGACTTTTTCGTAAACGGTGCGCAATGCAGCTTCCAAAACGCCACCAGCGGAACCAAAGATGATACCGGCACCAGTTGATTCGCCCAAAGGTGAGTCGAAGTCTTCTTCGGGGATGTAGCGCAGGTCAATGGAACCTTCTTTGAGCATCTTGGCGAGTTCGCGGGTGGTGATAGAGTAATCAACGTCGCGAATACCATTTACTTCTTGGTTGGGCAGTGAAGCTTCGTATTTCTTGGCGATACAAGGCATCACACTAACAACCACGATGTCTTTGGGATCCCAGCCCATCTTTTCGGCGTAGTAGCTCTTGATGATAGCGCCGGTCATTTGTTGCGGGCTCTTGGTGGTGGAGGGCATCCATTCCAAGGAGGGGTAGTAATAGCGAATGAAGTTGATCCAACCAGGACAGCAAGAGGTCAGGATGGGGAGATTCTCGTTTTTGGTGACACGTTCGATGATTTCGGTGCCTTCTTCGATGATGGTGAGGTCAGCACCAAAGGTGGTATCAAACACGGCGTCGAAGCCCAGTCTGCGAAGACCAGCAGCCATTTTACCGGTGACGATTTCACCAGCGGGATAGCCGAATTCTTCACCTAAGGCAACACGCACAGCGGGCGCAACCTGAACAACCACTTTCTTGGTTTTGTCAAAGAGAGCGGACCAGGTTTGGTTGACATAGCTATGGCCGATGAGTGCGCCGGTGGGGCAAACGCTGACACATTGTCCACAATAGACACAAGGTGAGTCAACGATTTCGTTTTTCTCAGCGGGTGCAACGATGGTTGCAAAGCCACGACCAAAGGCAGTCAATGCGCCAACGGTCTGAACTTCATTACACATGGTTTCGCAGCGGCGACACATGATGCACTTGTCGGGATCGCGGAAGAGAGCAGCGCTGGAGTGGTCTTTCTTATGGCGCATGCGCTCACCATTGGGGTATTTGACTTGCACGTCATATTCCCAAGCCATGGTCTGGAGTTCACACTCAGTGGATTTCAAACAGGTCAGACAGGTGAAGGGGTGGTTCGAGATGATGAGCTCGAGGTTCTTGCGGCGGGCGGAAAGCACGCGCTTTGAGTTTGTAATAACTTTCATGCCAGGAACAACGGGCGTGGCACAAGCGGGCGCCAGATTGCGGCGGCCTTCAACTTCGACCACACAAACGCGGCAGGAGGCAACCTGGTTCTTGTAGTGGATTTGTTCCAAGCTCAAGTAACACAGGGTTGGGATTTTCATATGCAGTTTTTCTGCAGCTTGAAGGACTGTGGTTCCCTCTGGTACGGATACTTCTTGACCGTCAATAGTTAAAGTGATCATATATCTTTTCCTTATTTACGAATAACCGCACCAAAGCGACACTTAGCAAGACAATTGCCACACTTGATGCACTTCTCTTGATCGATAACGTGAACTTGCTTGGGCGCACCAGCGATACAGCTCACGGGGCAAGCACGAGCACATGCCGTACAGCCAATACATTTTTCTGGGATGATCTCATAAGTGAGGAGATCAGTACAAACACCAGAAGGACAGCGCTTGTTGTAAACATGCTCTTCGTATTCATCCATGAAGTACTTGAGCGTGCTAAGAACTGGGTTTGGCGCGGTTTGGCCAAGACCACAAAGCGCGGTGTCTTGAATGGTTTCAGCAAGTGATTGAAGCTCGGCGAGCATTTCTGGGGTGCCTTTACCCTTGGTGATGTCGGTGAGAATTTCAAACATGCGTTTGGTACCCACACGGCATGGCACACAGCGACCGCAGGATTCTTCAACGATGAATTCGAGGTAGAAGCGGGCGATGTTGACCATACAGTCGCTATCGCTCATCACAATCATACCGCCGGAACCCATCATGGAACCAATTTGACCGAGGGATTGATAATCAATGGGGGTGTCCAGGAATTGCTCGGGGATACAACCACCGGAAGGACCACCGGATTGGGCTGCTTTAAATTTGCCGCCGCCACGTACGCCACCACCAATTTCGAAAATCAATTCGCGCAGGGTGGTGCCCATGGGGACTTCAACCAAACCAACGTTGTTGACTTTACCAGCCAAAGCAAACACCTTGGTGCCCTTTGATTTTTCGGTACCGATTTGGGCGAACCATTCGGCGCCTTTTTCAAAGATAACCGGCACGTTGGCAAGGGTTTCAACGTTGTTCACGATCGTGGGTTGTTGCCAGAGACCTTTTTCCGCAGGGAAAGGAGGTTTTGTGGTTGGCTCGCCACGGTTGCCTTGAATGGACTGGATGAGTGCGGTTTCTTCACCGCAAACAAAGGCGCCAGCACCCAAGCGGACATCAACATCAAAGCTGAAGTCGGTACCGAGGATGTTTTTGCCAAGCAGACCCAGTTCACGGGCTTCGTCGATGGCGATTTGGAGGCGTTTGACAGCCAAGGGGTATTCAGCGCGAATGTAGACGTAGCCTTGATCTGCGCCGATACAGTAAGCTGCGATTGCCATACCTTCGATAACGGTGTGAGCGTCGCCTTCCATAATGGATCGGTCCATGAAAGCACCGGGATCGCCTTCGTCAGCATTACAGATGACGTATTTGCGATCGCTTTTGTACATTCTGCCAAATTCCCATTTGCGGCCGGTTGAGAAACCAGCACCACCGCGTCCACCGAGACCGGATTGTTTCATGATGTCGATGGCTTCTTCGGGGGTCATTTGGGTGATGACTTTTGCCAGGGATTGATAACCACCAACACCGATGTATTCTTCGATGATTTCGGGGTCAATCAAACCACAGTGGCGCAAAGCGATGCGCATTTGCTGTTTGTAGAAGGGCATTTCGAGGGAGTCGTGCATGCTCTTTTGGGTGATAGGTTCAACATAGAGCAAGCGATCAACAACTTCACCGCCAATGATGTGCTGTTCGAAGATTTCTTTGGCATCATCTGGTGTAACCTGAACGTAGAAGACGTTTTCTGGGAAGACCTTAACGATGGGGCCTTTTTCACAGAAACCAAAGCAACCAGTGATGCTGGCGTGAACTTTGCCTTCCATGCCGTGTTCTTTGATCAGCTTGTTGAAATTTTCAACGATGTTCAAGCTTTTAGAAGATACACAACCAGTACCACCGCAGACCAGGATGAACATTTGATCACCGGAGTAATCGAGGTCAGCACGGACTTCAACGAGGTCTTTGTATTCTTCGTATTTCTTCAGGAGTTCTTCAGGGTTTTGAATTCGCGTAGTCATTATTGCACCTCAACTTCTTCACCAAATTCGATGAGATATTGTTCGATGATCTTTTCTGCCTGGCCTTGTTTCACTTTGCCATACACATGATCATTAATCAGCACCACAGGGGCTAAACCACAAGCGCCAACGCAGCGCAATGATTCGATGGAAAAGCGACCATCTTCAGTTACGCCACCAGATTTGATGCCCAGCGCTTTTTCGAAGTCTTGCAGGATCTTGTCTGAACCATTCACGTAGCAGGCTGTGCCCATGCAGATGCTGATGTTGGTCTTGCCTTTAGGGGTGGTGTGGAAGTAGTTGTAGAAACTAATCACGCCTGAAACGTCTGCATGCGGGATGGAGAATTTGTTGGCAACGTATTTTTGTACTTCACTGGGTAAGTAGCCAAAAATGCTCTGTGCCTTATGCAAGGTCATGATCAGCATTTCTTTTCGCTCAGGATCTCTTGGGTCGATCTTGAGCGCATCGATGTAAGTGTCCAACTCGGCATAACCTGGATTGGACCCTGTGCAACAAGGATTTTTTTGTTCGGTCATATTGCTCCTCAAATTTTTTCCGAATAGAATCGGTTAGTTACGTGCAAAAGCTAATTTGTGAATGAGCTCACAAATTCAGCCGCTTCTATTATAATCGGATTTTGTAATTTGGGGGACTTAATTAATAAAATTGTTGTTGCAATTATTTCGACATCGAGGATGTCATGCGAAGTGAATAATACACTTAAATTGGGGATGTTTGCAAAGATAGATTGTACAAAGACTTCACGGGATTGTTTGTCAAGCGATTGGAAAGGCTCATCAAGAATTAAAAACTCCGGTAGGGTGATGAGCGCGCGTAAAAGGGATACTTTTCTTTTCATCCCGCCACTTAGCGTGTGTGGATATTCGTTTTCATAACCGTGTAAACCACTGAGGTCATACCAACTTGATAAATACGCCAAGCCGTTGGCTCTGTTTGCAAAACGGGGACTCTTGAGAGGCAGACGGATGTTTTCATCCACCGTCAGATATGGGAAGAGGCGGGGCTCCTGGAAGAGAATTAAGGGTTCATGCCCTGACGGATAAGTGTAAGAACCTGAATCGGCATCCAGCAATCCGGTGAGTATGCGTAACAAGGTGGTTTTTCCGGCACCACTCGGTGCAAAGAGCAAAAGTCTTTCTCCTTCATGCATCGAAAAACTAAGGTCGGTGATGACGGCTTCACCATCAAAAGACTTGCTAATGCCGTACACCTGGAGCACGGTTGGCATTTGCGCTTTAGTCGGCATAGGTGTATTTCCTTAATGAGGTCGCGTAAAGCAATTCAACCACGCCCTGAAAACTCAAGGTGAGCACGATAAAGAAAAAGATGTAGAAAAAGACTTCTTGCATCGAAAAAACCAATCGGGCCTTGTTGAGGAGGTAACCCAAGCCGTCCTGCGAGCCTATAAACTCGCCGGTAATAGCGATTTTTGAAGCCATGCTAAAGCCTAAAATGAGGTTTGTTCGGGTAATGGTGATGATTTGCGGTTTCATGATTGTGGCAAAACGAAGCTTGCGATCTGCCTTAATGGAATCGAGATATTCAACTTGTTTGGGGTCAGGGAATTTTAAGGCTTGCAGTGTATTCATAAACACCAAGGGCATTGTCATCAGCGTAACCAGTATGATGGGCGGTGTGCTGCCAATGCCAAAAACAATCACCAGAATGACGCCAACTGTGACGGCTGGAATGACTTGAAAAGCCTGCACCATTGCGCTAAGTTGGTCAGAAAAGCGTGTGCCGGCAAAAAGTGTCGCCAAACCCGTGCCAAGAAGCATGGAGAATGCAAAACCGATAAAAATCCGCAAGAGGGTGATGCCAGTTGCGCTTAGGAAGACGGGTTTTAAGAATTCAGGTGCAGCTTTAAAAACCTCAAGCGGTGAAGGAATGACGTAAACAGGAAAAAACAAAGAAAGGACTGCCCATAAAAGCATGAGCAGTCCAAATCCTATGACTTCATTAAGGAAGGGTGTAGAAAAAGCCCTCAAATTTTTCATCTAATGGTTTACCAATCGTTTCGTAGTAATGAAAAACGGAGTCTTTCATTTCCTGACCCGATTTTACCGTAAATTTTGTGGCGAGGAGTGCTTTTGTGAGTACTGGTGCGGGTTGCTTAAAATGCTCGGTAACTTCAGCAACGGCTGCATCAGGATCAGCTTGAAGATCAGCAATAGCTTTTCCTACGGCAACATTGAAAGCCTTTACCCATGCAGGGTTTTCTTTCGTGAAAGTTGCCTTGGCAAAGGCAGCAACCTGTGGATAGCCATCCGTATCGCCGGTGACTTCGTTCCAGGTTTCATAGAAACTAGCGCCCAAATGTCCACATTCCTGGGCTGCCATTGCGGTTGCAGCGGGTTGAGGCATAGCAACGATAGCGTCCTGTCCTTGTTGGATAAGCGCGGTTGAAGTATCAAATGGTGCGTAAATGGGTTTTACATCTTCACCGTATTTGAGCCCAGCCTTTTCAACAAAAAACTGTGTGGTTTCTTCCATGGGTGAACCTTCAAAAGGCAAGTAAATTTCGTGGCCTTTAAGGTCAGCAAAGCTGTTAATTTCCAAATTGCAGGATACCAGATAGGCGAGACCGGTAACATTGGTGTTGATGATTTCAATTGGCACTTCGTTATTAAACATGTTAATACCCACGGATAGCCCAGTGACTAAAACCGTATCCGGTTCAGAAATAAATTGAGCGTGTGCCTGTGGGTGATTGTCAAAGATTTCCACAGTCATGCCGGGTAAATATTTTGCGGCAAGTAGGATGGGAATAGAAGTGGTTGAACTGGGAGCCAGTACCTTGATTTCGGGGATATCGCTAACTGGGTAGGTATCCTCGGGATCTGTTTCAGGTTCCTTTGCTGGATAAGAATCCTCAGCGTTGTCAATGACAACCGGGAAAGCATTAATTGAATCATTTGTGCCAGGTGCATCCGTTTTTGCGGGACCACAAGCTGCTAATGCGAGCATGCCAACGAGCATGAAAATGAATAGTTTGGATTTCATCTATAAACTCCTTTATGTTTTTGCTGCGACTTCATAGCTTTTCAGCCTGAATTGCGATTGAAACAGAAATCGCACATTCGTTAGCAGATTCTAACACTTAAGTCGAAAACAATCCTGTTTGAGATGTTATAATTTGCTTAACATTAAGACTGAGGACGTTATGAGCAAAATTATTCAAAAAGTTAAAGGCACCCGTGATTTTTATCCAGAGGAAATGGCGCAAAGGCAGTGGTTAATAAGCAAGTTGCGCGTAGCTTCTGAGGCTTTTGGTTATCGACAATACGATGGACCGTGTCTGGAGCAAATTGAGCTCTATGCGGCGAAGTCGGGTGAGGAGCTGGTAAAGGAACAGGCTTTTGTTTTTGATGACAGAGGCGGTGACCCAATTACCTTGCGTCCTGAGCTAACCCCAACGATTTCACGCATGGTCGCAAGCCAGCAGAACCAGCTCACGTTTCCGCTTAGGTGGTGGTCTTTTGGCCCGTTTTGGCGCTATGAGCGTCCTCAAAAAGGTCGCACACGAGAGTTTTTCCAATGGAATATTGATCAAATCGGTTCGGATTCAGTGCTGGCGGATGCAGAGCTTTTAGCCGTTGCGGCGCGCTTTTTTAGGGAAGTGGGCCTGAGCTCTGATCTGGTTCAGCTGCGGGTTAATGACCGGGAGTTGATGGATGCTGAACTGATGAACCTTGGTTTAGATGAGGTGCAAAAAACGGCGATTTTGCGATTAATTGACCGCTTGGACAAACTGCCAATTGATGTTTGGGAAAAAATGGTTTTGGAAGCTGGTTTAACAGAAACACAATTGCGTGGCTTGCAGGGTTTGCTTGAAAACAAGCTGCTATGGAAAAACTCACCACGATTGGTTCAGCTTTTTGACATTTTAGAGGATCTTGGCGAAAGTGCGTATGTGAGCTATGACCCACGCATTATCCGGGGTTTGGATTATTACACCGGAGTCGTTTTTGAAGCGCATGACACCAAGGGCGAGTTTAGAGCCATTTTGGGTGGTGGCCATTACGCCGATTTAGTGGCTGATGTAGGTGGCAAACCTACGCCTGGTGTGGGTTTTGCGATGGGCGATGTTGTGATTATGCTCATTTTAGAAAAATATGGCTTGTTGCCGTCCCGTGATATGGATCCACAGGCTTTGTTCATGACTATTTTTGATGAAACCACCCAAGCAGCCTCATTAGCTTTGGCAGCAGAGTTGCGTCAGGCAGGATTTAAAGTTTTAATGAGTGAGATTGACCGGCTTGGCAAGCAGTTTAGATATGCTGACCGCATTGGTATGCGACGTGTTTTGGTGTTGGGTCCAAGCGAGATCGAAAAAGGCTTGGTTGTTGTTAAAGACCTAAAGAGTGGAGAACAGGTAGAAGTCGAAAGGCAGCAATTAATCAGCATGCTAAGCGCTTAGATGCTTTAGGTCTTTAGGAGAACAATGAAAAGAATATTTGCAAGTGTGCTGATCGTATTGTTGCTTGTTTCAGCTTGTAGTTTTTTAAAACCTGGTTTGGAACCAACAGAAAAGCCCGAACAGGTGTCCACAGATATCCCAAGTGAAGCTTTAATCGAAGAATCCGTCATAGACGCAGATGAGGTGGGTGAGCGGGTCTATGAGGAATCGTCAAAATTTTCATATATCTTGATTGACGGGTGGACCTTGCAAGCTTTTGGTGGTTTGGATGCCAGGATTTTGATGCCTGGAAAGGAACTGCTGGCTCAGGGCGTTAGCCTGGTTTTTGTTCGCGAACAATTTGAGGGTACGACAGATGATTATGCACGGCTTGGTATGGAATCTGCCAAAATGGACCTGGAAAACTTTTTGGTTGGGGATTCTTCAAGGTTCGAAACCTTGTCTGGATTAACGGTATTAAAACACCATGCCACCTACGAAGCCTCAGGTTTGGCATTTGATAGCATTTTTTACTCGATTGGTGATGATGCCAGACCGGAATTACCTAAGCTTGCAGTCACTTTTGCAAGGTTTCCTGGCGCAGATGAAAGCATTGTTGATGAGGTTGAAGCGCTCATTCGCTCCATTCGGTTTGAGGACTAAGTTGTCAGGCAGGTGGTGAAAGAGCACCCTTAAATCATTGATTCATAAAGTGTATACTATGTGCTGACCTGTTTACAGAGTTGCCATTTTAAAAACTTGCATGATTTATGTTTCATGTGTTAGAATAGCGTTCCAAACGCGGTGCCTGTAGCTCAATGGCAGAGTGCTTCACTGTGGCTGAAGATGTTGTGGGTTCGACCCCCATCAGGCACCCAAACAAAACCCCGATAATGTCGGGGTTTTTGTCTTAAGTTAAGCCATCAACACTCTCTATGCCGCGGAATGTCAGGAAACCGGCGTGATCGATAAGAAGTGCTGCGCTCGGTCAGGAGACCGGCGCGATCGGGATATGTGGCTGAAGATGTTGTGGGTTCGACCCCCATCAGGCACCCAGACAAAACCCCGGCAAGAACGGGGTTTTTGTTTTAAGCAATCTTTATCGTGTTCAATTGTTTACACAATTGCTTAAGCAAAGCATTGACCTCATTAAGCGACTGTGGCATAATTCTGGCTCGAAAGGCAGTGACGGAAACGAGTAAGCTATTGCCGGTTGGCAGCGACCCTGAGAGAGTGTGAGCCAGGGCAACACGAATAGCCCAAAATCCTTCCCGAGCCGCGAACTGAACGCATCCATTTGGATAGTAAGGGAGCCGGTGTGGTGACCGTTAACGACACTAGGTTCATGATGGTGAACTGTGAGTGCCCAGCTTCGCTGGGAATGCGGGTGGTACCGCGGGCTTTTGATGGCTCGTCCCAATGTGGATGGGCTTTTTTATTATCCTGTCCGGAAAAATCTTAATAATGACGTTCAAATTTTCCATTATGAACGGAAAGCGACAATTGATCGCTCATGGAGGTTGTATGTTTAAAGCAGTATCTTCAAAATTGAACAGTGTTGAACTGGAAGAAGCTCAATTGAAATTCTGGAAAGAGAAACAGATTTTCAAAAAGTCTTCTGACGACCGCAAGGACCGCAAACCTTTTGTGATGTTCGAAGGTCCACCTACTGCCAACGGTTTGCCGGGTATTCATCATGTGATTGGCAGGGTTTACAAGGACATGTTCCCGCGCTATAAAACGATGCGCGGTTATTGGGTTGATCGCCGTGGTGGCTGGGATACGCATGGTTTGCCAGTGGAAATCGAAGTTGAAAAGAAACTGGGTTTCACCAATAAAGGGCAAATTGAGGCTTATGGCATCGACAAGTTCAACGAACATTGTAAGGAATCAGCTTTTACTTACATCCAGGAATGGGAGAAAATTACCGAGCGCATTGCTTATTGGGTTGATTTTGACCGTGCTTACATTACCTATAAGAATGAATACATCGAATCTGTGTGGTGGTTGCTGAAATCCATTTGGGAGAAAGAGTTGCTCTACCAAGGCTATAAGGTTGTGCCTTATTGCCCGCGTTGTGGCACGCCACTTTCGGACCATGAAGTTTCGCAAGGTTACGCGGATACTGAGGATCCCTCCATCACTGTGCGCATGAAACTGCTTGATGAAGAGGACACCTGGCTCTTGGTATGGACGACCACGCCATGGACATTGCCCTCAAACGTGGCGGTTGCCGCGCATCCTGAGGTTGATTATGTTTTGGTCAGCACTGAAGCCAAACCTAACGAGAAATATTATCTTGCCAAAGAACTCATTCCCATGGTCTTTGGCGAAGAACCGCTCAACATTCTCAAGACGGTCAAAGGCACTGAACTTGAAGGTAAGCGCTATGACCCATTGTTCAAATTTATGCCCTTGGAAAAGCCGGCCCATTATGTGGTCAATGCAGACTATGTGACCACTTCGGACGGCACTGGCTTGGTGCATATTGCGCCAGCTTTTGGTTTGGACGATATGGAAGTCTCCAAAAAATATGATTTGCCGGTTTTGATTACGGTAAAAGATGATGGCAGTTTTGTGGATGATGTTAGTCCATGGGCAGGGCAATTTGTGAAAAATGTTGATCCCGCGATTATCAAAGACTTGTTTGACCGGGAGTTGATGGTTAAGAGTGAACGCATGACTCACAACTATCCCTTCTGCTGGCGCTGTAAAACGCCTTTGCTTTATATGGCGCGCCCGACTTGGTTCATCCGTACAACTGCGGTACGACACCGTTTGGTTGAAATAAACCAGAACATCAATTGGTTGCCAGAGCATATTAAAACCGGTCGTTTTGGCAATTGGCTTGAGAACAACATCGACTGGGCGATTGGGCGCAACCGCTATTGGGCGACGCCACTGCCAATGTGGGTGTGTGAGGATTGTGGGCATCAACATTGTGTAGGCTCGCTGGATGAATTGAGCGAATTGACTGGTGAAGACCAAAGCCAGCTCGATATGCATCGCCCTTATGTGGATGACATCCATTTTGATTGCCCGGCTTGTAAAAATGGCAAGATGAGCCGTGTGCCTGAGGTGATTGATGTGTGGTTTGACTCGGGTGCCATGCCGGTTGCTCAGTGGCATTATCCCTTTGAAAATGAAGCGGAATTCAAGAAACAATTCCCGGCTGATTTTATATGTGAAGCAATTGACCAAACCCGTGGCTGGTTTTACTCGCTTTTGGCAATCAGCACAATGGTGTTTGATTCGACCAGCTATGAAAATGTGATTTGTTATGGTCACATTTTGGATGGCGAGGGCAAGAAAATGTCCAAGCATGTTGGCAATGTGGTTAATCCCTGGGACGTCATCGATAAACATGGCGCGGATGCCACACGCTGGTACATGTATACCGCGACTCCACCTGGAAATTCGCGTAACTTTAGTATCGATTTGGTCGGTGAGGTCTTGCGCACCTTCACCCTGACTTTGTGGAATACTTACAGCTTCTTTGTGACCTATGCCAATTTGGATCAGTGGAAGCCGGGTGAGGGTGAGCCGGCACTATATTCTGACCTGGATAAATGGTTGCTTTCATCTTTGGAAACACTCGTCAAGGATGTCACCGAAGCCTTTGAATCTTATGATGTGATTGGCGCAACCCGGCCGATTGAAGCTTTTGTGGATCAGTTGTCCAACTGGTATTTGCGTCGGTCACGGCGTCGTTTCTGGAAGAGTGGCGCGGATGCGGATAAGACCGCGGCATACGAAACCCTTTATAAGGCATTAGTAACGCTCTCTAAACTTTTGGCGCCAACCATGCCCTTTATTGCTGAGGAGCTTTATCAGAATTTGGTGCTTTCGGTCGAGCCAGAGGCACCTGAGTCGGTTCATTTGGCAGATTGGCCAAGCGTAGATGAGAGCCTGATTGACGCCAAACTCAACCGCGATATGAACGTGGTGATGAAACTGGCTTCATTAGGACATGCCGCACGGGCAAAATCGAGCGTGAAAGTGCGCCAACCTCTCTCTGAAGCGGCTTTCGCGGTGGGTAGCGCGGATGAAACCGACATTGTTCATCATTTTGCTGATATTTTGCAAGATGAACTGAATGTGAAGTCGGTGAGTTTACTAAGCGCGAGCGGCGATGCGGTGGATTATCGCTTGAACCCCTTGCCCAAACAGCTTGGGCAAAAATATAAAGGACTTTCACCCAAAGTTCGCCAGGCGATATTGAATTTGCCGGCGCGGGAAAGCGCTGAAAAATTGCTGGCAGGACAGTCCGTTTCAATTGTGATTGATGGCGAAAGTTATGAAGTCGAAGCCGATGAGGTGGAGGTGATTACCGAATCGCGCGCCGGTTATGAGGTGGCAGCGGATGGCGCTTATTTGGCGGCATTGGTAACCACTTTGAGCCCAGAGCTGATTAACGAAGGTTTAGCACGAGAAGTCGTTAGAAGGGTTCAGGCATTGCGTAAAGATGCAGGATTGGATATTGCCGATCGCATTCATCTTTATTATCATGCCAGCCCCAGGCTTGCAGAAGCCATAGAAGCCAACCGTGAATACATTGCCAGCGAAACGCTGTCGCTTGCGTTAGAATCAAGTGCTGAACCTCAAGGTCTTGCCACGGCTCAGGATCGTTTTGATGGTGAAGAACTGAAGATAGCCGTGTTGAAAGTTGAGAAAGAATGAAAGAAAAAATCAAACACAACGCCTTTTTGATTGGTGTCGTAACTCTGATTGTCGCGTTAGACCGGTGGTCTAAACTTTGGATTACGCACAAAATGGCAGTTGGAGAAAGCTTTTCGCCAATCGGTTTTTTGGGAGACTTTTTCAAGATAATCCACTGGCGGAATACCGGTGCAGCTTTTGGTTTGTTCCAAAACGCGAATGTGCCTTTGTTGGTGATTAGTTTGCTTATTGCTGTGGCGGTCCTTTTTTACTATCAAGTGATTAAGCCCAAGGATTGGATGGCAAAACTCTCCCTTTCGCTTATTTTTGCAGGGGCTGTTGGAAACATTATTGATCGAATAAAGTTCGGTTATGTGGTTGACTTTTTGTCTTTTGGGCGGTTTCCTGTTTTTAATGTTGCCGATTCCGCGGTGACGATCGGGGTCATTTTGATGGCGCTAAACTATTTGCTAGAAGAGCGGAAACTTTTGCCTACTAAAAATGAAGCTCAAAACGACGAGGAAATCGAAGAAAGTTTGCCGGATAAAGCCATTGAAGATGTTGTTTACAAGCTTGAGGATACTGAATGAGTGTTGATTTAATAAAACACAACTTTGAGGTGGAGAACCCTGAACGGCTGGACAAAGCCATTACAGAATCGATTGATGAGGTCTCCCGTGGCAAAGCCCAGGCTGCTATCCGGGATGGGCGGGTACGTTTAAACGGCGAGCCGTGTTTAAAGGCTTCGACCCGACTAGAGCCTGGCGACAAAGTTGAGGTTTTGCTAGAAATAGAACGGGAAGAAACCCTGCTTGCGGAAAACATTCCGCTCAATGTGCTTTATGTTGATGAGCATGTTATTGTGATCAATAAGGCTGCGGGTATGGTGGTTCACCCCGGTGCTGGAAACAAGCATGGAACCCTGGTTAATGCCTTGCTTTATCAATGGCCGGAACTTCGCAATGTTGGTGAGGCTGGAAGACCAGGCATTGTGCACCGATTGGATAAAGAAACCTCGGGCGTTCTTATTGTGGCACGGACGAATGAAGCCTATAAGTGGTTGGTAAGGCAATTTAAGACCCGCAAAGCAAGTAAGCGCTACCTGGCTTTGGTTGACGGTCATCCGCCAACACCCAGTGGGCGAATTGAAGCCAATATTGGGCGGGATGAGGTTCACAGACAACGCATGACCGTCAAATATGGCAAAAGTCGGGCGGCTATTTCTGAATACAAGACGGTTCAGTCTTATGCGCGGCATACTTTGCTTGAGGTGCATCCTCACACCGGAAGAACACACCAAATTCGTGTTCATTTAGCCTTTATTGACGTGCCAATTACGGGCGATAAAGTGTATGGTAGACGGAAACTTAGCATTCCCATTGAACGATTTTTCTTGCATGCCAATAAACTGGGGATTGTTTTACCCGGTGATAAAGAAGCCACCGAGTTTGTTGCGCCTTTACCCGATGACCTCAAAGAAATTCTAAAAACTGTGGAGAAATTAGACCAATGAGACAATTTGATTTTAGATCTGATACCGTTACACGACCCAGTGACGCCATGCGCGAAGCCATGGCAAAGGCTGTTGTGGGGGATGATGTTTACCACGAAGACCCAACCGTAAACCAGCTTGAAGAAATGACAGCCAAGCTTTTGGGCAAAGAAGCAGCTCTTTTTGTTACATCGGGCACGATGGGCAACCTTGTGGCTGTTTTAGCCCAATGTCAGCGCGGTGATGAGGCGATTATGGGCACTCAGGGGCACACTTTCTTGCACGAGGCAGGTGGTGTTTCGGTTTTGGGTGGTGTGTCTATGTTCACGGTTCCTAATGAGCCAAATGGCACCATAAAGCTTGAGAACCTCAAAGCGGCTGTGCGAAATCATTTTGATGTGCACGAACCTATTTCAAAACTGGTGATTCTTGAGAATACCCAAAACTTCTGTGGTGGTACAGTGTTGAGCCAGGATTATGTGGCTCAGGTGGCGGATTTTTGTAAAGCTCATGGATTGGCATTGCACATTGACGGCGCACGATTGTTTAATGCGGCGGTGGCATTGGATTTGCCGGTTGCTGAGATGGTAAAGCACGCGGATAGTGTTACCTTTTGCCTGAGCAAAGGTTTGGGTGCACCGGTTGGATCGATGCTGGCAGGATCCAAAGAGCTTATTCACAAAGCCAGACGGCTTCGAAAAATCCTGGGTGGCGGAATGCGTCAGGCTGGCATTCTGGCGGCAGCTGGTATTTATGCCTTGGAACACAATGTGGAACGCTTGCGCGTTGATCATGTTCGCGCAAAACAGTTGGCTGATGGCTTGGCAGAGATTGAAGGTGTGAGTTTAACCCGGGGAACGCCACATACCAACCTGATCTTCTGCGCCTTGGATGAAAATGTGGAAATTGACACCCAAAGCTTTATTGAAAAACTGGCTGAAAGAGGCATTCTGATCATGGATGTAGCCCCACGTGAATTCCGACTGGTAACCCATCTGGATATCTCTGACGAGGGTGTTGAGGAATGCATCAAAGCCTTTAAAGAGGTTTTGGCTTAAAAGCTAGCTGGCATACTATGTGCACATTAATGCATGAGGTATGCCTTGAAAAACAAACAACGTTTAACGCTTTTAATCGTATTAGCGATTTGTTTGGCTTTTATTCCGTTGAATGGCGAGTCACGTATAGCCATTGCTAATGTAAACTCTGCTACTAAGGAACAGGAAACAGAAGAGTCAAACCAGCAAGCCACATACAGGTATGCTTATCCAATTTTTTGCAATGGCTTAAAGCCAGCAGATTCAATTGGGCCGATTGGAGGCACTTTTACCGCGGTTTTGACAGACCCAAACAATGCAAATATTGTGTTAGGTGGGCATTTTGAAGCTGGAATCTTTATAAGCTTTAATCAGGGAAAGACCTGGTATCCAAGGAGCAATGGGTTAACGAACAAACAAATCCAATCGCTGGCGATTCATCCACGTCATTCTAATATTTTGTATGCTGGCACTTATGGCAGTGGCGTATTTTTATCACGGGATCAAGGAAAAAATTGGATACCTTGGAGTGGTGGCGTATTGAATAACCACATCGTGTATGACATTGAGATTGATCCCACAAATCCCTCTAATGTTTACACAGCTTCTCGTGTGGGTGGAAGTTTGGTTGGTTATATTTCACGGTCAACTGATGCGGGAAAAACCTGGCAGGTTGTTTATCGCGGTGATTGGTTTGATAAACCGGATTATTTTTACAATATCGAAGTTCATCCAGCAGGTATCAATACTGTTTACTTTAGCGCACATGAACATGGTTTCTTTAGAAGCGTGGATAATGGGATTACTTTTAGTCCCATTAATAATGGTGTGAGCGATCTATCCGCGAGAGGGATTGCGATACATAAGGCTAATCAAGACTTGGTCTTAGGCGCGGTTTGGAAAGGAAGTGGCGTTTTTAAGAGCACGAACCGCGGAACGTCCTGGGTGCAATCGCGCAATGGTTTACCCGACGCTGTGAGGATTAGCAAAATAAAAGAGGCGCCAGCTTTAAACTTTCCTAATCGGTTTTTTGTGAGCACCTTTGCCCATGGAATTTACATCAGTGAAAATGCTGGTACTAACTGGTCAAACCGTGGTTTGGTTGGAAGTCAGGTCAACGATATAGCCATTTCCTATTTCAGTCCGGAAACCTGGTATCTTGCCACACAGTATCAAGGCATCTTCAAAACCAGCAATGGCGGTGGTAATTGGGCGAAAATCATGGCAGATTTGCACCTTTATTCGGTGACCGGCATGCAGGTTTTAGCCTATGATCCCTCGGCGATGTATGTTGCAATTCATGGTTTGGGTGTTTATCGCTATTTGCCAGAAAGTGAAGATTGGCAAGCCATTAATGCTGGTTTGGATGAGTTTACGGTCAAGGCGATGTACAGTGACGGCAAGGCACTCTGGGCAACGACGGAGAATGCATTGTGGACCTTAAGATCTGGTGAGTGGAAAAAGGTTGAGCTACCTCAGATCAAGTTTTCTGAAAATGAAGCATTTCAGGTTTGGGAAGCTGAAAGACTGGGCGAGCCTTTTGTTGAAAGCGTCGAGCGACTAAAAGAAAGCTTTGAAGAACCAAAAGCTGAATTAACCGGTTTGGCAGCTGTAAAAGTAACCGCGATGACTTTTGACGAGGAGCAAATGTTTATCGGAAGCTCTCACGGTGTTTGGGAAAAGCAAGTTGATGGTTGGTCTTACCTGGGATTGAAAGATAAGCTGGTATTTGCCATTGAAAGCGTGCCGTCGGAAAAGGCTTTATGGGTTTCTGCATGTGAATCGGCTTTAGATTGTTCTGTTTGGCAGTACCAAGAAGGTGTTTGGGTAGAAATTTCTGCTGGCTTGGCGAACACTCGGGTGAATGGTTTTTTGCAAACCGATTCTCGCCTTTATGCGGCGGCTGAAGACGGTATTTATAGCTGGAACCCTGAAGATGATAGCTGGTTTTTAGTGCAAGCTGTACAAGGTGGTGTGCTGGCTATATACCAAAAGCCAAACTCATCTCAAATAATTTTGACCGGTACCAAAGGTAACCTTATTACTAGCTTGGATAGCGGTGAAACATGGCAAGAACTTGCCACAGATAAGGATTGGACTTACCAGTTTTTGGCTTTTAGCCCAAGTGATGACACTAAATTATTACTGGGAAGTCTCGAATCTGGCTTGTTTCTTATGTCAATGGACCAATAATAGGCTACAATTTCATTAACCAAACACGGTGGAGTTGTTTTTATGCTTATTATTCTTTCTGACCTTCATTTTGCAGATACAAGTCCTTACACGATGGGCATTAGCCGTAGCAACCTCAACCTCCCCGGTCGTGTGTACCGCACTTTTTTTCGGGAGATTGCCGAGCTTATTAAAGATGGGCATGTAGAGCATATTGATTTGGTGCTGGCTGGTGATATTTTTGAAATCACCCGTTCGGTCATGTGGCATGAGGATGAGCTGAGACCTTATGTGCACAATGATGAAGTAGGCGATGGTTCCCCAACAGAACAACGCATCCTGGATATCCTTGAGGCAATCGAAAACGATCCTAAAGTGGAAGATACGGCAGCCGTTTTCCGGGGTTTATCGGATTTGTTTGGCTTGCCTGTGAACATTCATTATTTTCCAGGCAATCATGATCGCTTAGCGAATGCGACCTCCAAAATACGCCAAAAGGTGCGTCAATTCTTTGGTATCGAAGCCAATGGTGCCCACTTTCCTAACCAATATATCCATTATCGGGATGGAGAAGCACGTCTTTTGGTGCGCCATGGGCATGAATACGATAGCTCAAATTTTGGCGCGAATTTAGCCTTATGGCAGGAAATCCCACTGATTATTGATAAAAGCTATTATGACATGCCGGTTCTTGGTGACATTGTTACTGTGGAAATTGCGAGCAAATTGCCTTTGCTGTTCCGAAAACGTTATGGCGACGAAGCTATCTTAAAAGACCCTAGTCTCAAACGCATGTATCAGCGTTTAATTGACTTTGATAACGTGCGTCCTAACGGTGCCATGATGAATTTTCTCTTCTCAACGCCAGGATTAAAACGAAAAGAAATTTGGAAGATGATTGAACCAGTGTTCAGGGATCTTTTAGACGATATCGCGCGCAATAGTCGTTTGGCAGATGACATTATGGCACTGGGAAACCTTAAAAAAGGAAGTGCTAAAGCCTTGATGAGTATCTTCAAAGCGCGTGTCTGGAGACGAGGTTTGCCCATTTGGCTGTTTAATGCGCTTATAAACCCGGCGATGAAAAGAACAGGCATTGATGCTGATATCAATATCATCAATAAAGAAAGCTTCCTAAAGGAAGGCAACTTGAATATGCGCTGTCTGGTTAGTGGACATACCCATAACGCGATTGTACGTTTGCTGAGTGTTGACCAAGGGATTGAAAAATACTATCTAAACAGTGGCACTTTTAGAAACGTGATTACAACAACGCCTGGACACAATCGATTTGGGCGTCTGCGCTCCAAGGCGAGGCTTCTGATTTATGAAGAAGGCGAACAAAACCCTGAGTACACGCGGGAAACCGGTTGGTCTTTTGACTTTAATGCGCGCTTGGGATTTGGCGCAGACCCAGATAATTTAATTGATTTTTTTAGTGATTAAGGCTTTTGCCTGTTCAAGATCCTTGCGCCTTACATAAATTGCATAAACAACGGACGGTGTATCCGCGCCTTTATACATTGCCAGGTTAGCTTGGGCGTAGGAACGTGCGTCCAGTGCCGAACCAATGCTGCCACGAATGCGTTTTGTATCAATGCGGTAAGGAATATTGTTTTCTTTAAGGATGTTTTCAACGCGACGACTCTCAGCGGAATTGGTATCCGATAAGAGTCGCGCAAGAAAGGGAATAAACATAAAGATTTCAATCAATTTGGTTTTCAACATCGTTATTCCTAAAGCAGCATTACAGGGACGAAGCTATTATTTTGATGTGCTTAGTTTTATCATTTTGCCTTTTTGATCGAAAGTCATTCTGGCGAATTGATCAAAGTTTTTAGAACGATATTCGTAACTTTTCTTTACCGTCACGACATACCGTTGGCTTTGCTGAATGGCGTCCATGGTGCTTTTGCGATCTGTGTCAGGATCTGAGCCGGCTTGCATCGCTCCGAGCAATGGGCTGATAGCCATTTTGCCTTCTTCCATGCCGGGCATATAGGATTTGATGACTTTGCGGACTTTTGCCAAAATCTCATTGGGCATTTCATCTTGCTTGATGATCATATCTGGTCGGGAGTCGCTGATGGTTTTGATGACTGGTGAGGTGGCAACGCGGACGATGGGTTTGGTGATTTCTTTGATGTCCTGGGCGCTGGCTAGTGGGTCGCCATAGATCACAAAGGAGAGGATGGTTTTTTGGTCTTCGCCATCAAGGAAGCCTTGATCCGCGGTCATTTTGCTTGCCAGGGCCAACTTCGCACGCATAAGGGCATAACCAACGGCGATGCCGCTTTTTACATGGGTCCAAAAGTGATATGCCAAAAGGTCAGCAGCAACCAGCGTTTTACCGGGAGCGCCATAAGCAATAACCGTGGAACCGATAAAGGCGCGGGTGCCACGGGACAAGAAGTTTAATGCCACCGACTCGTTTACCTTTTTCTCTAAGACCCAAGCACCGTAACAAGCCTCGCTTAGTACAAGAGAAGGCGCGCCACTGGCTTCGGTGAAGTTTTTGGTGTTCAAAGCTACTGGGTATTCCACATCAGAACCTTCGCGGCTCAAGTCACGCTGACCATACCATTCGCTGCTTTCCTTGAGTCCGTGTAAGTTGAAATAACCAAATTTTGCGTTTGCTTTACGGCTTTCGAGAATGTTTTTGTTCGTGGTAGGTGGTGAGGTGAGCAGTCGTTTGGTGTCATCAATAACGCCATAGACACCCTCAGAGGCTTTTTTCCAAACCTCAGCACTCACACCCAAGTGATCTGCACTTTGGGGTTTGGTGGCAAAAATGCGTAACCAGGCAAAAAGCACTTTGAACAAATTTGTTAAAAGATTTGTTGCAAAACTTTTCTTGGTTTTTCTCTTCATGCCGTATTCGTTGTTGAGAAAACGCAGTTGCTCAAGCAGATAGCCAGCATCTTTTCCTTTCTCATCAGGCAAACGTCCAACCGGCCACTGTTGCACAAAATAGTTTTCATCCAAGGTTGCATACGGGTTATCTGAAGGCACATTGGGATCGCTGTCATCGGTTGGATTTGGTAAAAGGTGGAAGGGCACGATGTCATTCCCGCCAACGATGAGCAAGGCGCCAATCATTTCGCCGCGGCTGGAAAGCTTAGCGTCCAGGTCGATAAGCGCGTTTTTGAGCGTGCTGGCATCACAGGTTTCAATTTGCTTGGTGCCAAGTTCAGTGCTGCTTTCGGCATCATCAGGGATAAATACGGTGCTATTCCAACCTGGTAATTCAAGGATCTTAGCGGAAAGGCTCTTAACTGAATCAATAATGACCTGGGCGGTGTTGTCACCGTATTTTTTACTCAGGTTTTTGCGGCTGGTGAATAGAACGTAACTTGGGAACCGGGTATCCGCATTGGACAATTCAGGACGGTTGATCTTGCGGGTAACCTGATCAAAGTCAGATTGAATTTCGTCAAGCGCAGCTACCGTTCGGCGTGTTTCCTGATTGAAAATGCTTTCTTCAAAACTCTGTTGGGCAAAATTCGCGTCCAGTGGAGGTGTGGCAATGTCTTCTTTGAAGAAAGAAGCCGTTGGGATTTCAGAATAATCGACAGCGACATTATCGTCCGCTTGAAGAACGTTGAGGAGGTCCGAAGGATGCAATGGCACCGTGGCTTGTTCTGATAGCAGGGTTTTTAAGGCTTCTTCAGCACTCATATCACCGTGTGCGATGGCTTGGGTTGGTGCGTCTGAAAAATCTTTTCCTTCAACTGCGCCAGATGACGGCGCAGAAGCGGTTGAAAGGATATTCCAGCCCAATTCTGCTGCCACGCTTGCTGGCACAGGCAAATCCAGGTAAACCTTGAGGTCTTCTGGCCAAAGCGGCTGATACACGTGATTTGGACCCAACAAGCGGTAAACTACCTGTCCACTCACATCATGGGCGGCTGCCCAGTGCAATTTTTCAACACCGGCTGAGTCCTTGTCATTGCTCATATCAGCGAGCGCTGAGAATATTTTGATTTGCAGACAATCTTTCCAGCGGCTGGTGTAAAGTTCGCATAGTGTTTTGAGTAGGGTTGCGTTGTTCGTTTGCAAGATGATGTTTAGGTGCATTATCGCTGGCAAAGGCGAGCTTGGGTTATGTGCCAGGCTCTCGAGCACGGCTTTTTCGGCTGCACCGTAATCACCGGATTCGAAATCAGACCGGGCTTGGTTGAGCGCGGGGAGCCATGGTGAAAATGCTTTATCCACGGTTATGCTACGGTTAAGATAACTTAATGCAGTTTCGGTTTCGAGGCTGGTATGGTCTGTGAGACGTGTGTAAAGGCTTAGAGCCTCTGTAAATTCCGGGTCGAAACGAATAAGACGCTCGAGCGTGGCGAGTGCCATTTCTTTGTCACCAAGTTCGACCAGTGCAGTCGCATAAATAAAGTTGACCAATAAATCGCCAGGGTAGCTCGCCATCCAGATCAGGCAAGCTTGCCGCACAAATTGGAATTCGCGGTTGCTCATAGCCGTTTGCACAAGCGTCAAAAACTTGCTGCGTCTCACGATCATAAGGTCTTCGGTGTTTTGTGTTGGATAGGGTCTCATTTTCGTTTCGGTGCCTCTTGAAGATTATCGAGTAAATTTTGAGCAACAACAGCTGAAAGTTGCCGGCGGATGCTTTGGTCAGAAGGTGCGAGTTGGGCAGCCTGCTGAAGCATGAGTTCTGCACTGCGGAAATCCCGACTGGCTTTATAAGCATTTGCCGCATACACATAAGGTCGGGGGTCTTTGCTCACTTGTTCAATAGCCTTGTTGTAAATCTGTAAAGCCTGATCATTCATGCGTTGGTCTTGCAAACTTTGCCCAAGTTCAAGATAGGCTTCGATGATGCCAGGATTAAGCTCAATGGCTTTTTTGAGGTAGGATTGGGCGATCTCATGGCTATTGCTCAGCCTGTTTAGGGTGCCCAGAGCCAGTAAAGTTTCTGGGTTTTTATCGTCAAGTTCCAAACTGTGCCTTAAGGTTTTTTCAGCGTTTTGGTTTTGTTCCAGTGCCATTTGGTACTGCGCCAGCAAGTTTAGCACAGAGGGATAGTCCGGGTGTTCAAGTGCCAGGTTGGTTGCCATCCTTAAACCGGTAGCAGGGTTCTCACGGCCTTCAATGCGGATTCGGTAGATTTCAAAGCTGATGGGGTCTTTGGCGATGAGCATGGCATCATTAGCCAATTTTTTGGCTTCGTCAAATTTCTTTTGAGCTATAAGGGTTTCAATCTTTACTTTTAGCGCTCTTTCACAATTGAGCGAGTTATCAATCACTTTATCTGCTGTTTCTAGAGCGAGATCGAATTCCTGGGTCAAGAAGTAAAGTTCAGCCAGGGATTCAAGATAGCTAAGTTGCTCAGGTTCAAGAATATGGAGCTCTTTGAAGTAGTTGATTGCCTCGGGATATTCGCCAAGCTGTTGATTGATGTCTGCCAGGGATTCGATGACCGGGATGGTGTTGTATTTCAGGCTATTGGCTTTCTCAAAGTAACTTTTAGCTGCCTGGAGGTCCTTTTGCGCCAGGCAAATGTTTCCCTGAGCCTGCCAGAGGCTGGCTTGATTTGGCTCAAGGTCGAGAGCTTGGCTAATACTTTCAGAAGCGCCCGTTAAGTTGCCCTGTTCCTTTTGGAAGCCAGCTTTGAGAGCTAACCATTCAGGCTCATCTGGCCAAACCGCAAGTGCGCGGTTAATGGCACTCTCAGCCTCATCAAAATGGCTTTGCTCTGCCATGGCGAGGGCAGCATTGTAGAAGGCTTGCATGTTTGGTTTGACAGGCAATTTGTTGAGGGTTTCTTTTGCCTTCTCGGGTTGTTTTTCAAGGATTTTTAAGCCATATTGGAATTCTAAATCATGGTCATGTGGAAATGCCGCCAGAATTTTCGCTTGCGAGGCTGGCGTATCGAGTACGGCAATCGCCTGTCTGGCAAAGTGGCTGTTTTTCAGCATCGCCTCAAGGTCGAAACTCTCAGGCATTTGTTTATCAAAATGAGCTCTTCCAAGACTTTCCACATTCTGCGTGTAGACTGGTTCAAGCTTGCTTTTAGCCAGCGTCATCTGTTCGTCAAAGATCGAAGCGTCAGATCTGGTTTCTGTAACTGCCTCAGGTCGATGGCGCTTAATTTTGAGCAAATCAGCGTTCTTTTGCACACGGGCTTTATCTGCGAGGTAGTTAGCAAAAGTAAGGTTCAGGCGCGGATTAGACTTAAAAATCCGGATGCTTTGGCAGAAGAGCTGATTGGCTAATGTCCAGTCTTGCAGTTTCCAGGCTAGCAATGCCAGGGCTAAGTCTTGCCAGATATTGGCAAATTGCTGGCTTAAGCTTGGCTGCTTTTGAGTTGTTTCAGATGCGTTGGCGTACTGATCTTTTAGCACCTGCAAGAAAGCCATTGCCTGGTGCGCCTGACCATCTTGTTCATTGATGAGTGCTTTTGCGACCATCGGGATAGTGTCTTGCTGATTTTGGTTCAGGAAGTGTTCAAAAATGAGGCTTGTCTTGGTCAGGTCATTTTCGAGCATGGCGTCTAAAGTGAGCCATTTGGCTAAGCTGATATCGGTTTCATCAAGGTGCTGTTTGTTGTTCAAGTCTTCTAAAACCTGATCAAGGTAAGTCCTATCTAAGCACGCCATTGACACATCTAAACTAAAGAGACGGGCTTTTTCATTATTTGCATCACGCTGTAATGCCAGGTGGGCGAACTTGGCAGCCTGATCAAAGTTAGCCAAAGCGCGTTGGAGGTAAGCCGCGCGCAAGTACACACTAGCCTCATTGAAAGGCAAATAATCATGATCTTCTTCGGGATTGAAAGCGCTCTGAATGCTTTCCAGCTCACCACCTTCAAGCTTGCGCAAGAGCGGTTCCAAAGCTTCAAATGCTGAAAGGTATTGATTATCCGCGGTTAATACATCTGCTTTGATGAGAGAAAAAGCGGTTTGGGCGCCATGTTTTTGCCTTATTTTGTTTAAGAAACTCAAAGCTTTTACACTTTGCTGAAGGTCCAAAAGCTTGTAAGTGATCTGACAGCTTTCAACAAAGCTTGGATTTTCATTTTCATCAATCGCGCGTTGCAAAATGTCAGTTGCCAGTTGGTTTACATCCATACGGGCATAGAGTTTGGCAATGTTCAAATAATCCGCAGTAGGAATATCGGCGGTTTCGAGCATTTTGGATAAAGTGATTTTAGATTCGTCCAGTGCGTTTTGTGCCAGATAAACCCTTGCCAGTGAGAGGTGTAAGATTTGTTCTTCTGGGCGAAGGTAAATAGCATCTTTTAGCGCTTGAATTGCGTCATGGGGTCTTTGATTAGCCTGCATAAATTTGCTGAACCAAAGCACATTGTTCGTGTCTGTTGGGGCAAGCTGTAAGGCGGTTTGTGCGCTTTCTATTGCTTTTTCCTGTAAATCGGATTTGAGATAAGCTTGCGAGAGCGCATGTCGCGAGGCGAGATCATTGGGGTTGAAGGAAATAGCCTCTTGTAGAGATGCCATGCTAATATCCTCAAAGCCGAGGTCCAGTGCCACCAAACCAAGCTGCCGTTGCAGGTGCTGATAAAAACGAGGCGCCTTGGCTTCTGGCAGGTCAAGCAGATACTGGTAGTCTTCGTAAGCCTCTTGCAGCTGTCCCAATTGCGCTTTTACGTCACTTTCAACTAGTTTCATCTCAAAGCTGGCGTCGTAAGTTGCGTTGCGGTCTTGCAGTGTGGGCAGTAGCGTGTTGAGGTCATCCAAAACGGCTTTGGATTCTTCAAGGTCGGGTTCAATTTGGTTGAGCAGGTTTTGCATGTATGCCAGCAGAGCTTCGTTGGAACGTAAACTTTGCCAGGCGAATTTGTAAATGGTGTTCGCCCGTTGGGTTTCATTTCTTGCGGCGAGGGTTTCAGCCAGCACCAGAGCAAGTTGAGGATTAGTGCTGTAATCATTTTCAAAAGCCTGGATAGTTTCCCATGCTTCTTCGCTGTTGCCTCGCATAAGCAGGGCTGAGGTTAGGGCGATGCTGGCTTCAAGGTTGTCTGCCTCCAGCTGTATGGCTTGTTTGAGGGTTGAGACCGCTTCTGATGCCTGACCTTGCTCAAGATAAAGCTTGCCAAGTGCGGTTAGGATTTGGGCGTCTTGTGGCAAAGCGACCTGGGCTTTTTGTAAAGCGCTAAGGGCAGAGTCGTTTTCGCCCAGAATAGTCCAAATGCGGGCTAGAGCCAACCAGCTGGCTGGTTTTTCTGGAGCAAGCGCGGAAGCCTGGCTCAGTAAGTCACGAGCTTCTTCGTTGCGGTCACTTTTGATATAAGCTTCGGCAAGAATGACCATTGCCTCACCGTCCAGCGAATCCTGGGCGAGAAAGTTTTTAGCAATTGGGATTGCCAATTCTGGTTGCCCGGCATTGATACCAAGGTTGGCATAGTAGAGCATGTCATCTCTTGACGGGTAAGCATTAGATTGGATGAGTTCGCCAAAAGTTTCAAGTGCTTTTTGTGGTTCGTGCGCTTGGATGTAAAGCTGGGTTAGTTCGTTTTTGTACTCTGCGTTTTCGGTTTCAAGCGTAGAAAGCAAAGCATAATTTTGGATTGCAGATTGCAAATTGGCTAAACGTTGATTGATTTGCCCGGCTAATTTTATCGAGTCCAAATGATTTGGGTTTTCGATAAGTGCCTTGTTTATCATTTCAGAAGCCAAGTCATAATTTTTCTGCTCAAAGGCAAGCTCTGCGGCTTGATACTTATCGGACAGCTCTAAAAACCGCGATTTTTGATTAGCCAAAAGCTGAGGCATTTGATCAGGGTCCATCTCAAACGTACCACCAGGCAGGATGGCTGCAAATTCTGGGTAACGCAGGGCATAGAGCATGGTCGCGGATCGATCGGATAGGGTGTTGAGCAGGTAAAGTGCCTGGTGAACATCTCCTTCAACTATGAGAAACTCAGCATATTGGCTGATGTAGGTTTCGTTATCCGGATCCAGGCTGAGCACTTCTTCCCAGGTTTTTCTTGCTTCTTCTGGTTGAATTTTTTCAAGGTCTTTGGCAAGGTTATTCAAGAAGGAAGCCCGTAATGTTTGAAAACGCTGCTGAACTTCCTGAACGGTGTCAACAGACTCATCGTTTAATCCGGCAATTTGCTTTAGTAAAGCGCGTTTTCGCAGCGAACAAATGTGAGTAAAACTGTTATCTGCTTCATCATGTTCAGCTTCGGAATCCAGGAATGAGCTTGCTAAGAGGCGGATGAAAGCCGGTGACTCATAGTCGTTCAATTGCTTCAACAAACCCAATTGGAAATCCATGCCGGCATCCAACGCCAGCCAGGTGTAAAGCTGATAGCGCTCGTTTTCCGGCAAGTTTTGGGTGTTTGTTACGTGCAGGATTATTGCAATAATTGCGTCGACGTTTTGTGGCGTTGATTGGTCAATGAGGGTTGTGAAGGCTTGGTCTAAATCAGGAACGAGGGCAGGTAAGACCACAAAGGCTGTTTTCCAGGTGTCAAGGCGGCGATTGCCCAAGCTCAGGAATTCGGGCAGATTGTGCCAACCATCATCCTCAAGTCGTAAATTACGTAAAGCCAAAGCCAGCAAGCCGGCATCAGCAAGATTGTTTGGTTCCAGTCCAGTTGTGCGGATGGCTTCTAACAAGCGCTCGCTTTTGTGATGCAGGTCTTCGGGTATGTCTGTATCCAGATCACGGTAGTCTTCGTCAAATAAAGTTTGTCTGAGGGTGAAAAGGGCAAATTTTGCAACTTGCCAATTAAAAAGATTGTTGCCCGCTAAGGCAATCCAATCCTCGGGATGTTCGATTGTAAGAATGGCTTTCCAGACCAATGGGTCCCGCCTGTAAGACAGGATGAGATCGCGTTTGTCTTCTGCATTAAAATATGTGTTGAGATGGTTTAAAAACCATTGAATACCCATTTTGCCCTCCTTTTGCTTAAGCAGCACCGAACAAAATCGGTTTCAGTAAAAAGTATGCAACAGCCAGCAAAGCGATGCTTAAAAAGACAAAAAAGATGCCAATGCCGGTGTTAGATTGGGTGAGGTCATTGAGTGAACTCAGAAGCATAGAAGCGTTCCCAACCAAACCAGAAACGCCATCGGTAAGTCCTTTTTGAGCTAGCTTGGCGGTAGATTCAGCAATGGTGCGAATGTTTTTGTTCATCGCTTGCCGGGCGAGAATAATGATGCTGATTACCAGACAGACGATGCCAAGTGCAAAGACTAAACCGCCAATTGACATGATTATTTGGACATTGTTTTCAAACATAGTAACTCCTCTATTGGTCCTTCATATACCATGTTGCAACTAACATGCCAAACCAAGCATTTTTGAGGCTTTTACTTTCCGTAATTGATGATTTCTAAAGGTAAATGATTGAGGTCAATAACCGGGTCATCGCAGAATAAAATTGCCCTTTCTATGGTGTTGCTTAGTTCCCGAATGTTGCCGGGCCAGTCATAGTTCATCATGGCTTGCATTGCCCGCGGGCTTACGTCGATGATGTTTGAGCCCTGACGCATGTTGAAGCGTCGCACAAAGTAGCCAACCAGGTCTGGGATATCGTCTTTGCGCTCTGCAAGGGTGGGTAAATCAAGGTCGACAACTTTGAGGCGGTAGTAGAGATCTTCGCGGAATTCATGCTTGTCAATCATCTCACGCAGGTTGCGGTTTGAAGCGGCGATAATTTGCACGTCAACTTTAATCAGTTTCGTGCCTCCAACGCGTCTGAAAGATCTTTCTTCAAGCGCGCGCAAGAATTTGGCTTGTAGGTCTACTGGCATGGAAGAGATTTCGTCCAGGAATAAAATGCCTCCGTCAGCAATTTCCATCAAACCGTTTCTGCGCTGTGTGGCACCGGTGAAGGCACCCGCTTCATGCCCGAATAGCTCGGATTCAAACATGGTGGGTTGGATGGCAGGGCAGTTAATGTCGATAAAAGGCTTGTTCGCGCGTGGTCCGCTTTGGTGTATAAAGCGCGCCAGCACCTCTTTACCAGTGCCTGTTGGTCCGGTTATCAGTGCAGAAACACCCATTTCAGACGCGCGGCGGGCAAGCTCGATAGCATGGTTCATCTGGGACGATGAACCGATGATAAACTCCTCATTTTTGCCTTGCGAAGCACGCCAATGATTGAGCTCACGGCGCATGCTGATGACTTCAGTCGCTCTTTTTACGGCAGCTTCCAGTTTGATCAGGTCAAGTGGTTTTTCGATAAAATCCTGCGCGCCGGCTTTCATGGCATCCACTGCCATGCTGACCTCACCATGCGCGGTGATGATAATAACTTGTGGTCGCATGGGCAAACGTCCAACTTCATCCAAGAGGTGTGGTCCGTAGCCATCGGGCAGCTGGACATCAAGGATGATAAGATCTGCGTTTCCATCTTTTACGATGTTTCGGGCTTCTCCCAAGGTGCCTGCCTCCAACACTTCATAGCCTTTCGAGCGTAAAAATTCACTGATAACCATGCGTGCAGTTTCTTCATCGTCAACGACCAGTATGCTAATTGTCATTTTTCTCCTTTGTGCTTGCCATAGGTAGTAAAACGCGGAACATTGTACCACCCGGGTAGCTTTCAACAAAAATATTGCCTTTATGCGCGGTTACAATGCGCTTGGTGATGGCTAAACCCAGCCCGGTTCCAGTTGATTTTGTCGTCTGGAAAGGCTCAAAAATGTGTTTGATGATGTCTTCTGGGATGCCCGGACCTGAGTCAGTAACGCTCACCTCATATTGAGGTGGTAAGCTGTCTGGCGCGGCTTGGATTTTGATACTCAGCGTGCCTCCATCGGGATCCATAGCTTGAATGCTGTTGCTGATGAGGTTTACAAAAACTTGTTCAATGGCACGACCATCGGCGTTTACAATCGCTTTTTGAGGGTTTGATTCAAAAAGGTATTCGATGTTAAGGCGGGTCATGCGCGGAGCCCAACGTTCTAAAATGTTTTCCAGTAAGGCTGTGAGGTCTAAGGGCAAAGGTTGATATTCAACCGGCTTGGCGAAAGTTAAGGTTGAATCGGTCAGGTGGGTTAAACGTTGGCAATCTTGTTGCAAACGCATTACCAGTTTGTAATTGGGATCCTCGGGTGACATGTTCATGCCCATAAACTGTAAGCCTGTCGAAATGCTGTTGATTGGGTTTTTAACTTCATGCGCAAAAACAGCAGAAACTTCGCCCAAAAAGGCACGTTGTTCAAGCTGTTTGCTGTGCTGAAGGAGCTGTTCCGTTTGGCTTAAATCCCTGAGGAGAATGATTATGCTCTTGACTTCTTCGTCCAGAATGACAGGAACACAGGTGAGCTGTGCAGGGAAAGCATTGCCTCTGCGGTCATTGAGCATCAGGTTTGTGCCGGCAATGGTGCTAATGCCTTGCTGGGCAGATTTGTAAAGTTTGCCGAGGCTTTCATTGCCAATCAGAACCAGTTCAATTTCTTGCAAAAATACTTCCTTGCTGGCATAGCCCAGGATGTTTTCTGCCGCTGAATTCATTTCAGCGATGCGCAGATCGGGTGTGAGAATGATGAGCCCTTCGCTCATGTTTTCAGTTACCCCGCGATCAATTTGCACAACATGACGCATGGTTTGCAGGCGTTTGCTGGCGTTTTCAAGCGCGTGGAGTTTGCCAAGCGCGGTTGCGCTGTGCGATGCCAGCAAAGATAAAAACCGCATGGTAGCGATGCTGGGAATCGGGGTTAGTCCAGTGGCAAAAAGGATGGCATGGCATTTTTGCTCATCCCGGATGGGTAAAAAGACCGCGTAGTTATAATCTTTTGCGAGTGTAAATTCATGTAAAGCGTGTTCGGGTTTATCAGTTGTTTGCCATAAAAAGTCATAGGCTGGAATTGAGCTGGTTTCGATACTCACTTTTTTGGGTAATTGTTCACAATTGAAGCCAGAGGGAAGGTTCTCTTTCACAAAAGCTGCGTTGGCTTGACCTTGGGATAAATATAAGCCCACAATTGGGGCATTGAGTGCTTTTTTGGCGATTTCTGTGCAGGTTAAAAACAGCTTTTTGGTAGAGCTTTGCTCATTCAGACGGCTCAATGAGGAGTAATGATCCATCATCTTGAGCAAGTCATCCTGGGCAATTTCCTCATCATGCTTTTTCTCAATATCCGGTGGATAAAACGCAAGCACAACCAAGGAATTGGTCAGGTTGAGAGAAAAAACACGCATGGCGGTTTGCAGTATGTCTCCACTGGCGATGCGTATAGCCGTTTCCCGTGGCTCGTCAAGGGTGACATTGGTGTCTGTTTCATATGGGATCAAGTCTTTGAGTTGCATGTAAGCCAGCTCATTTTGAGCTATACGGCTTAATTCCAGGAACTTTTTGTTCGCAAAGAGCAGCTCGTCAGAATCGCGCTTATAAATCAGGGCAGCGGCAGGAATAAGCTCTAAAATTTGAGAGTGTTGAAGAAATTCAAGCTCGTTTGAGCTCTGTTGCTTGGTGTTTAGTAAGGGCAACCTGGCTTGCACAGATTATGCCCTCGGTTGATTGTGTTTTTGTCGTAAATGGGCAGGTAAAATGCCTTCCATAGAGCGGTATTTTGCCACCGTTCGACGAGCAATTTTGATGCCTTGTTCTGCCAGGATGTCCTGAATTTCAGAATCACTCAGGGGAACATCCTCAGCCTCGATAATATCCTTAATCTCCGCACGGTAAGCGAGGCTTCGGTCAAAGAAAATCGCCATGGGCACGATGCGTTTGTTGGGTAGCTGCACTGTTTTAGCTGAAACCGCTCTTGAAATGGTTGATTCGTGTACATCCAGTTCTTTTGCAAGTTTAGCGCGGGTTAAGGATTTCATCGCTTTGTCACCTGAAATGATATAGTCCTTTTGGTAAATCATCAGCTTTTCGAGCAAGAGCCGCAAAGCGTTGGAGCGTTGCTGAATGCACTTGATAAGCAAGGAGGCTTTTTCGATGTCTCCACGCCATTCGTCGGCTTTGTCTTCATCCATCTCTTTCATCGAGGCTTTGAACATCGGATTGACCCGCAAAGTTCCCCGAATGGGCAAAATGATTTCGACAACGAGTGGGTTTTTGGGGTCTTCGTTGAGGTAATAAATGAGCACATCCGGTTGATGGAATACATCTGGTGCGATAGGGCTCGGGTTACGCACGTCTCCCCAGTGTGCCCGCGCCGGAAAAGGGTTCAGATTTTCGGTGACGAAACTTGAAATTGCACGGATTTGATGACTGCTTGTGCCCAGCTGTTTGGCGATTTCGGAAAAGTTTTGGTGGCTGAGCTTGGGCAAATAGCCTTGGATAACCTCACGGGTGAATTCAGGCACTTTGATTGTTTCAGCTAATGCCTCAATTTGTGCCAGCATGGCTTCCTGTGGGTTGGCTGAGCAAACGCCAATTGGATCGCAACGCTTTAAACGCTCGATAATCTCATTCACCTCTGAGGGCAAACGGTGGTGATAACGGGCGACTTCCATCGCGGTTGTGGTCAGGAAGCCATCATCATCAAGGTGGTTGAGGATGTATGCCGTTATTAAGCGATCTTCCACGGGCAAATCTGCGGCAACCT
This sequence comes from Anaerolineaceae bacterium UBA5404, assembly GCA_002409625.1. Lineage (GTDB taxonomy): Bacteria > Chloroflexota > Anaerolineae > Anaerolineales > Anaerolineaceae > Mesolinea. The sequence goes on along the minus strand of DHNY01000011.1, from coordinate 55,034 downwards.
GGCGAAGAACGTAGGTGGCAAGATCCACCGATTCAGAAGCATAATGGTCCTCGGGGACCTGCTCTGTGCCAAGGTTAGAGCCGGTGTAAAAGTCTTCCCGTGGGGAAATGAAAACGATTGGTTCATCGGAATCATAGCCTGATGGTTGGCTGCAAACCGGGCAAGAACCATGAGAAGCCAACAAACGCTTACACATTGGACAGCGACGCTCTTCGACCAATTCAAGCGCGGGATTGGAAGCCAGTTCGGACTCAATTTTCTCTTGTAGTTCAGCAGCGCTGAGACTTAGCAAAGTCATCGTTTGTGCCAGATGTGCTGAGGTTGTTGTAGCGGTTTGTTGGTAGGGTAACTGTAACATGGTCTTTCCTCTAGAAAAGTGTCGCGTTTGTGCAAGAATTATACCAAAGAAAAAGACCAGAATAAGCTATAATATGAAAAAAGGACTTAATTTGACAGAACTATTTGCAACAGAAGAACAACTTGAAAAAGCAATCATGGTTGGCGTTTGGTTTTCGAAAAGCCCTAACGCAAACCTCGATTTGGAAGGCTCTTTAGAAGAACTTGCCTTTTTGGCTGAAACCGCCGGCATTGAAGTGGTGGGCGAGATCAGCCAAAATCTGACCCATCCTCATCCTAAAACCTATATTGGCTCTGGTAAAGTTGAAGAACTTAAAATGTTGGTAGATGAGCTTGGCGCAGACCTGGTCATCTTTGATGATGAACTTTCGCCACGCCATCAAAGGGAGCTTGAAGAGGTTTTTGGCAACAATACAAAGGTTATCGACCGGACAGCCTTAATCTTAGACATTTTTGCTCAACACGCCGACACCGCGGAGGGTAAGTTGCAAGTAGAGCTGGCGCAACTGAACTACCGTTTACCCCGCTTGACGCGCGCCTGGACCCACTTGGCAAGGCAAGCTGGCGGTGGCGGTGGTCGTACCGGCAGCGTTGGTGGAGTTGGTTTGCGTGGACCTGGTGAAATGCAACTTGAGGTTGACCGCCGTGAAATTCAAAAGAAGATAAGCAAACTCGAAGAGGAACTCGAAAAAGTCCGTGAAAGGCGTGCAAGGCATCGCAGCCAACGCAAAAAGACAAACATTCCTGTTGCAACTTTGGTGGGCTACACCAACGCTGGAAAATCAACTTTACTGAACGCTATCACCAGCGCGGAAATTTACGTGGCAGACCAGCTTTTTGCAACGCTTGATCCCACCATCCGTCAGCTTCAACTTCCTGGTGGGACGGAAATATTGCTTTCTGATACGGTTGGCTTTATTCAAAAACTGCCCACTCAGCTGGTGGCAGCTTTTAGGGCAACCCTGGAGGAAATTAAAGAGGCAGATCTTTTGTTGCATATTGTGGATGCTTCGCATGAACATTATCACGAACAAAGTCTGTCCGTTTTAGAAACATTGCAAGAGATAGAGGCTGGCGACATACCGATTTTAACGGTTTATAACAAGATTGATCTTCTTGACGCTGAAGCAAGGCAAGACCTTGAACGCATGGCAGGGGCAAACGCTTTCGTTATTTCTGCCCGGACCGGCGAAGGTGTGGAAAGTTTGCAGGAAGCCATTGCAGATGAGCTGTTTTCGGGACAACTTATGGTCAAAGTATTGTTGCCATACTCTGAGGGTCAGTTGGTTTCCATTTTTCATGAGCGCGGCAATGTGATAAATGTGGAACATCTTGAAGAGGGCATATTGATGTATGGGCGTTTACCGCGTGAAATTTTGCCCTATTTTGAGGGTTTTATTCAATAGGAATCTGCAATTGCTTTGCCTGGCATTAGGCAACGAAACGTTTATTGTAAAATCTAACTGAGATAATTAAACAAAAAAAGACCAGTAGCTTGCTCTGGTCTGCTTTTCGTGTAGAACAGAATTATTCTTTTTCGACTTCTAAAACTTCGCGACCTTGATAATGGCCACAGTTTTTACAAACACGATGCGGTAAGCGGATTTCACCACAGTTGGGACAGTTTACGGCATTGCGTGTCTTAAGGGCGTCATGCGAACGACGGCGGTCGCGGCGTCCGGATGTTGATCGTTGCTTCGGTAATGGGGTCATCTTGCACTCCTGCTTTCTAAATATTAACCCATACATAATACTCGATTAGAGCGTTTGGGTCAAGGGTTTTGAATGGTTTTGTTATTCAAAAATGAATATGTCATGTTAAATTCATGAGTGATAATGTCAGGTTATGGAAAAAAGAAAGCCTTGACACTAAAGAACTAAAACCTATAAAAGCCATTAAGCTAAAGGTATAATTCCTGGAATGAAAGTGAAATGCGTTTTGGTTCGCGGTGGTGGAGACCTGGCAAGTGGTGTGGTGGCTTGTTTGCACCGTGCTGGCTGGCAGGTTTTGGTGTGTGAGTTGCCAGCGCCTTTGGTTGTACGTCGGAAGGTGGCTTTTGCTGAAGCGGTCTATGAAGGCAAAGTGCAAGTTGAGGGCATTGACGCACAGCTCGCTCATAGTTACGCGGATGTTGAACCTATTTTGGAATCTGGACGGGTTGCTGTTCTGGTCGATCCGGAATTGACTGTTCTGGAGAGCCTAAGATTTAAGGCTGTGGTGGACGCGCGTTTGTTAAAGCGGGATTTATTAGACGATAATCCCAAGGACCTGGCAATCATTGGCTTAGGACCTGGATTCGAAGCTGGTGAGAATTGTAAGGTTGCCATTGAAACCAACCGTGGGCCAAATCTGGGTCAAATTTTGTGGGAAGGCAAACCCGAGGCAGATACCGGCAAACCTGCTGCGGTAAACGGCTATAGCCTTGAACGGGTGCTTTACGCACCTGCGGAAGGCATCGTAAAACATTATTGCGCTATTTGCGATGTTGTTGAAGCGGGACAGCTGTTGGCTGAAGTAGGTGGGCTTGAGGTAAAGGCTAAGATTGCTGGTGTTGTGCGGGGATTGATCCGCGAGGGTATCCGAGTGAAAAAGGGTATAAAAATAGCTGATATTGATCCCAGAATGGACTCGAAAAGCTGTTATAAAATCTCAGATAAGGCTATAATAATAGGTTGCTCAGTACTTGAAGCAATGAAAAGCATAGAAAAAGAATTTGTAGGATAGACATGAAAATTAATGAAGCATTGCGCATAGGTAATAAATCGGTTGTGGCTTTTGTTGGCGCCGGCGGAAAAACCACCGCCATGTTCAACCTTGCCAGGGAGTTTAATTTCCCTTCTATTATCACAACAACCACAAAAATGGGTATTGACCAGGCTAATTTGGCAGATGTACACGTCAATTTAAAAGGGAAACTGCCTGAAGCAAGTGATTTTGGTGATGAAAAAGTGACCATTGTGACGGATGGTTTAATTGCCAACCGAACCCGGTGGCAGGGTTTGGATGATATGCAGATTTCCCGCTTACGCAATTTAAGTGCCGTTTTAAGCAGGGCATTGCTAATTGAAGCTGACGGCGCGAAAACTTTACCCTTAAAAGCACCGGGTGAAGATGAACCTATTATCCCGGATTTCGTTGATCAGGTTATTGTCATTGCCGGACTTGGCGCGGTTGGTAATGTGCTTGATGAGGGCAATGTGTTTAGACCAGCGCTCTACTCTGAATTAAGTGGCCATGACAAAAGCCAACCCGTTTCGCTGGAAAGCATCGCGCGCATGTTGGTAAATCCTATGGGCGGTTTGAAAGGCATTCCTGAGAACGCTAAAAAGACCGTCATTTTGAACCATGCCGACTTGGTGCCATTGAACGACAGCGAACTGGCTATGTTCCGGAATATGCTCATCCGCCATTATCATGAAGCTTACATTGGCTCTTTGCATGAAGGCTGGCTCTTGGGTTTGTACTAAGCCAAACCATAGCGGATTAGTGGCGACCTGGCTCGTTAGCAGATTTGCAAAGGCTTCGGAGTGTGATAAACTTTAGTTAACAAAAAGACGCCTTTTGGGCGTCATTTTTATGAAGGACCTATGAGAACGATCGTTTGGAACGAAAAAAAGCAATGCGTTGAGATTATTGACCAAAACGCCTTGCCAGTTGATTACATCACCATTTCTCTGTTTAGTTACAATGATGTAATCAGAGCTATCCAGCACATGACCGTGCGAGGCGCACCTGCCATTGGCGTTACTGGTGCCTATGGCATGGCACTGGCAGCATTGCGATCCTCAGAGCCCCAGCTTTCTGACATAAAAGCCGAGTTAGGTGAGATTGCTCAAAAAATTGGCGGCGCACGCCCAACGGCAGTCAACCTTTGGAACATGCTTGATCGCACTTTGGACTTAATTAAAGGCTTTGAAGGGCATGTTGACGACCTGAAAGCTGAGCTCCTGAAATTTGCACATCACCTGGCGGAAGAAGACGTAGCGCTCAATATGCAACTATCCCGACATGGCGCCGAGCTCATTGAAGACGGCGATCATATTGTGCACCATTGCAACACCGGCGCCTTGGCAACGGTTGATTACGGTACCGCGCTTGGTGTTATTCGCATGGCACACGAGCAAGGCAAAAAAATCCACGTTTATGTAGATGAAACGCGACCCCGCTTACAAGGCTCACGACTTACCGCCTGGGAGCTCAAACAATATGGCATTCCCTATGACATCATCACTGATTCATCATCCGGACATCTCATGCAAATGGGATTAGTGAACAAGGTCTTTTTTGGTGCTGATAGGGTTGCCATGAATGGGGATGTTGCCAACAAAATTGGTAGTTATATGCTTGCTTTGGCAGCTGTGGATAACAATGTACCGGTTTATTCTGTTTTTCCAATGAGCACAGTTGATGCAAAAATCCGCAATGGCAAAGAAATTGAGATTGAGCAACGCGACGACCGTGAAGTTTTGGACATCGCCCTCAATGGCGATATTGTTGTGCCCGATGCGGCAACCGCGCTCAATTATGCTTTTGATGTTACCCCAAACCGGTTATTGACGGGTTTAGTTACGGAACATGGCGTTTTGTATCCCCCGTTTTACGAAAAATTGGATAAAATCATTCGAGAAGGTATATGATGAAAGTTATTCTTACTGGCTCCATTGCCTATGACTATTTGATGAAATTTCCGGGTCTGTTTAAAGACACCATTTTACCCGAGCACATCGAGAAGATTAGCCTCTCATTTTTGGTGCATGAGATGATCCGCCAAGATGGTGGCGTTGGTGCTAATATCGCATATAGCATGGCACTTTTGGGTGCCAAGCCTTACTTGTTTTCAACGGTAGGGCAAGATTTTGGCGAATATGCTCAACGATTGCAAGCCGTGGGTGTTGATACCTCTGGTGTGCGGGTGATTCCCGAGAAATTTACCGCATCTTTCTTTGCAACGACAGATCCTTCAAACGCTCAAATTGCTTCTTTTTATACCGGAGCAATGGCAAATTCGGCTGAGCTGGGTTTGGCAGAAGCGGATTATGATGAAAACGACCTGGTGATGATTTCACCCACTGACCCGGGCGCGATGAAACGCTACATCCATGAATGCCAGGAACTGGGTTTGCGTATGCTTTTTGACCCAGGGCAACAGATTATCAGCATGGATGCAGAAGACATCATTGCCGGCGTGAACAGCGCGCATGGCATTTTTGTAAACGAGTATGAGTTTGAACTCTTACAGAACAAAACCGGTTTTAGCGCGGAAGAGATCACCTCAAAACCTGAATTTTGTGTGGTCACACTCGGTGGTGATGGCGCGAAAATTTACACCAAGGGTGAAGAATACAGCATTCCCATCGTTGAGGGCATCAATGTGATTGACCCAACCGGTGTGGGTGATGCTTTTAGAGCCGGCTTTTTGCGGGGCTATCTGGGTGGTTTGAGCTTGCCGGTTTGTGGGCAAATGGGCGCTGTAACGGCTGCTATTTCGATCCAACATCCTGGCCCACAATGCCATCATTTTGATTGGCACATTTTTAAAACACAATTCCGTGAACATTTTGATGACCACGGGGAATTAGATCAATTAGATTAGTATTGGAGAACTAAATGGATAACTATAATGTCAGAGATCTGAACCTTGCCGAAGGTGGCCGCAGACGAATGGACTGGGCACAGCGCGAAATGCCTGTTTTAACCTTGCTTGAAGAACGCTATCGCAAAGAGCGACCTTTTGAAGGTGTGCGCATGTCTTGCTGTATGCACGTAACCACTGAAACCGCAAACCTGATGCGCACCATGCAGGCAGGTGGCGCGGATATCGTTTTGACCGCTTCAAATCCTCTTTCAACCCAGGATGACGTGGCAGCTGCCTTGGTAGCGCAATACGAAATTCCCGTTTTTGCTATCAAAGGTGAGGATGACGCCACCTATTACAAGCACATTCACGCTGCTTTGGACCACAAACCCAACATCACCATGGACGATGGCGCTGACCTGGTAAGTACCATTCATAAAGAACGCCGTGACCTGATCCCTGCCATTATTGGTGGCACAGAAGAAACCACGACCGGTGTTATTCGCTTGCGCGCTATGGCAAAAGATGGCATGTTGGCATTCCCTGTGATGGCTGTGAATGATGCCATGACCAAACATTTCTTTGACAACCGCTATGGCACCGGTCAAAGCACGCTCGACGGTATCGTGCGCGCGACCAACGTGCTCATCGCTGGTAAGACCTTCGTCGTGGCTGGCTATGGCTGGTGTGGACGCGGTGTGGCAATGCGCGCCAAAGGCTTGGGCGCGAACGTGATCGTGACCGAAGTTGACCCCGTTGTGGCGCTTGAAGCGGTGATGGATGGCTTTAGAGTGATGCCCATGATTGAAGCGGCTCCAATCGCTGACGTGATTGTGACCCTGACCGGTGACCTGAATGTGGTGGACAGACACCACTTTGAGGTGATGAAAGACGGTTGTTTGGTGTGTAACTCGGGTCACTTCAACAACGAACTCAACCTGGATGCCCTGGCTGAGATGGCTGTGGACAAACGCTTGGTTCGCCCATTTGTTGAGGCTTTTGTTTTGTCTGATGGACGCGAAATTAACGTTTTGGGCGAAGGCCGCCTGATTAACCTGGCAGCCGCTGAGGGACATCCCGCTTCGGTGATGGATATGAGCTTTGCTAACCAGGCAATGGGCGCGGAATACATGATTAAGCACGCTGGCCAGCTGGAACCCCGTGTTTACGATGTGCCCGAAGAAATCGACCGCGAAATCGCTGCCTTGAAGCTTTCTGCTATGGGTGTTGAGATTGATGTTCTCACCGAAGAACAGATCAAGTATCTGAACAGCTGGGAATCCGGTACGTAGTTTTTAGTTAGGAAATATAAAACACCCAAAGTTATTGCTTTGGGTGTTTTTGATTTAAAAAACGCAGGTTTCTGGAACCTGCGTTTTGCTTTAATATAGTTGTGCTAAGTGTTTTATTCTTCGCTGTCGACGTTTTCTTCTTCAGGGTCGAAGGCGCCTGTGCTGAGATCTTCTTCTGCCAGGTTGCGCACGGTCATCTCGATTTCTTTCATGATTTCAGGGTTCTGCATGAGGAAGGTCTTAGACGCTTCGCGTCCCTGACCCAAGCGTTGTTCTTTGTAGGAATAGAATGAACCACGCTTGTCGATGACTTCCATGCTGGTAGCCAAATCGAGAATATCGCCGGACTTGGAGATGCCTTCGTTGTACATAATGTCAAATTCTGCCGCACGGAAAGGCGCAGAAACTTTGTTTTTGACCACACGTACACGCACGCGGTTACCCACAATTTCTGCACCCACTTTGATGGACTGCACCCGGCGCACATCCAGGCGAATTGAAGCATAAAACTTGAGTGCCATACCGCCGGTTGTGGTTTCTGGGTTGCCAAACATGACGCCGATTTTCTGGCGCAATTGGTTGGTGAAGATGAGTGCGGTTTTGGTCTGACTAATTGCGCCACCCAGCTTGCGTAAGGCTTGCGACATCAAACGCGCTTGCACGCCCATGGTGGGGTCGCCCATATCGCCTTCGATTTCGGATCGGGGAACCAGAGCAGCCACCGAGTCGATGACAACCAGGTCCACTGCGCCGGAGCGCACCAGCGTTTCAGCAATTTCAAGGGCTTGCTCGCCGGTATCGGGTTGGGAGATGAGCAATTCATCGATGTTAACACCACATTTGGCGGCGTAAACAGGGTCCAGAGCGTGCTCCATGTCGATGAAAGCAGCAGTCCCACCCTGAGCCTGGCACTCGGCAACGATGTGCTGACAGAGTGTGGTTTTACCCGAGGATTCAGGCCCAAAGATTTCGGTGATGCGTGCTTTGGGGATGCCACCAACACCCAAGGCAAGGTCTAAGGAAAGCGAGCCAGTGGGGATGGCTTCGACCTTCATTTGGTGCGCTTCGCCAAGGCGCATAATGCTACCTTCGCCGTAGCGCTTGACGATGTCATGCAGTGCGCGGTCCAGAACAGCTTTTTTGGCTTCTTCCATTCCATCCGCGGCGGGTGATTTAGGGCTCGCTTTTTTTGCCATGGGCATTCTCCGTGTTTATGTCTTCTTTATTAATCTTAGCACAAATGTTCTTATTGTCAAGATATCGCTAGCGAATCTTGCGGCATTCCAGATAAAATCGTTTATCGTGGGCGTGGTTCATCGAGAAGGTTTTGCGGGGGAAGTCGCCATCCAGGATAATCGATTTAAACAGGGTGTCTTTGGTAATCGAGGGTAAATAAATGCCCAGGTTACCAGGTTGCTGGCTCAGTTCGCGGGTGATGTCATCGCCGTGAACATAGTCAATTTGGGTTTCGGGGTGGGTTTTTAGCCAGGGATCGAGATATTCCTGGACATTGCCAACCGGCAGGTTATGAACGGGTTTGGTCAATTCAGCAACGGTGAAGCCGCCGGTATCGATGATACCAAAGCGCTGGTGAGGGCTCACATCCTTGGTGACTTCAGCAACGAGTTCGTCCATCGTATGAACAACGCTGAGCTGAATGTCTTTGCCAAAGTGTTCAACGAGATCTTGTTTGAGTGTGCCAGCATTGAACATCACACGGTGGATGGCTTCAAATTGCAGGGAAACATCATGGATGTTAACCAGTTCAACCAAGGCGTATCGCGCGGGATGGTCCATGCCAACTTCGGGTTTGAGTTCTTCCCAAATGGCTTTAGCGGTTGCCAGGCTGTGGTTTCCGTCACCCATGGCGAACAACATTGGGGGTGTACCCTCGGGAATGCCATACTTTTGCGCGTAGCTTGCTGGTTCAATTAGTGCGGCAAGGCCTTCTACGACGGAGTCAATCAGTTCGGGTTTGTCAATAAAATGACCGGTGATGTGTCCGCTGCCTTCCATGAGGTCGAAATCATAGGCTACTGGAATTTCGTTCTTTATGGCAAGGACGTCCTTGAGAACAGTCATTTGCGGGTCATCATAAAGGACCAGAATGTGTGGGGATTCGATAAGCGCTTCACGACGGACTGCCATGCGTGGTGGTAACCTGTCCAGCACGGTGCCTTCTGAAGCACGAATAAGCGTTTTTGAGCCGGGTGTGTAATCATAGGTTTCAAGATCCAGTGCGGCAATCAAACCAGTTTGGATGGCGTCGCCAACAGTGCGCTCAACCAACATAAAACCTTTGTAAGGCTTAAAAACGCCTTCTGCCACGTAATCGCGCATGGCTTGGTGGGATGCTTTGATAAGCTCGGGAGCTTCGGGTTTTTCGAGCCAGGCTTCCGGCAGGATCAGTTTAAAGGTTGAGGGGGCATTGCCGACTGTTTCGCGCACGCGCTCCCAATATTCGGGTTGCGAGGTGAACTGATCACAGGCGATAACAGCCCATTTGTGCATGTCAATAGTATTGTTGGGTAGGAGTAAATCGGGGACTTGGACGCCGATTTTTTCTGCAGTTTTCATAAATGGTTCCCTTCTATGCGATTTTCTTCTATTGTATCAAATGAAACGTGTTTTTGGATGCTTGTTAGGATGTAAAGCGTTTGATGTGATGTTAAAACAGTTATACGATTTGGAAACGGGTTAAAAGATTACAGAGCGATGGCAAACCGGTAATAGAAAGAAAGAATAAAATTCGTTTTAAAAATAATCATCAATTCAGTGCAAAAAAAAGCGATGCAAATTAGAAGCAGCGATCTAATATCAGCAAGCGGCAAAAAATTTTGCGTATCCTAAATAATTGTTAGAACAAAAAATATTTCTCTTTTTCTTCTTTATTAAACGCTACAATTTGCTGATTAATAATTGCATAAATATGGTCACAGAGTCTTTCCAAATATTCATGTTGGTGAGAAGTCAATAACAATGTTTTGCCTTCATTTTTCAGATTGAAAAGGATCTCCAGTACTTCGTTATTTGTCTTAAAGTCCAATGCGTTGAAAGGTTCATCCAAAAGAATAAGATCTTGATCCTCCATGATGGCTTGAGCGATACCCAGTTTTTGTTTCATGCCTTCAGAATAGTTTTTTACTTTTGTTTTATCCTCAGGATCTAATCCAACTTTTTTTCATATAGGTTCGGATAATTTCTTCATCTATAATGTTCTGAATTTCTGCCAGCATTTTTAGGTTTGTTAAACCATCATAGTATTCTATATAACCAGGTTGATTGACAAACAAGCCAAGACCAGAAGGAAAGTCATAATTGTGACCGACTGGCTTGCCCTTAACTTTGATTGAGCCTGTATCGGCTTGCTCTAATCCAGCAATAAGTTTAAATAAAACGCTTTTCCCACTGCCATTAGCACCGACTAAGCCAATACAATCTCCTTTTTCGACAATAAGATTGACATTGTTGTACAAAACTTTTGTTTTGAAAGTTTTAGAAACATCTTTGAATTCAATTATTGACATAGCTTCTCCTCTTCAATGAGATTAAGTAAGTTATTGTTAAGATCAAGGCTAAGATAAACCTTAGGCCTAATATTGATAGGTTTGTATTGTATAAAGTCAAGAACCTTAACAAACCCGGTGTGAAATCTGCATAAAAACCATTTGGGATTAGACCAATCAAAAACGCATAAGCAAGAAATAGTATAAAAACAGTAATTGATTTAAGGCGTTGACTAAGGACTAGGTACAGGGTGAGGTTTAACATCATGTTTCCCAGAAAGAACAATAAGAACATTGCGAAGTGACCAGCCGAAAAATTTTCTGTTATCATCTCAACGATGATCTTATACAAAGATGATGTTTCGCTACCCATAAGAAACATTAAAAGGAAAGTGGCTATCAAAATCATTACGTAGGCCAATGTGAAAGAAAAGTAAGATTTTATTATTTGCCATCTTAGATTTGCAAAACTTTTAAACCGGATAAAAATTGGGAGTTCATGATATTGTTCAATCTTAGAAAGCGATTGTCCAACAAAAAATAGAGGTAACAAATAAACGATAGCAACTTTTGTCCAACTAATAAAGGACCATTCACCGTTACCTGGTCCAGCCATGAGGCTTAAAGAGATATCCCGGGCATTAAAATGCTCACTATATTGAAGTAGTAATATTTCTAAAATAAAAAGAATGACTAAGATAATAAAACTAATGAAACTTGTTTGGCGCGAGATGGTAAATTCATTCAAAATGTTTCTTTTCCATCTCTGCTTTTTATCGATAAGTATTGGGCGAAAACAATAGATGATTATTCCAAGACCTGTCAAAAGGATAAGAACAAAAGAGGGCAAACCGTTAATAAACAAACTGCGATGAAAGATAATATAGTTTCCAAAGAAAAAAATTGGGAAAATGTTCACCGCGTCTACCTGGAAGCCAATAAAAGCAAGTATAAAGATAAGCACACCAGTAACGATAGTAAAGTGCAGTCCTTTTTTACTGTGAACAAAGCTCAAAAAGCTAGATAGAACAAAAAAACCAAAACAATAAAAAATAAGGACGATTATGGTTGAGACCAAAGGGAAAGGCGTGATGCCGTTATGCAGGGTTTGTAAAATAACAAAATCATCAAACCCTGGGTTGGTGATTATGCTTGCCGATAAGTTAGCTCTGAAATGAAAAAGCCCTACAATGCATATTATGATGAAAGTAGCAAGAAAATATAGAAAAATACAAATCGCAAGAGAAATCAGGTTTATTCTTTGTTGGTTTAGCCTATTAGGGTATCTGATGGTTTCGATATCAGATGTTTGTCGGAAATATTTAATGATGATAATAAATAGGATTGGAAAAATACAGTACAACGCATAATAATGATCAATTATTGTGAGGAGTACGTAATCAAACACGTAAATATTTGTGCAGCTTAGATATCCAGCTTTACCGAATGCTATGATAAGCAGAACAATAGTATTTAGAATGAGCAAAATGCTATTGTTTTTAATTAGATATCTAACTTTATGAAGAATAACCTTTTTGTTCATATTTTCGTAAAACAAGAAAAGATACTGTTATGATCGTGCAAAAAAAGATTATCCCTATGAGTAAGTTTTGAATTTTCATGGCCTTTTCGCTCAAACGATTGAGCACAAAGGCTGTTGTAAAGCTGAATTGAGGGATTCGAAGAATTGAAGTAAACAAGTTTTCCAGAAAAACGATCATAAATGGTGCTAAAAGTGCAAGAAAGAAGTTTTGAACATAGTAGGCAAAGATTTGTGCCAGGAGGCAGATCAAGGCACCGAGCAGTCCTTTATAAGCACTCTAAATAAGGCCAAAAAGAACGGGTCTTTCCATCTGCATATTCCCAAGAATATAGCCACTATATAAGTCTGGTCGGGTGACTTCATCAATTGAAGCAATACTAACTGAGAAAACGATTCCTATCATGTTTACGGCAAATACCATGAGGAAACACAAGAACATGGCGGTGGCAACATGTTTCTTAAGATAGCGTTTTACATTTGTTCTTGTTGACACATAGGATAAAAAATTATCCTTGACAATATAGAACATTTGCCAACTGAAAGGAATTGATGTAAAAAGAGCGAAGAAAAAATCCGGAGGATCAGAGCCTTGGACGAAGGCTTCAATTGGAAAGGATAAATAACTTGATTGATTTGTTATATAGATGGTTAGCAGCAATACAATAAGATAAGTACCTGTTGCTACCAGTGCGGGTATTAGCATTCTCTTAAACATTTTTTTCATGTTTTCACTTTAAAAATATAACTTTGAAGAGTTACCATTTATTTTACAGTGCGACGAAATGAAATTCACTTGTGTATTTTGGATTACTATATCGCTATTGTTCACTCGTTATTAAGTTTAGCATATAAAAGAATCAGTAAAAAACAACGATTATGAGGTGGGTTCAATGCTAAGTCCAGGCGTGGCGTATGACGCTTAAAAAATCAGAGCACCTTACTTTTCTAAGAAAGGTGCTCGGATGGTTAAAAAATGCACAAAAAATTATTTTTCCGGAAGGTAAACAAACCCAACCGCGCCAGGCCCAACATGCACGCCAATCACAGGACTTATTAAGCCGGTTTCAAGCTCATTAATTGTAAAGCGGGATCTGGCTTCATCAATAAATTGTTTTTCAACTTCGGGTTCAAAGGTTGTTACAAGTCCTAAATAATCAATTTTGCCACCTTTTCCGAGCTGTTCTTCAGCCTGTTCAAAAATGTTTAGGGCAGCTTTTTTGAAGGTGCGAACCTTTCCGACAGGCTTAATGATGCCTTCATCCAGGGTAAGGATGGGCTTTAAGTTCAATGCAGTGCCCAAAAAACGTGAAGCAGCGCCGATGCGTCCACCACGATGCAAATATTCCAAAGTATCTAAAATAAAAAGGGTTACAACACGATTGCAGATATCCTGGGCAAGGTTTTCCACTTCCAGCAAACTGGCGCCTTTTTGGGCGGCTTTTGCCACGCGCATTGCAGCCATGGTCAGAGGCATGGAGGCTTGCTGGGAGTTCATCACCTTGATATTTTTACCCGGAAAATGGGCTAAGGCCTGGGTTGCGGAATCATAAGTGCCAGAAATGCCTGCCGAGATGACGATCGTAAAAACATCAAAACCTTTGCTCAGCAATTTTTCATAAGCTTCGGCAAAGTCATTTGGGCTTGGCTGGGATGTGGTTGGCAGATTTTTCGCTTTGGGCAGGCGCGTGTAAAAATCTTCGCCGGTAATATCAATGCCATCCTTTAGCGTTTGACCGTCCCAGTTAACAGTCAAAGGGACTACGGTAATGTTAAGTGCCGCGGCAACATCTGGATGGATCGCGGCTGTTGAATCGGTAATAATAGCAACTTTAGACATATAAACACCTCACTTTATCTTAATAACCTTGAATGTAACAATAAGTTTCATTATTCCTAAGGAATAGGCATGGCTTGCAATGACCTGTTGTCAGTTCAAGCGATATTACCGGTTTTGTCAATATGGCGCTCAGTAGCCAAGCCTTTGTGTGCCAATAATCACAAACTTTTATGGTCTTAAATTGACAATGTACTTTAGAATAAGGTAGTATTTAGCTTACTACTTGAAGATGGAGACTCACTATGTTTGAGAGTTTATCAGACAAACTGACTGCAGTTTTTGATAATTTGAGACGACGGGGCAAACTTACCGAGAACGACGTTGAAATTGCCTTGCGCGAAGTGCGCCTGGCATTGCTTGAAGCCGATGTGAATTATGGCGTGGTTCGTTCATTTACCAACCGGGTAAAGGAGCGTGCGATTGGTGCCGAAGTTTCCAAGGCGCTTAACCCTGCGCAACAAGTGGTCAAAATTGTTAACGAAGAGCTGATTGCCACGCTTGGTCAAGCCGAGCCTTTGAATTTGCGAGGTGAGAAGCCACATGTGCTGATGATGATCGGTTTGCAAGGCTCTGGTAAAACGACCGCCACCGCCAAGCTTGCCAAACGTCTCCGCGCGGAAGGTGAACGGGTGATGATGGTGGCGGCGGACATTTACCGGCCGGCAGCTATTAAACAACTGCAGACCCTTGGCGAGCGCATTGATGTGCCAGTGTTTACTTTGGATGGCGCGCAACCGGTGAAGATTGTCAAAGAAGCCTATGCCCAAGCCAAACGTGGTGGTTACACACTTCTGCTGATTGACACCGCTGGACGTTCTCAGCTGGACGATTTTTTGATGCAAGAAATTGATGGCATTCAAAAGGCTGTTCCTTGTAATGAAATCTTATTGGTCATTGACTCGATGATTGGTCAGGAAGCCTTAAATATCGCTGAAGGCTTTAGAGATGTGATGCGCATTACCGGTTTGATTTTTACCAAGATTGATGGTGATGCTCGTGGTGGTGCGGCTATTTCTATCCGCGAAGTAACCGGTATTCCGATTAAGTTTTTGGGCACTGGTGAAGGATTGGACGCAATTGAGGTCTTTGATCCCGCCCGAATTAGTGGTCGAATCTTAGGCATGGGCGATATGCTGGGTTTAATTGAAAAAGCCGAAGCAGCTTATGCAGATGATATCGCAATGGAAGATGCTGAACGCATGCTCAAAGGGCAATTCACCTTGGAAGACTTCGCCAAACAGCTTAAGCAAATCAAAAAGATGGGTCCATTGTCACAGGTAATGGGCATGTTGCCTGGTCAACTTGGTCAGGCAGCAAAACAAGTTGATCCACGTGAGATTGACGGACAATTAAAAAGCGTAGAGGCGATTATCGCTTCAATGACACCTGCTGAGCGACGTGATCCCCGCATTTTAAACGCAAGCCGTAGAAGAAGAATCGCCAGAGGATGCGGAAAAGATGTTCAGGCCGTCAATCGCTTGATGAAACAATTCAGGGATATGCAAAACCTTATGAAAAGGTTTCAAAAACCTGGAAGTCATGGTAATATTGATAGGTTATTTGGTTAATCCTGAGCTTGAGGAGAAGGACAATGCCCCTTCAGCATTCTCTCAACCTTTAACAAGAGCACGGGCCAAAGAGATTTAAAAAGATTTAAGGAGTAAATATCGATGGTACGTATTCGACTACGACGGGTCGGTTCCACCCACCAAGCCCATTATCGTGTGGTTATTGCTGATAAAGAAGCCCCACGTGATGGCCGTTTTATTGAAATCGTTGGGCATTACAACCCACGCACCAAACCTGGCACAATTGAGTTTAAAGAAGGTCGTGTCTTCTATTGGCTGGGTGTTGGCGCACAACCTTCTGAAACAGTTGAAAAATTGTTCAAGCAAGTTGGGCTGGACGAAAGATATAAGCGCTTTAAGGCTGGTGAAGACGTGGAAACGCTGCAAGCTGAAGCAGCCAAGACCTACGAAAGCCGGGTTCCAAGCTCCCGGACCACGCATAGCGACTAGTATTTAGAAGGTTTTTATGGACGACAAAAAATTACGTGATTTGTTAGAGTATATCGCCAGAGGCTTGGTCAATGACCCTGAAGCTGTAAAGGTTGAAAGCTCTATCGAAGACAACACCGTGCATTTGAAACTTTCCGTGAGTTCTGAGGATATCGGACGCGTCATTGGAAAGCAAGGTCGGGTTGCGAACTCGATTCGCCATTTGCTACGGGCTGCAGCCTCACGCGAAGGTATGCAAGTTGTCATGGACGTGGTTGAGCCTGAATAATGCTCGACAACGATAGAAATAGTTCAATTACCGATGCAGGCTCGCCTAACCACGAGCCTGCCTTCGTTTTAGTTGGTAAATTACAACGCGCGCATGGCGTCAATGGCGAAATAGCTATGCGTGTGGATACCGATTTTCCTGAAAGAATTCGCCGGGGTCGTGTTTTGTATCTCGGTGATCATCATTTGGCTGTGAAAGTTTTGCGAACCCGCTGGAAAGGCAAGTTGCTCTTATTGCGTTTTGATGGTTATGAGACCCCAGAGGATGTAAGCGAGCTGAGTAATCTTTTGGCTTTTGTAAGTGTGGAAGATATCCCTGCTTTGCCAGAAGGCGAATACTACCATCATCAGCTTATTGGACTTCAGGTTTTTGAAGGTGAAGAATTATTAGGCCAGCTTTCCGCCATTATCGAAACTGGTGCCAATGACGTTTACATCATTGAAGATCCAAACGGCAAAGAATTACTCATTCCGGCTATTCCTGATGTGATTAAAAGCATTGATGTAAAGAATAAGCACATGGATGTGCGATTGCTGGAAGGTTTGCGTTAAACATGCAAGAGCGGGATGCCTGGCTGGCTTTTAACCATGTGCGTGGTGCTGGAGCAGTGCGCTTTAGAAAGCTGCTTGGATTCTTTGGCACGCTTGCCATGGCTTGGGAAGCGACAGATTCCGCTTTAAAAGAAGCCGGTATGACTGAAAAGCTTATACAAGCTTTTCGGGAAACCAAAAAAAGCTTTGATCCGGTTGCCTTGCAAAGCAAATTGGATTCAAAAGGCATCAAAGTGCTTACCTGGCTCGATGAAAAATACCCGTCTTACCTGATCCAGATCGCTCAGCCACCGCCGGTACTTTATTACCTGGGTGAGATTACTGAGGCAGATAACCTTGCCATGGCAATTGTTGGCACGCGAAACGTAACCAGTTATGGTAAACAGCTTTGCAAAGATACCGCAAAGTATTTGGCTGGCCATGGGGTAACCATCGTGAGCGGACTGGCGCGTGGCGTGGATGCCATCGCCCATCATGCCGCCTTGGAAATGGGCGGCAGGACTATTGCCGTTTTAGGGTCTGGCGTGGATGTCATCTATCCGCCTGAACATCGAAAACTCGTTGATGCCATTGTTAAATCTGGCGCAGTTATGAGTGACTATGCGCCTGGCACAAAGCCAGACGGCATCAATTTTCCTCCAAGAAACCGCATTATTTCCGGGCTTTCACGTGGGACGATTGTTATTGAAGCTGGAGAGCGCAGTGGCGCTTTAATTACCGCAAAATTTGCTGTTGAACAAGGCAGGGATATATTCGCGGTGCCTGGTTCGGTTCTTTCACCGATGAGCAAAGGAACGAACCATTTAATTGGTCAAGGTGCTATACCCATGACAAACCCAGCCACGGTTGTTAGTCATCTGGGCATTGAAAAGCAAAAAATTGCCACTCAACAGACAAAATCTGAACTAAGCCCACTTGAACGACGCATTTATCAGGCTTTGGGAAGTGGCACCATACACGTGGACGAATTGTGTGCCAAGTTGGACATGCCCATTGAAAAAATGAACGCAACATTGATGATGATGCAACTCAAAGGCTTGGTTGCCCAGGAAAATAATCAGGAATATCGCGCTGTAAAGGCTTGGCAAATCGGATAGCAGGTCATTACAAATCTACCGTTTAGGGCTTGACATATTTTTGAATATGGTATTATAGGGCGTATTTAGTGTGGGTCAATTCACCCGGAGAGATTATGGAAATCTATTGTTTAAAGTGTAAAGAAAAAAGAGAAATCCCAGAAACGACGGCAGTTTTTACTGCCAATGGACTGCCTGGTACACGTGGCGTTTGCCCGGTTTGCAGTACTAAGGTTTTTAAAATGGGAGCTACACCCGCGCATGAAGGTTTGGAAAAACCGGTCATAGAGAAAAAAGCGCGCAAAACTACCTCAAAAGACACTTCTAAACGGAAATCCCGCGATAAATCTTCAACCAAGTCTAGTGGACGAGGTCGAGGTGGCAAAGGCGCTAACTTTGCTGACCGGATCAGCATGGATGGCTTGGGCAAACCGCTTGTGATCGTAGAATCGCCGGCTAAAGCCCAAACAATTGGTAGATTTTTGGGTAATAACTATAAAGTTGTTGCATCTTATGGGCATGTGCGCGATTTGTTGGCTTCTCGTTTGAGTGTCGATCCAGAAAACAATTTTGCTCCGGAATATCGCGTGCCTAATGACAAATCCAAACTGGTCAAGAAGATTACCGAAATTGCTGACTCGAGCCCGGAAGTTTTCTTGGCAACTGACCCTGACCGCGAGGGTGAGTCGATTGCCTGGCACTTAATGGAGTCAATTGGCATTCCAGAAAATAAGACGAAACGGGTTGTTTTTCACGAAATTACTAAAACTGCCGTAGATGAAGCTTTTAAAAACGCGCGAACCCTTGATATGGATTTGGTCGATGCGCAACAAGCCCGTCGCATTTTGGATCGATTGGTTGGCTACAAAGTCAGCCCAATTTTGTGGCAAAAAGTGCGTAGCCGTTTGAGCGCCGGACGTGTGCAATCTGTGGCTGTGCGCTTGGTTGTGGAACGCGAACGCGAAATACAAAACTTTGTGCCTGTTGAATATTGGGTAGTTTCGGCACTTTTTCATCAGGAAGGTCATGACACACAATATGAAGCTAAGTTGCTAAAGATTGATGCGGAAGATTTAGAGCTCGGCAATGAAAAGGACACCCTGGCAACAGTTGTTGACATGCAAAGCGCAAAATACACTTTGGCCGATAAAAAGCAGAGTTCACGTCGTAACCGACCCAGTGCGCCATACATCACCAGCACCTTGCAACAAGACGCTTCGAGCCGATTGGGCTTTTTGGCTAGCCGAACGATGATGATCGCTCAACAACTTTACGAAGGTATCAAGCTGAGTGGTACTGAGGAAACCGGTCTCATCACTTATATGCGTACAGACTCTGTCAACGTTGCCGCCCAGGCTATTGCGGAAGTTCGCGATTTTATTAAGCAATCTTATGGCGAAAAGTACTTGCCGGCAAAACCTGCCTTGTATCGACGTCGCGCCAAATCTGCTCAAGAAGCCCATGAAGCTATTCGCCCGACCTCAGTGCACCGCACACCAGAAAAAATGCAAGCCTTTTTGACGCCTGAGCAACATCGCCTTTATACGCTCATTTGGCAACGCTTTGTTGCCAGCCAAATGGAACCTCAAGTTGTGGAAACGCTCAGTCTGGATATTGAGGGGCTTTCACAGGACCATCAATACTTGTTGCGAGCCACTGCCAGCCATACTGTTTTCCCTGGTTTTCGAGCGGTTTATCCTGTTACCAACCATGAAAATGGTGAAAACGCAGAAATGGTTAAACTGTTTAAGGAAGTTTTGGAACAAGGCAAAACACAAGTGTTGGATAAACTCAACTTTGAACAGAAGTTCACCCAACCACCATCGCGTTTTTCTGAAGCCTCTCTCATTTTGATGCTTGAAGAAAATGACATAGGCAGACCAAGTACATACGCACCAATCATTTCAACCATCCAAACCCGCGGCTACGTGGAACGACAAGGTCGGATGCTCAAACCCACCGAAATTGGCTTTATTGTTAACGACTTGCTGGTTGAGTTTTTCCCTGAAATTGTGGATATCACCTTCACATCGCGTATGGAAGAAGAGCTGGATGAAATCGCCGAAGGCAAAGCTGAGTGGGTGGATGTCATGCGCGAATTCTACACGCCTTTTGAAAAACGCTTAGAGCATGCCAAAGTGCACATGCCAAACAAAAAGCCAGAACCCAAAGAAATTGGTCGTGCTTGTCCCACTTGCGGTCAAGCATTGGTGATGCGCAGTGGACGATTTGGTGACTTCATCAGTTGCAGCACTTTCCCAAGCTGTCGCTACACTGAAAACATTCCTGTTAAGTTGGAAATGCCTTGTCCAGTCTGCCAAGAGGGAGACGTTTTGCAAAAACGCACGAAGCAAGGCAGGCTCTTTTTTGGGTGCAGTCGCTATCCGGAATGCGATTTTGCATCATGGCAAAAACCGATGGTGGAAAGTTGCCCCAGTTGTGGTGGATTGTTGACCGAAAAGAGCAGTGATGAGGCGCAATGCACCGAATGTAAGCTCACTTTTTCACAAATAGACGGTAAGTTGGTTTAATTAAAACGATTGTATAATGCGAATCTAAAGCAAGCCTCTTTGCCATAAAAAGAGGCTTGTAATTTCTGTTTTTCTGGTACAAATCATGCACCTATATAGGCAGAATGATATGAATGAGGTGCCACTATGGAAAATTTTCTTGCCGATTTTAGAGAAAAACTAAAAGTTCCCCGCAATTTAGCCATTTTTACTGCAATTATTGGTTTGATTGTTGGATTAATTCTGGCATGGGTTGTCTTTCCTGTAAAATGGAAAGATGCCAGTGCTGAACATCTAAGAGCCGATGAGCGCGTGGTGTATTTACGTAATGCGATCAACTCTTACACCATGACTGGTAGGGTGAAAGAAGCCCAAATGGCGTGGAATTCGCTTGGTAACAATGCTGCCAAAACGCTTGAAGAGCTCAATAAAATGCCTGGTTTTTTGTTTACTGAGCAAATTGAGCGTTTTGCCTCAGCTGTTGATACCACCGCTCCTGTCCCGGTAACGCAACCAAGTGAGGGTAATACTGCTGTAAAAGATGACGGCACTGTTATTGGTTTGCGTCCTGATGATGGCGGTGCAGAACCTGAATCCAAAGGCAAAGGCTTGCTCTGGCTGGGTATTGGCTTATTGTTGCTTTTGCTGATTGGCGCAGGCTTAGTATGGTGGTTCTTCTTCAAAAATAAAGATGTTGAGCTTCCATTCAAATTGAGTCGTCGCGATGAAGATAAATCTGCTGGCACTTTTAGCGCAGTCCGACCTGCTGCAACGCCAATCAAACGCGAACCCGCACCGCGACCTGTTGTAGCAGAAGAGCCTGAAGAACCAGAAGAAAAACCAACTTTGCCTAATTTGGCTGGTTTGTTTGGAATAGGTGAAAAACAAAAACCGCAGGAAACAGCGCCAGAACCCTTGCAAGCTGCCAAACCCGTAGCACAGTTTATGACCACCTATATGCTTGGCGACGACATGTACGATGAATCTTTCACCTTTGATGCGCCTAATGGCGAGTTCCTCGGCGAATGTGGCGTGAGCAGTTCAGATACGATTGGCGTTGGCGAGCCTAAAAAAGTCTCCGCTTTTGACATCTGGCTTTTTGATAAGAATGACATTCAAACGGTTACCAAAGTTGTGATGAGTAAACATGCCTTTGAGGATGGTGCTACTCGCCAAAGGCTCGAAATTCGTGGTGAGCCAATCAAAGCTGAGGAAGGTAAGCAGTTTATTTTGGAAACCGCCACATTACGCATGGAAGGCAAATTGGTCAACTTCCAATATGGCGATTTGCCACTGCCGGATGACAGCTACTTCCAGCGGGCAACCATGGAATTGGCAGTTTATCGCAAGTAAAAAGCTTTATAAAATGAAAAGGCTGACTTTTTTAGGTCAGCCTCTTTTTTTGTTTCATTTATTTTTTAAACGCGTTTTAATTACGCGATGGCGATGATTTTTATCTCCAGGGAGCCACCATTTGGCAAAGACACCAAGGCGGTTTCACCAACCTTTTTCCCAATCAAGCTTGCGCCCATCGGTGATTCATAAGATATTTTGCGCTCACGTGTGTTGGCTTCCTGCGCGCCGACAATGAGATAGGTTTCTTCATCTTCACCAGCTTCTTGCACGGTTACTGTGCTGCCGATGCTCACCTCATCGGATGAAAACGCATTTTCATCCACAATCTCGGCGTTGTATAAAAGCGTTTCCAGCTCTAAAATACGCCCTTCAAGAAAGCCTTGTGCCTCTTTGGCAGCATGATAATCAGCGTTTTCGCTCAAATCACCCATTTCAATGGCACTTTTCAGACGTGCGGCAATCTCGTTGCGTTGCGGACCACGCAAATCTGCGAGTTCTTCAAGCACTTTTGCTTTGCCAGCTTCAGTTAAATATTGCGGTTTGTTCATGGCTCTATGGTAACACATCCACGTCAAATAGACGTTTATACTCGTCGATGGCAAATCGGTCGGTCATGCCAGCAATGTAATCACAAACGGTAAGCTCCAAACCTTTTACCGGAATGCTGAGCTGCACAGTGTCGGGCAGGGCGCTGGGTGTGTTGACATAGAGCTTGAAAAGTTCACTGATAATGCGTTCGGCTTTGGTTTGCATGCGCACCACGCGGTAGTGGCGGTAGAGCTTTTCAAACAAAAAGTCTTTCAACTCACGGTTCCGGCGGTGCATATCCTCACTGAACCCAACCACATTGTAGGGCAAGGCTTGCAGTTCTTGTGGGCTGTTGGCCTTGCTGCGACGCAAGTAGCGGTCAATGCTATGGATGAGGTCGGTCATCTCAAAACCGATCAATCGGCGGATAATTTGATGCCGGCTAAGCTCGTCCAGGGTGTCTGATTTTCTTCTGCCCAGGCTTTCGTTAACGATTTCCCAAATAGCGATGCCATCCAATTGACTGGGTGTAATCAAGCCGGAGCGCAAACCATCATCCAGATCATGGGTGGTGTATGCCAGTTCATCGGCAACGTTGGCGAGTTGCGCTTCCAGGTGCCCGCGCAGGTGAGGGTCATATTCTGAAGCATCTGCGGTATCATAATCCGTTTCGTGTTTAATCATGCCCTCAAGGACCTCCCAGCTTAGGTTAAGCCCGGAAAAGTCAGGGTAGCGCTGTTCAAGTTCGGTAACGATGCGCACGCTCTGATGATTGTGATTAAAGCCGCCATGGTCCATCATCAAGTGTGCCAACACGGTCTCGCCAGAGTGTCCAAACGGTGGATGCCCAAGGTCATGAGCCAGGCAGATGGTTTCGGTGAGGTCTTCGTTTGCGCCGAGCGATCTAGCCAAAGATCGCCCAATGGCAGCAACCTCCAAGGAATGGGTCAGGCGGGTGCGGTAATAATCGCCTTCATGGATAATAAAAACTTGCGTTTTGTATTCCAAGCGCCTAAAAGCAGTAGTGTGCAAAATGCGGTCACGGTCGCGCTGAAACCGGGTGCGAAAATCAGCTTCTTCTTCAGGAAACTTTCGCCCACGCGAGTCTTTGCTGCGGATGGCGTATGGCGCCAGGTTTCGGTCTTCA
This sequence comes from Anaerolineaceae bacterium UBA5404, assembly GCA_002409625.1. Lineage (GTDB taxonomy): Bacteria > Chloroflexota > Anaerolineae > Anaerolineales > Anaerolineaceae > Mesolinea. The sequence goes on along the minus strand of DHNY01000011.1, from coordinate 31,469 downwards.
AATTCTTCTAGTTGTTGACGTGTGTATATCATGGTGTGTCCTTTGATTAAAAATAATGATTACTGATGGGTGATGAGCGTGCCCATTTCTTTTCCGGCGAGTGCTTCCATCAATTGCCCCTTTTTAGTGCCTGAGCAAATGCGAACCTGGGTTTGAGGGCTTAATGCGCATAGGCTTTGCATGAGGCGTACCTTTTCCAGCATGCCACCGGTTACATCGGTGCTGCTGGAGCCACTTATCGTATCGGGCAAAGCGCTTTGGCTGTGGATGTGTGGCATAAGCGTTTGGCAGGCGGGATAATCGGCATAAACGCCATCGGTTTTGCCTAGCAAGATGACGCGCTCAGGCTTAAAAACGGATGCCAGGTCGATAAACAGTTCTTCGGTGCTTAAAATAGTTCCGCCCAACACATCGTCATAAACCACGTCACCATAAACAACAGGGATCAGCCCGTTGTCCACCGCCGCGGTCATTGGTTCCAGATTCCAAGTGGTTATTTGCCGGTTTGAGGCACTCACTGAGGCTGATGGCGGAAAAGAGATAAGCGGTAAAGGTAAGTCAAAAGACATGCCAATTGCCATCACAATGTCATGCAATTCACGCGCGGCACGCCACACCTCATGGTAGCCCTGCCAGCCAAGTTCATCACATATACCTTCGCGGGTGCCATAAAAACGTGCCACAGAGTGGCCAAACGAACCCGAGCCGTGTCCTAAAATCACACGTGTTTCGGGATGCTGGATGAGAAATAAGCCTAATTCGGTGAGCAGCTGCTCAATGAGATCGGTTTGGGCGTGCAGCGCTTGGTTTTTATCGGTAATCAGCGAGCCACCCAACTTAATGAAAACGAGTTCACGGTATGCTTTTGATGAGATAAAAGGTGAGGAATGAAGCGGTTTTTCGGTCATGATCTGGCTCCTATGGTCAAACTAAGCAGGCATCAATGGATTGGCGGGCAGTATGGTGGTCCAAACCTGTGTGGCTCCGGCATCCTTAAGCGCTTTTGCTACGCTGGGGATGGCAGATTCGTCCGCCAGGGCAATCATCGCGCCGCCTTGTCCGCCTCCGGTCAGCTTGGCACCCAGGGCGCCAGCGTCGCGCGCGGCAGCCACCAGCGTGCCTAATGAGGGGCAAGACAGCCCCAAATCAGCAAGGTAGGTTTGGTTGGCGTTCATCGCTTCGCCCAGCATGTAGCGGTCACCAATGCGCATGGCGCGTTTGGCAATCTTTACTTGTTTTACGATAGAAAGGAAGGTGTTTTTGGTCTCAAGCTGTTCTCTTTCCAGTCGTTTGGCGAGGTAGGCGATGCTCTGTGCGGTGGGTGTGCGCGTGCCACTATCGGCAACCACAAAGTGTAGGGTGTTTAAGGGTTTTAGGTGCGATACGCTGTGTCCGCGCTGATAATAAATGGCTTGTTCCCAGGCGATGACCGTTGTATCGATGCCGGAAAGACGACCATGAATGAATTGATCGCTTTGATAGGCGAGCGTATCGAGCTCTTTTTCAACCAAGGGATGCCCCAAAAAAGCCGAAAGTGCGCGCATAATCGCCACTGCCAATGCCGCACTCGAGCCAAAACCAGCCCCAAGCGGGATGTCTGAGTTTATGCGCAGCGTGCAACTGGGTGGCGTTTTGATGCCTAAAAATTCGAGTAATAAAATGATCATCTGTTTGATGGGTTCATCTTTGCCCATCTCGCTAAGAAGCATGTCCATGCCGGTATCCTGTGAAATCACGCGCAAGCTGCCTGGCGCTGCCATAATGTTGGCTTCAACGTTCACGCGGGTGCGTAAATCAGAAAATGGGATGGCAATGGCAGGATGACCGTAAACAACGGCGTGTTCTCCAAGCAAAATGAGTTTGGCGCTGGCGCTGGCAGATGTGGCAGGCATATCGGCTCCTTATAGGACCACGTAAAGAATAATAAAAACGGCAATCGCCCAAAGCAAAATCGCAGCCTGCAAAGGGCGGTCGCTTAGCAACACTTCTTCGGGTGCCGCGCCGCTTTCTTTGTTTTGCAGGATGTGCATGTAGCGAAAGATGCCATAAATCACAAATGGAATGGTAAACATCATCGTGTAATTATGCTCACCAGAAATAGGCGCAAAGGTGTAAAGCATGTAGGTAATCAGGATGGCACCCAGGATGACAACAAGATATTGGTTGAGCAAATCCAGGTTGTATCCGCGCAGCGTTTTACGGGTTTCACCGGCTTGCGCGGCAAGCATTTTGAGCTCAGAATAGCGTTTACCAAAACCCAAAAAGAGCGCCAAGAGGCTGGTGAGGATGTAAAGCCAAGGCGAAAAGTGTTGCACTTGAATGACGGCAATGCCTCCGAACATGCGTAGCACAAAGCCGATGGAAATGATCATCACGTCCACGATGAAGAGGTTTTTGAGCCAGCGGGAATAAGCCAGCATCAGCAAAAAATAACTCAGGCAAACAATGCCAAAGCGAAGCTCCAGCAGGAAAGCAGCAGGAAAAACGACCAAGGAAAGGATGACGGCAAAGATGATGGCTGCCTTGGGGCTAAGCCTGCCGGCAGCGATGGGTCGGTGCTGCTTTTTGGGGTGGGCACGGTCGGCTTGCACGTCCATGAGGTCGTTGATGGTGTAGGTGATGCCTGAGACGAGGCAGAAGAGGATAAAGGCGAGCAAAACGCGCAATAAGGCTGGCCAATTGCCCAGCTGTCCGTCAAAGACGATGCCGGCAAAAATGACCAGATTTTTGAGCCACTGCCTCGGTCGCAGTGTTTGAATAAAGGCTTTAAACATGGGAATATCTTATCATGATTTTCATTCGCTCGTCGGGGGAAATTGTTTAGGCTTGTATGAGTTTATTCGAGGGTTGATTTGTTTGTTGTTATGGTAGGATGCTTGGCAAGACGCCGGTTGGATTATTCCTCATCCCCGAGGCGTCCCGCTGAGGTTGGGATGGATAGAAATTGATGCACGGTGAGACACCGGCTGAATCGGACAGGTGCGTGGTGAGAGAAACCGGTTAGATGGTTCTTTTCTTTCGATTCAATCATGGACACCCGATTACTAGTGTGAACACTATTATTACAAAAATTAATGATTTTTAAAAGACGATAATCAAATTTAGTCTTTACTTACTCCCACAAATGTAGAGGGATTAACAATTTTGTTCGATGGTACAAATTCCCAATTATAGTTGTTTAATTCTAGGGTAATGGATTCCTGTTTCTGTAGGCGCATATCAAACATTGGAATATTTCTTTGATGAAATTTTCCTCATCTCATTTAACTAGGCTTTGACTTTTCAATATATTCGATTTCGGCTTTGGTAAACTTGAATAAACGGTAAACTCGCTGATCTATTTCGCTTTCAAGTCTTGAAAGTTCAGATTGGATTTCTTTCTGATCTTGCTGATTTCTTGAGTCGAAAAGGGATAGAATTTCGTCAACCTGTTTTATAAAGGGTTCTTGTTCTTCCAGTGAAATTTTGGGTATTGGCACTTGGGAGAGAGGTGTTTGAAAAAGTTCTAAAATTTCACCTTTTCTTTTTCCACGAATCGCAAGCCAGAGATAATATGTTTTGGAATTTAATAATGCTAAGACGTATTTCAAAGATATGTCCGGAAGCTTATTGGTAATAAAATATACATCTGTGCTCGCATACCATGGAATCTCGTTGTATCCAAAAGTGTTAGTAATACTTCTTTGAGGTACTACTATTTTTTCTTTCTTATAAATGCTTTCTAATCTCGGCCACTGAAGTTGCCACCATTCAATGACACGGTTTTCAACCTCCCTGCGTTCACAAAGAATCTCTTGGAATCGTTTCAGATGTCTTAAGATATTCGGGTGTTCGAGCGAAGTTCTATCTAAGTATAAAACGTATAGATTAGGCATAGAGTTGGTGACCCATCTTTTAATGTCAGAGTTCTTGTAGTATGGTTTGACGACCATTTTTTCACTGTCCGTAAGTGACAGTTTTTCTACTTCACCTTTGTTAAGAATAAAGATGCCATCGCCAAGTCTTGCATTCCCTTGAATCTTTTGGATATTGCGTCGGGTGACTTTATTTGCCCCTGATGCTAGACCTTGATTAACATTCGTTAGATCACTCAAAAAAGTTCCAAAGGTGGATATTTTCGAAAAAATACTATTAATTACTTTTTTGTTTTTGCCTCCGGAGACTCTTAACTGCATTTCTAATCTGGGTCCAGTAAATAAATCACTCTGGTTAATTTTTGCGAATTCTGTCAGGTTATCATCCCCATTTAGGATGGAAGATAATGTATCTGGTAAAATATGACCTCTCTTTTTAGTTAGGTAAGATTCTGCTTCTATCTCTAAAGACACACCCTTTGTAAATATACTTATCAGATTGTGTTGACCTAAAGCTGATTCAAATATTTTTAACTCATTGAAATTTATCAGTTTTTGTATAGTAGTTCTAGTCTGTAAATCCTTTCTTAGTTTATAAGCACCTGTAGCTGTTAGATAATAATTTGTGCTGATAAATGCCATGATGCCTGAATTGTTACATAAATCTATAGCCAAATGGAAAAAGAAATAGAAAAAGTCCATCTTTCCAAGATGGTATTTTTTTAAATTAGCCTTTTTCACTGCCAAAAACAGTTCCTTGTGACCACTTTCACCGATATAAGGAGGATTGCCTAAAACAATATCAAAACCGCCTTTTTCATTAAAAACTTCCGCAAAATACAAGCCCCATGGGAAGAAATCCCGTTTCCAATGCTTGGTGGAATGTGCCCGCATTTGGTCCTCGATTGAGGCAAGGTCAATGCCCATCTTGACGGAAACCTGGTTCTTTTCGGTTTTAATGGCATCTTCGCGAGATTTTGAGGCTGGAACTCCCGCGTACTTTCGGTCGATCCGCTCCAGTTCTCGGGCGTAATCAGCGTGTTGGGATAAGGCGTTAATTCTCACGAGGTCAATCAAAATTTGGTCAATCTCGTTCTGTAACAATTTTTTCTTGTTGTGGTCAGATTCAGATTGGTAAACATCTTTCTTGTTTTGAAATTTCTTGATGAGAATAGCTTTTTCGTCCAACCCGGAGAAAAGGTCTTCCGCTTTTGAGACCTGAGCTATGTTCGGGCTAAGATCGATACCATGGAATATGGAAATCAAACTGTTGCCTTGCATAATTTTGAAATCTAAATTTGGCAATGGTTCAATACCCCAATTGGGTTTATCTTTCTCCACGGTTTCTTCAACTAATAAAGAAATGAAGAAGCGTAGTTTGGCAATTTCGACCGCAATTGGTTGGATATCGACCCCGTAGATACATTTTTGAATCAGGAACAATTTCCGTCCATAATCGGGGTTTTTCTCAAGGAAGTAATTGCGGATGCTGGCTTGAACCTGTTCCCTGATTTGAGGGTCAGGAATGCTTTCGGTGGCATCGAGTTGGGCCTGCTGCCAGAGATGACTACCTGGGTCAAGTTTTGATAAGAGTGATACCATGCGATGCAGTGCCCCCATTGGGAAAGCACCGGAACCAACTGCGGGATCAACGATACGAACATTTTCTATCGCTTTGATAATTTGCCTGGATTGTTTAACTGAAAAGGGGGTTTCTTCCTCAACTTCTGAAAAAAGCCAACCCAATTTATCATCGATATCCGCAATATCAGCTAAGGTTTCACGCAGATAAGATTTTAAGGATTCATCCACCATGTAATCCACAATTTCCCGAGGGGTGTAGTAGCTTCCGGTCGCTTTTCGAGCGGTTGTTGATGTTTCAGGGTTGAAGCTTGCCAATAGGTTTTCGAAAACCCTACCGAGCATTTCAGGGTCTAACGCGACTTCTTTATCATCAACAGTATTTTCATCGATAGTGAAATTGTATTTTGAAAGGATAGTGAACAAACCTTCGACCTTATAGTTTCTTTTCGAAGTTCCAAATTCTGAATTAAAATCAGCTTTTACCTCCTGGCTAAAGAAAAGCTCATTAGGTACTGAAGGTCGATTTTTCTCGGCGGTCTCAGTGAAACCGTCAATGTAGTTGCCATGTTCTTTATCATCCAAGCAGTCAAACAACCCTCCATTGAGAAATGGGATATCCTGAAAGTAAACCTCCAATTTTTCAGGATTCTTAAACAGTGAATGATATCGGTAAACATATTGATTGTTAAAGTCAGGATTGTAACCTCGATGGCCACGGATTTCGGACCTGAAATGTCGTTCATGCTTCGGCGTGTTTAGAGTAGCAAAGAAAAGGTTTTGAAGAATCGCTAGGTAGTATGTAGAACTTTGATAATCAAGCTTTGTGAGCACATTCTGAGCAAAAGATTTTTCAAACAGATTTGAAGGTATCAAGCCTTTCTCTCGCATAAACCAGATAAAGATCAGTCGGGTTATCATTCTAATAATAGATTCCTGACGTCCGTTTGAGTCCTTTTCTGCGGCTTCTGGAAATTTGGATTTTTGGCAAGCCCAAAAATACCAATAAGATAATTCCTGATAGAAATCTTTAGTAACAGGCTCAACCGAGAAGGCTTCCTTGATTCCTTCAATGCTTGAGAAATCCCCTTGTTCCATTCGTTGGCGGAAGGTTTTATTGGTGCGGTCAGCTTGAGTAGAAACGTAATATGTAAACCGTCGATAGTTAGAAAGTTGCGTGCGTTTGCCGTAGAAATTGACGTAAATAAGGGAAAAACGAAAGTTTCCTTGATCGTCATAAAAAACAAAGATGCCATCATACATGTTGTTGAAAGCTCGTAAAACTTGTTTTGCCTGCTCGAACTGGGCTTTTTTGCCGGAACGTTCTGTGAGCGGCTTATTGACCTTGAACGCAAACACCATTAGTTTTTCAGAAACGGAATAATCGATTTCACCAATCTTTTCGCCATTAATAAAATTCTCTGAATCAAGATCGCTTATATCCCTATCAGAACCTATGGCAGGAACAAAATCTCGTAATTCTTTGTAATCAACAAAAAAGCTCAATAGGTTGTCTGTGGAAAACTCATTTATTAGATTGTCTAATTTGTTTGTTGTCATGAAACCTTGCCTTCTAAATAGTTCTTGCGTTATATTTTCTGATTTTCAATAGCAATAATTAGTTCTTGCTTTAAGGATTTGAGATGGTCTGTTTGGATTTGTAAAAAGTCTTTACCAAGTTGAAGTTGCAATTCTTGAATAATACTGCGTGTTGTTTGTATGTCTCTTTTGTTCTTATACTCGAGTCGTGCAATTGTGCGGAGTGTATAGTCCGGCAAAGTACCGTATTCCAATATATCAGTCAAAAGGTCTTCGATGAAACCTTGATATGACTCTAAATTGGGATCTCTCAACCTGATGAGTGTCACTAGGTTATTTTTAGCTTGATCTTCGATACTGTTATGGTGAATCTTGTCTTCAAGATTATCGGTGTGTACTTCTTTTGCGATTTTGTATGCATTCCAAAAGCCATCTGAGAAAGCGAGCCGTTTTTCATCAAAGTCACATTCAATTGATGATAAGACTTCTTCATAACTCACTGCTTTTGGTTTTAGCTCGTTTAATCCCATTTTTTGTATAAAGAAACCGCCTTTACGGAAGAAAACGAAAAGTTCATCTTCATTTCCAGCTTTAGATACTTTGACCTTGGTCGGAAAATTGTTTAGTTCCTCAGCTAATTGCGGGTGGCTTTTTGATAGTTTTTCCCAGCGTTGCATCATAAGAGTATAGAAACTCATGCCTTCAAGTTCATCAACATTCGTCGTTAGCCTAGTGTATAGATTTGATGGTGTTGGTTCTTCGTCGACATTAAAGATTTTTGAATCTTCGCCCAAAATGCTATGGATTGCGAACATTTTTGCTTCAGCAATCTCTCGGGATTTAATATAGGTTGCACCAACTTCGGTTGGGAAAAAATTTACGATATAAAGATTATTAAAAACTTTACGACTAATACGGTTAATGCGTCCTACTCTTTGAATAACTCTGACAGGATTCCACGGAATGTCGTAATTAATTATCATGCCAGCACGATTTAGGTTGAAACCTTCTGAGATTCGGTCAGTTGAAAGCAAGATATCATAATCATCAAGTTGCTCTGTGCTAGAAGCGTCAAAGTTTTGGTTTATTTCCCTTATAAGTGTGTCATTAAGGTTCCCTTTGACAACCAGCATACGTTTGCCAAAATGATCTTTAAGTGCGAGTTCGAGATGGTTGACCGTATCGGCATACTCTGTGAAGATGATAATTTTACGTTTTGGTTCACCTGGCTTTGGTGTTGTTTTTAACTCTTGAGAAATTCGCTCTATAAGACACGCACTTTTTGGGTCATCTTCCACGAGGTCCATCTCATCAAGCTCTTTTAAGATTTTGCCAAAGAGTTCAATGTCACCCTCGATGTCTTTCATAAACGCTTTGGGTCTATCAAATTCATTTAATTGATAAACCTTGTTTCTGGTGCTTCTTTCTGATTCAACAGCTTTATCGGCAAAATCTTTTAAAGCTTTATTAATTTCGTCATCCTCCAGCTCATAAATCTTATTAATAAGGTCTCTATCCAGGATGTATTTGCCAGTTTGTTTGACGAAGGCAAGCATTTTTTCAGTAATAGCTTTCATGTTTTTTATGGATTGCTGAAAAGAGCCAAATGAACTTTCAAAACGTTTGACCAATAGCCGGCGCATAAAACTTGCCAATTGATCCTGCATGATGTATTCAAAGTTTTCTGCTTCTGTTAAGTTATCTTTAGAAGTTTCGTAGATAAAAGGCTGGTAGATTGCGCCACTGAAGATGCCCCCTTCAGTTCTGGGGTTGAAGTATTTACTTACGATACGATCATAAAGTTCTGATTGGTTAGGTGTAAGTTCATAAAACCACTCTTTAGGATTGTCAATCTTTGAAAGCGTAGAAATCTCTTTTTTGTAAGCTGGGTTGCCTTGCAAGTCAAGTCTGTTTCTTCGAATAAGCACAGGTGTAATCACTTCTCGAATCTCTTTTGCTAAACTTGCAGAACGTTGTTTAACTTTAGAGAGATTTATTTCATCATCATCTTTAAACACACGTTTGTAACGTCTTAAGGCATTCTCTCTTTTAGAAGGGTCTGGAGAATTATGATATCTATTTACATAAGAGAGGTGATCGAACAGAATTTGATAGGATCTAAATCGAGCAGTAAGGTTGTTATCAAGGGTGATATTAGATTTCTTAGGAAGTATAAAAAGCCTTAGCAGTGCAAGTATGTCACTCGGGTTGTTGTTAAAAGGTGTCGCGGTTAGTAAGATAACTTGTTTTCCTCGACAAATGTTCTGCAGAAACTCATAGCTTTGAGTATCCGTGTTTCGGAAGCGATGCGCTTCATCAAGAATGATCGTGTCATAAGAATCACCATAATTTTGGATGAAACTAGCAATCGCTTGAAGGTCACCTGAAGATCGGATTTCCCAACCATCTAGTCCAAATTGCCGTTTGTACATTTGCCAACCAGCAGTTTGGTTTTTATCTCCCATCAATCCAGGTGGACATATGATAATGCCTTTTGTATTAAGTTCTTTGGCGACTGCGCTAGCGATTACAGATTTGCCAAGACCAACAACATCAGCAATAATGACTCCATTGTTTTGCTCGATAATTGTGATAGCCTGTTTTACAGCATCAATTTGGTAGTTGTATTCAATGTAACCATTGTCACTGAAGGCTTTTAGGGTGGAGTTTCCTAGCTCTCGTTTTGGGCTGGAGACATCAATATATGTTTTTAATGTTAGAGCATAGGCTTCAAAAGGTGTTATTTGCCTGGTGTGAGTTTCTCTTTCCAGTATTTGAATCAATCTGGTCTTGACATCCTCAAATTCAGTAATTTTTACTGAATCTTCCCACAACTCGTCAAAAAATTTTTCAGCGATATCAGCAACTCTAAAATCACTTAATTCGACATTAAATTCTGCTTGGGTAGAGAGCCCAGCTTTAGTAAGATTGCTACTGCCGGTGATAAAGGTCTTTTTCCTAATAGTACTCTGATCATCAATAGCTATATAGAGTTTTGCGTGATTTGGTGTGCGCGATTTACGGATTTGAATTTGATCTTTCCGAATCATTTCAATAAAGAAAGAAAATTGTTCAGCAAATTCTTTTGTGTCTAAATTATCATCTTTTAAAGATTCTCTAACGTTAGATAGATAATTATCAATAATGTTATTGGTTGTACTGTTGTTCTGATCTTGGGCGACCTCAATGATTTGATGATTGAGCTTATCAATACTCATACCTACAAGAATTTTTAGGATGTTATCTTCATTATTTAGTAAGTTTTCTTGAAGTGGTGCAAATAATTCACGTATGCCAGAAAAATAAAAAAAACCTACGAGAAACTTTAGCACTTTTGTCCCTTTTACAAGTTCATGCAATCTTTTTTTAAGGGTCGTATTTTCACCTGTGTTACTAATAAAAACTTCTCGCATGGAAATTCTCCTGGGATTGTTTGACTATCCACATTATAACGTGCTTAGTTTGAAAATGGGGGATCCAAAGTGTTATTAAACACTTTTCAATAATCTAAGACTATTAATTCCCACCCATTTCGATTATACTAAATGGCATAATGGAAAAAATTCGAAATTTTTGTATTATCGCACATGTGGATCATGGCAAGTCGACTCTCGCCGATCGCATGCTTCAAATGACCGGCACGATTTCGGACCGCGAGATGACCGAGCAGGTGCTGGACTCGATGGACCTCGAGCGCGAAAAAGGCGTGACCATCAAAGCCTCCGCCGTGCGCATGGTTTACACCGATCCGCAGGGCACCGACTATGAGTTCAACCTCATCGACACCCCAGGACACGTCGACTTCAACTACGAAGTCAGCCGTGCGCTGTATGCCTGCGAAGGCGCTATCCTCGTGGTTGACGCCACCCAGGGCATCGAAGCGCAAACCCTCGCCAACCTTTACCTCGCGCTGGATGCCAACCTGACAATCATCCCCGTGCTCAACAAGGTTGACCTGCCTTCAGCAGATGTAGAAGCGGTGACCAAGGACCTGAACCAGCTTTTGGGTGTTGATGAAGAGGAAATTATCGCCATCAGCGCCAAAACCGGTTTAGGCGTGGACCGAGTGCTTGAGGCGGTTGCCAGGCGTGTTCCGCCGCCCACCATCGACAAAGAAAAACCGCTGCGCGCGCTCATTTTTGACTCGCATTACGATAGCTACAAGGGCGTTATTGCTTACACGCGCGTGTTTGACGGCGTGGTGAGCGCCACTGACCGCATTTTGATGATGGCAAACGGTGTGAAGGTAACGCCGGTTGAAGTGGGTGTTTTTGCGCCCAATCTGGTGCCTACCGGTCGGCTTGAAGCCGGCGATGTGGGCTATATCGCCACCGGCTTGAAAACGGTGAGTGAGTGTCGCGTGGGGGATACGATTACCAACGCCACCAAACCCGCTGAAGCGCCTTTGCCGGGCTATAAGCACGCCAAGCCGATGGTTTTTGCTGGCGTGTATCCCGCCGATGGCGACGATTACAGCAACCTGAAGGACGCGCTTGAAAAACTGCAACTGAACGATGCCTCGCTAACCTTTGAGCCGGAAAGCTCCGAAGCCTTGAACTTTGGTTTTCGGTGTGGCTTTTTGGGACTGTTCCACATGGAAATTATCCAGGAACGCATCGAACGTGAGTATGACCTCAATGTGGTCTTTACCGCGCCATCGGTGGAGTATAAAGTGGATTTGATTGACGGTAAATCGATCATCATCGACACGCCGGCAGACTTGCCCGATATGGGACAGGTGAAGGAAATATTCGAGCCCTGGATGACCCTGGAAATCTTTACGCCCACCGATTACTACGGCGTGGTGATGGAATTGGTGAAGAAACGCCGGGGCATTTTTGTGAGCCAGGAATATCCCGCCGCAAACCGGGTGCAACTGAACTATGAAATTCCGCTTTCGGAAATCATTGTGGACTTTTTTGACTTTTTGAAGTCCAGTACACGTGGCTATGCCTCAATGGACTATCAATTCCTGGAATATCGTGCCGGGAACCTTGTGAAGCTTGAGATCCTGCTCAACGAAGAACCGGTGGACGCGCTGACCGCGATTGTGCACAAGCAGGATGCTTACCATAAAGGGCAGGCATTGGTTTCGAAGCTTAAGGATATTATTCCACGGCAGATGTTTACCATTCCTGTGCAAGCTTTTTCTGAAGGACGGGTAATTTCCCGCGCGAATGTGAAAGCTTTGCGCAAGGACGTTTTGGCGAAGTGTTATGGCGGCGATATTACCCGCAAGAAAAAACTGCTGGAAAAACAAAAGAAAGGCAAAAAGCGCATGAAGATGGTGGGCAGTGTGGAATTGCCCCAGGAAGCTTTTATGGCGATTTTGCGTTTGGATAATTAGCGTGAACAAAAAACAGGTTTGGCTTGGGCGAATTGCCCGGGTTTTAATACCCTTGCTGTTTAGTGTGGCAGCGATTTTGTGGGTGCGTTCCCGGCTGGATTTTAGCCAGGTTTGGGAGGTTCTAAAGCTGATACACTGGCAAGGTTTGGTTATTCATGGGCTGGTGTTTTTGGCTGGACTGGTGTTGCGCGCGCTTTCGTTTAGCGTTATTTTGGGCGACGACTTTAGCAACGTTACCAGTTTTCATGGCATGAACGCCGGCTATCTGCTGAATAACATTTTGCCCTTTAGACTGGGCGAGTTTGGCAGGGCAGGGCTTTTGGTGTCGCACGCCAGTCATCAGGTAACCTTTTTGGAGGTTTTCGCTGGCATCGTAACCGAGCGCACGCTGGATTTACTGATTGGCGTGCTCTTCTTTTTGGCTGGTTTGCTGATGATGGAAGGCAGTTTGGTGCCGATGTGGATTGTGTGGCTGGCGCTGATATTGCTGATTGCTTTTGTGGTGCTGGCATCATTGGGCGCTAAGCATCAGGAAAAGGTGATTGCCTTTTTAAACCGAAAAGCTGAAAAACGAAAATTAGCCCGAGAAAAACTTGTTCCATGGCTGGATAGTTTGCTTAAAGGTTTTCATGTCTTTTTGCAACCCCGCAAACTGGCATTGGCTGGATTTTTGCTGGCGGTGAGCTGGTTTTGCGCGATGTTGGAAGTGTATCTCTTGCAACTCGAGCTGATGCCTGGCGCGCAATGGTGGTGGCCATTTTTGGTGCTGACCGCCGGCGTTTTTGTGAACGCGATACCCTCTGCTCCGGGTGGAATCGGCGTGTATGAAGCCGGTGTGGTGGCAACTTATACCGCACTGGGTGCTGATCCGGCGGCAGGACTGGCAATAGCTTTGGTGATGCATGTGTATCAGATGATTATCCCCAGTATTTTGGGCGTAATTGGTGTGTACGCGCTGGGCGAGAATTTGGGTCAATTTTTGTCGCGGGCAAGGTTTGTGCGGCGTGAAGCGCTGGCATTGGAAGAGGGAGAAATCAGTGCCGAAGAATTGCACGCTGCCGGACTGAAGGCGGCTGGATTGGATGCATCGGAATTGAGCGCGATGGGTGTTGAGAGCAAGGAAAGGAACTCGGGTTAGCCAAGGCATGAAGGTTTTGATGTCTTGTAGCTATTTTGAGCCTTATAAATCAGGCTTATCCATCTACGCTTTGCGTGTGGCGCGGGCGCTAGTGGCACTGGGACATGAAGTCACGGTGCTCACTTCGCAGTACGAGCAGTCTTTGTCGCTTGAAGAAGATTTGGCTGGGCTGCGTGTGGTGCGCGTGCCGGTTTCAATGCGGCTTTCTAAAGGCGTCATCATGCTTTCCCTGGCACGGGTGGCAAAAAAATGGGTGCAATGGGCTGATGTGGTCAACTTGCATTTGCCACAATTTGAATCTTTTGTGCTTAGCCGGCTGGCGAAACGTTTTGGGAAGCCCTTGGTGGTGACATATCATTGCGATATTGTGGCTGGCGACTCCTGGTTTGAAAAACTTGCCGTGTGGGGGACTTCTTTGCTGGGTCGCGTTAGTTTGAAAAGCGCGGATTTGATTGTGCAAAACACCATGGATTACGCCCAACACTCGCCGGTATTGAAGCAATATTTAGACAAAACAATTGAGATTCCTACGCCAGTGAATGTGTCTGCTGTTTCCGATGAATCTGTGCGTGATTTTAGGTCGCGTATAGGTTTGGCTGAGGATGATGTTGTGTTGGGATTGGCAGGACGCGTGGCGCGCGAGAAAGGCTACGAATACCTTGTGGAGGCACTGCCCACCATTTTGGCGCAGGTGCCTGAGGCGCGTGTGGTGCATGCCGGCTCGTGGAAAGGTGTCATTGGCGAGGAAGCCTATCAGGTGCGCATCAACGCCATGGTGGCTGACTTGGGCGATAGATGGATGTCTACTGGCTATTTATCAGACAAAGACTTTTTAGCCTTTTTTTCAGCATGTGATGTGTTGGTGTTTTCGAGTTTGAACTCAACCGAGAGTTTTGGCATTGTGCAAATTGAAGCCTTGTCGCAAGGCACACCCATAGTGGCAAGCGATTTGCCCGGTGTGCGCCAACCCGTTTTGAAAACCGGCATGGGACGCATTGTGCCTCTCCGCGATGGCGAAGTTTTGGCAGCTGCGATTGTTGACGTTTTGCGTGATAAAAAGGCTGGAAAGTTTGGGATTCCTAATAACTATATAGGCGAATTTAGCCAGAAGAAAGTTGCCTTGCGCTATCTTGAAGCTTTTGAAAGGTTGTTGCATGACTGAAAAACTGAGCCCACAAGATTTGGACCAAATATGTGAAAACCAGTGTTTTCATTTACCCTATTTTAGAGCCATGTTGCGTTCGGTAGAACAAAGTTTTTACCCGCGCGAAGGTTTGCCCGAACCGGTGTTGGACATTGGGTCTGGAGATGGTCATTTTGCCTGGGCGATGTTGACGCGACAAAAATATTTTGGGTTTGACCCCTGGCTTGAACCGAGCAAGGAAGCCATTGAATTAGACGTATATCATTCGATTACGCTGGCAGATGCGCATAGCTTGCCTGCTGTTTCTGACCATTTTGCCTCCGCGTTGAGCAATTCTGTGCTGGAGCATATCCCGGATGTGCAAGGTGTGCTTGATGAGGCCCATCGCGCATTGCAACCCGGTGGCGTGTTTTATTTTGCGGTGCCTAATCATCGCTGGCGTGAGAAGTTGTGGGGACAGGCCTTTTTTAATAGGCTGGGCTTGAAGTCGCTGGCACGCCGTTATGAAAAGTTTTTTAATAAAATTTCAAGGCATATCAATTTGGATAGCCCTGAGGTTTGGACTGAGCGACTGAAACAAGCTGGTTTTGCCCGTGTGGAGACCTTTAATTATTTCCCGGTATGGGCATTGCGAATGCTTGAGCGTGGCCATGTGGGTGGCTTGCCAAATCTGCTATGGAAGAAACTTTTTGGAAAGTGGGTTCTTTTTCCTTCCCGTAAAAACCCCTTTTTAAGGTATCGTAAAATTCGTAAGCTGGTGGATAACCCGCGATGCGAAGATGGCGTGTGTAGCTTTTTTATAGCCCACAAATCTGACGGGAAGGCTATTAGATGATGCGGTTTTGCCGAAGACTTGGCTACTATGTGTGGTCTGCCATACGGCTTTTGATTGGAGTCAAGAATTGGGACGCCCTTTTTGCGATCTTTTTTGGCAAACCGTTAACGGGTTTGAAGTGGCTCAAGTTACGACGAAACAATCTTAGCATGGCGGTAACCAGCAAAATGGAAGCCTGGTCAGTGAAGGAATCGCTCATTGACCGCTTTTACACAAGGTATAGCGAAACCATCCAAGCGGATTGGACGATTGTGGACATTGGCGCTTCGATCGGCGAGTTTACGGTGGAGGCGGCATTGCAAGTGCCAGAGGGCAAAGTTTACGCTTTTGAACCAAACCCTGGTTCGATCAACATATTGCGCCAAAATGTGCGCGCTAATGAGCTGAAAAACATTGAAACGCATAATATTGGCATTTGGAAGGAAACCGGCGAAATCACCCTCGAAATACGACCGGAAGATCCCATACATGGGCGAAGTTTTGATGGCGAGCTTGCTTCAGACGCGGTTCACAAACGAACGACTATCCCAGTGGTTTCATTGCGTGACATGCTGGAAACAATCGTGGTGGAAAAGGTTGATTTGCTCAAAATGGATACCGAAGGAACTGAGTTTGACATTTTGATGAACGAGGTGCCGGAAACCTTTAAAAAAGTCCAGCGGATTATCATGGAAGTGCATGAAAGCCCACCAGATCGGACTCTAGAGCAAATGACAAAGCGATTAAATTCTCTGGGCTACGAAACCCAACACTACCCAAACAAAGTACACTCGCGGCTGAGCTATCTATATGCTTGGCGGTCTGAATAAATCTAATAAAATGAATTGGTCTGAACGAATTCAGGCATAAAACTTACAAGCTGTTAAAATAGGGCTATGCAAGAAAAAAAGCAAGACGCTGATCCTCGAGTCATAGATTATATAAAGCGAAGAATCATGTTCTGGAGCCCAGACAAAGATGAGCTTTATCGTGATGAGCCTGGTTTGGCAGATGATGTGATTTTTGACCAATCACTGAGTGAGCCAAAGGTTTTTGATGTCAATGAGGATGCGGTTTCTAGAGCGTTAATCAACGAAGAGCAGCAGGGAAAAAAGCAAAGGTTTATGTTTTGGGCATCCGTTTCGTTGATCATGTTTGCGCAAACGAGCTTTAATTTTAGATTGGGTAATCCGCCATTGATTGGTGCTTTCTTTCTAATTCTTGGCATGGTCTTTTTGTTTATTGTGATATTTAAGAAAAAAACAGCTTATGTTGGCAGTGAGCAAAAAGCTGAAGGATTTTCAAAACCTTCTTCTTCTTCTTCTTCTTCTTCGATTAATTGGTTTTCTTTGGCTGGAGCAGCTGTGCTCAGTGTTTTTAACTTTTTTCTGTGGCGTAACAGTGGCTTTGGTGGGGTGCAAGTTTTAGTTTGGTTTGTGAGTGTTGCTTTGATGGTTTATGGGAGCATCGAGCAAGAATCTCTTAGTGAACCCGAGACTGATGAGTTGCCCGCGCATGAAAAGAGAGTAAAGTTTAATCTAAAGTCTTTAACAGCGGATAAACCCTTTTTTATTGCTTGTTTGATAGTGATCGCGCTTGTTTTAACTTTTCAAATTTACTTTGTGCGCCAATTGCCGGTGGAGTTGGTAAGCCAGCAAGTTGAGAGTGTGTTAGCCGTTGAAGAGATTCGTGGCGGGTCTCTTGCATTGTTGTTCCCACGGAACGTAGTGAGTGAACCCTTGGGCTATTATTGGTACGCCTTGCTGAGCATGTTTTTCTCCGCGAAGATGACCTTACTCTCCATGAACCTTGCCAATTTGATGAGCTTTTGGATTGGTTTGCTGTTTTTCTTTTTGTTAACTAAAAGACTCTTTGATCAATGGGTCGCACTTGGAAGTGTCTTTTTCTTCGGCATTGGGTTTTGGCCATTTTTGCAGAATTTTGCCATGCTTGGCAATAGTTTGGTTTTTCCTTTTTTAGCGGCTTCCTTGTTTTTCTTGTTCAGGGGTTTAGAACAAGAACGCAGGATCGACATCGTTTTATTTGGCATTATCAGTGGCATGGCATTGTTTGCTCATAAACTGTTTTTGATGATGCCACTGGTGGGCTTGCTGACCTTTATTGTTTACTGGCTTTATCGGCGAAAAAGAAAAAGCCTTTGGCGACTACTGGGATGCTACGGTTTGTTTCTTTTGGCGATGCTCATTACGGCATTGCCTTTTCTTGCGACGATCAGTACCAGTCCAAATGTTTACTTTGATCCTATCCTTAGTCGCATTGGAAACCTTGAACAAGCTATTGTTGGGCATCCTCTAGCCGTTTTCTTTAGCAATTTTGTGCAAACTATGGGCATCATTAATTGGACTAATCGCAGCAGTTGGGTGGATGGAATCTCCAATCGACCAGCGTTGGATATTCTGAGTGCAACGGTGTTTATCATTGGATTTATTGCTTTACTTGTTGGAATAATCAAAGAAAAACGATGGCAATGGCTGGTATGGCTTATTTTGATGCTTTTATTTATGGTGCCAAGTGCGATGTCGCTGGCGTTTCCACTTGAAAACCCCTCTTTAAGTCGCGCTTATGGCTTAGCTTTGCCGGCATTTTGCCTTGCTTCGCTTGGGCTATGGGAAATGCGCGTTCATGTAAAGCATCCCAAAATGATGCGCAACAGTGTGATTGGTGTATTCCTTTTGGTTATTTTGGTATCCAATTTTATTTTATTAGACAATTTTTATATAGCGCGTTACAAAGAAAACGCCTGGAATGCCAGCGAAATGGCGCAGACGATTAACAAGTTTGAGCGTGATTATGGCGATAAGGCACGCGCATGGGTGCTTGCTTATCCGCATTGGGTTGATGAGCGGGCTGTGGCGATAATGGCTGGCAAGAGCCCTGAAGCTTTGCGCATCAATTTGGATAAATTGGATGAAGAAACCTCAGCGCCAGGAAGCAAATTATTCTTATTGAATGTGGAGGCTATGGACTCTTTGGCACGGCTAAAGGAACGCTATCCAAATGGGGTAGAATCTTTAGTTCAGAGTGAACGGGAAGGTAAAGATTACCTCATTTATCTGGTGCCCTAATAACAAACATGCTGAAAGCAAATTGGATGAATAAGAACAAAAGATTAGCTTTAATTAATATTGCAGTGACGGTTTTATTACTTGCCGTTATCTTGGCTGGATCAGCCTTTCGCTTAATGAACGTTAATTGGGATGATGGCAGGCATTTGCACCCTGATGAACGGTTTTTGTCGCAAGTGATCAGTTTTATACGCCCGGTTGATTCCTTAAGTGATTATTTTGATACATCCAAATCTTCCTTAAACCCAGCTAATCATGATTTTGTTTTTTTTGTTTACGGCACCTTGCCTGTTTTTATTATCCGCTATGTTGGCGAATGGACCGGACAAACCGGCTATGACCTCAACACGATTGTAGGCAGGCAATTGTCGGCCTATTTTGACATTCTTACTATTTTGCTTGTTTTTGTGATTGGCTTGGTTTTATATAATAAATGGGTCGGTTTAGGTGGCGCAGCCTTGTATGCTTTTGCGGTTTTGCCTATTCAACAGGCTCATTTTATGACGGTGGATTCGTTCACCAATACTTTTGGCATGCTAACCGTATTGGCGGCGGTGCTTATTCTCAAACGACCGGTAAGAAAACCCAGTGCTCAAGATGTTGAGTCGATTGATGCCCCGGTGGGTGTTGCTGAAGATAAACAGTCAGCGCGATGGCATTTTGGAGCCGTTTTACGCTATCTGTTTTTTGGTGTTGCCTTGGGCATGGCCACCGCCTCAAAAGTGAACGCTGTTTCTTTGGCGCTATTGTTGCCATTAGTTGAGATTGTGCGCTGGCTTCAAAGTCCACAAGAAGAGCGCGAAAAATCTTTTTTGCCAACTCTTGGATTGATGTTGCTAGCCGCAGTGAGCAGTTTTATTATTTTTCGCATTTTTCAACCATATGCTTTTGATGGACCCGGATTTTTTGGCATCAAAATCAATCAGGGTTGGTGGGGCAGTATGCGTGCGTTGCGCGGGCAGGCAACAGGTGAAGTTGACTTTCCGCCGGCACTGCAGTGGACAAGGAGACCTTTTTATTTTTCCGTAAAAAATCTGGTTTTATGGGGTGTAGGAATTCCCTTTGCGTTAAGCGCCATTTTAGGTGCATTAGGCATGTTTTATAAGATATTAAAGCGCAAAGCGTTTATCCATTTGCCACTTTTAGCCTGGACGGCAGTGTATTTTGCCTGGCAAGGTTTTGCCTGGGTAAAGGCAATGCGTTATCTCTTGCTTATTTATCCTTTACTGGCAATATTTGCTGGCTGGTTGTTTTACGAATTAATCTCTAAGCCTAAAAGCTTTGCGATAAAGAAGCTAAGGTTTAGTCCAAAACTGATGCGTGGCGTAGGGGTGGCAATTGCTTTGATAGCAATATTAGGCACCGCTGCCTATGCTGGGGCTTTTACGCGAATCTACACCAGGCCCGTCACACGTGTTGCCGCGACGGATTGGATTTATGAAAACATCCCGGGTCCAATAAACCTTGGGATGAACACTGCTGAAGGTCCATTCCGGCAAGCAGTGGGCTTTCGATTTAATACGAAGCTTGAACCAAATGAGCACTTAAGTTTGCCCTATAAACCAGCAGACGATTCAATTTTAGTGTCGCTAAAGGTATCAAAGGTTGAAGTTTATACAGACGCGAACGAAGTGCTTGAAGTGGAGCTTTTTATTCGGGAAATGCGTGGTGAAAATCTGCTTGGACATCCTATTAAGGCAACAATTAACTTCACCAACGTTGAAAACACCCGAGCTGAACTGGATTTTGTTTTTCCTGAGCCACCGTCATTGAAATCAAATGAAACCTATATTATTGAGATTAAATCAAAGCACAACCTGGGCACCTTATATTTTAGCGGACAAGCTAAGCTTAATCTAAGCCTGGCTGATGGAACGCTCAGAAAAGAGCTTTTGAGCCCAATTACTGAAAGAATTAGCGCTGAAAGAAACTATTTTTCTAAGATTTACATAACGCAAACCGGTTCAATTGAATCCATTTATATACCTTTTGCGTTAGATGTTAGCCAACAAGAAGGCATCAAAGACCTGAAAATAAGCCTTTCGCCTGAAGGTAAAGATGAAGAGCAAGCAAGTACTGCAATTATCAAGAACGACTTTTTGGCAATGGGTGATGGTCGTGGGCGGAGCTTTGAAGCGGAATTCGACAAGCCTTTGGTTTTGGATCATCCCCAGGTCATCGATCTAAAGATTGAACTAATTGGTGGCGATGGCGAAATCAGTTTAGGCGCTCACGCTCCGGCACATGAATCTTCCTGGGATGATGGCTTGCCAACATCTAAACCTGGATATGTTGCCTATCATGACAGCGGCGGTTTGTATCTTGGTGGCTTGAATTTGGAGATGTATTGGCCGGATGATGCTTCAAAACTGGAAAGATTCAAAGAAACGCTCACCATAGCAGATTACATCTTTATTACTTCTAATCGCCAATGGGGCACGATATCGCGTGTGCCTGAACGCTATCCTCTGAGTACTTTCTATTACCAACAGTTGATGGGCTGTCCCGATACATTGGATGTCGTCAGTTGCTATAACATCGCTGAACCTGAAATGTTTGCTGGTAGCCTTGGCTTTGAGCTCATCAAAACTTTTACATCCTATCCAACACTCGGGAATTGGCAATTTAACGATCAATTTGCCGAAGAAGCTTTTTCAGTCTATGACCATCCCAAGGTTCTCATTTTTAAGAAAACAGAACACTTTAATGCAAGTTTACTCAATCAGTTGGATCTTGTGGATTTGAGCAAAGCTGTTTTCCTAACACCCAAACAAGCGCACACCTACAAGGCGCCAATTGATGGCGAAACGAGTCTGATGTTGGATGCAGAAACACTTGATGTACAAAGATCTGGCGGAACCTGGTCAAAGCTTTTTAATCGTGAAGCATGGCAAAATCAAAATCAATGGGTCACTGTCATTGTTTTTTATCTGTTTGTAACACTTTTGGGTTGGCTGGTTTTCCCAATTGTGCATCTGGCATTGGGCGGACTAAAGGATAAAGGTTACGCCTTTTCCAGGATGATTGGCTTGTTGTTGTTCGCCTGGATTGCATTTAGCTTTGGTTCGAATGGCGTCCAGGTTACACGATCCTTTTTATGGTTGGTAGTAGCTTTTATTGCCATTGTGGGCATTCTTACTGCGGTATTCACCCGAAAAAGGCTTTATGAAACGCTTAAAAATTCATGGAAGCAATTTATCGTCATCGAAGCGATTGGTTTGCTGGCTTTCATTTTCTTTTTGATGGTGCGTTATTTAAATCCCGATTTGTGGCATTCCTGGAAGGGTGGCGAGAAACCGATGGATTTCTCATATTTAAACGCGGTGATCAAGAGCAGTACTTTTCCCGCTTATGATCCATGGTATGCCGGTGGCTATATTAATTACTATTACTATGGTCAAGTTATTGTGGGAATGCCGGTTAAAGCTTTGGGCATTGTGCCGGCAATGGCTTACAACATCATCTTGCCACTTTGGTATTTCTTGTTGGCCATTGCTACGTTTAGCGTCACCTGGAACATCAGCAAACTTATTCGTAAAGATTCACCGGAGAAATTGTTTGGTATTTCCTTTTGGGCTGGCGTTTTGGGCGTGTTGTTTGTTTGTTTACTTGGTAATTTAGGTGAGGTAAAAGTTATGGCTGACGCCTGGATGATGTTGGGTTCAAGAGGCGTGGCGTTACCAGAGCTAAAAGGTTGGCAACGTCTCGGAGCATTCTTTAGAGGCATCGCTGAGATGTTTAAAGGGCAAAACCTGCCTGTGCCCCGCGGTAATTGGTACTGGAATCCAAGTCGTGCTATACCTGGTGAGCCTATCACGGAGTTTCCGTATTTCACTTTCCTTTACGCCGATTTGCATGCTCATTTAATTGCATTGCCGGTTGTAATGAGCTCGATTGGCTGGTCAGTTTCCTTGCTTGGAAAGAAAATTCAGCTGAAAGGTGCAAAGTTTGTCCAAATCGCTGGCTTGGTGCTTACTTTCTTGATAGGCGGATTGCTTATTGGTGCGCTAAAACCCAGTAACACCTGGGATGTGTACACTTTCCTGGCATTAGCAGCCTGTGTCATTTTCTATGTGGTTATTCGATACGGTGTTGGCATGAAGTTGCCAAAGGTTAAAGAGTGGCAAAGCAGGGTGCTTTTTGCGATTGGTTTTGTTTTGGTTTTATATGTGCTTTCTGGCTTGCTCTACAAACCCTTTAACAGTCATTTTATGCCCGGATTCACCAAGGTTGGTTTCTGGACTGGCGATAAGACACCAATTCCCTCTTATTTAATGCACTGGGGATTGCCCATTTTTGTCATTTTGGCATGGTTTAGCTGGGAAAGTTACCAATGGACAGCGAAAACCAGGCTTTCTGAACTTGCCTTGAATCCAAATAAAAAGAAGCTTTTTATGGCAATGGGTGGTTTGGCAATTGTCGTCCTGGCTGGATTGCTGGTTTTGAAAACTGGCATTGCTCTTATCGCGCTTCCCATTTGCTTTTGGGCTTTGCTTTTATTGCTTTCGCCCAGACAATCTGACGGAAAGCGACTGTTGTATTTCATGGTTGGGACGGGGTTTTTGCTGACGATTGTCGTTGAACTGGTTCATTTAGTGGGCGATATTGGACGCATGAATGTGGTTTTCAAACTATACATGCAAGCCTGGTTATTGATAAACCTTAGCGCAGCCAGTGGTTTGGCGATTCTGTTACATAAGCGGCTTAGGTGGTCGGTTAGAAGGCGCACCTTATTACAGGTACCCCTCATTGTGCTTTTGTTTTTTGCGATGTTATTCCCCATCCTTGCCACGCGCGATAAAGTGGCTGATCGCATGTCAGATCTTGCGCCAAAAACTTTGGACGGTATGAAATACATGGAATCTTCTCAATATTTTCTGGATGGGATACTAATGGACCTCGGTCAAGATTACCGCGCCATCTTATGGCTCCAGGAAAATGTTTCTGGCTCACCGGTCATTTTGGAAGCGCAAGCTTTTGAGTATTATTGGGGTAATCGGTATACTATCTATACAGGCTTGCCGGGCGTTGTTGGTTGGAATTATCACCAAAGGCAACAACGTGCTATTTGGGCAAATAATGCCGTTTGGGATCGTGTGGAGAGTGTCAATCAGTTCTACACAAGTACTGACCAAAATTATGTGGAAGCTTACCTGCGTGAACATGATATCAGCTATATTATTGTTGGACAGCAAGAACGCATTCGTTACGCTGGTGAAGGATTGGCAAAGTTTGAGGCCTTAAATGGAAAACTATGGAATGAAGTGTATCGTGAGCATGATACAGTCATTTATCAGGTGAAAAAAGATGGTTGATTTTCTAAAATGGCTCTTTTTGGGTTTGTGTTTAGGGTGGATTTCTTTACCAATCACCTGGCTTTTGTTTAGCAAATTACCCTCCAGAGGATATTACCTTAGCAAACCGCTTGGATTACTCAGCTGGGGGTTTTTATATTGGGTTTCCGTTTCGCTTGGTTTGATGAAAAACAACCTTGCCTCGCAACTCACCGTTTTATTGGTTTTGGTTTTGCTCAATGGATTTGCGCTTTATCACATTGGATGGCGAAAGCTTTGGGAATGGATAAAGGAAAACAAAAAGTCCATTGTGGTGACAGAAAGTGTTTTCCTGGTCTTTTTTGCTTTTTGGACGGTTGTTCGGGCTGCTAATCCTGACATCATTCATACCGAAAAGTTCATGGAAATGGCTTTTATTAATGGCATTTTAAAGTCAGAAACCTTTCCACCCATGGATCTATGGCTCTCGGGCTATGGCATTTCTTATTATTACTTCGGCTACGTGCTTGCCGCGATGTTAATTCGGGCGAGTAATGTGGTTGCTTCTGTCGGCTACAACCTGGTAAGCTCGTTTTGGTTTGGTTTAACAGCCATTGGGGCATATGGCATTGTGTCGGATTTGATCATTTTCTCGAAACATAAAAAACTGAAAGAAACGGCTGAAGAGAGACCATCTAAAAAAGTGCAGTACCTGGCACTCTTAGCACCGATAATGTTGCTCATTGTTTCTAATTGGTTTGGTGCTTTGGATGTGGCTCATTCCAGAGGCGTGGCTTGGTCTTTTGATGGTGAAAAGCCAGCGCAATCTGAATTTTGGACTGATCTTAATATTTCTGAGTTAGCAAATCGGCCCAGAACCATTTCCTGGGTGCCTAATCGAGGTGGGTGGTCTTGGTGGCAGGCAAGTCGCGTGTTGCGAGATACCAGTTTAAGTGGGCATTCCATCGAAGTTATTGATGAGTTTCCACAATTTACCTTTTTACTCTCTGATATTCACCCGCATATGTTGGGCATGCCATTTGTTTTGTTGGCTGTCGCACAAGCACTCAATGCTATTAAAGGCGGATGGAAAACCACACCAAAGCCTGACGTTGGGAGAGACGGGCTTAATGTATTAGCCATTTTTTATGCTTGTTTGAGCCTTGGTGGAATTGCATTTATGAACACCTGGGACTTTCCTTTTTATTTGGCTTTGATGGCTGCCGCCTTGGTTTACAGGAAATATCAATCGGATGGCTGGAAATTTAGGCGCTTGGTGGAATTTTTAGGTTTTGTGATTGCGGGAGGCATGATAAGCGTTTTGCTTTATTTGCCTTTTTACCTGAGTTTTGCATCGCAGGCAGGTGGCATTTTACCCAGCCTGGCATTCTTTACGCCCGGCAAAAATTTCTGGCTTATGTTTGGACCTTTTCTGCTGCCAATCCTGGTTTATTTAATCTATCACCTGATCAAGAAAAAAGCATTTAAAAAGCTGGGAACAGCGTCACTCATTGTTTTAGCCTTTTTTGCGTTATTGTTCGTGTTTTCATGGAGTTTGGGTTGGCTTATTAGTCACAATGACTCAAGCGCCTCTTTTTTGTTGGGATTGCAAGGCGCTGCGACCAGTCAGGACTTATTGGTGCAAAGCATCTTACAGCGTCTTAAATCTCCCGGCACTGCGATTACATTGTTTGTTTTGCTAACGCTAAGTTTAGCTTTGGTCTTGGATAAGAAAAAACCAGTTGAGCTTGAAGAAGAAACGGGTTTATCAATTGAAGACGATTCAAAACCAAGTCATTTGATCTTTGTGCTTTTCCTCATTATTTTGGGCGGTCTCCTAACGCTCGCCCCGGAATTTGTTTATTTGCGCGACCAATTTAGCTGGCGCATGAATACGATCTTTAAGTTTTATTTCCAGGCATGGATTGTTTGGTCGATCGCTGCCACTTACGCGATTGCAATCCTTTTCAAGCATGAAAAAAGTCGCAAGACACCCAATATGGTGTTCGTTGCTTTGATTGTCATTTTAGGATTAACTGCTTTTGTGGTCAGTTTGAACGATAAATTGCCGGCAGGATCTGCGGCTTTATCATTTGGCGCCTTAAAAGCGGATTGGTTGATGCTTTCGGTTGGAGTGATATTTGCCTTATGGATCATTTGGCAATTAGTAAGAAAACAATATGCCGCCACACTTGCTGTCCTTTGTTTGGTGGCAGTGGTAGGCGGATTAGCATATCCCGTGCTGGAAATTTGGAACAAGACCGAAGGCTTTGAACCTCATTTAGGTTACTCCCTGGACGGTAAACGCGTCTTTTGGGAAAGTTATCCCGATGCAATGCGTGCAGCTGAGTGGCTTGAAAAGGCTGAGCTTGGCGTGATGGCTGAAGCTGTTGCTGAGCAAGGTGGCTCGTATACCACTTATAATTTGATTTCTACTTTTTCAGGCATGCCCTCTGTGCTGGGTTGGGTTGGGCACGAACACCAATGGCGCGGAGGTGGCAGCGAAGTGGGCACTCGCCAACAGGATTTGCGGGAGCTGTATAGCAGCAAAAAACAAGAGCGAATAAACGAAATTATTGATCAATATGATATCCGTTACATCGTTTTTGGCAATTATGAGCGGGATACCTATCGTGTAACTGACCCTTATTTTGCCAGTATGTTTATGCCTGTGTTTGAAACTGAAACGGTTAAGATTTATGAAGTGAGACAATAAAATGCCAGAAAATAATCAAAACAAAACTCTAAACAACCACAAAACCATTATTTGGTGCCTAGCCATTTTTGTATTAGCGCTTGTTGTGAGATTAATTCAAATCAACGATATGGCTTTTCTTGCTTCTGATGGAAAACTTGCAGCAGATGCATTAGCGATTGCGCGTGGTGAAGCATTAGGGTTTGTCAGCATGCCAGCTTATTCTGGGTTGACCGGCATTTTAATGTATCTTTTTGGAAGTTCCAATTTTGTTGCCCGGATTATGCCCATTTTAGCTGGTAGCTCGCTTGTTTTCTTGCCTTTTCTAATTATGAAGGGAAAAAAGCCTGTACTTGCGATTATTTTTGCTTTCGGCTTAGCATTGGATCCTTTTATGGTGACCATGTCCAGGCAAGTTGCCACGCCATTATTGGCATTTGCGGCAATGGCTTGGGCTGTTTACTTTTTTCACAAGAAAAAAGCAATCCTTACTGGCATGTTTTTAGCGCTCGCCTTTTTAAGTGGTGAATACTTTTGGGTCTTCCTGCTTGCATTACTGGTTTGGTTGGGTGTTACAAGACTTTTTAAGCTTGAAATTGGCATTGATCTGATAATGCCTTTTTCTAATAGAAAAGATTGGATGGTCGTTATTGTTTCGTTTTTGATCAGTCTCGTTTTGATTTCAACGGGATTTTTGTTGAAAATGGATGGGCTTGGTCAAATCGCTTCTGGTGTTATAGCCTTTTTAAAGTTGTTTAGTACCCCATATGGCTTGCCTCTCTATCATGTTTTCTTTGTTCTACTGAGCATGAGCTTTTTGCCACTATTGGCTGGCATTATTTGGCTTATTAAAAAAGGTCGTAGCTCTGATTTACCCAGCAAGATAAGCTGTGGCTTATTTGTTTTGATTGGATTATTGCTCACGCTTTTCTTCTCCAGGCAAGATGTGGGCGCTGGCGTAATGCTTGTTGTGGCTTTATGGTTCTTAGCAGCCCACTTTTTGGCAGGATTAAAACCTGATCTCAGGAATAAGCCGGGATTAAAAATTGGCGCATTTGTACTTTTTGTTGTATTGATGGTTTATGTTGCGATGAGCTTAACGCGCTTATTTGAGGTCGAATTTGGCAGTCCGGTTTACTTGCAGGTTGGTTTGGCAAGTTTGGCTGGTATGCTATTGATTTTGATCCTGTTTTGGTTGAGTTCGCTTGCCTTTGAAACCAAGCACAGCGCCACGATTTTTGCGTTGGCTTTAATGTTGTGTCTTTTTGCCGGCATGCTTAGCCAAACCTTCAATTCACTGGAAAAGACAAATGACATCGTTCAATTGAGTTTAAATCATGGTCCCATTCTTTTGGGCAATCAAGAACAATGGCGTGCTTTGGATTTTTTTGAAGGCTATGGAAGAATAAACTTTTCAGAAGCCAGCTTTTTGGCAGATCATATTGATGAAGATTTGCGCTGGCAGTTGCGTCATTATCAATCGCCAGTGCCATCAAAGGCGCCTGAGTTTATCCTTTCACGCAGTCAAACCATTCCAAGTTTTGAGGAACCATACCGGGGTATGCGGATTGAGTTGAGTAAATTTATCCCTTGGAATCGATTCCAATTTAGAGATTATCTCAATAATATGTTTAGCACAGTTAACAACTGGCATGTTGAGAATGCTTTTTTGTGGGTACAAACAAAACTTTTTACAGGAGCTAATGAATAAATGATGAAAGCTTGTAGCAAATCTAAGCCCGAAACAATCGCGATTGACGGACCTGCCGCTTCAGGTAAATCCACTATTGGTGCACTTGTTGCTGAAAAATTAGGATATGTATGGCTTGATACGGGCATCATGTATCGGGCTGTTGCCTGCGAGGCCTTGGAAACAGGCGTCGCTATTGAAGATGAAAAAGCGGTTACTTTACTTGCGGAAGGTCTGGACGTAGATGTTGTTCAGGCGAGTGTTGAAGATGGGCGACAGTTTGATGTTTTAATCAATGGCAAAGACCGCACCTGGGAGATCCGATCCAATGAAGTCAACGGATCTGTGTCTGAGGTCTCAGTTTACCCCGGTGTGCGCGTAGCCATGACTGATTTGCAAAGAAAAATTGCCTCCAGAGGGCACATCGTTGTGCTTGGGCGGGACATTGGCACTGTCGTTTTGCCTGATGCTGATTTGAAAATTTACCTGGATGCTTCAATCGAAGTTCGGGCTCAAAGGCGATTACTGGAAGAGTTGGCTCGCGGAAATCAGCTGGATCTTGAAAAAACAATCGAGATGTTAAGGCATCGCGACGTGATTGACTCTACACGGGAACATGCGCCATTGAAAGCAGCCGAGGATGCCATTTTAGTTAATACCGACCATCTAAATATTGAACAAGTTGTAGCTAAAATCATGGAAATTATCTCTGATTGGCAACCAATCTAAATAGAATAAAGGCTGCGCGTGCTATAATCTTTATGCTATGACAATCCATACCATTCAAAACCTGACGGACCTTGTCGTCCCATCTGTACCTGTTCCTTTTGGCACTTGGTTTTTGATGGCTGTTTTTGCGGTTTTGCTGGTTTGGGGGCTTATTTACCTTGCAAAAACTGGGTATAAGCTCGATAAAAAGCAAATTATTGCGTTGGCAATTGCGGTTTTAATACTGGTTCCGTTGAATTGGTTAGGCATAAAAGCAAAGATTTATGCCTTGGATATTGCTACGTTTTTTGCTACGCCTGCCTTTTTTATTGGTTTTTTGCATATTGCTTTGATTGTTTTTGTGCTAGGTTTTGTGGGTCTTATTCCGGGTTTTTTGCTTGGATTCTTGACCGGTCTTGTGCAGGTCTTACTTCAGAAACAAGACCCGGCGGTAATCATTTTATATGCCGCAATACCCATTGTGTTGGCAAAATATTTGACCTTCCCACAAATTCAACGTCCGGTTTGGCGAGGGACAAAATCATGGGTTTATGTTTTGCTAAGCTGGATTAGCCTGGTGCCATTAGTCCTTATACTTTATGCAACCCGCGCTTTCTTCCTTCGTCTGCCTTTTGAGTGGGTTGTATTGCGCTATTGTTTATTTTTATGGCTAAGTTTCTTACCGGCGTTTGTGCTTGCCGCTTTGGGCTTTTGGGTTATGCAAAAGTGGTATCTTCATGCCTGGCGTTTGCCAGAGAGCATCAAAACGGTCACAGATAAAAATGAAATGAGCCCCATTATTGAGCAGATTCGGCGTTTGAGTGGTGGCAATTATGATCTTGAAATATTAAGTAAGCCCAGTCAAAAAGGTGAAAGGCAGCTTTACCAGGCATTGGAAACGCTTCGTAAAAATTTACTTTTTAGGCACGAAGCGCAATCAAGACTTTTGTCATTAGACCCTTCTCATTACTCAAAAGAGGGTTATGACCTTATCTTATCTTCTGTCTTAAAAGCAGCCTTAACCAGGGATGCAAGTTCCGCGCGGCTCTTGTTGCTCGATGAGCATGAAAAAGGTCAGCCATTGCATATTCGCTCTCGTTTTGGGCAAGGTGAAAATACCAGATTGTATGCCTATCTGGATGGTACCATTTTGGATAAAATCGGAACCCAAGTGCAACTTATTCTTACGGATGTCAAAGTTGACCAGTATTTTGGACTTAGTGCAGGGTCACCATTTCCACAATCCATCATTGCCTTGCCACTAAATGATAAAGGGCGTACGCATGGCATTTTGTGGGTTGGTTTTGAACAAAAGAAATGGTTTTCACCAGATGACATTAAGTTTTATCAGGAATTAGCATTTAGGGCATCTGTTGCTATGTCTACCAAGCAAGAAACCTTGCAGCTGATGAATGACAAACATAGCTATGAAGCAAGCCTAAATGCCATCCCCCATGCGATTTTTGTGCTCAACGAAAATCGTGAGATAACTTTTTTGAACAAAAGTGCCAAGGTTTTAGCCGGAAAAGCGGATGGTTTGCTGGGTTTAAATAAGGGTAAACATGCCTTTGTTCACGCTAAAATACTTGATCTCTTGAAGGATAACAGCTCTCAACAGGTCTATGATAGTGGTATTCAGTTTGGCAATGGAGCCAGTTTTGATTTGGAAATTTATCCTCTTATTGAAGAAGATAAAACAGTTGGGAATGTCGTTCTTTTTGTTGATCAAGCCTGGCTTTCTCAAATCAATCAGCAAAGGACTGAGTTTATCAGTAACATTAGCCATGATCTGCAATCTCCCATCAAGATGATCAAAGGACATCTTATTCTTTTGGAACGCATGGGGAATTTGAACAAAGAACAACAAACCTATGTCAAGCTTATTGAAGATCACACTGAAAGCATGAACCGACTGGTTAATAAAATGCTCAATCTCGAAAAGCTGGATGTTGTGCAGCCTTTAAACTATTCGCGGTTTGATTTTCAGCAGAAAACAGATGACGTGGTTAAGCTTTTATCACACAGCGCACAGCAAAAAAAGATTAGTGTTCAACAAGATTATTCAAAGATGGCAACGCCATATATTTCTGCCGACCCGACGCTTATCCAACAAGCGATGTATAACCTGATCGAAAACGCGATAAAGTACAGTCCTCTGGGTGGAAAAGTGTTTGTTTCTGCTGAAAAGGACGCATCGATTTTACACATTATTGTTCAGGATGAAGGAAAAGGCATCGCTCCAATCGATCAACCCTCTTTGTTCAATCGTTTTTTTCATCTCAACGAAGATGAAAGTTTTGAAAACAATGTTCAAGGACTGGGGCTTGCGATTGTAAAGTCGATTGCCGAAAAGCATGGTGGATCGATTCGCGTAGAAAGCCAATTGGGTGAGGGGAGCAAGTTTTACCTGGATATACCCATTCACAAACTGAGTTAAAAAGAAGTCTTATTAATAGAATAGCGAAAAACCTACCTGTCTGGGTAGGGTTAGCTTTATGAAAACGTGAGTAAGTTCAAATAGATGTGAGACGATAGGGCTTTACAAAAAAGCACATTGGGGTCATCCTTAAGGTGACGAAACCAAAAAAGGAGCGACCCCA